>NZ_LMEQ01000002.1:0-313504 GCF_001426425.1 Streptomyces sp. Root1310 | reverse complement strand
CTCGGTGCTTTCCAGGTTCTCGCTTTCGCGTTTCCCTTTCCGGCGGTTCCGACTCTATCAGATCCTTTCGGGCCTGATTCCCAGTCAGCGGGGGTTTGCCTTCCCGGCTGTTGGGCCGTTCCGACGAGTGAGACTTTAGCGGATTCCCGGCCCCCGAAGCCAATCGGGGCCCTGCGTCCTTTCGAACGCGGATTCCTCATTTCGCGAATACACACGACAACGACACGACGGCAGACGAATCGACTGCGTGTCGAGAAGTGGTTGGTACCTGCGGAATGGCTGTTCGGGGACCGACCGGAGTCGGCGCTCACGTCGAACAACTCGGAGAACACTACGTATCGGGTCGGGGTGTGTCAACTCATGTCCCTCGGGCACCCCTGAGGCGTAGTCTCACGGACATGACTACGCGTACGTGCACCCAGCTGTGGTGGGCCGCCTGACGGCGGCCGTGCTCACGTATGCACTCAACGGCCGCCGCTTCGGCGGCCGTTCTCGTTTCCCCCTCCAGGGTTCCAGGGGGTCGGCCGGCCGGAGTGGCGGTCTCGACCTGGAGGTGGAGAGATGAAGCGGGTCTTCAGCGGGGTCAAGCCGACCGGACATCTGACGCTGGGGAACTACCTGGGCGCTCTGCGGCAGTGGGCCGAGGTCGACCAGCACCGGGCGGACTCGCTGTTCTGCGTCGTCGATCTGCACGCGCTGACCGTGGAGCACGATCCGGCGCGGGTGCGTCGGCTCACTCGGCAGGCGGTGACGCTCTTGCTGGCGGCGGGACTGGATCCACGGCTGTGCACCCTGTTCGTACAGAGTCATGTGGACGAACACGCGCGGTTGTCGTATCTGCTCGAGTGCGTGGCCACGGACGGCGAGATGCGGCGGATGATCCAGTACAAGGAGAAGTCCGGGCGCGAGCGGGAGCGCGGGGGCGGTGTGCGGCTCTCGTTGCTGACCTATCCCGTGCTGATGGCGGCGGACATCCTCGCCTACGGGGCCGACGAGGTGCCGGTCGGTGACGACCAGGCCCAGCATGTCGAGCTGACGCGCGATCTGGCGGTGCGGTTCAACCAGCGGTACGGGCACACGTTCGTCGTACCGAAGGCCACGCATCCGGCGGTGGCGGCGCGGGTGATGAACCTCCAGAAGCCGGCGTCGAAGATGGGCAAGAGCGACGACTTCGGGCCGGGGATCGTCTATCTGCTGGACGAGCCCGATGTGGTGCGCAAGAAGGTCATGCGGGCCGTCACCGACAGTGGGCGGGAGGTCGTGTACGACCGGGAGGAGCGGCCGGGGCTAGCCAATCTGCTGGAGATCCTCGCCGCGTGCACGGGCGGCGAGCCCGAAGCGCTGGCCGGTGCCTACGGGTCGTACGGCGCATTGAAGAAGGACACGGCCGACGCGGTCGTCGAGGTCCTGCGACCGGTGCAGGCCAGGCACCGGGAGCTGTGCGCGGATCCCGTCCATGTGGACGAGGTGCTGCGGGACGGGGCGGCGAGGGCCCGGGCGATGGCTCGGCCGGTCGTGGACAGCGCCTATCGCGCGATCGGGTTGCTTCCGCCCGCGGCGGAGCCGGTGGCCGATCGGGTGCTGAACGCGGTGCGGTAGGCGCGTGGGCTGGTGGCGAGGCGCGATGCGAAGTGCTGGCGCATCGTGACCTCGCTGCCGAAGCCGGCCCGCCGGGCGACCTCGGGCATGGGGAGGTCGGTGCGTTCGAGAAGTTTCTGGGCCGCGGCGATGCGCTGGTCGAGGAGCCAGCGCAGGGGGGTCGCGCCGGTCTCGGCCGTGAAGTGGCGGGCGAAGCTGCGGGGGGACATGCCGGCGCGCGCCGCCAGTGCGGCGACGGTGAGTGGTTCGTGCAGGTGGCGCAGGGCGTGGTCGCGTATGGCGGCGAGGGTGTCGGCGTCCCGGTCGGTGCGCGGGGTGGGGTGTTCGATGAACTGGGCCTGGGTGCCGGTGCGGAAGGGGGCGGTGACCATCGAACGGGCGATGGTAGCGGCCGCTTCGGCGCCGTGGGAGCGGCGGACCAGGTGGAGGCAGAGGTCGATGCCCGCTGCCGTGCCGGCCGCGGTCCAGATGTTGTCGTCCTCGATGAAGAGGGCGTCGGGAACGACGGTGACCCGGGGGTGGCGGGTGCGGAGGAGTTCGATCAGGCCCCAGTGGGTGATCGCTCGGCGGCCGTCGAGCAGGCCGGCCTGGGCGAGGGTGAAGGCTCCGCCGCACAGCGCCGCGAGGGTGGTGCCGCGGGCGTGGGCGCGGCGGAGGGCGTCCAGGACGGGGGCGGGTGCGGGGGTGAGGTGGTCGTCCAGGCCGGGGACGAGGATCAGGTCGGCTCGGGAGAGCCAGGCGAGGGTGCGGTCGGGGGCGAGGGCCAGGCCGCCGCGCATCGGGACGGAGGCGCTGTCGGTGGCGACTCGGCGCAGGTCGAAGGCGGGGGCGCCGCGGTCGGTGCGGTCGGTGCCCCAGACCTCGGTGATGACGGAGACGTCGAAGGCACGGATGCCGGGGAAGGCGACGAGGGCGACCCGGTACGCAGGCTTCATGGCTGGCAGTAAATCATCGATCGCTGTCTTCCGGCCTGCTGGGGTGCGAGGGGTTCCGGCGGCAGGATCGGCGCCATGGATATCGCGGAGAACGCAGCGCTGGTGGTCATCGATGTGCAGAAGGGCTTCGAGGAGCTGGACTTCTGGGGGACGCGGAACAATCCCGGGGCGGACGACAACATCGCCGCGCTCATCGACGTATGGCAGGCGACGGGGCGGCCGGTCGTGTTCGTGCGGCACGACTCGGTGAAGCCGGGGTCGCCCTTGCGGCTGGGGTATGAGGGGAACGACTTCAAGGAGTACGTGGAGGAGCGGCGCGGGAAGGGCTCGGGGGCCGAGCTGGTCCTGACCAAGACGGTGAACTCGGCGTTTCTCGGAACGCCGGATCTGGGCGCCTGGCTGGCCGCGGAGGGGATCTCGCAGATCGTGGTGGCCGGGATCCAGACGAACATGTGCGCGGAGACGACGGCGCGCATGGGCGGAAACCTCGGGTACGACGTGGTGTTCGCGTACGACGCGACGTACACGTTCGACCTGGAGGGTCCGTTCGGCTGGCGGCGGAGTGCGGAGGAGCTCGCGCAGGCGGCGGCGGTGTCCCTGCACGGCGGCGGGTTCGCGCGGGTGGTGACGACCGGGGAGCTCGTGGGGGCGGCCGGTTCCTGACCGCCCCGGGCGGCTTCAGTCCTTCTTGCCGGAGGCCAGTTCGCGGCTGCGGTCGCGGGCGGCCTCGAGGGCTGCGATCAGCGCGGCCCGTACGCCGTGGTTCTCGAGTTCGCGGATGGCGTTGATGGTGGTGCCGGCCGGGGACGTGACGTTCTCGCGGAGCTTGACCGGGTGCTCGCCGCTGTCGCGGAGCATCGTCGCGGCGCCGATCGCGGACTGGACGATGAGGTCGTGGGCCTTGTCGCGGGGCAGGCCGAGCAGGATGCCGGCGTCCGTCATGGCTTCGACCAGGTAGAAGAAGTACGCCGGGCCGGAGCCGGAGAGGGCGGTGCAGGCGTCCTGCTGGGACTCGGGCACCCGGAGGGTCTTGCCGACGGCGCCGAAGATCTCCTCGGTGTGCGCGAGGTGGGCGGCGGTGGCGTGGGTGCCGGCGGAGATGACGGACATCGCCTCGTCGACGAGGGCGGGGGTGTTCGTCATGACGCGCACGACCGGGGCGCCCGCGGCGAGACGCTCCTCGATGGAGGCCGTGGTGATGCCGGCGGCTCCGCTGATGATCAGGCGGTCGGCGGGGACGTGCGGGGCGAGCTCGTCGAGGAGGGTGCCCATGTCCTGCGGTTTGACCGTGAGGATCAGGGTGTCCGCGGTCTTGGCGGCCTCGGCGTTGGTGACGGGGGTGACTCCGTAGCGGGTGCGGAGTTCTTCGGCTCGTTCCGGGCGGCGGGCGGTGACGAGGAGGTCGGCGGGGGGCCAGCCGCCTCGGATCATGCCGCTGAGGAGGGCTTCGCCGATTTTGCCGGTGCCGAGGACTGCGACTTTCTGGGTCATGGCTGGAGGGTCCTCCGGAGGTGTGCGTCGTCCGTCGTCCGGGGTCATCCTCGCACCGGGGGTGGGGGGTCGGTCCGGGTGTCCGGTGGGCGGACTGCGGTTTTCCCGCTCCGCTCCCGCTCCCGCCCCTGCTCCCGCTCCCGCCCCGCCGCCTCTGCCCTTCCCCTTGTCCTGTCCTGCCTGTCCTGCCTGTCCTTCCTGTCCCTGGGGGCTGTGCCTCGGACCGCCTCCGGCTGGACGGTCTCGTTCTCGAACGCCGGACGGGCTGAACGGGCTGGTTGGGCTGGTTGGGTTGGACAGGTTGGACGGTCACGCTGTGCGGCGTCGGAGGGTTGCCGCTCCCAGGCACAGGACCAGCAGAGCACAGCCGCCGACGATGAGGACGTCGCGTACGAAGGTGGCCGTCATGTCGGTGTGGGTGAGGACCTCGTTCATGCCGTCGACCGCGTAGGACATGGGGAGCACGTCGGAGACGGCTTCCAGGGCCGGGTGCATGGTGTCGCGGGGGGCGAAGAGGCCGCAGAGGAGGAGTTGGGGGAAGATCACCGCCGGCATGAACTGGACCGCCTGGAACTCCGAGGCCGCGAAGGCGGAGACGAAGAGGCCGAGGGCGGTGCCGAGGAGGGCGTCGAGGAGGGCGACCAGGAGGAGGAGCCAGGGGCTGCCCGTGACGTCCAGGTCGAGGAACCAGACCGCCAGGCCGGTGGCCAGGGCCGACTGGATGATCGCGAGGGTGCCGAAGGCGAGGGCGTAGCCGGCGATCAGGTCGCCTTTGCCGAGGGGCATGGCGAGGAGGCGTTCGAGGGTGCCCGAGGTGCGTTCGCGCAGGGTGGCGATGGAGGTGACCAGGAACATCGTGATCAGCGGGAAGATGCCCAGGAGGGACGCGCCGATGTTGTCGAAGGTGCGCGGGCTGCCGTCGAAGACGTAGCGGAGCAGGAACAGCATCACGCAGGGGATGAGGAGCAGCAGCGCGATGGTGCGGGGGTCGTGGCGCAGCTGGCGCAGGACCCTGGCCGCGGTGGCGGTGGTGCGGGAGAGGCTCAGGGCGCTGGTGGTGATCGGTGCGGGGACCGGAGCCGGGGTGGTGGGCGTGGTCGTGCCCGTGGTCGTGGTCATCGGGTTGTCTCCTTCGCGCGGGTGCCCTTCGTGGAGGTCTCCTTCGTCGAGGTCTCCTTCGTCGAGGTCTCCTTCGTGCGGGCCTCCTCGGTCGAGGTCTCCTTCGTGCGGGCTGCCTCTGTCGCCGCGTCCACCAGGTGCAGGAAGGCCGACTCGACCGTGTCGGCGCCGGTGCGGGTGCGCAGGGCCTCGGGGGTGGCGTCGGCGAGGATCTCGCCCTCGCGCATGAGCAGCAGGCGGTGGCAGCGCTCGGCCTCGTCCATGACGTGGGAGGAGATCAGCAGGGTCGCGCCCCGAGTGGCTGCGATCTCGTGGAAGAGGTTCCACAGGTCGCGGCGCAGGACCGGGTCCAGGCCGACGGTCGGTTCGTCGAGGACCAGGAGTTCCGGGGTGCCCAGGAGCGCCACGGCCAGCGAGACGCGGCTGCGCTGGCCGCCGGAGAGGTTGCCGGCGAGGGCGTCGGCGTGGGTGGTGAGGTCGACGTCGGCGATGGCCCGGGTGACGTTCTCGTGGCGGCGGTCGGCTGCCGCCCGACCCGGGTCGAGGATCGCTGCGAAGTAGTCGAGGTTCTGGCGGATCGTCAGGTCGTCGTAGACGGAGGGGGCCTGGGTGACGTAACCGATGCGGGTACGGAGGGCGGGGTGGCCCGCGGGCCGGCCGAGGACGTCGAGGGTGCCGGTGACCTTGTCCTGGGTGCCGACGATCGAGCGCATGAGAGTCGACTTGCCGCAGCCCGAGGGGCCCAGCAGGCCGGTGATCTGGCCGCGGGGGACGGTGAAGTCGAGGCTGCGCAGGACCGTGCGGGGGCCTCGGACGACGGTCAGGTTCTCGGCTCGCACGGCGGGCGCGGCGGGTCCGGCAGGCCCGGCCGGTGAGGTCTGCGGGGCCTGCGGGGCCTGCGTCGGGTCCTCGCCGGGTGGGCGCGAGCTCCGGTTAAAATTCATCATGCGATGAATAATGCTCCCGGGTGCGCTGGGGCGTCAAGCGGCATCGGCTTGCGGGGAGGGCGGGGCGAGTGGGGAGAGGCGCGCGGCTCGCCGCTGGGGGACGGTTCATGGTTCATGAGGGACTCGGGGGTGGTGCGGGCGCGCCGGGTGGCGGAGGCGTGCCGGGCGGGGAGGTGGCGGGGGCGCGCCCGGGCGGGAGGCGTGCCGGGGCGGCGCAGGCGCGTGGGGGCGGCGCAGGCGCGTGGGGGCGGCGCAGGCGCGTGGGGGCGGCGCAGGCGCGTGGGGGTGATGTTGGAAGTGGAGGTTCCGGCTCCTTCGCTTCCGTGTTCACCGGGTCACCACAGGAACCTCCCGTCCGGCCGGACGTTTCAACTGACAATGGAATTCATGCGCTTCCGGGCCAACGGGCTGGTTCCCCCTCGCTCCGGTCCGCGCAGCTCAGTCGCCGCGCCCTCCCCCGGCGCGGCGCGCCCACGCATCTCCCGTTTCCTCCTGGAGGTGCCGCCGTGTTGCTCCGTGGTGTCCGCAAGGCTGATCTGTTCGCTTCCTTCGTCGTGGTCCTCGTCGCGCTCCCCCTGTGTATGGGCATCGCCGTGGCCTCCGGTGTGCCCGCCGAGCTGGGGCTGATCACCGGTGTCGTCGGCGGGCTGGTGGTCGGGGCACTGCCCGGCGGCAGCCTCCGGGTGAGCGGGCCGGCGGCGGGGCTGACCGTGCTCGTCCACGAGGCCGTACAGCGCTACGGCGTGGCGGCGCTCGGCGTGCTCGTCCTCGCCGCCGGGCTGGTGCAGGTGGGGCTCGGTGCGCTGCGGCTGGGCCGGTGGTTCCGGGCCGTGTCGGTGGCCGTCGCGCACGGCATGCTCGCCGGGATCGGACTGGTGCTGGTCGCCGGGCAGGTGTACGCCCTCGGGGACGCGGCCGCGCCCTCGGGCGGGCTCGACCGGCTCGCCGGGTTGGGGGCGCTGCCCGGGCGGTTGGATCCGGTGGCGTTGTCAGTGGGGGGTGCCACCATGGTCGTGTTGCTGCTGTGGGGGCGTTGGCGGCGCGGTGCGCGGTGGGTTCCGGCGCCGTTCGTCGCGGTGGCTTCGGCCATGGGCGTGACGTGGATGTTCGACCTGGAGGTGCGGCGGGTCCAGGTGCAGGGGCTGTGGAATGCCGTACGGGTGCCGGGGGCGGCGGATCTCGGACGGCTGACGGAAGTGGGGGTGATCGGGACCGTAGTGGCGTTCGCGTTGATCGCGTCGGCGGAGTCGCTGTTCGGCGCCGCGGTGGACCGGCTGCCCGACGGACGGGGGACGGACTACGACCGGGAGTTGATGGCACAGGGCGCGGGCAACGCCGTGTGCGGGGTGCTGGGCGCGCTGCCGATGACGACCCTCATCGTGCGGAGCGCGGTCGCGGGAGGGGGAGGTGTCGTCTCCGAGGGGGCGCTGGCGGGCGCGCGGAGCAAGGCGTCGCGGGTGCTGCACGGGGTGTGGCTGCTGCTGTTCGCGGCGGCGCTGCCCGGGGTGCTGGGGGCCGTTCCGGTCGCGGCACTCGCCGGGCTGCTGGTGTACGTCGGCTGCAAGCTGGTGCCCTGGCGAGAGGCACGGAAGCTGTGGCGCGGGCAACGGGCGGAGGCCGTCGTGCTCGGGGTCACGGCGGTGGCGATCGTGACGGGCGACCTGTTCGAGGGGGTGGTGGTCGGGCTGGCGCTGGCCGTGGCGAAGACGGCGTGGGAGATCAGCCATGTGCACGTCGAGGCGGAGGACAGGGGGGACGACGGGCTCGTCGTACGGGTACGGGGGCATGCGACGTTCTTGCGGCTGCCGAAGCTCCTGGACGCGTTGGACGCGCTGCCGCACGACCGCGCGGTGCGGCTGGAGTTGGGCGGGCTGCGGCATGTGGACCACGCGTGTGCGGCGGCGCTGGCGGGATGGGCCGGCGCGCGCGGTCAGGCTCTGGTCGCGAGCAGCAGGACGACGTCGTAGACCTCTTCGACGTATCCCTCGGGGAAGGCCCGCATCAGGTGGTCGCGCTCCTCGGCGAGGAAGGCGGTGCTCTCCTCCTCGCCGTGGACCAGGAACAGCGAGTGGCTGCCGATGTTGGCCAGGTGCGTGTCGACGGGGACGCGGCGGCTCCAGCGGACCTCACGGCGGGTCAGTCCGAGGCGGCCCGTGGGGTCGACGACGCGGGCGTCCACGTTCTTGGTGTTCGCGGGGATGCTCTCCCCGAAGTACCGGTCGATGCGCCGGGCCGCCTCCGCCAGCCAGGGCACGTCGAGGGCGTCGGTGTTCCACCACAGCGCCAGAGCGCCGCCCGGACGCAGGACGCGCAGGGCCTCGGGGACCGAGCGGGCCGGGTCGGTCCAGTGCCAGGACTGGGCGTAGGTGAGGAAGTCGAGGGAGGCGGCGGCCAGGGGGAGGTGGTTGCCGTCGCCCCGGACGATCGGCACGTCGGGCAGGGCGTTGCGGAACTGCGCGGCCATGCCGTCCCCGGGCTCGACGGCGATGACGTCGGCGCCGCGGGCGTGCAGGAGGGCGGTCGCTATGCCGGTGCCGGCTCCGACGTCCGCGACCCGAGCCCCGGCGAGGGGGTGCCCGGCGAGATCCTCGATCGTGTCGAGGAGGGCGGTCGGGTAGGAGGGGCGGTTGGCGGCGTACTGGGCCGCGGCGGAGTTGAAGGAGTGGGCTCGGGTGGTGTGCCCGGGGGTGTCGGAGGAGGACGTCATGGGGCCATGGTGGCGGGAGGCGGGAGGGAAGGGGAACAGGGCGGGTCGGGGGTGGGCCTGGGGGGTGGATCGGGCCTGGGGGGTGGTGGGCCTGGGGGGGTGGATCGAGTCTTGGGGGGCGGGGTTGTGGGCCGGGTCCGGAGGCTGCTGGGTCCACGGACCGGGTCTGGAGGGGCGGGCCTGGGACCGGATCTGCGGGGCGGGCCTGGGAACCAGGTCTGGGAGGCGGGCTTGCGGACCGGAACTGCGGACCAGACCTGCGCGGCAAAGCCGCCCGGAGCTGCGCGGCGGGGCCTGCCGACCGGAACTGCGGACCAGTGCCTGCGCGGCGGGACCGCGGACCGGGCCTGCGGACAGGGGCGGCTGCGGCGACACGGTCCGTCCACTAGCCCGGCTGCCCTGTGGCACCGGCACGGGCACGGGCACCGGCACCGGCACGGGGAGGGGAGGTCAGTTGCGGCGGCGCTTCTTCGACGGGTTGCCCGTGCGGCGGGTGGAGCGGCGTTCGTACTGTTCGCGTGCCGTGTCGTACTCCTCGCGGTGGAGCCTCTCGCCGGGTGCCTCGGTGAGGCTGCGGAAGAAGTACGCGAGCAGCGAGCCGACGAAGCCGACGGCGAGCAGACCTCGCAGGGAGGCCTGGCGGTCGGGGTCGGGGCGCTTGGTGAAGCCTTCCCAGGTGTGGCGGAAGGCGAGTGCGGTGCAGACCGCGAACATCACGACGACCAGCAGCGTCACGAAGCTGCCCAGGTCGGCGATCGCGATGCCGTCGTAGGCGAAGCGCAGGACGAGGCAGGAGACGACGGCGGCGGCCAGGGAGCCGACGGCTACGGCGATGCGGCGGGCCGCGTAGCCCCGAAGGCCGGGGTCGTGGTCCACCCAGGTGGTGCCGAAGAAGCGCAGGGGCTCCGGGCGGGGCCCGGTGCCGGCGGGGCTTCCCGACCGGCCGGCGGGGGTGCTCGCCGCACCGGTCGAGGTGTCACGGGAGCCCGCCGAAGTGCCCGGGGTGCCGTTTTCGTCGCTCACGGGACGATTATGGCTCCGGGCGGGCGCCGGCTCCCGGGCGGGTTGCTCCTGGACCGGGCCGAGGCCGATCCCAGGCCGATCCCAGGCCGGTCGAAGGCTGGTCCAAGGCCGGTCGAAGGCCGATCCGAGGCCGGCCCGGTCGATGGCCGGGATCCCCGAGGCCCGGTCCGAGGCCGGGGTCACCGAGTCACCCGGTCGAAGGTCAAGGTCCCCGAGGGCCCGCGAGGGCCCGGTCAAAGGCTGGTCCAAGGCCGGTCGAAGGCCGATCCGAGGCCAGCCCGGTCGATGGCCGGGATCCCCGAGGCCCGGTCCGAGGCCGGGGTCACCGAGTCACCCGGTCGAAGGCCAGGGTCCCCGAGGGCCCGCGAAGGCCCGGTCGAAGGCCAGGGCCCGCGAGGGCCTGGCCGAGTCCTGGTCCGAGGTTGCGCCTCGGACCAAGATTCGGACCAAGATTCGGACCAAGACTCGGGCTACGACTCGGGCCAAGGCTCGGATCAGGGCTCGGGTCTTGATCCGAGCCCTGGGCTCGGCCCTGATCCGGCTCGTGATCGCTCCGGTTCGAGTTCTGATCAGGTCCCGCTCCGGGCACGGGTACGGGTCCTGATCAGGACTCCGGCTCCGGGTACGGACACGGGTCCTGATCCGGGGCCGAGTCCGGGGCCGGGGCCGGGGCCGGGGCCGAGTCCGGCTCCGCGGCCGAGTCCGGCTCCGGGGCCGGGGGCCGGCTGTCGTCAGGCGCAGTGGGCGGCCACGTAGCCGTCGCTGCCCGTCCGTACGTACGCGTCCGAGACGAACTGGCTGTCGGCGATGTTGTCCCAGATGTTCGTCGTGCCGTACGGGCCGGACACCGAGGTGCCCGGGGTCTGGCAGAAGATCGGGACCTTGGTGCCCTCGGCCAGGACCCTGACGACCGGGTAGCCCGTACCGGGGCCGCTGCGGACGTTCAGCCGGACGCCCGGCGCGATCGGGTAGTACGTGAGGGCCGCCGCGGCCGTCGCTACGGCCTCCGCCGTCCCGCCGTTCGCGACCTCTTCCACTTCCACACGGTCAACAGACATGAAAAATCCTCCCCCGTCGAACCCCATGACTGACATGGGGTCACGTTGATTCCCCCAAAACATGCAATGAAACACATGTGCAGGATTCGCACACGGAGGCTAGCAAGCCGCCTCTGTCCCGTACGACTCATCGACTAGGCTCCGTGCGTCGCGCGCGCGGTTGAACAGCACGGGGGTGGTTGGTCCATGACGCCACAGCGCAACACCGGGGCGGGCGCGGAAGCGGAACTTCCGGAATACGCCGGCCACTACCGCCTGGAGGAACGTCTGGGCTCCGGTGGCATGGGCGTGGTGCACCTGGCCCGGAGCACCTCCGGGATGAAGGTCGCGGTGAAGGTCGTCCATGCCCAGTTCGCCCGGGATCCCGAGTTCAGGGGCCGCTTCCGGCAGGAGGTGGCCGCCGCTCGGCGGGTGAGCGGGGCGTTCACCGCCCCCGTCGTCGACGCCGATCCGGAGGCCGAACGGCCCTGGATGGCAACCCTGTTCATTCCCGGCTCGACGCTCGCCGAGCAGGTGAAGGAGCACGGGCCCATGCGCTCGGGCGAGTTGCGGCGGCTGATGGCCGGGCTCGCGGAGGCGCTGCGGGACATCCACCGCGTCGGGGTCGTGCACCGGGACCTGAAGCCGAGCAACGTCCTGCTGGCCGAGGACGGACCGAAGGTCATCGACTTCGGTATCTCCCGGCCGAAGGACAGCGAACTGCGCACCGAGACCGGCAAGTTGATCGGTACGCCGCCCTTCATGGCGCCGGAGCAGTTCCGGCGGCCGCGGGAGGTGGGTCCGGCCGCCGACATCTTCGCGCTCGGGTCGGTGATGGTGCACGCGGCGACGGGACGCGGGCCGTTCGACTCCGACAGCCCGTACGTCGTCGCCTACCAGGTCGTGCACGACGAGCCGGATCTGACCGGCGTACCGGGGAACCTCGCGCCGCTGGTGGTGCGTTGTCTGGCCAAGGAGCCCGAGGACCGGCCCACGCCGGACGAGTTGATGCGGGAACTGCGGTCGGTGGCGGCCTCGTACGACACGCAGGCGTTCATACCGTCGCAGCGGGCATTGGAGGAGGCCGGGTCGGCGGGCGCGGCGGGGCCGAAGGGGGCGGAGGAGCCCGCGGGCGCACCGGACCGGGTCGAGGTGCGGCCGCGCGGCCGGCGCCGGCGGGTGGCCCTCGCGGTCGGCGCGCTGGTCGTCGTCCTCTCGGGCGGCGCGGTCCTCGCGACGCAGCTGCCCGGCGAGGACGACCCGGGCCGGGACGCGCGGGGCAAGGCGGGCGGCTCGCAGTCCGCGTCGTCCGCCTTCAGCCCCTGGAGCACGCGACCCGCGAAGGACAGCACCGGCGCGGGTGCCGGTACGGGCACGGGTGGCATGCCCCAGTGCACCTACGACGCGCGGCGGCTGCTCTGTGTCCAGAAGGGACTGGTGTCGGCGCTGGACGCGTCCGACGGTCGGGTGCTGTGGCGGCACGTCCTCACCGACGACGACGGGCCGACCCAGGCCCCGGTGCTCTCGGGCGGGCTGGCCCAGGTGATCACGCACTCGGGCAAGCGGATGGAGGCGCTCGATCCGGCGTCGGGCGCCACCCGCTGGCAGCGCGACCTGTCGGACTGTCCGGGTGTCCGGAGCGTCGGCGGCACCCTGTTGCTGACCGCGGCCGACAACACCGTGACCGGGGTGGACTCCGCGACGGGGAAGTCGGTGTGGAGCCGGCGCGTTCCGGGGCTGAACGAGCCGTACTTCACGGCGTTCCCGAAGGACCCGCTCGCCTATGCGGTGAGCACGTCGGACGACGGGCACACCCGGATCACGGCCGTGGATCCCGCGACCGGGAAGGTGCGCTGGGACGAGCGGCTCAGCGGCACGCTGCGGCTCGTCGGCACCACGGACGGCAGCCTGGTCCTGCTGTCGCAGGGCGAGGTCTACGGCTCGGTCGACGCCGTGGTCCGCTACTCCCCGCAGGACAAGGTGTCGCTGCGGGTGAAGCTGGGCGTCGCGCTCCAGGAGGCGCAGGCCACCGCGCAGGGCGACCGGGTCTACCTCCTGGCCTTCGACGGATCGCTCGTGGCCGTCGACACGCTCCTGGGCAAGGAGGTGTGGTCCCTCCAGACGGCGGTGAGCCGTGGTTCGGTGCCGACAGCCGACGGCGAGCACGTCTATTTCAGCGCTGCCGACGGACGGCTCCTCGCCGTGGACGCCGAGAAGGGCAAGCTCGTCGGCCAGACGGCGCTGCGGCTCGGCGCCAACTCGGACGAGGTGGTGGCCACGCTGCCCGCGCCCGAGGCGGTCGACGGCCAGGTCTACGCCGGAGCCCCGGACGGAACCGTCTTCGCGGTGGACGGACGGGACCCGGCGGACTGGTGAGAGCGGACGGCCGGCGCCGGGCCGGTGACAGCCTGACGCCGCGCCGGGCCGGTCACGGCAGACCGGCCACAACACGCCAGTCACCGCGGACCAGTCACCGCAGACCGGTCACAGCAAGCCGGTGAGACGCGCCGAGGGCCGCCTCCGTACCGCGGAGACGGCCCTCACAGCAACGCTTGCCCGACTGCCCGGCGGGGACTGCCGCTCGGTGCCTGCCCGGCGGGTGCCTGCCCGGCGGGGTACCTGTCGGCTGCCGGGTGTCAGCCCAGCTTCGACACGTCCCGCACCGCGCCCTTGTCGGCGCTCGTCGCCATCGCGGCGTAGGCCCGCAGGGCGGCGGACACCTTGCGCTCGCGGTTCTTCGGGGCGTAGACGCCGCCGAGGGCCGCGTCGCGCCGCGCCAGCTCGGCATCGTCGACGAGGAGCTCGATCGTGCGGTTCGGGATGTCGATGCGGATGCGGTCGCCGTCCTCGACGAGGGCGATGGTGCCGCCGGAGGCCGCCTCGGGCGAGGCGTGGCCGATCGACAGGCCCGAGGTGCCGCCGGAGAAGCGGCCGTCGGTGATCAGGGCGCAGGTCTTGCCGAGGCCCCGGCCCTTGAGGAAGGACGTCGGGTAGAGCATCTCCTGCATGCCAGGCCCGCCCTTGGGACCCTCGTAGCGGATGACGACGACGTCGCCGTGCGTCACCTGCTTGTTGAGGATCTTCTCGACGGCCTCCTCCTGCGACTCGCAGACGACCGCCGGGCCCTCGAAGGTCCAGATCGACTCGTCCACGCCGGCCGTCTTGACCACGCAGCCGTCGACGGCGATGTTGCCGCGCAGGACCGCGAGGCCGCCGTCCTTGCTGTAGGCGTGCTCGGCGGAGCGGATGCAGCCGCCCTCGGCGTCCACGTCCAGCGCCTCCCAGCGCTCGGACTGGGAGAAGGCCTCGGCGGAGCGGACGCAGCCGGGGGCCGCGTGCCACAGTTCGACCGCCTCGGGCGAGGGCGAGCCGCCACGGACGTCCCACGTCTTCAGCCAGTCCGCCAGGGACGGGCTGTGGACCGAGAACACGTCCTCGTTGAGCAGGCCCGCGCGGTGCAGTTCGCCGAGCAGGGCGGGGATGCCGCCGGCCCGGTGCACGTCCTCCATGTAGTACGTGCGGTCCTTCGCCACGTTCGGCGCGACCTTGGCCAGGCAGGGCACGCGGCGCGAGACCTCGTTGATCTCCTCCAGGCCGAACGGGACGCCCGCCTCCTGGGCGGCGGCGAGGAGGTGCAGGATCGTGTTGGTCGAGCCGCCCATCGCGATGTCGAGGGCCATGGCGTTCTCGAAGGCCGCGGTGGTGGCGATGTTGCGGGGCAGGACCGTCTCGTCGTCCTGCTCGTAGTAGCGGCGGGTGATGTCCATCACCGTGCGCCCGGCGTTCTCGTACAGCGCCCTGCGGGCCGTGTGGGTGGCCAGCACCGAGCCGTTGCCGGGGAGGGAGAGGCCGATGGCCTCGGTCAGGCAGTTCATCGAGTTGGCGGTGAACATGCCGGAACAGCTGCCGCAGGTCGGACAGGCGTTCTCCTCGATACGGAGGATGTCCTCGTCCGAGATCTTGTCGTTCACGGCGTCGGAGATCGCGTCGACCAGGTCGAGCGTGCGGACCGTGCCGTCGACGAGGGTGGCGCGGCCGGACTCCATCGGGCCGCCGGAGACGAAGACCGTCGGGATGTTCAGCCGCAGGGCCGCGTTCAGCATGCCCGGGGTGATCTTGTCGCAGTTGGAGATGCAGATCAGGGCGTCGGCGCAGTGCGCCTCGACCATGTACTCCACGCTGTCCGCGATCAGGTCGCGGGAGGGCAGGCTGTAGAGCATGCCGCCGTGGCCCATGGCGATGCCGTCGTCGACGGCGATCGTGTTGAACTCGCGCGGGATGCCGCCGGCCGCGGTGATCGCCTCGCTGACGATCCGACCGACCGGCTGGAGGTGCGTGTGGCCGGGCACGAACTCGGTGAAGCTGTTCGCCACCGCGATGATCGGCTTCCGGCCGATGTCCGCACCGGGTACACCGGAGGCGCGCATAAGGGCGCGGGCGCCCGCCATGTTGCGGCCGTGGGTGACTGTGCGGGACCTCAGCTCGGGCATCGTCGCTCGCTCCTTCAGAGACTGCGATCAGAGACTTCTGACTGCTAACGAGCGTACGCCGGTCATCCAGGGGGCGGACACGGTGTCCGTATACCGGGACGCATGTCTCACCTCCGAACCCCGGTCCGAAGCCCGGTCCGAAGCCCGGTCGAGCCCGTCACCGAGCCCGTGTCCGAGCCCCCACCGAGCCCGCGTCCGAGCCCGTCACGGGGGCGCCCGACCGGGCCGCAAACCGGGAACGGGTCTCACGGCCCGGTCAGGTGCCCCTGCACGACCGGTGCCACGCGCGCGATGATCAGTTCCAGGTCCGCCGAGGCCAGCGGCTCCACCTTGATCACGTACCGCAGCATCGCGCAGCCCACCAGCTGCGCCGCCGCCAGTTCGGCACGCAGCTCGGCGTCCGGCAGATCGAGCCGGCCGGCGATCCGGCGCAGCACCTGGGTGGCGACCAGGCGGCGGAAGACGGCGGCCGCGGTGTCGTTGTTCACGGCCGAGCGCACGATCGCCAGCAGGGGCTTCCGGGTCGTGGGGTTCTCCCAGATCCCGAGGACGAAGCGGGCGAGCCGCTCGCCGACCTGGTCCAGCGGGCCTTCGGCGACCGCTTCCGGGGCTCCCAGCGCGGGCCCGAAGGCGACCTCGACGGCCGCCTCGAAGATCTGCTCCTTGGTGCCGAAGTAGTGGTGCACCAGAGCCGGGTCCACGCCGGCGGCCTTCGCGATACCGCGTACGGACGTCTTGTCGTAGCCCCGCTCGGAGAACTCCTCGCGGGCGGCCGTCAGGATCAGGTCCCTGGTGTCCGCCGACTCCGCGCGAGGGGGGCGACCGCGCTTGCGGGCGGTGACGCCCGTCATCGGCGGGGCGCCTTCGCCGTGGGCGACGGGGCCGACGAAGCCGTCGACGAGGCGGAGGCCAGGTGCAGTCGCGTGAAGGCCAGGGCTTCCGCCAGATCGGCCTCACGTTCGGCGCTCGACATCGCGCGCCGTGTGTTGACCTCGATGACGACGTGCCCGTCGAAGCCGGTCAGCGCGAGCCGTTCCAGCAGTTCGGCGCAGGGCTGGGCGCCGCGGCCGGGGACCAGGTGCTCGTCCTTGGCGGAACCGTTTCCGTCGGCGAGGTGGACGTGGCCGAGGCGGTCGCCCATGCGGTCGACCATCTGCATCGCGTCGGCGCGGGCCGTGGAGGCATGGCTGAGATCGATCGTGAAGTGCCGGTAGTCGTCCTTGGTGACGTCCCAGTCGGGCGCGTACGCGAGCATCTCGCGGTCGCGGTAGCGCCAGGGGTACATGTTCTCGACGGCGAACCGTACGTCCGTCTCGTCGGCCATCCGCCAGATGCCTGTCACGAAGTCCCGCGCGTACTGGCGCTGCCAGCGGAACGGCGGGTGGACGACGACCGTGCTCGCGCCGAGCTTCTCCGCCGCCGCGCGGGCCCGCTGGAGCTTGGTCCACGGGTCGGTCGACCACACCCGCTGGGTGATGAGCAGGCAGGGAGCGTGGACGGCGAGGATCGGGATCCGGTGGTAGTCGCTGAGTCTGCGCAGCGCGTCGATGTCCTGGCTGACGGGGTCGTTCCAGACCATGACCTCGACGCCGTCGTATCCGAGGCGCGCGGCGATCTCGAACGCCGTCGCCGTCGACTCCGGGTAGACCGAGGCCGTCGACAGGGCGACCTTCGCATCCGGGATCCGCACGACTGGCTCTGCCATGGGGGACAGGTTACGGGGTGCGGTCACCCGGGTGCCGGGCCCCCGGCCGCCGTTGTGGTGTTCGCCACGGGCGGGTGCGGGTACGCCCCGCGACCCGCGCCCGTGCGGCGGAGTGGGCTCTGTCACGGCCGGGCGCCGCGCGGGCCCGTCCCTCCGACGCCATGTGATCCCGTCACTCCGACGCCATGTGATCGAGTTTGCGCAGGATGACGCCCTCCCTGAGCGCCCAGGGGCAGATCTCCAGGTTCTCCACGCCGAAGAGGTCCATGGCCCCCTCCGCGACCAGCGCGCCCGCGAGGAGCTGGTTGGCGCGGCCCTCGGAGACGCCCGGGAGTTCCGCCCGCTGGGCGGTCGTCATGCCCGCCAGGCGGGGCACCCAGGCCTCGAGCGACTCGCGCTTGAGCTGGCGCTGGGTGTACGGGCCGTCCACGGAGCGGGCGGCGCCGGCGATGCGGGCGAGCTGCTTGAACGTCTTCGACGTGGCGACGACGTGGTCGGGGGTGCCGAAGCGCTTGAACTCCCCGACCGTGCGGGCGATCTGCGCGCGGGCGTGACGGCGCACGGCCCGTATGTCCTCGGGGTCGGGCGGGTCGCCGGGCAGCCAGCCCGCGGTGAGCCGGCCGGCCCCGAGCGGCAGCGAGACGGCCGCGTCGGGCTCCTCGTCGATGCCGTAGGCGATCTCCAGGGAGCCGCCGCCGATGTCCAGGACCAGCAGCTTTCCGGCGGACCAGCCGAACCACCGGCGGGCGGCGAGGAAGGTGAGCCGGGCCTCCTCGGCGCCGGTGAGGACCTGGAGCTCGACGCCGGTCTCGGCCTGCACGCGCGCGAGGACGTCGTCGGCGTTGCTGGCCTCGCGCACGGCGGAGGTCGCGAACGGCAGCAGGTCCTCCACGCCCTTGTCCTCGGCGGCCTGGAGCGCCTCCTGGATCACGGCGATCAGTTTGTCGACGCCCTCCGGGCCGATGGCGCCGTCCTCGTCGAGGAGTTGGGCAAGGCGCAGTTCCACCTTGTGCGAGTGCGCCGGCAGGGGGCACGCGCCCGGGTGTGCGTCCACCACCAGCAGATGCACCGTGTTCGATCCCACGTCGAGGACACCGAGTCTCATGAAGGGAACGCTACTGCCCACAGGGGCCTCGGCCGTCCCCGAAGCGGCCCCTGGCGACTTACCCTGGACGAGTGCCAAAGACGAACAAGGCGAATACCGACAAATCGACCGGCGGTTCTTCGCGGGCGAAGCCGGTGAAGCCACCGAAGAAGTCGAACAAGGCCCAGGCAGCGGCAGCGAAGGCGCCGGCCGCGGACGAGAAGGGTCTGGATTTCGCACGCGCGTGGGTGGAGTTCCCCGACCCGGCGGACGACGAACAGGTCTTCCGGTGTGATCTGACCTGGCTGACCTCTCGCTGGAACTGCATCTTCGGCAGCGGCTGCCAGGGCATCCAGCCGGGCCGCGCGGCCGACGGCTGCTGCACCCTGGGCGCCCACTTCTCCGACGAGGACGACGAGAAGCGCGTCGCCGGGCACGTGGCGCGGCTCACGCCGGACATCTGGCAGCACCACGACGAGGGCGTCCGGGACGGCTGGGTCTCGGAGGACGACGAGGGCTCCCGCCAGACCCGTCCGTTCAACGGCTCGTGCATCTTCCAGAACCGCCCCGGTTTCGCGGGCGGCGCGGGCTGCTCGCTGCACATTCTGGCCCTCAAGGAGGGCCGCGAGCCGCTGGAGACCAAGCCGGACGTCTGCTGGCAGCTGCCGGTGCGCCGGACGTACGACTGGATCGACCGGCCCGACGACACGCGCGTGCTCCAGGTGTCGATCGGCGAGTACGACCGCCGCGGCTGGGGGCCGGGCGGCCATGACCTGCACTGGTGGTGCACGTCCGCGACCTCGGCACACGGCGCGGGCGACCCGGTGTACGTCTCCTACCGCCCGGAGCTGACCGAGCTGATGGGCAAGGCCGGCTACGACCGCCTGGTCGAGCTGTGCGAACAGCGGCTCGCCTCGCAGCTCCCGCTGCTCGCACCGCATCCGGCGGACCCGGAGAACGCGCGGGACTGACGGGCTGAGGGGCCGGCCCCTCAGCCCCTGCGAGGGGGCCGAGGGGCCCGTGCCGCCTGCCGCGGCCGGCGCCTAGGACGTCTAGGACGTCGCCGGGCTCGGCGGATCGCTGTCGTCGGACGGCGGGGCCGGGTCCTCCGAGGCGGTCGGGGACGGGTCGCCCGGCGTGGGGTCCGGGTCGGGGGAGGACGGCGGACCGGTCGGCGTGGGATCCGGGGAGGACGGCGCCGTGGGCGTCGGTTCCGGGTCGGACGGCGCGGGCGGGCCGCCGGGGCCGCCCGGCCCCGGGCCGTTGCCCGGGCCCGCGGGGCCGGGCGCGGTGCCGTAGCCCTCGATGGAGACGACGGCGCCCGCCGGGGCGACGGCCACGCGCGCGTGCCAGTGCCCGGAGGGTTCGCGCAGATGATCGACGTACACCTTGATCGTCGCCGACTCGCCGGGCTTCAGCGACCCCGTGGCGCGGCTCAGATAGAGCCAGGAGGCCGCCGTGGTGGCCGACCAGCGGACCGGACCGTCGGCGTCGGCGGCCGCGGTGAGGGTGATCAGGGTGGTGTCGCCGTTGTTGGCTGCCGTCACGGAGAGCTTGCCGGCCGCGCTCCTGCCGAGGCCCGTGACACTGACGACCTCCACGGAGACATCCGGCCCTTCGCCCTTGAGCTGGTCGGCGCCGGGGCGGGTGCTGGCGTTCCCCGCGTTCTCGTAGCCGCCGACCGTCTCGCCGTCGAGGCTGTCGGAGCCGTGCGCCTCGCTGGCGCTGGCCGCGCGGCCCTCGACCCCCTCCCCCGTCGGTGTGCCCCGGTAGGCCGCCCACAGGGCGAGCACGGGAGCGGCGACGACGGTGGCGACGACGGTCGTGGTGACGGCACGCGCGCGCAGTCGCTCCCGGCGGGCGGCCCGGTCCTTGGGGTCCATGGGGAAGCCCCGCCGGTCGTAGCGCGGTGCGGCTGCTCCCCGCGCGCGCGGGAGGTGGCCCATCGCCACGCGCAGCTCCGCGCGGGGCGCCGACAGGACGGGCAGCTCGGCGGGGGTGACACCGGCGCCGGGCCAGCGGCCGGGCACGGCGCGTTCGGCGGCCCGGCGGCAGCGCGGGCAGTCGTCGACGTGCCGGACGAGCTCGCGGCGCAGGGCGGCGCTGAGCACGAACTGGTTCTCTCCGGTGAGACGGGCCACACCGGGACAGCCGCCGGTCTCGACGACGGCGAGCGCCGCGCGGGTGCGCTCGACCTCGCAGGCGGCGGAGGCGAGCAGTTCGCGGGCGGCGGCCAGGTCCTTGCCGAGGACGGCGGCGACCTCGTGGGGGGCGAGGTGGTGGCGTACGGCGAGTTCGAGCGCCTCGCGCTGCTCCGGGGTGGTGCCTGCGGCCTCCGGCCAGGCGAGCCGGGTCAGCTCACGCCGCCGCTGTTCCCTCGCCTCGTCGGAGGCGGGCGGGCCTTCTGCCGGTGTCGTGGCCGCCGGGGCCCCTGTGGTCGTCGTGGGCTTCGCACCCGGCGGCTGCCGGCGGGCGCCGTCGCGGGCCGCCGCGTGCGTGCCCTGACGTTTCTGCGCGCCCTGACGTTTCTGCTTGGCCTCGGTGAGCTTGCGCAGGCAGGCCCAGCGGGCCAGCGCGTACAGCCAGGCCCGGCGGTCGCCCGCAGCTTCGGGGCCGCGCTGGCCACGCCGTTCGGCGAACGCGAGGACGTCACCCAGGGCGGCGGTGGCCGCTTCGTGGTCGCACAGGACGGACAGGCAGTAGGTGAACAGGCCGTCCAGGTAGGGCTCGTAGCGCGCGGGGGGTCGCTGCGCGAGCGTGCGCGCCGCAGCGCCGTCGCGCGCCTCCCGGTGCGCCCGGTGTGCACCGGTCGTGCGGGTCCAGATTTCCGGGCTGCTGCTCATCACCCGTGCGACCGTAGGCGGCGCGCAACCAGGTCTTCTTGTCCCTTGAGTCCTTTTAATCCGTACGGGTGAAACGATCCCTCATAAGGGGACAGGCAAGGGGGGTCCCATGGCTCGTTCGTGACGGCAAGTGGCCAAATCACAAGGGGTGCCTGCCCTCTCCCGGTGGGCGCGGGCCCGTACGGGGCGGCGAAGAGGCACTCAGGACGGGCCCCGCCGAGGCCGGTTGTCCACAGGCGCGTCCCGCTGTCGGTGGCGGCGGTTACGGTTTCCCCATGGCTGCCCGTACGAAGACCACCAAGGACCGTCCGTCCTACCGCTGCACGGAGTGCGGCTGGCAGACGGCCAAGTGGCTCGGCCGCTGCCCCGAGTGCCAGGCCTGGGGGACGGTCGAGGAGTACGGCACGCCCGCGGTCCGTACGACGACGCCGGGGCGCGTCACGACGTCCGCCCTGCCCATCGGCCAGGTCGACGGACGGACGGCCACCGCCCGCCCCACCGGCGTGCCCGAGCTGGACCGCGTGCTGGGCGGCGGACTCGTACCGGGCGCGGTCGTCCTGCTCGCAGGCGAGCCGGGCGTCGGCAAGTCGACCCTCCTGCTGGACGTGGCGGCCAAATCGGCGAGCGACGAACACCGCACGCTCTATGTGACGGGCGAGGAATCGGCCTCCCAGGTCCGTATGCGCGCCGACCGCATCGGCGCCATCGACGACCACCTGTATCTGGCTGCCGAGACCGATCTGGCGGCCGTCCTGGGTCACTTGGACGCGGTGAAGCCGTCACTTCTGATCATGGACTCGGTGCAGACCGTGGCCTCCCCGGAGATCGACGGAGCGCCCGGCGGCATGGCCCAGGTCCGCGAGGTGGCCGGCGCCCTGATCCGCGCCTCCAAGGAACGCGGCATGTCCACGCTTCTGGTGGGCCATGTCACCAAGGACGGCGCGATCGCCGGCCCCCGCCTCCTCGAACACCTCGTGGACGTCGTGCTCAGCTTCGAGGGAGACCGCCACGCGCGCCTGCGTCTGGTGCGGGGCGTCAAGAACCGCTACGGCGCCACCGACGAGGTCGGCTGCTTCGAACTGCACGACGAGGGCATTACGGGCCTTGCCGACCCGAGCGGACTTTTCCTGACACGACGTGACGAACCGGTTCCGGGTACCTGTCTGACGGTCACCCTGGAGGGCCGCCGCCCCCTGGTCGCCGAGGTGCAGGCCCTCACGGTCGACTCGCAGATCCCCTCGCCCCGCCGCACGACGTCCGGCCTGGAGACCTCCCGGGTCTCGATGATGCTTGCCGTCCTGGAGCAGCGCGGCAAGATCAGCGCGCTGGGCAAACGGGACATCTACTCGGCGACGGTCGGCGGCGTGAAGCTCTCGGAACCCGCCGCGGACCTGGCGATCGCCCTCGCCCTGGCCTCCGCCGCGAGCGACACCCCGCTGCCCAAGAACCTGGTCGCGATCGGCGAGGTCGGCCTCGCGGGCGAGGTCAGACGGGTCACGGGCGTCCAGCGCAGGCTCTCGGAAGCACACCGCCTGGGCTTCACCCACGCGCTCGTGCCGGGCGATCCCGGCAAGATCCCCGCGGGCATGAAGGTCCTGGAGGTCGCGGACATAGGGGACGCCCTGCGGGTCCTGCCGCGCTCCCGTCGGCGAGACGCCCCACGGGATGCGGAGGAGCGCCGGTAGACTTTGCCCTGGTCTCGCCCGTCCGTACGAAACGAGTGCGCGAAACGGGAGCGTCCCAGACCTGTGACCGGAGGAGTGCAGTGGCAGCCAACGACCGGGCGGCAGCTCCCGGAAAGTCCGGTGGGAGTTCCGGTGCCGACGGCCTGATGCGCGCCGCGCTGAGCGCGGTGGCTCCCGGCACGGCCCTGCGCGACGGCCTGGAGCGAATCCTCCGCGGCAACACGGGCGGACTCATCGTGCTGGGCTCCGACAAGACGGTCGAGGCGATGTGCACGGGCGGTTTCGTCCTGGACGTGGAGTTCGCGGCCACGCGCCTGCGTGAGCTGTGCAAGCTCGACGGCGGCATCGTGGTCTCCTCCGACCTGTCGAAGATCCTCCGGGCCGGCGTCCAGCTGGTGCCGGACCCCACGATCCCCACGGAGGAGACGGGCACCCGGCACCGCACGGCGGACCGGGTCAGCAAGCAGGTCGGCTTCCCGATCGTCTCCGTCTCCCAGTCCATGCGCCTGATCGCCCTGTACGTCGACGGACAGCGACGCGTCCTGGAGGACTCCGCGGCGATCCTGTCCCGCGCGAACCAGGCGCTCGCGACCCTGGAGCGCTACAAGCTCCGCCTGGACGAGGTCGCGGGAACGTTGTCAGCGCTGGAGATCGAGGACCTGGTCACGGTCCGGGACGTCTCCGCGGTGGCCCAGCGCCTGGAGATGGTGCGCCGCATCGCCACCGAGATCGCCGAGTACGTGGTCGAACTGGGCACGGACGGGCGGCTGCTCGCCCTCCAGCTCGACGAGTTGATCGCGGGCGTGGAGCCGGAGCGCGAGCTGGTGGTCCGGGACTACGTGCCCGAGCCCACGGCGAAGCGGTCCCGCACGGTCGACGAGGCGCTGTACGAGCTGAACGCGCTCAGCCACGCCGAACTCCTCGAACTGTCCACGGTGGCCCGCGCGTTGGGCTACACCGGCTCTCCCGAGGCCCTCGACTCGGCGGTCTCGCCCCGCGGCTTCCGCCTGCTGGCGAAGGTGCCGCGGCTGCCCGGCGCCATCATCGACCGTCTCGTCGAGCACTTCGGCGGCCTCCAGAAGCTCCTCGCCGCGAGCGTCGACGACCTTCAGACCGTGGACGGCGTGGGCGAGGCACGGGCGCGGAGCGTCCGCGAGGGCCTGTCACGGCTGGCGGAGTCGTCGATCCTGGAGCGCTACGTCTAGCCGGTAGGCGCGTCCGGTTCGGTCTAGTCGTCCTTCAGCACGAAGGACGTCTGCGCCTTGGCGAACCCCGGCGCCTTCGCCTCCACCAGATACGTACCCGCTCCGGCCACTCCCGCCGGCGGCGTCGCGCACTCGGGGGCGCTCGGCTTGCGGTCCCACTTCACGGTGTACGTGAAGCTGTTCCCGGCCGGCACCCGGTACAGCAGGCTTCCGGCGGTCCTGGGGCAGTCGGCGGACGACCAGTACGCGTCGTCGCCGCCCGTCTGAGTGATCGTCAACACCGCGGTCTTGGGCCCGAGATCGACCTTGCAGTCGCTCCCCGAGGCGTTCTTCGCGATCAGCTGGAACGTGGGCGTCTGGTCGGGCGAGTAGGAGTTCTGGACACTGCGCAGGGTCAACGTGACCGCCCCGGCGGTGCAGTTGGGCACGGTCGTCCCGGCCGGGAGCGTCGTCCCCGTACCGCTGCCGCCGCCGCTTCCGCCGCCGCTGCCGCTCCCGCTGCCGTTGGCGCCGTCGTCGGTGCTGCCGGCGCCCGCCGAGTCGCCGGCCGAGCCGCCCGACCCGGTGCCACCGTCCGCACCCGAGCCCGAGCCCGAGCCGCTGGAGGTGCCGTCGCCCGACTCGTCGCGACCACCCGGGTTCTGGCTGATCGCGGGCCCTGATCCGGACGGCCCCGGCGTGATGGAGGAGGCGGGATTCTTGCCCCCGCCGCCGTCGGCACCGTTCTTCCTGCCGCCCCCGCCCGAGGTCACCACCCACAGAGTCAGCAGCGCCAACAAGGCGAAGACGGACAGCAGTACGACCCTCCGACGCCAGTAGATGGAGGAGGGAAGCGGCCCGACCGGATTGCGCAGAGATCCCACGGCGCAAACTGTACGAGAGATCGACGGCTTCGCTGGCCCCACCCGCCGCCAGGATCGCAACTTTTCCGGATCATCATCCCGGAAACCGTTTCCCCCGTACCCGACTCCGGTCCGCGCGGCCGCCCCGCCTTGCCGATCGCACCCGTTGCACCTCTGGCCACGAGCCTGGGCACGCGCGCGTGACGCGCCCGCGGGACCCCGCCCGGCCGAGTGGCGGTACGCGCGCGTGCCCCGGTCCGCATGGCAGGATCGGAAGGGCCATGACTGCGCCCATGAAGCCCCCGCACCGCTCCCCCGCCCGCTCCGACGCCGACGCCACCGCGGCGGATCTGCACGCCCCGGTGATCGACTGGTTCGACGAGAACGCCCGTGACCTGCCCTGGCGTCGCCCAGAGGCCGGCGCCTGGGGCGTGATGGTCAGCGAGTTCATGCTCCAGCAGACACCGGTCAGCCGCGTGCTGCCGGTCTACGAGCAGTGGATCGCCCGCTGGCCGCGCCCCGCCGACCTGGCCTCGGAGTCCCCGGGCGAGGCCGTACGCGCGTGGGGGCGGCTCGGCTACCCGCGCCGCGCCCTGCGGCTGCACGGCGCGGCGGTGGCGATAACGGAACGGCACGGCGGCGACGTACCGTCGGGGCACGCGCAGCTCCTGGCGCTGCCCGGCATCGGCGAGTACACGGCCGCGGCCGTCGCCTCCTTCGCCTACGGGCAGCGGCACGCCGTCCTGGACACCAACGTCCGTCGCGTCTTCGCGCGCGCCGTCACGGGCGTGCGGTACCCGCCGAACGCCACCACGGCCGCCGAGCGCAAGCTGGCGCGCGCCCTGCTGCCCGACGACGAGCCGACCGCCGCGCGCTGGGCCGCCGCGTCCATGGAACTCGGCGCACTCGTCTGCACGGCGAAGAACGAGACGTGCGTGCGCTGCCCGATCGCGGCACAGTGCGCCTGGCGGCTCGCGGGGAAGCCGGAGCACGACGGGCCGCCGCGCCGAGGACAGACGTACGCGGGCACCGACCGCCAGGTCAGGGGCAAGCTGCTCGCCGTTCTGCGGGACGCGCACACCCCCGTGGCGCAGGCCGCCCTCGACCGGGTGTGGCACGAGCCGGTGCAACGCGCGCGTGCGCTGGACGGTCTCGTCGCGGACGGGCTCGTGGAGCCGCTCCCCGGGGGGCTGTACCGCCTGCCGCTGACCTGACGCACGGTCATTTCACAGGTACGCGGCTTCATCACAGCCCCCGTCGGGCTTTTGTCACGCCCGACGGCCGTATAAATCGACCCATAGTCGGGCTATTTGGCCTGTGTCTCTACCCCAAACCTCTTTCCGTTACACAACCGACGGACAGCTGAGCGCTGGCCGCAGGCTGCCTCGGACAACGCCGTGACAACAGCTCCGTAGGTTCATTCGCGTACCCGGCAGGACCACGGGGGCTACAGACCACAGGCAGTGAACCGGCGGCGTCAGTCCGCCGGTACGGGGAAGCGGAGGCGGTTGACCATGGCACAGGGCGAGGTGCTCGAGTTCGAGGAATACGTCCGCACGCGGCAGGACGCGCTGCTGCGCAGCGCTCGCCGCCTGGTCCCGGACCCGGTCGACGCGCAGGACCTCCTCCAGACCGCGCTGGCCCGGACGTACGGCCGCTGGGACGGCATCGCGGACAAGCGGCTCGCGGACGCCTACCTGCGCCGGGTCATGATCAACACGCGTACGGAGTGGTGGCGGGCCCGCAAGCTCGAGGAGGTTCCGACCGAGCAGCTCCCGGACGCCCGTGTCGACGACTCCACCGAACAGCACGCCGACCGCGCCCTGCTGATGGACGCGATGAAGGTGCTCGCTCCGAAGCAGCGCAGTGTCGTGGTGCTGCGACACTGGGAGCAGATGTCCACGGAGGAGACGGCCGCTGCCCTCGGCATGTCGGCCGGGACGGTCAAGAGCACGCTGCACCGGGCGCTCGCCCGGCTCCGTGAGGAGCTGGAGGCCCGCGACCTGGACGCACGCGCGCTGGAGCGTGAGGAGCGGGAGCGTTGCGCGGCGGCCTGACCGAGGCCGGGCCCACACCGGCCCGAAGCACCATCCAGGCGGCGATCACGGCGATGTCCGTGCTCGCCGCCCTCGCCCTTTTCGTCTCCGCCTGCGCCACCGGCGGGACCGGCGCCCGTGACGAGGGTCCGGCCCACGCCGAGGCGGTGACGGGCGCCACCGCCGCCCCGTCGTCCGCCTCCACCGGCCCCCCCGACCGGTCGGAGGCGGTCCGGCTGATCAAGGACGACCCGGCGGTCTCGGCCGAGGTCAAGCGCGAGCTGCAGCCCTGCTCCGGCGACGAGTACCCGGTGGACGTGTCGTACGGCAACCTCACCGGCGGCTCCGGGGACGACATCATCGTCAACGTGCTCACCTGCGGTGACGCCGTCGGCGTGGGCTCGTACGTGTACCGGAAGAACGACGGCGTCTACCGGAGCGTCTTCCAGGCCGAGGAGCCTCCCGTCTACGCGGAGATGGACCGGGGCGACCTGGTGGTGACCAAGCAGGTGTACGAGGCGGGCGACCCGGTCTCGGATCCTTCCGGTGAGAACGTGATCACATACCGGTGGACCGCGGGCCGGTTCGTGAAGGAGTACAGCTGGCACAACGACTACAGCAGCGTCGTCGGTGACCTCCCGACGGTGGCCCCGGAGGCCGACTGACCTGCCCCGACACGACCTGCCGAAAAATTCTCCGGCAGCGTGAACCGATCGGCCCGCTCGTTCCGATCAATGGGTGGACGGGCAGGGCGGGCCGGAGGGACGGGCGGAAGGGACGGGGACGCACATGGACGGACCGCACGGGCCGCACGGGCCGCACGGATCGCACGGACCGCACGGACCGCACGGACCGCGGACACGGAGAACGGACATGGATCGCGCGCGAAGTGAACGCTCGCCGTGCTCCACGCGTCCAAGCAAGGGACACACCCGACGGTTCACCGACAGGTGAGCGACAGGACGCAGGCGGAAGCCCGTCAGACTGACGGCCCGCCCGCGCACGAGACCGCATACGAGAACTGAGAGCACCGGGATGGCAGACCAGACCCACGTCCTGTTCGTCGAGGACGACGACGTCATCCGCGAGGCCACCCAGCTCGCCCTCGAGCGGGACGGCTTCGTGGTCACCGCGATGCCCGACGGCCTGTCGGGCCTGGAGGCGTTCCGCGCCGACCGCCCCGACATCGCGCTGCTGGACGTCATGGTGCCCGGGCTGGACGGCGTGAGCCTGTGCCGCCGCATCCGGGACGAGTCCACCGTGCCGGTGATCATGCTGTCGGCGCGTGCCGACTCCATCGACGTCGTCCTCGGTCTGGAGGCCGGCGCCGACGACTACGTGACCAAGCCCTTCGACGGCGCCGTGCTGGTCGCCCGGATCCGCGCCGTGCTGCGCCGCTTCGGTCACGCGGGCGGCGGCGACCGCACCGAGCCCGCCGCCTCGACGGCCGGCGGTGTGCTGTCGTTCGGCGATCTGGAGATCGACACGGAGGGGATGGAGGTGCGCCGGGCCGGGCAGCCGGTGGCGCTGACCCCCACCGAGATGCGCCTGCTGCTGGAGTTCTCCTCCGCTCCGGGCACGGTCCTCTCGCGCGACAAACTGCTGGAGCGGGTGTGGGACTACGGCTGGGGCGGCGACACCCGGGTCGTCGACGTCCATGTGCAGCGGCTGCGGACGAAGATCGGCCAGGACCGTATCGAGACGGTCCGCGGTTTCGGCTACAAGTTGAAGGCCTGAGCGGGGCAGGGACAGGGGCAGGAGGATGCGGGGGATGATCCGGCAGCTGGTTCCGGCTCGCAGAGAACGCGTGGGCATCCGTACGGGGCTGCGGTGGAAGCTGAGCGCGGCGATCGCGCTGGTCGGCGCGCTGGTGGCGATCGCGCTGAGTCTGGTCGTGCACAACGCCGCCCGCGTGTCCATGCTCGACAACGCGCGTGATCTCGCCGACGAGCGCGTCCAGATCGCCCAGCGCAACTACGAGCAGTCGGGGCGGCCGCCCTACTTCCCCAACATCAAGATCGACGACTCCAACCTGCCGCCGTCGTTGCGGGAGAAGGTCCAGGAGGGCCGCCGGGCCACCTTCGTCTCCGACCGCGCGGGCGGGGTGCCGGACATCTGGGCCGCCGTACCCGTCAAGGGCGGACACGTGCTGTCCCTGCACACCGGCTTCACCGACCGCAGCACGGACATCCTCAACGACCTCGACCAGGCCCTGGTGATCGGCTCCATCGCGGTCGTGCTCGGCGGCAGCGCGCTCGGCGTGCTCATCGGCGGGCAGCTCTCGCGCCGGCTGCGCAAGGCGGCGGCCGCGGCGAACCAGGTCGCCGGCGGCGAGTCGAACGTGCGGGTGCGGGATGCCATAGGCGGGGTCGTACGGGACGAGACCGACGATCTGGCGAGCGCGGTGGACGCCATGGCGGACACGCTCCAGGAGCGGCTGGAGGCCGAGCGCCGGGTCACCGCGGACATCGCGCACGAACTGCGCACCCCGGTGACGGGACTGCTGACGGCCGCCGAGCTGCTGCCGCCCGGCCGGCCCACCGAGCTGGTCCTGGACCGGGCGAAGGCCATGCGCACCCTGGTCGAGGACGTGCTGGAGGTGGCTCGTCTCGACGGCGCCTCGGAGCGCGCCGAACTGCAGGACATCGTGCTGGGTGAGTTCGTGGCCCGCCGGGTCGCGGCCAAGGACCCGGACGTCGAGGTGCGGGTGGTGCACGAGTCGATGGTCACGACCGACCCCCGGCGCCTGGAGCGCGTGCTGTTCAACCTGCTGGCCAACGCCGCCCGGCACGGCAAGCAGCCGATCCAGGTCACCGTCGAGGGCAGGGTCATCCGGGTCCGCGACCACGGCCCCGGGTTCCCGGAGGACCTGCTCGCCGAGGGACCCAGCCGCTTCCGCACCGGCAGCGCCGACCGGGCCGGGCACGGACACGGTCTCGGGCTCACCATCGCGGCGGGCCAGGCCCGGGTGCTCGGCGCCCGGCTGACCTTCCGCAACGTACGGCCCGCAGGGGCTCGTGAGCACATACCCGCCGAGGGTGCCGTCGCCGTCCTGTGGCTGCCCGAGCACGCGCCGACGAACACGGGAAGCTACCCGGTCATGCCGTGACGGCGGACACCGAGCGGCTCGTCGCACGGTGGCGGCACAGCGGGGGCACGGGGCACGGGGCACGCCGTGCGGGGCTGAGCGCAGGATGCTCAGCCGAGGTGCTTCGGGAAGTCGGGCTTTCGCTGGGCCGCCGCCGGATCGGTGAGTACCGGTTGCCGCTGTCGTCGCGGAAGAGCGCCTCATCGCGGAACAGCGCCTCGTCGCGGTGGAGACGGCGGTGACCGGCAGGGCCTCTCGGCGTGGACGACGGGCAGGGTTCGGAGCCGCCGCGAGGGGTGCGGGGAACCGCGCGAAACGGCCCCCGCCGGCCCGCAGGACCGGACACCGTGCCCGTCGGCTCACCACCGGTCGCACCGGGCGGACGGCATCGGCGCGGGCGCAGGAAAAGCGCAGGCCCCCCGGGGCGGACACCGCCGGGGGGCCTGCGCTCACAGCGGCGCGGTCAGACGGCCTCGACCAGGGGCGGCTGCGTCGCGGCCGCATCGTCGGTCGGCTCGCCGTCCTTCTTCGGTCCCGCTCCCTTGAGCGGGACCTCCTTGACGAACACCGCCGCCACCAGCGCGGTCACCGCCACCACGGCCCCCAGCAGGAACGCCGAGTGGGTGCCGGCCGACACCGCGTGCTGGTAGGCCTCCCGGGCCGCGACGGGGAGCTTGGCCAGGCTGGCCGCGTCCAGTTGCGCCGACTGCTCGGTGATCTTCGAACCCAGCGCGCCGGCCCGCTCGGACATGACGTCCTGGACACGGTTGTTGAACAGCGCGCCCATGATCGCGACACCGAAGGAGGAGCCGAGCGTACGGAAGAGGGTGGTGGACGAGGACGCGACGCCCATGTCCTTCATCTCGACGCTGTTCTGCGCGACCAGCATCGTGATCTGCATCAGGCAGCCCATGCCGAGACCGACGACGGCCATGAACACACCGGAGGTGAGGCGGCTGGTCCCGGTGTCCATGGTGGACAGCAGGTACAGGCCGATGACCATCGCAACGCTGCCGACCAGCGGGAAGATCTTGTACTTGCCGCTGCTCGTGGTCACCCGGCCCGCCACCATCGAGGTGACCAGCATGGCGCCGAGCATCGGCAGGAGCAGCAGACCGGAGTTGGTCGCGGAGGCGCCCTGCACCGACTGCTGGTACAGCGGCAGGAAGAGGGTGGCGCCGAACATCACGAAGCCGGTGACGAAACCGATGATCGACATCAGCGTGAAGTTGCGGCTGCGGAAGATGTGCAGCGGCACGATCGGCTCGGCGGCCCTGGTCTGCCAGAACACGAACCCGATGAGCGAGGCGACACCGATCCCGATGAGCTCCATGATCCGCGCGGACGACCAGGCGTACTCCGAGCCGCCCCAGGTGGTGACGAGGACGATCGAGGTGATGCCGACGGTCAGCAGGGTGGCGCCCAGATAGTCGATCCGCGACTGCGAGCGCTTCTTCGGCAGGTGCAGAACGGCGCTGATGAGGGCCAGCGACACCACGCCGAGCGGCAGGTTGATGTAGAAGGACCAGCGCCAGCCCCAGTTGTCGGTGATGGTGCCGCCGACCAGCGGGCCACCGATCATCGCGAGCGCCATGACGCCGGCCATCATGCCCTGGTACTTGCCGCGCTCCCGCGGCGGGATGAGGTCACCGATGATCGCCATGACGCCGACCATCAGACCACCGGCGCCGAGGCCCTGGATCGCGCGGAAGCCGATCAGTTCGCCCATGTTCTGGGCCATGCCGCTCAGTGCGGAGCCGATCAGGAAGATCACGATCGACGTCATGAAGGCGCCCTTGCGCCCGTACATGTCGCCGATCTTGCCCCAGATCGGGGTGGAGGCCGCGGTCGCGAGGGTGTACGCGGTCACGACCCACGACAGGTGCTCGAGCCCGCCGAGTTCGCCGACGATCGTCGGCATCGCCGTGCCCACGATCATGTTGTCGAGCATCGCGAGCATCATCGTGATCATCAGTGCGAGCAGGACGACCCGCACGCTCCTCGGTGGTTTCTCCGCCTCGGTCTCGACTGTCTTCGTGTCCGCCATGATTGCCACTCCCCTGGGCTTCCCCCCGGTCGGCCACTTACTTGCCGCCCGGCTAGTTCACTACACTGGGAAGGTAGACCTGCAACTAGCCGGGCGTCAAGTAAGTTTCCGGGATCTAACTAGCCGGACGGCAAGTAAGTTTTCCGGAGACAAGAGGACCACGAGAATGGACGTCACCATGGACGGCACGAAGCAGCAGCGGCGCGGCAACACCCGCCAGCGCATCCAGGACGTCGCACTCGAACTCTTCGCGGAGCAGGGCTACGAGAAGACCTCCCTCCGCGAGATCGCGGAGCGTCTGGAGGTCACCAAGGCGGCCCTGTACTACCACTTCAAGACCAAGGAAGAGATCATCGTCGGCATCTTCACGGATCTGACGAAGCCGATCGAGGACCTGATCGAGTGGGGCAGGAGCCAGCCGCACACCCTGGACACGAAGCAGGAACTCGTACGGCGCTACAGCCAGGCCCTCTCCGAGGCGACCCCGCTCTTCCGTTTCATGCAGGAGAACCAGGCGACCGTGCGGGAACTCCAGATCGGCGACTCGTTCAAGGACCGCATGCGGGCTCTGCGCGACATCATCATCGACCCGGACGCCCCCCTCTCCGACCAGGTCCGCTGCGTGAGCGCCATCTTCACGCTGCACGCCGGCATGTTCTTCCTGCAGGACCTCGAAGGCGACCCCGAGGACAAGCGCGCAGCCGTCCTCGAGGTCGCCATCGATCTGGTGACGCAGGCGCACCAGGGCGCCTGATCACCCGGGGGTCAGACCGTCACACCCTTGCCGCGCAGGAAGGTGACCGGGTTGATCGCGGAACCGTAGTTCGCGGTCGTACGGATCTCGAAGTGCAGGTGGGGACCGCTGGAGTTGCCGGTGTTGCCGGACAGGGCGATCTTCTGGCCCGTCTTGACGATCTGGCCGACCTTCACGTGGATGCTCGAGAGGTGGGCGTACTGCGAGTAGACGCCGTTGGCGTGCTTGATCACGACGGCGTTGCCGTAGGCGGGGCCGTCACCGGCGCCGTTGCCGCCGGCCTTGACGACGGTGCCGCCGTGCGCGGCCATGACCTTGGTGCCGCTCGGCACGGCGAAGTCCTGACCGCTGTGGGTGGACTGCCACATCGCACCGGCCTGGGCGTAGCCGGCGGACAGCGTGTACTTCTTCACCGGGTCGATCCAGGAGGCGGCCGAGGCGGCCGTCTTGGCCGCGGCGGGCGCGGCGGCGGGCGCGGCGGCTGACGCCACTCCGCTCCCCAGCACGACCGAGGCGCCCAGGGCGGCGGCGCCGACGGCCACACGAGTGCGGAGCTGGGACGTACGGGAAGAACGGAACGTGACGCGCTGGAACATCGAAGACCTCATGGGGACGGGGACAGAAGAAACCACCCGGCGTGAACCTCCGCCGAAGTGGCCATCCCTTGGTAACCCCGAGGCCCACAGACCCCCAAACGTGTGATCTACGACGGAACCTAGTACTTCACCCCAAAACTTCCCACTTATTGACAGAACCACCTTTACGGACACATGCGACATTCGCCCACGCTGGAGGCTTGGAAGGGGATCGAGACCTCGGCGCGGTTCGTCCTTTTTAGTCCGATTTGGGTTACGACTAAGCGGCCTAGTAGGGTCCAGATCGCCTGTGCGCCATGTCACCGGCCGCCCCCTGCAAGGGACTTCGCAATGTGACGGCGACTACTCCCTTGCCCCGCAGGGCACTTGTGACCCCGCTCACGTCGCGTGCACGGGTCTGTGACGGGGCTCTCGTCGGCCTCTACCGTCCAGTAACCCGCTGGTTCCCCTCAGGCCACCCCCAGCGATCAGCATGCTCACGACACCGGCAGCGCAAGGACGCGAGAGGACCCCACACATGACCAGAGGCAGCTGGACGCGCCGCATCGCCATGACCGCCGTGGCGACGGCAGCCGTCACGGCGATGGCCGTTCCGGTCGGCGCCCAGGCCGCGACGGCCACCGGCACCTCCACCTCCACCGTCGCCACCGCGGCCACCGCGGCCGCCACCGAGGACGTCGACTACGCCACCTGGCAGCAGGACTGCCAGGCCGTGGCCGACCAGGCACTGCCGGCGCTGAAGCAGCGGATCGCCGCCACCAAGCCGGGTGAGAAGCAGGCGATCGTCTTCGACATCGACAACACCACCCTGGAGACCGACTTCGGCTTCAGCTACCCCCAGCCGGCCAACAAGCCGGTTCTCGACGTGGCCAAGTACGCCCAGGAGCACGGCGTCGCCCTGTTCTTCGTCACCGCCCGCCCGGGCATCATCTCCGGGGTGACCGACTACAACCTCAAGTACGACGGCTACAAGGTCTCCGGCCTCTACGTGCGCGGCTTCCTCGACCTCTTCAAGGACGTCGCCGCCTACAAGACCGCCCAGCGTGTCGCCATCGAGGCGAAGGGCTACACGATCATCGCGAACATCGGCAACAGCGCCACCGACCTCTCGGGCGGCCACGCCGAGACGACGTACAAGCTGCCGGACTACGACGGCCAGCTGTCGTAGGCATCCGCGCATGCGAAAGGGGCCGGTGCTGTGAAGCACCGGCCCCTCTCTGCGCTCATCCCCCGGAGGGTCAGGCGTCCTTGCTCAGGTTCGGTCCGGCGCCGCCGGCCGCCTGCTCGATCGGCGGGACGTCGGGCAGAGCCGACTTCTCCTCGCCGCGGAAGGTGAAGGTCTTGGTCTCACCCTCACCCTCGGTGTCCACGACCACGATGTGACCGGGGCGCAGCTCGCCGAAGAGGATCTTCTCCGACAGCGTGTCCTCGATCTCGCGCTGGATCGTGCGACGCAGCGGACGCGCGCCCAGCACCGGGTCGTAACCCTTCTTGGACAGCAGCTCCTTGGCGGACTGGGAGAGCTCGATGCCCATGTCCCGGTCCTTCAGGCGCTCGTCGACCTTGCCGATCATCAGGTCGACGATCCGCAGGATGTCCTCCTGCGTCAGCTGCGGGAAGACGACGACGTCGTCGACGCGGTTGAGGAACTCGGGGCGGAAGTGCTGCTTGAGCTCGTCCGAGACCTTGTTCTTCATGCGCTCGTAGTTCGACTTCTTGTCGCCCGAGGCCGCGAAGCCCAGGTTGAAGCCCTTGGAGATGTCCCGCGTGCCGAGGTTGGTCGTCATGATGATGACCGTGTTCTTGAAGTCCACGACCCGGCCCTGGGAGTCGGTCAGACGACCGTCCTCCAGGATCTGGAGCAGCGAGTTGAAGATGTCCGGGTGGGCCTTCTCGACCTCGTCGAAGAGGACGACGGAGAACGGCTTGCGGCGGACCTTCTCGGTCAGCTGGCCGCCCTCTTCGTAGCCCACGTATCCGGGGGGCGAACCGAAGAGCCGCGACACCGTGTGCTTCTCGCTGAACTCCGACATGTCGAGGGAGATCAGCGCGTCCTCGTCGCCGAAGAGGAACTCGGCGAGCGCCTTGGACAGCTCGGTCTTACCGACACCGGACGGACCGGCGAAGATGAACGAACCACCGGGACGCTTCGGGTCCTTGAGGCCCGCACGCGTACGACGGATCGCCTTCGACAGCGCCTTGACGGCGTCGACCTGGCCGATGACCCGCTTGTGGAGCTCGTCCTCCATGCGCAGCAGGCGGCTCGACTCCTCCTCGGTCAGCTTGAAGACCGGGATGCCGGTGGCGGTCGCGAGGACCTCGGCGATCAGCTCGCCGTCGACCTCGGCGACGACGTCCATGTCGCCGGCCTTCCACTCCTTCTCCCGCTTGGCCTTGGCGGCCAGGAGCTGCTTCTCCTTGTCGCGGAGGGAGGCGGCCTTCTCGAAGTCCTGCGAGTCGATCGCGGACTCCTTGTCGCGGCGGACGCCGGCGATCTTCTCGTCGAACTCGCGCAGGTCCGGCGGCGCGGTCATCCGGCGGATGCGCATCCGGGAACCGGCCTCGTCGATCAGGTCGATCGCCTTGTCCGGCAGGAAGCGGTCCGAGATGTACCGGTCGGCCAGGGTGGCGGCCTGGACCAGCGCCTCGTCGGTGATCGAGACACGGTGGTGCGCCTCGTACCGGTCACGCAGACCCTTGAGGATCTCGATCGTGTGCGGCAGGGACGGCTCCGCGACCTGGATGGGCTGGAAGCGGCGCTCGAGGGCCGCGTCCTTCTCCAGGTGCTTGCGGTACTCGTCCAGTGTGGTCGCGCCGATGGTCTGGAGCTCACCGCGGGCCAGCATCGGCTTCAGGATCGAAGCGGCGTCGATGGCGCCTTCGGCGGCACCCGCACCGACCAGCGTGTGCAGCTCGTCGATGAACAGGATGATGTCGCCGCGGGTGCGGATCTCCTTGAGGACCTTCTTCAGGCGCTCCTCGAAGTCACCGCGGTAGCGGGAACCGGCGACCAGGGCACCGAGGTCCAGGGTGTAGAGGTGCTTGTCCTTGAGGGTCTCGGGCACCTCGCCCTTGACGATGGCCTGGGCGAGGCCTTCGACGACGGCGGTCTTGCCGACGCCGGGCTCACCGATCAGCACCGGGTTGTTCTTGGTGCGGCGGGACAGCACCTGCATGACCCGCTCGATCTCCTTCTCGCGCCCGATGACCGGGTCGAGCTTGGACTCACGAGCGGCCTGGGTGAGGTTCCGGCCGAACTGGTCGAGGACCAGGGACGTGGAGGGAGTGCCCTCGGCAGGACCGCCGCTGGCGCCGGCGGTCTCCTTGCCCTGGTAACCGGAGAGCAGCTGGATGACCTGCTGCCGCACCCGGTTGAGATCTGCGCCCAGCTTGACGAGGACCTGGGCGGCGACGCCCTCACCCTCGCGGATCAGGCCGAGCAGGATGTGCTCCGTGCCGATGTAGTTGTGTCCCAGCTGAAGGGCCTCGCGGAGCGACAGCTCCAGGACCTTCTTGGCACGGGGGGTGAAGGGGATGTGCCCGGACGGGGCCTGCTGGCCCTGACCGATGATCTCCTCCACCTGCTGGCGGACCGCCTCGAGCGAAATCCCGAGGCTCTCAAGGGCCTTGGCGGCGACACCCTCACCCTCGTGGATCAGGCCCAGGAGGATGTGCTCGGTGCCGATGTAGTTGTGGTTGAGCATCCGGGCTTCTTCCTGAGCCAGGACGACAACCCGCCGCGCGCGGTCGGTGAACCTCTCGAACATCGTTAATCGCTCCTCAGAGCGGTCAGGCAGTGGGGGGAACTTCCCCTCCCTGTCCTTCCGCAGCTTAGTCCCGCAAGCGGGGACCGCTCATTCCAACTGCCGACACCGTCGATGGCCTCCTGACCCCGAACGCCGACATCTGCTCCAACCCGATGGTGCGAGACGATGTTCCCGCAGGCCAGGCAGTTACCCCAGTCGCCAGTACGCCGATGGCGAACGTGAGACGGCCTTTCCTGCGTGTCGCCCCCTCCCACTAGGGATGTCTTACCCGCTGCAACCGACAGTCCATGCCGTGCGCACCGGTCTCCTCCGCTATGGGCGAACAACCTTGCGTGTCCCGACACCCCCACACGCCCTGTTTGTCGACACAGGAAGCGTCCGTTCAAACACCCAGCGTAACCCGCGGGCCTTTTCGGCGGTTGCAGTTGGCATGGTTGGCTCCGTCCCGCCGGCTGTCTGCTCGGCCGCCGCCGCGATCCTCACGGTCCCCCTCCCCCGACGGCCGCTCGACCCGGACGATCCGGCCGACCGGATCCGCGGCTGGTACGAGAACGAACTGGGGTGGCCGACGGTGCCCGGGGAGCCGGTACGACTTTTGGTCGGCGAGCGCTTCGACGTGCTGGACGTGCCGGCCGAGGCGGGCCTCGCGGCGCTGCGGCGACTCGCGCCGGGCTCGCCGGTGGCCGTGCGGGGCGACCGGATGCGACTGCTGGTGGCCGCGGGCGGCGCGGAGGAGGTGCCGGGGATCCTTCAGTGGCTGGAGTGGGGCGCGCTGCCACTGGACCTGAGGGCGATCGGCGCGGGCGAACTCATCGAGGCGCCCCTGCCACCCGCCGACAGGAGCCAGGGCCGCGATGCGGACCTGAACCGTCCCGGGCCGGTGCAGGGGGCCGCTGTCTGGCTGCGGCCCCCCGTGGCAGGGTGCGAGGCCGAGGCCTCGCTGCCGACGATGTCGGCACTGGGGGGCGTTGGGGGCGCCCCCGATCTCGTACGGCTGCTGGACACGCTGGCGACGCACTGTCACCGTGTCCGACTGCGGCGCGCGAGCGCTCAGCCGTTGGCCTTCTCGTAAGCCTCGCGAATGGACGCGGGAACGCGGCCGCGGTCATTGACCTCGTGACCGTTCTCCTTGGCCCACGCGCGGATCTGGGCGGTGTCCTGGCTGCCACCGGTAGCGGCGCGCGCCTTTCCGCGTCCGCCCGAAGCGCGGCCACCGGTACGACGGCCACCCTTCACGTAGGGCTCGAGAAGTCCACGGAGCTTGTCCGCATTGGTAGTCGTGAGGTCGATCTCGTAGGTCTTGCCGTCCAGCGCGAACGTGACGGTCTCGTCCGCCTCGCCGCCGTCGAGGTCGTCGACAAGAAGGACCTGAACCTTCTGTGCCACCGGATTTCCTTTCATCGAAAACGTGAGGGCCTGGGGTCCGCGGCGTCCGCCGTTTAGCCGCGCCCTGTTATATGCAGTACAGCAGTACGTCGGAAAGCAAACCGCTTTTGCTGGGAAAACACAAACCCCCGGCGAGGACCCACAGCCCGCCCCCAGCCCGGAAACGTGCGCGTTTCGGACATAGGGAACCCGGGCAAGGCGGGTCGGTGTGAATGGACGTCGACGATCACAGATGCAGAAGCATCCGACTGTTGCCCAAGGTGTTCGGTTTCACTCGTTCGAGTCCGAGGAACTCCGCGACGCCCTCGTCATAGGAACGCAGCAGCTCCGCGTACACATCGGTGTCGACCGGCGTCTCACCGATCTCCACGAAGCCGTGCTTGCCGAAGAAGTCGACTTCGAAGGTCAGGCAGAAAACACGTCGAACCCCGAGCCAGCGTGCGGTGTGGAGCAACTTCTCCAACAACTGGTGGCCGATGCCCGCGCCCTTCAGCCCGGGCTTCACCGCGAGAGTGCGGACTTCCGCCAGGTCTTCCCACATCACGTGCAGGGCGCCGCAGCCGACCACCTCGGCGTTGTCGTCGCGTTCGGCGACCCAGAACTCCTGGATGTCCTCGTAAAGCGTCACCGTGGCTTTGTCGAGCAGGATGCCGCCGCGGACGTGGGCGTCAAGGAGACGGCGCACGGCGGAGACATCGCCGGTCCGGGCCCGGCGGACGGTGATGGCTTTAGCGGTGACTTCGGGGTTCTCGGCCGAGGGACTCTCTGCTGACATGTGCGGACGCTATCGCCCGTCGGACTCCGTCGCCGAGTCGGGGTTCTCCCCGGCACTCCCCGTACTCTCCGGACTCCCCGCAGTTGCCGGTTCGGCAGTTTCCGGACCCTGGACCATGCGTACGGCGTCGCGCAGCGCGAGCCGCTGTTCCTCGCTCATCATCCCGAAGAAGGCGACGAGAGCGGCGGCGGGGTTGTCGCTCTGCGCCCAGGCGTCGTTCATCAGGGCCGCCGCGTAGGCGGCCCGGGTCGAGACCGCCTCATATCGATAGGCCCGGCCTTCGGCTTCCCGGCGCACCCAGCCCTTCTGATGGAGATTGTCCAAAACGGTCATCACCGTGGTGTAGGCGATGGACCGTTCCTGCTGAAGGTCTTCCAGGACTTCTCGAACGGTGACCGGGCGGTTCCACTTCCACACCCGCGTCATGACCGCGTCTTCGAGTTCTCCCAATGGGCGAGGCACAGTTCAGAACAATAGTGGGAGATCTCGCCAATCGCGTGCCGGACGTGCGCTTTCATCGGCAAACGGGAGCAAAAAGGGCGTGCGGCTCCGAAAGGAGCCGCACGCCCCGGGCGGTGCGGAAGCGTCGCGGGTCGGTCAGGCGTCGTGGCCCGCGGAGGCCTGACGGGCGCCGTCCGCGCGCGCGAGGACGGCGTCGACCGCCGCGTCCTCCTTGGCCTTGTTGGCTCCGCCCTGGGTCTTCACGATCACCCTGATCACACCGATGAAGAACACGGCCATGACGACGGGAGGCACGAGCGCGGAGACATAGTCCATGGATCCAGGGTAGCCAGGGCGGAACGGGACATCGGGGCGGGGTCGCCCGTGTCAGCCGGCCGCCAGCCGCTGCTGTCCCGGGTCGGCGGGCGGCGGGGCCGGTCTGCGGCGCGGGAAGACCTCGCCCGGCGTGGGAACGGGCCGCCGGGCGGGCTCGGGGGCGGGCTCGACGGGAACCGGGCCGGGGCCGGGTGCGGCCGGCTTCCCGGCGGGTTTCCTGCGCGGCTCCTCGCCGGGGCGCTCGCCGGGATCACCGGCGGCGACGGACGCGAGGGCGTACCCGTCCCCGGAAAGGCCTCCGGGAAGGGCCAGAAGCCGGGTACGGGACGCCGGGACGGTGGGGGCGGCCTCCGGGACCCTGCGGGCCGCCCGACGGGCCAGACGGGCGCGCACGTCCCGTTCGGCGAGCACTTGGCAGCGGCCCAGGAGGGCGGCGGCCGTGGGGTTGCCGCGCAGGGCGCGCAGGGCGGCGAGGTCGTCGGGCTCGGGCCGGTATCCGGTCGGCAGTACCTCCTCAAGGAGCGCGAGGTAGCCGGCGGCGGTGCCGGGGAGGGCGGCGCGGTACCGGGCGAGGTCGGCCACCAGGAAGGCCCGCAGTCGGGCGGCCTCGCGCGTCGCCTCGTCGAGGGACTCGGCGAGGCGATGGCAGTCCTGGATGTCCTCGGCGGAGACGGGGCCGGGGTGAAGGGCGAGGGCAAGGGCGCGGCGGAGCACACGCAGCTCCTCCGTGCCGAACGCCATGCCGCCGCGAGATCCGTAGGGCGTGGGCATGCCGCGACGATACGCGCTAATCAGACAAATTCGACATAGGGGACAGGCGTGGCGCGTCGGTGATCCGCCCTGGTGGCCCCGCCTGCCGGATCGCCCGTCTCCGCCCGACGCCACCGCCCGCGCGCCCGCCTGCGCCCGTCCCGTCCGTCTTGGGTGACCCGCCCTCGCGGGCCCGCGGCAGCGTTCGCGCTCACATGCGGGACACGTTCCGCTCGTACACCAGGCGCAGCCCGATCAGCGTCAGCCACGGCTCGTGCTCGTCGATCACGGAGGACTCGCCGAGCACCGTCGGTGCCAGCCCGCCCGTCGCGATCACGGTGACCTCGTCCGGGTCGTCCGCCAGCTCGCGGGCCATCCGGGTCACCACGCCGTCGACCTGGCCGGCGAACCCGTAGACGATCCCGGACTGCATCGCCTCGACCGTGTTCTTGCCGATCACGCTCCGCGGCCGGGCCACCTCGATCTTGCGCAGCTGCGCGGCCTTGACGCCCAGCGCCTCGACGGAGATCTCGATGCCGGGGGCGATCACCCCGCCGACGTACTCCCCGCGCGCGCTGACCGCGTCGAACGTCGTCGCCGTGCCGAAGTCGACGACGATCGCCGGGCCGCCGTAGAGCTCGTTCGCCGCCACCGCGTTGATGATCCGGTCGGCGCCGACCTCCTTGGGGTTGTCGAAGAGGATCGGCACCCCCGTCTTCACACCGGGTTCGACCAGCACGGCGGGCACGTCGCCGTAGTAGCGGCGGGTCACCTCGCGCAGTTCGTGCAGCACGGAGGGGACGGTCGCGCAGATCGCGATCCCGTCGATGCCGTCGCCGAGTTCCTCTCCGAGCAGCGGGTGCGTTCCCATCAGGCCCTGCAGGAGCACGGCCAGTTCGTCCGCGGTGCGGCGGGCGTCGGTGGAGATCCGCCAGTGCTCGACGATGTCCTCACCGTCGAACAGGCCGAGCACGGTGTGCGTGTTGCCCACGTCGATCGTCAGCAGCATGGCCGGTCCCCGTTCCCTACTCAGCCGCTCGCAGATCCAGACCGATGTCCAGGATCGGCGAGGAGTGCGTCAGAGCACCGACGGCGAGGAAGTCGACGCCGGTGTCGGCGTACGCCTTGGCGTTGACCAGGGTCAGCCGGCCCGACGCCTCCAGCAGGGCGCGCCCGCCGACGACACCGACGGCCTCCGCGCACTCCCCGGGCGTGAAGTTGTCCAGCAGGATCAGGTCGGCGCCGGCGTCGACCACCTCCCGCAGCTGGTGCAGGGTGTCGACCTCGACCTCGATCGCGACGTCCGGGAACGCCTCCCGAACGGCCTCGAAGGCCTGGGCGACGCCGCCCGCGGCGACCACGTGGTTGTCCTTGACCAGCGCCGCGTCGGACAGCGACATGCGGTGGTTGACGCCTCCGCCGCAGCGGACGGCGAACTTCTCCAGGGAGCGCAGACCCGGCGTCGTCTTGCGGGTGTCCCGCACGCGCGCCTTGGTGCCCTCCAGGACGTCCGCCCACGCGCGCGTGGCGGTCGCGATCCCGGACAGCCGGCACAGCAGGTTGAGCGCGCTGCGCTCGGCGGTGAGAAGGTCACGCGTGCGCGTGGTGACGGACAGCAGCTTCTGGCCGGCCTCCACGCGGTCGCCGTCCTCCACGTGCCGCTCGACCTCGAACTCGTCCGTGCAGACGACCGAGACGACCGCCTCGGCGATCCGGAGGCCCGCCACCACGCCCGCCTCGCGCGCGGTGAAGTCGGCGGTGGCGACCGCCTCCTCGGGAATGGTCGCGACGGTGGTCACGTCCACGCCGTGCGCCAGATCCTCCTGGATGGCGACGTTGGCGATGTCCTCGACCTCCAGGGGGTCGAGTCCGGCATCGGACAGCAGCTGGGCGAGCGCGGGGTCGAGCCCGCACTCCGCGTATTCGGCGTATCCGTCGCCGGCGAAATCGGTGTCTGCGTCGGCGCCACAGGCACAGCCGTCGCCGCAGCCGCCGCTCTGGGCGAGGGGAAGGTCGGGGGTGCTCACGTCTGTCACTGCTCCTGGAGGTGCTGCCGGGTCGGGGGGAAGTCTGCGGTATCGGTGGTGTGTACGGCGAGCGTGCGGTCCGGATTCAGCCGGACGACGATGTGACGGCGCCAGTTCGCGTCGTCGCGGTCGGCATGGTCCTCACGCCAGTGGCAGCCGCGGGTCTCCTCTCGCTGCCGGGCGGCGGCGACCAGGACCCGCGCCACGCACAGGAGGTTGGTGGCCTCCCAGGTGTCGACGCCGGGCTCGGCCGTCTTGCCGTTCTCGTCAAGGGCGTCGCGGGCCTCGGCGTGCAGCCGGACCAGCTGGTCGGCCGCCCTCTCCAGGGACTCGGCCGAGCGCAGGACGCCCGCGCCGTCCGTCATGATCCGCTGGATGGCGAACCGGGCCTCCGGGGCGAGCAGCGGGTGCGCCGGCTTCTCCGGGCGCTCGACCGGCGCGGGCACCCGCGTGCGCGGGTCGTCGTCCGTCCGGCTCCCGACGATGTCGGTGACGATGCGCTCGGCGTAGACGAGGCCTTCCAGGAGCGAGTTCGACGCGAGCCGGTTCGCGCCGTGCACGCCGGTGCAGGCGACCTCGCCGCACGCGTACAGGCCCGGCACGGTCGTCCGGCCGTGGGAGTCGGTCCGCACGCCTCCGGAGGCGTAGTGGGCGGCCGGGGCGACCGGGACGGGCTCGGTGACCGGGTCGATGCCGTGGGCGCGGCAGGCGGCCAGGATCGTCGGGAAGCGGTGCTCCCACATGTCGGCGCCGAAGTGACGGGCGTCGAGGAACATGTGCTCGGCGTCCTGCTCCTGCATGCGGCGCATGATGCCCTTGGCGACGATGTCGCGGGGCGCCAGCTCGGCCAGCTCGTGCTGCCCGACCATGAAGCGCACGCCGTCCGCGTCGACCAGGTGGGCGCCCTCGCCGCGGACGGCCTCGGAGACGAGGGGCTGCTGGCCCTCGGCGTCCGCGCCGAGGAACAGCACGGTCGGGTGGAACTGGACGAACTCCAGGTCGGAGACCTCCGCGCCCGCGCGCAGGGCGAGCGCCACGCCGTCTCCGGTGGACACCGACGGGTTGGTGGTGGCGGAGAACACCTGGCCCATGCCGCCGGTGGCCAGGACCACCGCGGGGGCGTGCACGGCGCCCACGCCGTCGTGCTGGCCCTCGCCCATGACGTGCAGGGTGACGCCGGCGGTACGGCCGTCGGCGTCCATGAGCAGATCCAGCACCAGCGCGTTCTCGATCGTGCGCAGGCCCCGCGCGCGTACCGCCTCGACGAGCGCGCGGGAGATCTCCGCGCCGGTCGCGTCGCCGCCCGCGTGCGCGATGCGGCGTCGGTGGTGGCCGCCCTCGCGGGTGAGCTCCAGGCCGCCCTCCTCCGACTCGTCGAAGTGGGCGCCCGTCTCGATCAGCCGGCGCACGGCGTCGGGGCCCTCGGTGACGAGGATCCGCACGGCGCCCTCGTCGCACAGGCCCACGCCCGCCACCAGCGTGTCGTCCAGGTGCTGTTCGGGTGTGTCCCCCTCGCCCAGGGCCGCGGCTATGCCGCCCTGCGCCCAGCGGGTGGAACCGTCGTCGAGCTGGGCCTTGGTGACGACGACCGTCGTCAGGCCGGCGGCCTCGCAGCGCAGGGCCGCGGTCAGGCCGGCGACGCCGGAGCCCACGACCACCACGTCCGCGGCGATGCTCCACCCGGGCGCGGGTGCGTGCAGTCGTATGCCTGTGCTGCTCACGAGGCGGCTCCGAAGGTGAGGGGGAGGTTGTCGATCAGCCGGGTCGTCCCGACCCTGGCGGCGACGGCGAGGACGGCCTCGCCGGTGAAGTCGTCCTCGAGCTCGGTGATCTCCGTGAAGTCCGAGGGATCGACCAGCGCGAGGTAGTCCAGTTCCAGCGGCGGGTCCAGCCGGGCGGCCTCGTCGAGGACCAGGCGGGCCGCCGCGCGGATGGCCGCCGGGTTGCCGGGGGTGGCCTTGGCGACGGCATGCGCGTCGGCCGCCGCGCGGGACTCCCCTATGGCGCTCAGTGCCTCGGCGCGCGCGCGTGTGGCGGGCACCTGACGCGCGCGTGCCCGCAGCGCCTCCTGCGCGACATGCCGGTCGCGGCCCGCGAACAGGGCCTGGGAGAGCGCCAGCGCGGTGCGCCGGCCCGCGGCGGACAGGTAGCGGTTGCGGCTGGACAGGGCCAGCCCGTCCTCCTCGCGCACGGTGGGCACGGCGACGATCTCCACGCCGAAGTTCAGGTCCCGCGTCATACGGCGGATCAGGGCGAGCTGCTGGGCGTCCTTCTGCCCGAACAGGGCGATGTCGGGCCGGGTGAGGTGCAGCAGCTTGGCTACGACGGTGAGCATGCCGTCGAAGTGTCCGGGGCGGGAGCTGCCCTCCAGCCGCTCCCCCATGGGTCCCGCGGTGATGCGGACCTGGGGCTCGCCGCCCGGGTAGACCTCGTCCACGGACGGGGCGAACACGACGTCCGCGCCGGCCTGCTCGGCGAGCTTGAGATCGGCGTCCAGGGTGCGCGGGTAGCGGTCGAGGTCCTCGCCCTGACCGAACTGGAGCGGGTTGACGAAGACCGTGACGACGACCTCGCCGTCCGGCCCGGCGAGATCGCGGGCGGTGCGGACGAGGGTGGCGTGGCCCTCGTGCAGGGCTCCCATGGTCATCACGACGGCCCGGCGGCCGTCACGCGCGCGTGCGTGCAGTTCGGCGGCGGTGCGCAGCAGGGTGGTCATCCGGCATCTCCTTCGGTGCCGTGCGTGCCCGGGGCCCCGGGGCTTCCGGGAGCGCCGTGGGCTTCGTCGGCGAGCACCCCTAGGAGGTCCTCGGCGAGCTCGGGCTTGAGGAGGCCGTGGGCGAGCGCGCGGTCGGCGGTCGCGCGGGCCATCGCCAGATAGCCGGCCACGGTCTGCGGGGCGTGCTCGCGCAGCTCGGCGACGTGCGCGGCGACCGTCCCCGCGTCCCCGCGCGCGACCGGGCCGGTGAGCGCGCCGTCGCCGGAGCGCAGCGCGTTGTCCAGGGCCGCGCCGAGCAGCGGACCGAGCATCCGGTCGGGGGCCTCGACACCCGCCGTCCGCAGCAGCTCCATGGACTGGGCGACCAGCGTGACCAGGTGGTTCGCGCCCAGGGCGAGGGCCGCGTGGTAGAGCGGCCGGTTCTCCTCGGCGATCCACTCCGGCTCGCCGCCCATCTCGATCACCAGGGCCTCGGCGGCCAGCCGCAACTCGTCGGGCGCGGTGACGCCGAAGGAGCAGCCCGCCAGGCGCTGGACGTCGACGGGGCTGCCCGTGAAGGTCATCGCCGGGTGCAGGGCCAGCGGCAGCCCGCCCGCGCGCAGGGCCGGGTCGAGGACCTTGGCGCCGTAGCGCCCCGAGGTGTGCACGATCAGCTGGCCGGGCCGTACGGCGCCGGTCTCGGCGAGCCCTTCCACGAGCCCGGGCAGGGCGTCGTCGGGGACGGTCAGCAGGACCAGGTCGGCGCGCTGGAGGACTTCGGCGGGCGGAAGGAGGGGCACGTCGGGCAGCAGCAGCGCGGCTCGCCGCCTGGAGGCGTCGGAGACGCCGGAGACGGCGACCGGACGGTGCCCGGCGAGCTGGAGGGACGCGGCCAGGGCGGGGCCCACCCGGCCGGCGCCGACGACGCCGACGGCGAGCCGCGCGGGGCGGTCCCTGGGGTCTGGCTGTTGGGTTGTACTCACGCGACGGAGGCCTTCCGTTCCAGTCCGCTCCGGGTACCGGACGATTTCTCGTCATGTTAACGCTATCCGTCCGGGGAGCGTCCGGTTGTCCACAGGCTGTGGGTTATCCCACCCGTTCCCGAGCCGCGGCCCGGAGGGCGTGCGGGGGCCGGAAGGGCCCGTGGCTCCGCGGGCCTTCGCACGGCATCATCCGGTGCATGACGAACACGGCGGATCATGGCGAGGAGAAGTCGGCGCGGCAGCGCCTGCGGGAGCGGCGGGCGGCCGCCTACCGGAATGCGGAACGCGTCCTGTCGCGCGACGGCGCGCGAGGCACCCTGCGGGACCGGCTCGCGCTGCTGCACGAGGCCGCGCCGCAGGTCCACGACCTGGACGAACCCGCGGACCTCTACGGCGACGGGGTCGTGGCGGCGCTGGAGGAGCGGGTCGCCGGGCTGCTGGGCACGGAGGCCGCGGCGTTCTTCCCGACCGGCACGATGGCCCAGCAGGTCGCCCTGCGCTGCTGGGCGGGACGCACGGGCAACCCCACGGTCGCGCTGCACGCGCTGAGCCATCCCGAGGCGTGGGAGCGGGGCGCGTTCGGCGCCGTCAGCGCCCTGCGCACGGTCCGGCTGACACGCGAGCCCCGGCTGCCCACGGCCGAGGAGGTGCGCGCCTTCGAGGAGCCCTTCGGGGCGCTGATGCTGGAGCTGCCGCTCAGGGACGCCGGTTATGTGCTGCCCTCCTGGGAGGAGCTGACCGAGGTCGTGGAGGCGGCCCGCGAGCGCGACGCCGTGGTGCACTTCGACGGCGCGCGCCTGTGGGAGACGACCCATCACTTCGGCCGCCCCCTGCGGGAGATAGCGGACCTGGCCGACAGCGTCTACGTATCGTTCTACAAGTCACTCGACGGCTTCGGCGGCGCCGCGCTCGCCGGACCGAAGACGCTGGTGGACGAGGCGAAGACGTGGCGGCACCGCTACGGCGGAATGGTCTTCCAGCAGTTCCCGACCGCCCTGGCGGCACTCGTCGGCCTGGAGCGGGAACTGCCCCGGCTGCCGGAGTACGTGGCCCACGCGCGCGTGGTGGCCGCCGCGCTGCGCGAGGGGTTCGCCGAAGCGGGCGTGCCGTGGGCACGCGTGCACCCCGAGGTGCCGCACACGCACGAGTTCCAGGTCTGGCTGCCGTACGAGGCCGATGTGCTCGCCGAAGCGGCGGCGCTCCAGGCCGAACAGACGAAGGCGATGCTCTTCGTCGGCGCCTGGAGCCGCGGCGGGCCGGGCCTGTCGTACACCGAGGTCACGGTCAGCTCCGCCGGACTGGCGTGGACGGCGGACGACGTGAGGGCGGCGGTCGTGGACTTCGTGGGCCGGGTGGCCGAGGTGGTCAGCCGGTAGGACGCGGGCGCAGCAGGCGGGCCAGGGCCTGCCGCAGCCGCCGCCGGTGGGCGGGTCGGCCCGCGAGAACCGCGCGGAACTGCTGCTGGTCCCGCAGTTCGCGCATCACCTGCCAGTCGTGGGCGCCGGGCGCGGGCACGACGGGCTCGCCGTGCTGCCGGGCCCGGTAGGCGTCGAGGGCGTACTGCTGCGTGATGCTCATGGCCGATCCCTCTCGGAACGAACGGTGGTCCGGACGGGATCCGGACGTGGTCTGGGCGTGGTTCGGGCGTGATCCGGCCGCAGTCCGGACGTGCTCCGGGCGTGGTCCGGGCAGGGGAGGACGTGCGGAAAGGAGTCCTGAAGGCTGTTCCGCGGCTGCCCCGGCCTCCTCAGGCTGCGCCCGGCCGATGCCCGGCGTCGCGTCGATTGACGGCGGCCGTCAATCGAGGACCGCGTTGTCAGTGGCGCGGTGCACCATGAGGGACATGAGCCTGAGCATCGACATCGCGGGGCTGCGGCCGGAGAGGGTCGCGGTCGTGCCCTCACCCCTGGCCGAGCTCGGCATGGCGCTGCACGCGCTGTCCGAGCCGGGGCACCATCCCGGCCTTCAGGGCTGGGTCACGGGCGTGACCGCCGGGCTCGACTCGCATCTGGCGGACCGGATGTGCGAGGCCGACTTCCTGTGGCGGACGACGTTCTCGGACATCTTCCTGCCGTACGCGGGCATCCCGGGCAGAAGTACGCTCCCCGGGGCCACGCTCGCCGAGGAACTCGACCTCCTGGACAAACTGACGGACGAGCAGTTCGTGGACTCCGCCCTGGAGTTCACCTGCGCGCCGGGGTACGACGTGCCGAGCCCCAACGTGCTCGCCGACCCGAACCTGCGTCGGCGCGCCTTCGAACTGGCCGCCACGCGCGGGCCGCGACAGGTGCGGTTCACGCAGCGGCTGCTCGACGACCCGCCCCGCGTGCGTGCCTGGCTGAGGCAGTTCCTGGAGGACTGCGACGAGGCGTTCTTCGCCGATGTCTGGGCGCGGGTGCGGCTCCCGCTCGCCACGGACGCCCGCTACAAGACGGATCTTCTGCGCCGCAAGGGCCTGGCGGAGGCCCTCGCCGCGGTGTCCTCGGCGGTGACGCTCGACGCGGACGCCGCGCGGATCACCGTGGACAAGCTGGTCCAGGGCCGCAGCGCCACCGGGGACGGCGGTCTGCTGCTGGTGCCGACGAGCCTCGGCTGGCCGCACCTGATGGTGCTGCACCGGTACGGCTGGCAGCCGGTGCTGCACTACCCGGTCGGCTCGCCGGAGCTGGCCTCGCCGCCCTCGGTGGAGCAGCTGACCCTGCGGATGAAAGCGCTGTCCCATCCCGTGCGGATGCGGATCTGCCGCCTGCTGGCCCGCAGCGCGTACACGACGACCGAGCTGGCCCAGGTGAACGGCATCACGGCCCCCGAGATATCCCGGCACCTCGCCGTCCTGAAGAGGGCGGGCCTGCTCACCACCCGCCGGCGCGGTCGCTATGTGCTGCACCAGCTCGACGTGACGGTGGTGGCCCGGCTGGGCAGCGACTTCCTGGAAGGGATGCTCCGCTAGCCGTCGCCGCGCCGTCTAAGCCACGGAGGCCACCCGGGTTCCGCCCGGGTTCCGCGTGGGTCAGCCGTGGCCGCCGTGGCCGCCGGCCCGGACGATCCCCGTCTCGTACGCGAGGACCACCACCTGCACCCGGTCGCGCAGCCCCAGCTTGGTCAGGATGCGGCCCACGTGGGTCTTCACGGTCGCCTCGGACAGCACCAGCCGGGCCGCGATCTCGCCGTTGGACAGCCCCTGGGCGACCAGCACCATGACCTCGCGCTCCCGCTCCGTGAGCCGCTCCAGCTCCTTGTGGCGGGGCTCCTTGCCGGTGGTGGGCAGCATCGGCGCGAACCGGTCGAGAAGGCGGCGGGTGGTGGACGGGGCGACCACCGCGTCGCCGCTGTGCACGGAGCGGATGGCGGCGAGGAGCTCGCCCGGCGGCACGTCCTTGAGCATGAACCCGGAGGCGCCCGCCTTCAGCCCGGAGAACGCGTACTCGTCCAGGTCGAAGGTGGTCAGGATCAGCACCTTGGGCGGTTCGGCCTCGGCGCAGATGCGCCGGGTGGCTTCCACGCCGTCCAGCTTCGGCATACGGACGTCCATGAGCACGACGTCGACCGCCGTGGAGCGCACCACCTGAAGGGCCTCGACGCCGTCGCCCGCCTCCGCCACGACCTCCATGTCCGGCTGGGCGGCGAGCACCATCCGGAACCCGGTGCGCAGCAGCACCTGGTCGTCGACGAGCATCACGCGGATCGTCATCGAGTCCTCTTCCGTTTCTTCTGTCTCTTCTTGTTGCTTCTGTTGCGTCTGGCGCTTCTGTTGCTTCTGGTGCTTCGGTCTTCGTCAGCCGGCGCGGATGACGCCGGGGGGCGTGCGCCGGGGGCGTGACAGGTGTCACCAGGGGCGTGCGTCGGCTTCAGTGCGCGGGTTTGAGCGGGAGCAGGGCGCTGATGCGGAATCCTCCGCCGGGCCGCGGGCCCGCGTCCAGGGTTCCGCCCACCATGCCTACGCGCTCACGCATGCCGATCAGGCCGTGACCCGCGCCGTCGGCGCCGCCCTCCTCGTACAGCTCGTGCGGGGCGCCCTTGCCGTCGTCCTCGACGAGCAGGCCGAGGCCGTCGTCGAAGTAGACCAGGCGCACGCTCGCGCCCGTGTTGGGCCCCCCGTGCTTGCGCGTGTTGGTCAGCGCCTCCTGCACGATCCGGTACGCCGTCAGCTCGACGCCGCTGGGCAGCGGCCGCGGCGTGCCCTCGACCTTGAAGTCCACGGGCAGGCCCGAGCCGCGGCACTGCTCGACGAGGTCCTCGATCTGCTCGACATCGGGCTGAGGCACGTACTCGCCGCCCTCCTGGTGCTCGCCGGTACGCAGCACGCCCAGCAGGCGGCGCATCTCCGCGAGAGCCTGGCGACCCGTGGAGGAGATCGTCTCCAGGGCCTTCTTCGCCTGGTCGGGCGCAGCGTCGAGGACATACGCGGCGCCGTCGGCCTGCACCACCATCACCGACACGTTGTGCGCGACGACGTCGTGCAGCTCCCGCGCGATGCGGGCGCGCTCGGCGGCGACCGCGACCTTCGCCTGCGCCTCGCGCTCCTTCTCCAGGCGGGCCGCGCGCTCCTCCAGCTGCGCGAAGTACGCGCGACGGGTGCGGATGGAGTCGCCCAGCACCCACGCGAGGGCGAACGGCACCGTCTGGAAGACGATGACCGCGACCTGGCCCGGCACGCTCGCGTTCTCGTGTGGCCAGCGCACCTGCGCCAGGGTGGCCGCGCCCAGCGCCATGACCAGCGCGAGGCGGGAGGCCCAGCGGGCGCCGGTCGCGGCGACCGTGTAGACGATCACCAGCAGGGAGAAGTCGGCCGCCGTGACCCCGACGTTCAGCACCAGCTGGGCCAGTCCGAGCGCCGCGGCGAGCACGAGCATCTGCTCGGGCATGCGTCGACGCAACGCGATGACCAGGCACAACAGGAACACGACCGGCACCAGCAGCGCCATGGAGTCGGTGCCGCCGCGATCCTGGCCCGCGGTTCCGGCAGCCGCGGAGATCCCGAACAGGACGAGGGCCCAGAAGCCGTCGACCCCGGTCGGGTGTCTGCGGAGGAAGTCATAGAGGCGCTGCACGTAACCCAGCGTAGGGAAGCCCGATGCGTGCAGGGGTCAACCGGAGGGCCGATCCGGTCCGGGCGCGCGTACTCCGCAAGGTGGATGCCGTGATCACCTGTACGCCTAGTCTGACCGGGTGGTGGACAAGGCGACGGGCTCGGGCGGGTGGCGCGGCTGGCGGGCGGCGATGCAGGCGGCGCTGTACGGCGTGGACGGAACGGGCGGCTTCTACCGTCGCTCCGAGGGCCCGGCCGGGCACTTCCGGACGTCCGTGCACGCCTCACCGCTGTTCGCCACGGCCGTGGCCCGGCTGCTGTGCCGGGTCGACGAGGCGCTCGGCCGGCCCGCTTCGCTCGACTTCGTCGACATGGCCGCCGGGCGGGGCGAACTGGTCACCGGGGTGCTGGCCGCGCTCCCCGCCGATGTGGCGGCACGCACCCGCGCGTACGCCGTCGAACTCGCCGACCGCCCTGCGGGCCTCGCCCACCGGATCGAGTGGCTGCCCGAGCCTCCACGGCGGCTCACCGGGCTGCTGTTCGCCAACGAGTGGCTGGACAACGTGCCGGTCGAGGTCGCGGAGGTCGACTCCGCGGGCGTGGCCCGGCTGGTGCTCGTCCGGGACACCGGGGCCGAGCGGCTCGGCGAGCCGGTGTCCGGCGCGGAGGCGGAGTGGCTCGCGCGGTGGTGGCCGACGGCGGGCGAGGAGGGGTTGCGGGCGGAGATCGGGCTGCCCCGGGACACGGCCTGGGCGTCCGCCGTCTCGTGCCTCGGGCGCGGGCTCGCGGTGGCGGTGGACTACGCGCACACGGCGCACGCGCGGCCCCCGTTCGGGACGCTCACCGGCTTCCGGGAGGGGCGCGAGACGGCACCCGTGCCGGACGGTTCCTGTGACATCACGGCCCACGTCGCGCTGGACGCGTGCGCGGAGGCGGGGGCAACGGCGGCGAAGGGCGCGGCGCGGGCCTCCGTCGGCGCGCGGCTGCTCACCCAACGCGCCGCGCTGCGTGCCCTGGGCATCGCCGGCGCACGCCCCCCGCTGGCGCTGGCGTCCACGGATCCCTCCGCGTACGTGCGCGCCCTCGCGAGCGCCGGAGAGGCCGCCGAACTCCTCGCGCCGGGCGGACTGGGCGACTTCGGATGGCTGCTCCAGCCGGTCGGCATCCCCCACCCGGTCGGCCCGGAGGCCGAGACCGGCTGACCGCCCGCGGCACGCCCCGCCCGCCGCCCGGCCTACTTGTCGATGTCCCCCACGACGAAGAACATCGACCCGAGGATCGCCACCATGTCCGAGACCAGCGTGCCCGGCAGCAGTTCGGTGAGCGCCTGGATGTTGTTGTACGAGGCCGAGCGGAGCTTCAGCCGGTACGGGGTCTTCTCGCCCTTGCTGACGAGGTAGTAGCCGTTGATGCCGAGGGGGTTCTCGGTCCACGCGTACGTGTGTCCCTCGGGCGCCTTGAGGACCTTCGGGAGCCGCTGGTTGATCGGACCGGGCGGCAGCTCCGCGAGACGGTCCAGGCAGGCGTCCGCGAGGTCGAGCGCGTTGTGCGTCTGCTCCAGGAGGCATTCGAAGCGCGCGAGACAGTCTCCCTCGGTCCGGGTCACCACCTTGAGGGTGTCCTGCAGCTCCCCGTAGGCGAGATAGGGCTCGTCGCGGCGCAGGTCGAAGTCGACACCCGAGGCGCGCGCGATCGGCCCGCTCACGCCGTACGCGTGCACGTACTCCGGCGCGAGCGTTCCCACGTCCCGTGTGCGCCCCCGGAAGATCTCGTTGCCGATCACCAGATCGTCGAAGACGTCCATGCGTGAGCGCACGGCGGCGACGGCGCCACGCGCGCGTGCGGCCCAGCCGGCCGGCAGATCCTCCTTGAGGCCGCCGACGCGGTTGAACATGTAGTGCATGCGCCCGCCGGAGACCTCCTCCATCACGTTCTGGAGCACTTCGCGCTCACGGAAGGCGTAGAAGACCGGGGTGATGCCACCCAGCTCCAGAGGGTAGGACCCCAGGAACATCAGGTGGTTCAGCACCCGGTTCAGCTCGGCGAGCAGGGTACGGGTCCACACCGCGCGCGGGGGGACCTCCATGCCGAGCATCCGCTCCACCGCGAGGACCACGCCCAGCTCGTTCGAGAACGCCGACAGCCAGTCGTGGCGGTTGGCCAGCATGACGATCTGGCGGTAGTCGCGTGCCTCGAACAGTTTCTCCGCGCCGCGGTGCATATAGCCGATCACCGGCTCCGCCTGCCGGATGCGCTCGCCGTCCAGGACGAGCCGCAGCCGCAGCACACCGTGCGTGGAGGGGTGCTGGGGGCCGATGTTGAGCACCATGTCGGTGCTCTCCGCGGCACCGCCGATCCCGACCGTGGTCTCCGTCGTAGGAGTCATGGGCACAGTCTCCCCTACGAGCTCCGCTACGTACGCTGACGGTATGGAAACGGGGAGCCCGGGTGGCGTGGGGACGACGGTGACCGGACCGGAGTGGATCGGACTGCCGCCGGGCCTGCTGCGGATGCGGCGGCTGCTGCTGGTGGTGTGGCTGGGGCTGGCGGCCGTCGGTGCCGGGCTGCTGCTCGGGCTGCTCGTCGGCCCCGCGTGGGCCGCGTTCGCACTGCTGCCCCTGATCGGCGTCGCATGGGGCTGGGTGCTGCTCGGCCGCAACTGGCACTCCTGGCGGTACGCCGAGCGGGCCGACGACCTGCTGATCAGCCGGGGCGTGCTGTGGCGCGAGGAGACCGTCGTGCCGTACGGGCGCATGCAGCTCGTCGAGGTCACCTCCGGGCCCGTCGAACGGCACTTCGGGCTGGCCAGCGTCCAGCTGCACACCGCGGCCGCCGCGACCGACGCGACCATCCCCGGCCTGGACCCGGCCGAGGCGGAACGGCTGCGCGACCGTCTCACCCAACTCGGCGAGGCCCGATCGGCGGGACTGTGACCACCCCGGGCGTCGAGGACGACGTACCCGACGTACCCGCCTCGACGAACACCAGGGACATCACAGAGACCGCAGAGACCGCAGAGACGACGGAGCCCACGAAATCCGCGGACGCCGCCGACGCCGCGAAGTCACCCGGCGCCCGGGAGACACCGGAAACTCCGGAAACTGTGGAAAAGCCGGAAAAGCCGAAGAAGACGGAGATACCGGACCCACCTGGCGTCCGCCTCGAACGGCCCGTCACCGAGCGCCGGCTGCATCCCGTCACGCCGTTCCGGCGGGCGTGGGCGCCGATCGCGGTCCTCGTCGGGTGGGCCGTGCACGACCCCAACCAGGCGCAGGAGCAGCTGACCCGGCTGACCACCACGACCCTGCTGATCGCGCTCGCCGTCCTCGTCCCGGCGGCTTCCCTCTACGGCTTTCTGACCTGGTGGTTCACCCATTTCTCGGTGACCGACAGCGAACTGCGCATCCGGACCGGCCTGCTGTTCCGGCGCGCCGCGCACATCCGGCTGGAACGCATCCAGGCGATCGACGTCGGTCAGCCGCTGCTCGCGCGGATCGCAGGCGTCGCGAAGCTCCGGCTCGACGTGGTCGGCGCCGAGAAGAAGGACGAACTGGCCTTCCTGGGCGAGGAGGAGGCCAGGGTGCTGCGGGCGGAGCTGCTCGCGCGGGCCGCGGGTTTCGCGCCGGAGACGGCGCACGAAGTGGGCGAGGCGCCCGCGCGCGAGCTGCTGCGCGTACCGCCGCGCGAACTCGCGATCGCGCTGGTGCTGACCGGCGCGACCTGGGGCGCGCTGGTCGCCGCGCTCGTCGTGCCGCCGGTGCTGTGGCTGGCCACCCACAGCGTGTGGACGGTCCTCGCGACCGGTCTGCCGCTGCTCGGCGCGGCGGGCGCGAGCAGCGTGGGACGGTTCGTCGGCGAGTACGACTGGACGGTCGGCGAGTCGCCCGACGGGCTGCGGATCGACCATGGGCTGCTGGACCGTACGCACGAGACGGTGCCGCCGGGGCGGGTGCAGACCGTGCGGATCGTGCAGCCGCTGCTGTGGCGGCGGCGCGGGTGGGTCCGGGTCGAGCTCGACGTGGCCGGCTCGGCGAACTCCGTGCTCGTGCCGGTCGCCCCGCGCGAGGCCGCGGAGGCCGTCGTCGCGCGCGTGCTGCCCGGGGTGATCGTCCCGGCCGGGACCTCGCTGTCGCGGCCGCCGCGGCGGGCCGGTCGGTGTGTACCGCTGTGGTGGCGGGGCTACGGGATCGCCGTCACGGACGCGGTGTTCGCCTCCCGGCACGGGCTGCTGCGCCGCAGCCTGGCGCTCGTCCCGCACGCCAAGGTGCAGAGCGCACGACTGACCCAAGGGCCCTGGCAGCGCCTCTGGCGGCTCGCGGACGTCCATGTGGACACGGGGGCCGACAAGACCGTCACAGCCCGGCTGCGGGACGCACAGGAGGCCGCGGAGCTGCTCCGCGGCCAGGCCGAACGGTCACGGACCGGGCGCCTGGACGCCCGGTCCGACCGGTGGATGACGTAGGACGCCTCGGGAGACGGCGTCAGGAGACGGCGCTGCGCAGTCCCTGGAGGTCGATGTGCTCCGTCTCGTCGTGGGCGGTCAGGTCGATGACCTGGCCCACACCGCGCGCCGCCTCGTCCAGCGGCTTGAACTCCGCCTCGGACTCGGCCTTGTGCAGGGCGAGGGCCTCCTGGCCGACGACATCGGCCAGATCCTCGTTCTGCACCGCCTCCAGGGCGTAGGGCGCCGACTCGCTCTTCGTGCCGAAGAAGTCGAAGCCTCCCTCGGCCGTCGGACGCCGGACGGGCTGCGCGGCCGGTACGACGGCCACGGCGGTCGGCACGGCGAAGTGGCCGGAGGGACGGCGCTGCACGGCACCGGCGGGGCGGGGGACGAGCGCACCGGCCCCGGTGGCGGACGCGGCCGAGGCGCCGTCGGGGGCGGAGTACACCGGCGGCGCGGGGCGTACGGTCTCCGCGTGGTCCAGGCGCTCGCCGACCACGACCGCTTCCGAAGCCACCGGCTCCGGGGCGAACTCCTCGGCGTCCTCCGCGTCCTCCGCGACGTCCGCGTGGTCCATGTGGTCCATGTGGTCCATGTGGTCCGCGTCCGCGTCCGCGGCGGGAGCCTGAGGGGCGATCGGGGCCTCGTCACCCGGGGCCTGGTCCTGCACACTCTCGTCGTCCGCGATCCGGTCGTCCGCGCTCCGGTCGACCGAGACCGTGTCGGCCCCGGCAGCCGTGTGGGGGGCGGTCGCGCGCGCGTGCTCGTCGACCGCCTCGGGCTTCCCCTGTGCTTCGTCCTCCTGCGCGGCCTCCGCGTCGCCGCCGGCGGCTGTGGCGCCGACGTCCGCGGAAGTCTCCCGCGCGGGCTCCTCCTCGGCGTGGTCCTCGGTCTTCGTCGCCCTCACGCCGTCGGTGTCGAACCGGGCCAGGGCCGCCTGGGCCCGCAGGAACAGCTTGGACCCCTCGGGAGAGAAGACCGCCGAACCCGTCGGCTCCTCCTCGGCCTCCGCGGCCTCCTCGGTCTCCGCGCCCGGTGCTGCGGTGGCCTCGCCGGACTCGGCAGCGTCTCCGGCACGGGCAGAGTCGTCGAACGCGGCCTCCTCGGCCGCCTCCTCGGCCCCGGCCGACACCTCGACGGCATCCGTGCCCTCGGCGTCCTCGATGTCGTCGGCGTCCTGCGCCGCGCGCGCGGCGGGCAGCGCGGGTGCGGGCGCCGCCTCTATCTCGAGCAGCCGGCGGCCCTCCAGGGCGCTGGCCCGCTCGGTCTCGGCCGTGGCGTAGCGACGCAGCAGCGCCGCGTGCTCGTTGCGCAGGCCCGCCAGTTCGGTGCGCTTGGACCGCAGGCGCTGCTCCAGCTTGACGCGCAGCTCACGTGATTCGTCGAGGTCGCTCTCCAGTTCGGCGACCCGTTCCTCGTAGCGCCACTCGTCACTGGCACGCGCGCGTGCCAGGTCGGCGACCTGTTTGCCGGCCTGCATGTCCCAGCGGCGCATCACGTACGCGCCGAGGATCGCCGTCGCCGCGGCGGCGGCGGCCAGACCACGGAGCGCCATCGGCTCCGTGAACACCCAGGGGCCGAGGGCGCAGACAAGGGAGACGCCTGCGATTGCCGAGGGAGGCAGCAGCCTGTGCAAAGGCGGGGAATGGCGGTGACGTCCACGTGGCATGGCCAGAAACTTACCGCGCGTAGGCGAATGTTGGCGCCCCGCCCCGCAAAAACACGGCCATACCGAAGTCTTCACAGGGCATCAGGAAACAACGCGGTCACGGAATTCGACAAGAAGCAAGATCATTTCCTGTTCGGGGCGCCCCGCACAGCCCACATGAAGTCCGGCCGAGCCTCCCGAGCCCCGCGACACCCCGGGCCTTCGACGCCCGTCAGCCCGCCTCCCGCATGCGGCATCCGCCGCCCGGCCCCGCCACCCGGCCCCCGCCGTCGGGCGCCGCTCACCGGTCGCTCAACCGCCCGCTGATCCACTCGAGCGTCGGCGGGATCTCCCGCCGCCAGGTGTTGAAGTTGTGCCCGCCGCTTTCCAGGATGATCGACGAGATCCTGGTCGTACCCGTGGCCTTCGCCAGGTCGATGAACTTCCGCGTGGCCTTGAAGTTGGATTCCCCGACCTTGCTGCTGGTGACGAGCAACGAGGTGGCGGGAGCGGAACGATTCTTCAGAAACCAGTGCAGATCCGCCTCGTTGCGCAGGGTCGCGTTCCCGTGGAAGAGGTCGCCCGTCGTCGGATCGGTCGGCGCCTTGTAGTACGCCGACAGGCCCGCGCCCGCCCCGTAGACCTCCGGGTGGTGCATCGCCAGCTTCAGCGCGCAGTAGCCGCCCGTGGAGTCGCCGATGATGCCCCAGCTGCCGGGCTTCCTGCCCACCCGGTAGTGGGCCGTCACGGCTTCCGGAAGGTCCTTGGCGAAGAACGACTCGGTCTGCGGGCCGCCCGGGATGTCCACGCACTCGGTGTCCCGCGGCGGCGCCACCGTCGGCCGCATCATCACCAGGATCATCGGCTGCATCCGCCCGTCCTCGGCGAGCTCCCGCGCGGTGCGCGGGTAGTGCAGTTTGTCCACCAGCGCCTCCGCCGTTCCGGGGTAACCCGTGAGGACGACGGCCGCGGGGAACGTACGCGTGCGGTACTGCGGGTCGAAGTACTCCGGCGGCAGGTACACGTACGCCGGCGTGGCTATGTGTGTCGTACGTCCGTTGACGGCGACCTTCTGGATCTGTCCGCCGAACTGCGGACGCCCGCCCCCGCCGTCCACGCGCCGGGTGTCGACCACCCGCAGCGGTCCCGCCGGGGCGCCGCCCGCCGCGTGGTCGACGACCACGCCCTGGTCGGTCTCCCGACCGAACAGGTCCGCCCAGCTCGCGTAGAAGCCGAACGCCTGGTTGGCGGTCAGCCCCACCGACACGAACAGCGCCAACTGGGTGGCCAGCAGCAGGCCGATCCGCCCGCTGACGGCCCGCCAGCCGTTCCGGGCCAGACGCGGCCACAGCCACACCGTGCCGACGAACAGCAGTAAGGCGAACAGCACTGACAACAGCAGTATTTTGTCGCTCGTGAGCCCCATGCGGTGGTTTCCTGCCTGCTCTCCGTCCGGGATCGCGCCCGCTCCCCCGACTCCTTCGCGAGGGCTTGTCCCGAACTTTCCTTCGCCTTTTCAGTGGCTTTGAGGAGACGAGTGAACCTCTCTCCTCAAGACACCGTCCTAGAGGGCGCAATGTCGCCGGATGCCCGAATCGGGCCCGGGTCCAAGGTCTCTCGCGGAACTACGGGATGCGATGTCTGTCACTCAAGATGGGGAAATGTCGGGCGGGGTTCCGCACCGATCAAGCCGGGTGCGGCAGATAGTGCGAGGTCCGCGCCCCGAGTCCGTCCCTGCCCTGGTCGCCCGCGCCTGTGCCCTCGTGGGCCTGCTGGATGTCGCCGGAGGCGTCTTCCCGCGGTTCAGGCACAGCCGTATGCACACCTTCGCCGAGGTGCTGCCCGGCTCGTTCGGGCCCTTCGCGGCCGCGCTGTCCCTCAGCGCCGGCGTCCTGCTGCTGCTGCTCGCCCACGGCCTCAAGCGCGGCAAGCGGCGCGCGTGGCGCGCGGCGGTGGTGCTGCTCCCGGCGGGCGCGGTGGCCCAGTTCGTGTACCGGCACTCGATCGTGGGCGCACTCATCTCGGTCGCCCTCCTGGCTCCGCTGCTCATGCACCGCGACCAGTTCGCGGCACTGCCCGACCCGCGCAGCCGCTGGCGCGCGCTCGCCAACTTCGTCCTCATGGGCGCCGGTTCCCTCGGTCTGGGGCTGATCATCGTCAGCGTCCACCCGCGGCGCCTGATCGGCGACCCGAGCCTGGCCGATCGCATTACGCACGTCCTGTACGGCCTCTTCGGCTTCGAGGGCCCGGTCGACTACCAGGGCAACACTTCCTGGACGGTCGCCTTCTCCCTGGGCGCTCTCGGCTGGATCACCGCGGTCACCACGATCTACCTCGCCTTCCGCCCCGAGCACCCGGCCGCCCGCCTCACGGAGGAGGACGAGGTGCGCCTGCGTGCCCTGCTGGACAAGCACGGCCGCCGCGACTCCCTGGGCCACTTCGCGCTGCGCCGCGACAAGGCCGTGGTCTTCTCGCCCAGCGGCAAGGCGGCGGTGACCTACCGCGTCGTCTCCGGCGTGATGCTCGCCAGCGGCGACCCCATCGGCGACGTCGAGGCCTGGCCCGGCGCCATCGAACGCTTCATGGACGAGGCCAAGGCCCACTCCTGGACGCCCGCCGTCATGGGCTGCTCGGAGACGGGCGGCGAGGTCTGGACCCGTGAGACCGGCCTCGACGCGCTCGAGCTGGGTGACGAGGCGGTGGTGGACGTGGCGGATTTCTCCCTGGCCGGCCGCGCGATGCGCAACGTGCGTCAAATGGTCAAGCGCATCGAGCGCGCCGGTTACGAGACCCGGGTACGGCGCGTCCGTGACCTCGGCGAGGCCGAACTGGAGCGCATCCGGCGGGCCTCCGAGGACTGGCGCGGCACCGACACCGAGCGCGGCTTCTCGATGGCCCTGGGCCGGGTCGGGGACGCCGCCGACGGGGACTGCCTCATCGCCACCGCGCACAAGGCCGACGAGGTCCCCGGCGAGTACGGCGACCTGAAGGCGATCCTGCACTTCGTGCCCTGGGGCCCGGACGGCGCCTCCCTGGACCTGATGCGCCGCGACCGCTCGGCCGACCCGGGCATGAACGAACTCCTGATCGTCGCCGCTCTCCAGGCCGCCCCGAAGTTCGGCATCGCGCGCGTGTCCCTGAACTTCGCCATGTTCCGCTCGGCGCTGGCGCGCGGCGAGAAGATCGGCGCGGGCCCGGTGCTGCGGGCCTGGCGCGGGCTGCTGGTGTTCCTCTCCCGCTGGTTCCAGATCGAGTCGCTGTACAAGTTCAACGCCAAGTTCCAGCCGCGCTGGGAGCCCCGCTTCGTCGTCTACCGGGCCTCCGGCGACCTTCCCCGCATCGGCTTCGCCGCCATGCAGGCCGAGGGCTTCGTCAGCCTCGCCCTGCCGCTGCCGCGCTTCCTGCGCCGCCGCTCCGCAGCGGCACGCGTGTGTACGCACGCGGTGGGCGAGCGCGACGTACGCGCGGCGTAGGCGCGGCGACGCCGGGCCGGCGGGCCGGGGCCGCCGCCCGGGCCACGAGACCGGCCCGGCCGGCGGCCCCGCCTCGTCCCGGCTCCGGGGCTTCCACCCGGGCCGCACCGCGGCACGGCCCCCCGCTGGGCCTACGCTGAACGCATGAGCAAGCAGAGCGGACGCGGGCGCGTCGTCGGTCTTCCGGAATGGGACCGCTGCGCGGTCATGGGAGTCGTCAACGTGACCCCCGACTCCTTCTCCGACGGCGGCCGCTGGTTCGACACGACGGCCGCCGTCAAGCACGGCCTCCAGCTCGTCGCCGAGGGCGCGGACCTCGTGGACGTCGGCGGCGAGTCCACGCGCCCGGGCGCCAGCAGGGTCGACGAGACCGAGGAGCTCCGCCGGGTCATCCCCGTGGTCCGCGGCCTCGCCTCCGAGGGTGTCGTCGTGTCCGTCGACACGATGCGCGCCTCCGTCGCCGCCAGGGCCCTCGCGGCCGGTGCCGCCCTCGTCAACGACGTCAGCGGCGGCCTCGCCGACCCGGCGATGATCCCGGCCGTCGCGGACACGGGCGCCCCCTTCGTCGTCATGCACTGGCGCGGCTTCCTCGAGGGCGGCAACGTCAGGGGCGTCTACGCCGATGTCGTCGCCGAGGTCGTGGACGAACTCCACGCGCGCGTGGAGGCCGTCCTGGCGGGCGGCGTCTCCCCGGACCGCATCGTCGTCGACCCGGGTCTCGGCTTCTCCAAGGAGGCCGATCAGGACCTCTCCCTGCTGGCCCACCTCGACCGGCTGCACTCGCTCGGGCACCCGCTGCTCGTCGCGGCGTCCCGCAAGCGGTTCCTCGGCCGTGTCCTGGCCGGCCCGGAGGGCGCGCCGCCGCCCGCGCGCGAGCGCGACGCCGCCACCGCCGCCGTCTCGGCCCTCGCGGCGCAGGCGGGCGCCTGGGCGGTCCGCGTGCACGAGGTACGCGCGACGGCGGACGCGGTCCGGGTCGCCCGCGCCGTGGAGGGGGCGCGCGAGGAAGACAGCGCGCCCGGCACGGGCGCACCACGCCCGGCGCGCACCGCCGCGGGCGAACCAGCGGCCCCCGACGCACACCGCGACGGGCACGGCCCGAGCGGCGCAGAAGGAGTCCGGTGAGCGCCCCCCACACCGACGTCGAGCAGGTCGAGGCCGCCAACACGGCCTTCTACGAGGCGCTGGAGCAAGGCGACTTCGACGGGGTGTCCGCGCTCTGGCTCACCCCGGCCGACCTGGGCGTGGACGAGACGTACCACGATCCGGCGGACGTCGGCGTGATCTCCTGCGTGCACCCCGGCTGGCCCGTGCTCACCGGCCGGGGCGACGTGCTGCGGTCCTACGCCCTGATCATGGCGAACACCGACTACATCCAGTTCTTCCTCACCGACGTGCATGTCTCCGTGACCGGCGACACCGCGCTGGTGAACTGCACCGAGAACATCCTCAGCGGCGGCCCGGCGCCGGAGGACGGCGAGGAGCTCGGGCCGCTCGTCGGCCAGCTGGTGGTCGCGACGAACGTGTTCCGTCGCACCTCCGACGGCTGGAAGCTGTGGTCGCACCACGCCTCCCCGGTACTGACGGAGAACGACGAAGCCGACGGTGCCGAAGACCCCGAGAGTGACGAGAACCCCTCCTGAGCGGGTAGGCGGACCACAGGAAGGGAGCAGGAGTCCCTGAGCTGACCCACAGGGACCAAGAAGTGGTTGGAATCACGAACCCGTGGGTAGGGGCGGCTACCAGCCCGTGAGCAGCCGGGTTCCCGCAGGGAAACGCCCGGTGAAAAGACCGACTCCGGCCGGGGCCACCGTGGCCGGAGCCCGGGTCTGGCCGTGCTCGCGGGTAGATTCGTTCGAGGCCGGGGTGCCGCCCGCACCCGGACGCACCGGCCGAAACCGACGACTGCAGGAGTGATTCGCGTGGATCGTGTCGCGCTGCGCGGCCTGAAGGCCCGCGGGTACCACGGCGTGTTCCCCAAGGAACGCGAGGAGGGCCAGACCTTCATCGTGGACCTCGTCCTGGGCCTGGACACCCGACCGGCCGCGGCCGACGACGACCTGGCGAAGACCGTCCACTACGGCATCGTGGCGGAGGAGGTCGTCGCCGTCGTCCAGGGCGAGCCCGTCGACCTCATCGAGACGCTCGCGGAGCGCATCGCCCAGGCCTGTCTGAAGCACGAAGGGGTCCAGGAGGTCGAGGTCTGCGTCCACAAACCGGACGCGCCGATCACGGTCCCCTTCGACGACGTGACCGTCACCATCATCCGGAGCCGAGTATGACCGCGTTCTTCACCGAGGGTCAGAGCGACCCGACCGTACAGCCGGTACCCGCCTCCGTGGTGGAGAAGGTCGACGCCGCCGACACCACCCTGCACAATCCCCAGCGGGCCGTGATCGCCCTCGGCTCCAACCTGGGCAACCGCCTGGAGACCCTCCAGGGCGCCATCGACGCCCTCGAGGACACCCCGGGCGTGCGCATCAAGGCCGTGTCCCCGGTATACGAGACGGAGCCCTGGGGCGTCGAGCCCGGCAGCCAGCCCTCGTACTTCAACGCGGTGGTCGTGCTGAAGACGACCCTCCCGCCGTCCTCCCTGCTGGAGCGGGCGCACGCGGTCGAGGAGGCCTTCCACCGGGTGCGCGACGAGCGCTGGGGCGCGCGCACGCTCGACGTCGACATCGTCGCGTACGCCGACGTCGTCGACGACGATCCGCACCTCACGCTCCCCCACCCCCGCGCCCACGAACGCGCCTTCGTCCTCGCCCCCTGGCACGACGTGGAGCCCGAGGCCCAGCTGCCCGGCCGCGGCACGGTAGCCGGTCTGCTCGACATCGTGACCCTCGAGGGCGTCGCGGCACGCAAGGACCTGGAACTCCACCTGCCCGAGTAGTCGTTAAGGTCGACAGGACCACTGCCCGCGGGATGTCCATGCCCGCGGGCTCGGGGGAGTTGAAGGGACACCGTGAGAGAGCTGCGCATCAGGGTGCTGGCCGGCGTGTTCGGCGTGGCCGCGATCCTGTCCTGGGCCGGCGCCCGCCTGTGGAACTCGATCGGGACCCTCCCCAGCGTCCCGCTGGCCGCGCCCATCGTCCTCGCCCTGATCGCCGTGGTGCTCACCGCCACCGCGCTGTCGCTGCGCGCCCGGCTCAAGGCCCAGCGTGAGCGCCGCCCCGAGGCAAAGGGCGTCGACCCGCTGATGGCGGCCCGCGCGGTCGTGTTCGGCCAGTCAAGCGCCCTGGTGGCCGCCCTCGTCTCCGGCATGTACGGCGGGACGGGCGTCTTCCTGCTGGAGTCCCTGGACATCCCCGCCCGCCGCGACCAGGCCATCTACGCCGGTTTCTCGGTTCTGGCGGGCATCGCGGTCATAGCGGCGGCCATCTTCCTGGAGCGCGTCTGCAAGCTGCCCGAGGACGACGACCACGACAAGGGGGCGACGTCACCGGCGTGACGTCGCCGGGGTGAGCACAGACCCCGTCAGCGCGCCATGATCAGGCTCATCGCCTCGTTGCGCGTCGCCGCGTCCCGCAGCTGCCCCCGCACCGCCGAGGTGATGGTCTTGGCGCCGGGCTTGCGGATGCCCCGCATGGACATGCACATGTGCTCGCACTCGATGACGACGATCACCCCACGCGGCTCCAGGATCTCCATCAGGGAGTCGGCGATCTGCGTGGTGAGACGTTCCTGCACCTGCGGACGGCGCGCGTAGACGTCCACGAGACGGGCCAGCTTGGACAGGCCGGTGATCTTGCCACTGGTGGACGGGATGTAGCCGACATGGGCGACACCCCTGAACGGCACCAGATGGTGTTCACAGGTGCTGAACACCTCGATGTCCTTCACGAGCACCATCTCGTCGTGCCCGAGGTCGAAGGTGGTCGTCAGCACGTCCTCGGGCTGCTGCCACAGCCCCGCGAATATCTCCTTGTACGCCCGCGCCACCCGCCCAGGCGTCTCCCGGAGGCCCTCGCGGTCCGGGTCCTCGCCGACCGCGATCAGCAGCTCGCGTACGGCGTTCTCGGCGCGCTTCTCGTCGAACTCGCCGATGGCGCCCTCGCCGTCCAGCGTCACGGGGTCGGTCATGTGGTGCCTCGTTCCTGTGCGGGTCACGCGTGTGGGTCACGCGCCTCATCGCGGCATGGAAGACATCAGACGAAAATGCCGCGCCCCCCAGGCTAGAACCTGGGGGGCGCGGCATCCATTCCGGGCCTGGTGGGGCGCCCGCGAGCCGGATCAGCTCTCGGGGCGGTCCTCCGGAGCCGGCTCGGTCACCGGGGTGGGCTCCACCGCGGTGGACTTCGCCGTGGAGATCGCCGGCGTCGCGCCGTTGGCGCCGTTCGTCAGTGCGAGCTCCCGGGGGGAGAGCACCGGCGGACGGGTGGACGGCGTGCGCCGCGAGGAACCGGTCCAGGCGGGCCGGGCCGGGCGCTTGACGATGGCGGAGAAGACCTCGGCGATCTGCTCCTTGTTCAGCGTCTCCTTCTCGAGCAGCTGAAGCACCAGGTTGTCGAGGACGTCGCGGTTCTCGACCAGGATCTCCCAGGCCTCGTTGTGCGCCGTCTCGATGAGCTTCTTGACTTCCTCGTCCACCAGCGCGGCGACCTCTTCCGAGTAGTCGCGCTGGTGAGCCATCTCACGGCCGAGGAACGGCTCGGTGTTGTCGCCGCCGAACTTGATCGCGCCCAGTCGCTCGGTCATGCCGTACTGGGTGACCATCGCGCGGGCCGTGGCGGTGGCCTTCTCGATGTCGTTCGCGGCGCCGGTGGTCGGGTCGTGGAAGACCAGTTCCTCGGCGGCACGACCGCCCAGCATGTAGGCCAGCTGGTCGAGCATCTCGTTGCGCGTGGTCGAGTACTTGTCCTCGTCCGGCAGGACCATCGTGTAACCGAGGGCCCGTCCGCGCGACAGGATCGTGATCTTGTGGACCGGGTCGGAGTTCGGGGAGGCCGCCGCGACCAGGGCGTGTCCGCCCTCGTGGTACGCGGTGATCTTCTTTTCCTTGTCCGACATGATCCGGGTCCGCTTCTGCGGGCCCGCCACGACGCGGTCGATGGCCTCGTCCAGCGAGTGGTTGTCGATGAGCTTCTTGTCGCTGCGCGCCGTGAGGAGCGCCGCTTCGTTCAGCACGTTCGACAGGTCCGCGCCGGTGAAGCCCGGGGTGCGGCGGGCGACGGCCGACAGGTCGACGTCCGGAGCGACCGGCTTGCCCTTCTGGTGAACCTTGAGGATCTCCAGACGGCCCTGCATGTCCGGGCGGTCGACCGCGATCTGGCGGTCGAAGCGGCCGGGACGCAGCAGCGCGGGGTCGAGGATGTCGGGACGGTTCGTGGCGGCGATGAGGATCACGCCGCCCTTCACGTCGAAGCCGTCCATCTCGACGAGCAGCTGGTTCAGCGTCTGCTCGCGCTCGTCGTGACCACCGCCGAGGCCGGCGCCGCGGTGGCGGCCGACCGCGTCGATCTCGTCGACGAAGACGATCGCCGGGGCGTTCGCCTTGGCCTGCTCGAAGAGGTCACGGACCCGGGAGGCACCGACACCGACGAACATCTCGACGAAGTCGGAACCGGAGATCGAGTAGAAGGGAACGCCCGCCTCGCCGGCGACGGCGCGCGCGAGGAGCGTCTTGCCGGTACCGGGCGGGCCGTACAGGAGTACGCCCTTGGGGATCTTGGCGCCGACGGCCTGGAACTTCGCCGGTTCCTGGAGGAACTCCTTGATCTCGTGGAGTTCCTCGACGGCCTCGTCCGAGCCCGCGACGTCGGCGAAAGTCGTCTTCGGGGTGTCCTTGGTGATGAGCTTGGCCTTGGACTTCCCGAAGTTCATGACTCGGGAGCCGCCGCCCTGCATCTGATTCATCAGGAACAGGAAGACGACCACGATGAGGACGAAGGGGAGCAGGGACAGCAGGATCCCGACGAAGGCGTTCTGCTTCGTCGGCGAGACTGTGTATCCGTCCGGGATCTGCTTGTCCTGGTACTTGGTCTGCAGCGTGTTCGCAATGGTCACGCCTTGGTCGCCGATATAGCTCGCCTGGATCTTCGAGCTGTCCTTGACCTTTTCGCCGTCCTTGAGCGTGACCTTGATGGTCTGCTCGTCACCGGTGGTGAGCTTGGCCGACTCGACCTTGTTGTCGTTGATCGCTGCAATGACCTGGCCGGTGTCCACCGTCTTGTAGCCGCCGGACGAGCCGACGACCTGCATCAACACGACCACGGCAAGGACGGCCAGCACGATCCACATGACCGGCCCACGGAAGTATCGCTTCACGTCCATCCATACGGAGCGGTGTCGCCCCGTCCCTCCTGCCATAGTGAGTTTGATAAGACAGTTCTTCTGACGGTACCCCAGCTTTGTCGCGCGGAGCCGCACGGTACGGCTGGCGCACCCGTCTGCATGCTCCAACGGCGAAAGGCCCGCCGGGGTTCCCGATCTTCGTACGGGGCTTGGGCCCTTCGGGTCTCAGCCGCCGTAGACGTGGGGCGCGAGCGTACCGACGAACGGGAGGTTGCGGTACTTCTCGGCGTAGTCGAGGCCGTAGCCGACGACGAACTCGTTGGGAATGTCGAAGCCGACCCACTCGACGTCGATGGCGACCTTCGCGGCCTCGGGCTTGCGCAGCAGCGTGCACACCTTGAGGGTGGCGGGCTCGCGCGAGCCGAGGTTGGAGATCAGCCAGGACAGCGTCAGACCGGAGTCGATGATGTCCTCGACGATCAGGACGTGACGGCCCTTGATGTCGGTGTCCAGGTCCTTGAGGATCCGCACGACACCGGAGGACTGGGTGCCCGCGCCGTAGGACGACACGGCCATCCAGTCCATGGTGACGGGGGTGGACAGGGATCGGGCGAGGTCGGCCATGACCATCACGGCGCCCTTGAGCACACCGACGATGAGCAGGTCCTTGCCCGCGTACTCCGCGTCGATCTTCGCGGCCAGCTCTACCAGCTTCGCGTCGATCTCTTCCTTGGTGATGAGCACCTCTTTGAGGTCGGTGCCCATGTCTTTCGCGTCCACCCGCATCACTTTCGGTTGTCCCACCGGCCACCGAGACCGCCCACGACCACGTAAGCGGTCCTGCCGGAGGGCCCGGATTCAGCCTTGCCGAATCACCAGTCTGCCACCCTGACGCTGGGCGACGACTTTGCCGGGGAGATTGATGACCCCCTGGCCGCGCCAACCGGTGATCAGCCGGTCGACCTCCTCGATGTGCCGGGCGAAGAGGGAACCGGCCGGAGCGCCCGCCTCGATGGCGGCGCGGCGCAGGATCCGACGGCGCACGGCGGGCGGCAGCGCGTAGAGCTTGGCGCACTCCAGAAGACCGGCGGCGTCCCGTACGGAGGCCTCGGCCTGGCCCGCCCAGGCGTCGAGGGCGTCGGCGTCGTCACGGGAGAGCTGGGCCGTACGGGCGAGCGCCTCGACGACGCCCTTGCCGAGGGCCTTCTCCAGGGCGGGCAGCCCCTCGTGGCGCAGCCGGGAGCGGGTGTAGGCCGGGTCGGCGTTGTGCGGGTCGTCCCAGACGGGCAGGGACTGGACCATGCAGGCCTTGCGGGCGGTCTGCCGGTCGAGCTGGAGGAAGGGGCGCCGGTAACGGCCGTCGGCCCCCGAGACCGCAGCCATCCCGGACAGGGAGCGGATGCCGGAGCCGCGGGCGAGGCCGAGCAGGACGGTCTCGGCCTGGTCGTCGCGGGTGTGGCCGAGCAGGATCGCGGCCGCGTCGTGGCGGGCTGCGGCGGCGTCGAGGGCGGTGTAACGCGCATCACGGGCCGCGGCCTCGGGCCCGCCTTCACGGCCGACGGTCACGGCCGTGGCCTCGACGGGGTCGAGGCCGAGTTCACGCAGGCGCAGGACGACTTCCTCGGCGCGCAGGTCGGAACCGGGCTGGAGGCCGTGGTCGACGGTGACACCGCCGGCCCGGATGCCGAGCCGGGGCGCCTCGAAGGCGAGGGCGGAGGCGAGCGCCATGGAGTCGGCGCCACCCGAGCATGCCACGAGCACGAGCGGCGGTGCCGGTCGCTCGTGGGAGGCCGTCTCGGGGGTGGAGTGGTCGTTGAGGATGTCGTGGAGTACGCGGCGGACCGCCAGGCGTATCGCCGCGACCGCAGGATGGGGACCCACTGTCCGGTTCCCTTCATGAAGTTGTCGGGGGTGAACCCGAAGTTCGGTCACGCAGAGTGTGTAGATGGTGACAGAACCGGGCCGTTCCCCGAGCATTGCACGCCTGCCGAGGGCTCACGGTCCCTCGGACGGGTGATTGAAGGGGCGTTCGCCTGCCGTCGGCCGGATTCATTCACCGCCTTTCGGCGGGTTCATGACTCGGCCTTGCGGTGCACTCGCGTGACCCAGTCCGCCGGCTTGGCGATCTCGGCCTTCGTCGGAAGTGTGTTCGGGGAGGTCCATACACGGTTGAAGCCGTCCATCCCGACCTGGTCGACGACGGCCCGTACGAAGCGCTCGCCGTCCCGGTACTGCTTGAGCTTGGCGTCCAGGCCCAGCAACTTCCGCAGGGCGATGTCCAGTCGGGAGGCGCCCTTGGCGCGGCGCTGCTGGAACTTCTCACGGATCTCGGCGACGGTCGCCACGACTTCCGGGCCCACTCCGTCCATGACGAAGTCGGCGTGTCCTTCCAGGAGGGACATCACGGCGGTGAGGCGGGCGAGGATCTCCCGCTGGGCGGGCGTCTGCACCAACTCGACCAGGGAACGGCCGCCGTCGTCCTCCTCGCCCTCGGGCCGGCCGCCGGAGAGGGACTGGGCCGCTTCCCTGACCCGCTCCAGGAACGTCATGGGGTCGACGTCGGTCTCGCCCAGGAACGACTGGATTTCACCCTCGAGGTGGTCCCGCAGCCAGGGCACGGCCGAGAACTGGGTGCGGTGCGTCTCCTCGTGGAGGCACACCCACAGCCGGAAGTCATGCGGATCCACGTCGAGTTCGCGTTCCACGTGGACGATGTTCGGCGCGACGAGCAGCAGGCGGCCGCCGCCGTTGGCCCCGGCGGGGAGCGCGCGGGTGGCGGGGGCGAAGGTCTCGTACTGGCCGAGGACGCGGGAGGACAGGAAGGACAGCAGCATGCCGAGTTCGACGCCGGTGACCTTGCCGCCGACGGCACCGAGGACCGCGCCGCCGGGGGTGTTGCCGCGCCGCTCCTGCATCTTGTCGAGGAGCGGTTTGAGGATCTCGCGGAAGCCCGCCACGTTCGCCGCCACCCAGCCCGGGCGGTCGACGACGAGGACCGGCGTGTCGTGGATGTCCTCGGTCCCCATACGAGTGAAGCCCCGGACGTGTCCCTCCGAGGCCTTGGCGTGTCGGCGCAGTTCCGCGACGACGGCTCGCGCCTCGTCACGGCTGACCTCGGGCCCCGGCCGCACGAGCCGGGTCGCGGTCGCCACCGCGAGATTCCAGTCGACCATCCCCGATGAAGCAGCGCCACCGATGCTCGTCATGCGTCAACCGTACGTGAGCGCCGCCGTTGGGGGCAGGCCACAGGAGACCGGTCAGGGAGATGTCAGGGTCGGGCACGGCGCGGCTCGGGGGTGCCCGGGCCGCGCCGCTCAGCGACAGCCGCAGCCCGCCAGCGCCGTCGCCGCCCGGTCCAGCGCCACCTGGGCCGAGGCCGGATCGGTCGTGCCGGCGGCCAGGAGGGCGAACGCGAGGAGGCGGCCGTCCTGGTCGACGACCGTGCCGGCGAGGGTGTTCACGCCGGTCAGGGTCCCGGTCTTGGCGCGGACGACGCCGGCCGCGCCCTCCGTGTAGCGGCTGGTGAGGGTGCCGGTGAAACCTGCGACGGGAAGGCCGGTGAGGACGGGGCGCAGGTCGGGGCGGCCGGCGTCACCGGCCTTGACCAGGAGGGCGGTCAGGAGGTTCGCCGTGAGCCGGTCCTCGCGGTCGAGGCCACTGCCGTCCTTGATCCGGACGCCGGTCAACGGCACTCCGAGCTTCTTCAGTTGTGCCCGGACGGCCTTTCCGGCCCCGGCGAAGTCGGCGCGCACACCGGTGGCGACGGCGGTCTGGCGGGCGAGTGCCTCGGCGATGTCGTTGTCGCTGTTGGTCAGCATCCGTTCGACCAGGACGGACAGCGGGGGCGAGGAGACCGTGGCGAGGGTCGTCGCGCGCGTGGTGGCCTTGGACGGGCCGGGGGCCGAGGTCTTGATGCCGGCGGCCTCGAGGAACTCCGCGAACTTGCGGGTCGCGTCGGCCGCCGGGTCGCTCACGCGGGTCGTCGGGCCGCTGGTGGAGTCGTCGGTGCGGCCCTCGTCGGCGGACAGGGCGGTGACGGCGGCGAGGTTGGGGTTGACCCCGATGGGGTGAACCTGGGTTCCGGCGAACAGCGTCGTGTCGTACGAGAGCGTCACCTGGGTGAGGCCGCGCTTCTTCAGGGCGGCCGCCGTGGAAGCGGCGAGGGTGCGCAGGTCGGCCCAGCCCTCGGCGTCCGCGCGGGCCGTGAGGGTGGGGTCGCCGCCGCCGACGAGGACGACTTCCCTGGTGTCGGGTTCCAGCGCGGCGCGGGTGGTGAGGCGGTGCTCGCCGCCCATCGCGGAGAGCGCGGCGACCGCGGTGGCGATCTTCGTCGTGGACGCCGGGGTCAGCGCCTCGTCGGCCCCGGAGCCGTACAGCCGCTTGCCGGTGGCCACGTCGACGACCACGGCGGTCCGCCGGGTACCGAGGGCCGGATCGCCCAGGAGGGGGTCCAGGACGCCCGAGAGGCCCGTGCTTGTCGGAAGGGCGTTCGGGGCGGACTTCACTGCGTTGGCGGTGCCACCGAGGCCCGTGAGGACGGAGGCGGCGCTCGGCGCGGGCCGCGGCGCTCCGGCGGCCGTGTCGGAGGTACCGGACGAATCGTCCGTACGGCCGTGATCTGTGCCACCCGCCTGTTCCAGGGCGGCCGCCCGGTCCCGCTCGGCCGTACGCTGACCGGTGGAGTCCCAGGGGCCGGCGGCGGTCACCACACCGGCGGCCAGCGCCAGCCCGGCGGTCGCCGCACCCGCGGTGTACTGCCACGACCTGGTGTTCGGACCGGCCTTCGTGATCCGCTCGAGCTGCGGCTTCGCCGCCTGCGTGAGCCGTGCGACCTGCGGCTTCGCGGCCGCCGCCACACGTGCGAGACGAGGCCTTACGATCCCTGCGGCCCGTGCCAGACGCGGTCGAACGGCGTCCGTGACCCGCACCACGTGCGGTCTCACGGCCCGCCAAGGCCTCAGCTCTGGCACGAACACCAGCCCCTTTCGCGATCACACTGCGGCGTGAGGGACACTTAACCACCAGAACTATGTGCTGATCATGGAGGAGCCACCGGTGGAGTTCGACGTCACGATCGAGATCCCGAAGGGTTCGCGGAACAAGTACGAGGTGGACCACGAGACCGGTCGGATCCGCCTGGACCGTCGACTCTTCACCTCGACCGCCTACCCGACCGACTACGGATTCGTCGAGAACACTCTCGGCGAGGACGGTGACCCGCTGGACGCGCTGGTCATCCTGGACGAGCCGACGTTCCCGGGCTGTCTGATCCGCTGCCGCGCGATCGGCATGTTCCGGATGACGGACGAGGCCGGCGGCGACGACAAGCTGCTGTGCGTCCCGTCGACCGACCCGCGCGTGGAGCACCTGCGGGACATCCACCACGTGTCGGAGTTCGACCGGCTGGAGATCCAGCACTTCTTCGAGGTCTACAAGGACCTGGAGCCCGGCAAGTCCGTCGAGGGCGCCGACTGGGTGGGCCGCACCGACGCCGAGGCCGAGATCGAGCGGTCCTACAAGCGCTTCAAGGACCAGGGCGGCCACTGAGGCCTCTGTCGCCTGATGCCGTCGGAAGGGTCGCACGCGTACGCGTGCGACCCTTCCGCGCGTCTGTGCGCATACTGAGGCCTACGGAAGGTGTCGTTCAGGGAGCGTTGCTGAGTGTCGGAGGCGGAGGACCGCAAACCGCAGTCGGACGAGGCGAGGAGTGGTTTCGACCCCGAGATCACGTCCGAGTTCGCCATCCCGGCGGGGCTGGCAGTCCCCAGAACCGGCGGTGAACCGGAGACCACGTCGGAGTTCGCCGTCCCGAGCGGGCTGGACGTGGGTCCGCCCGCCGCCGCGGAGGGCGAGGGCTCGGCGTTCAGCCTGCCGAGCACCTACAGCGCCCGGCAGGCCCCGGTGGCCTTCACACCGGCCGAAGGCGTGCCGGTGGTGAGTCTGATCAAGGACCTGCCCTGGCAGGACCGGATGCGCACGATGCTGCGGATGCCGGTGGCCGACCGGCCCGCGCCGGAGCCGGGGCCGAAGGCGGAGGAGGGCGGTCCGGCCGTCCCGCGCGTGCTCGACCTGACCTTGCGTATCGGCGAGCTGCTGCTCGCGGGCGGGGAGGGCGCCGAGGACGTGGAGGCCGCGATGTTCGCGGTCTGCCGCTCCTACGGCCTCGACCGCTGCGAACCGAACGTCACCTTCACGCTGCTGTCGATCTCGTACCAGCCGTCCCTGGTGGAGGACCCGGTGACGGCGTCCCGGACGGTCCGCCGCCGGGGCACCGACTACACGCGCCTGGCGGCCGTCTTCCGGCTCGTGGACGACCTGAGCGACCCGGAGAGCCATCTCTCCCTGGAAGAGGCCTACCGGCGGCTCGCGGAGATGCGCCGCAACCGGCATCCCTACCCCACCTGGGTGCTGACGTCGGCGAGCGGGCTGCTCGCGGGCGCGGCCTCGGTGCTGGTCGGCGGCGACCTGGTCGTGTTCGTGGCGGCGGCGCTCGGCGCGATGCTCGGCGACCGGCTGGCGTGGCTCTGCGCGGGGCGCGGGCTGCCGGAGTTCTACCAGTTCCTGGTCGCCGCGATGCCGCCGGCCGCGATAGGCATCGCGCTGACGCTGGCGAACGTCGAGGTGAAGGCGTCCGCGGTGATCACCGGTGGGCTGTTCGCACTGCTGCCCGGACGGGCGCTGGTGGCGGGTGTCCAGGACGGCCTGACCGGTTTCTACATCACCGCGGCCGCGCGCCTGCTGGAGGTCATGTACTTCTTCGTGGGCATCGTGGCGGGCGTGCTGGTGATGCTCTACGTCGGTGTGCAACTCGGCGCGCATCTCAATCCCGACGCGGCCCTGGGCATCACGAAGCGGCCGCTGTGGCAGATCGGCGCGTCGATGCTGCTGTCGTTGACCTTCGCGGTGCTGCTCCAGCAGGAACGATCCACCGTGCTGGCCGTCACCCTGAACGGCGGTGTGGCGTGGTCGGTGTACGGCGCGATGCACTACGCCGGGGAGATCTCGCCGGTCGCCTCCACGGCCGTCGCGGCGGGCGTGGTGGGCCTGTTCGGGCAGTTGCTCTCGCGCTACCGGTTCGCTTCCGCCCTGCCGTACACGACCGCCGCGATCGGGCCCCTGCTGCCGGGATCGGCGACCTACTTCGGGCTGCTGGCCATCGCGCAGAACGAGGTGGACGCGGGGCTGGTGTCGATCACCAAGGCCGCGGCACTGGCGATGGCCATCGCGATCGGCGTGAACCTCGGGTCCGAGATCTCGCGGCTGTTCCTGCGGATCGGCTCCGCCGAGAAGCGGCGGGCCGCGAAGCGGACGCGGGGCTTCTGAGCCTCTGGTGGCTCCGGTCGTCCTGGTGAGCCCGGTTGTCCTAGTAGCCCTGGTTGTCGTACGGGTACGGGCCGTTCTGCTGGGCGCCGTACGGCTGCTGCTGGGGCTGCTGTCGGGGCTGCTGCTGCCAGTCGTCCTGGGGGTACTGCTGCTGTTGCGGGTACGGCTGCTGCTGGGGGTACTGCTGCTGGCCGTAGTAGTCGTGCTGTTCCGCCTGGCCCTGGCCCTGGCCCTGGTTCTGGCCGTGACTCTGGCCACGACCCTGGTTCTGGCCCTGGTTGCCGTACTGGTACTGCGGATCGTGCTGATCGATCCGGCGGAGCTGGGTCGTCGCGTCGTCCATGACCGGGGCCTGCTGCTGGTGGGGCTCGTACTGCTGCCCGGGAGTCTGCGCCGGGGTCTGCTGCGGGTTCTTCTTGGCCTTCGAGCGGGCCCGCAGGAACTCGATCATGATCGGGACCACGGAGACGAGGACGATCAGGATGAGGATCGCTTCGATGTTCTTCTTGACGAAGTCGATGTTGCCCAGCCAGGAGCCGAGCAGGGTGACGCCCGCGCCCCACAGGACGCCGCCGATGACGTTGAAGACCAGGAACGAGCGGTACCGCATGCCGCTGACGCCGGCGATGATCGGCGTGAAGGTGCGCACGATGGGCACGAAGCGGGCCAGGACCAGGGACTTCGGGCCGTACTTCTCGAAGAACTCGTGCGCCTTGGTGACGTTCTCCTGCTTGAAGAGCCGGGAGTCCGGCCGGTTGAAGAGCGACGGCCCGACCTTCTTGCCGAACATGTAACCCGCCTGGTCGCCCAGGATCGCGGCGACGCAGATCAGCGCGACCGCGCCCCAGAGCGGGAAGTCCAGCTGGTTCGACGTGATCAGCAGGCCTGCGGTGAACAGCAGGGAGTCACCGGGCAGGAAGAACCCGATCAGCAGGCCGGACTCCGCGAAGACGATGAGCAGCAGGCCCCAGAGACCGAAGTTGTCGAGCAGGTAATTGGGGTCCAGCCAGCTCGGTCCGAGGGCGATCGTCGTCACGGTTCCGGGCTCCTGATGGGTGGGGGAAGGGTACGGCGTCCATGGTGCAGCCGCACAAAGCTATCAACGCAATGTGTACGCCCCAGGTTCCACGGATGTCTCCGGGATGCACTGTGGGCCCGCTGGGACGAAGCTGTGAGCCATGAGCATCGAAGACTACGGCGGCGGGCAGGGCCCCGAGCCGGACGTACTGGTCGTCACCACTAACGACGTGCCCGGCTTCCGGGTGGAGAAGGTCATCGGCGAGGTCTTCGGACTGACCGTGCGCTCCCGGCACCTGGGCAGCCAGATCGGCGCCGGCCTCAAGTCGATGATCGGCGGTGAGCTCAAGGGTTTGACGAAGACCCTCGTCGAGACCCGCAACCAGGCGATGGAACGCCTCGTCGAGCAGGCACGCGCGCGTGGAGCCAACGGCGTGCTGATGTTCCGCTTCGACGTGACGGAGGCGGCGGAGGTGGGCACCGAGGTGTGCGCGTACGGAACCGCCGTGGTGCTGGTCCGGGAGTAGCCCCCCGCGCCCTCGGGCCTCCGCCCCCGCCCCCCGGCGCCGGACCAGGACCCGATGCTCCGTCACCCGTACGCCGCCCCAAGGTGCGTTGCGCCGCCTTCCGCCGCCACGTGCCTTCCTGCGCCGCCCCGTGCCTTCCTGTACCGCCCTGTAGCGCTTATAGCGCCCTGTGCCGCCCTACGCCGTCTGCCGGGCCGCGTTCGCCGTGATCGCCTCCTTGAGGTGCTCGGCGAGGCCCGGGCGCATGGTGTCGTAGAACGCCTTGAAGCGCTCGTCGGAGACGTACATCTCCCCCAGACCACGGTGCGTCTCGTACGAGCAGTCGTAGAACCACCTGCCGATGTGCCGACGGTGTTCCTCGGCCATGTCCATGGCCGCGTCGCCGGCCGGCGGCTCTCCCGCGGCCATCAGGGCCGTGTAGCGCTCGCTCCAGTCGTCGACCTCGGCCTGGAGACGCTTCCAGTCGTCCTTCGTGTAGCGGGCGGTGCGGCGCTGCGACTCCGCGTAGGCCTCCGTGCCGCCCCAGCGCTGCTCCGCCTCCTCGGCGTACCGCTCCGGGTCCTTGTCGCCGAAGACCTCGAACCGTTCCTCGGGCGTGAGGTTGATGCCCATCTCGCGTGCCTCCATCGCGTGTTCCACGGCCGCGGCCATCTTCTGCAGCTGCTCGATCCGGGCGGTCAGCAGCTCGTGCTGCCGGCGCAGGTGCGCGCGCGGGTCGGCCGCCGGATCGTCGAGCAGGGCCGCGACGTCCTCGAGCGGGAAGCCGAGCTCGCGGTAGAACAGGATCCGCTGCAGGCGGTCGAGGTCGGCGTCGTCGTAGCGCCGGTGGCCCGCGTGGCTGCGCCCGCCGGGGACGAGCAGGCCGATGTCGTCGTAGTGGTGCAGCGTGCGCACCGTGACACCGGCGAATCCGGCGACCTGTCCTACCGAGTAGCTCACTTCGTCCGCTCCCTTCTCGTACGCGCTCCACGGTGCGTCCTCACGCCGCGTGAGGTGCAAGGGGATCCCGCCACGGTCGCCGCCGTCCGGATGTCATGTCCGTTTTGCCCGCTTATCGTGAGCCCGTGGCCCAGGACACCGCACAGCAGCCGCCCCGCGTTCCGGCGACCCCGGCACGCACCCTGCTGCCGTCGATCCTGCCCGCCCTCGCCATCGGCGTGCTGGCGAGCCTGCTGCTCCTGCTGGTGGAGGGGGCGGCCGAGCAACTCCAGCACGTGCTGTGGCAGAACCTGCCGGACGCGCTGGGCGTGGGCCGGTACTCCGTGCTCTGGATGATGATCATGCTCACCGCGACCGGAGTCCTGGTGGGCCTGGTGGTGTGGAAGGTGCCGGGGCACGCCGGTCCCGACCCGGCCACGATGGGGCTTGACGCGCGCGTGCTGCCACCGGTGGTCCTCCCCGGGCTGCTGGTGGCGACCGCGCTCATGCTGGCGGGCGGCCCCAGCCTGGGCCCGGAGAACCCGATCATCGCCGTGAACGTGGCAGTCGTCTTCTGGCTGGGCAGCCGGTTGCGGCCGCGGGCGCCGGGCGCGGTGTGGGTGATGCTCGCGGAGGCGGCGACCATCGGCGCGCTGTTCGGTACGCCGGTGGCGGCGGCGCTGCTGATCTCCGAGGCGCTGGCGGGACGGCAGACCAAGGGGCCGCTGTGGGACAGCGTCTTCACACCGCTGGTCGCCGCCGCGGCCGGCGCGCTGACGACCACCCTGGTGGCCGATCCGAGCTTCGACATGCACCTCCCCCCGTTCGGACAGCCCGGTTGGGACGACCTGCTGGCGGCGATGGTGGTCGCGTCGGCGGGCGCGGTGCTCGGCATGTGCGGTGTCTACGCCTTCCCGTACGCCCACGCCGCCTTCGCGCGGCTGCGGCACCCGATGCTGATCCTCCCGGCCGGCGGGGTCGTACTGGGGCTGCTGGCGGCCCTGGGCGGCCATCTGACGCTCTTCAAGGGGTTGGACGAGGTCGCGGAGCTCGCCGCCGACCCCGACGGCTGGACGGCCGGGCAGTTCGCCACGATGACGGTGGTGAAGATGGCCGCGCTGGTCGTCGCCGCGACCTCCGGCTTCCGGGGCGGGCGGATCTTCCCGGCCGTGTTCGTGGGCTCCGCCCTCGGTCTCACCGCCCACGCGCTCGTGCCGGGCGTCCATCCGGCGGTGGGCGTGGCCACCGGCGTGCTGGGCGTCCTCCTGGCCATCACACGGCAGGGCTGGGTGAGCCTCTTCGTCGCCGCCGTCCTGGTCTCCTCGCCGTCGATCATCGCCCTGCTCTGCATCGCCTCGCTGCCTGCCTGGCTGCTGGTGACGGGGCGGCCCCAGATGCAGTTGCGCGCGGACGGAACTTCGGTCCGCTGACACCCGTTCGATCCATCAGGAGGCACTCCCATGGCGTTGCACAAAGGTCCTCAGAAGTCCGACGAGCGTCCCCTGTCGGTGAATCCCTTCTACGGCGAGGCCGATCCGGTCAGCGGCATGGTCGAGGCGCCGCCCAAGCACCGGCTGCCGGACGGCCCTACGCCCCCGTCGGCGGCGTACCAGCTGGTCCACGACGAGCTGATGCTGGACGGCAATTCACGCCTCAACCTGGCCACCTTCGTCACCACCTGGATGGAGCCGCAGGCCGGCATCCTGATGGCGGAGTGCCGGGACAAGAACATGATCGACAAGGACGAGTACCCGCGCACCGCCGAACTGGAGCGGCGCTGCGTGGCGATGCTCGCCGACCTGTGGAACGCGCCCGACCCGTCGTCCGCCGTGGGCTGTTCGACGACGGGGTCGAGCGAGGCGTGCATGCTCGCCGGGATGGCGATGAAGCGCCGGTGGGCGCAGCGCAACGCCGACCGCTACCCGGGCGCCCGGCCCAACCTCGTGATGGGCGTCAACGTCCAGGTCTGCTGGGACAAGTTCTGCAACTTCTGGGAGGTGGAGGCCCGCCTGGTCCCCATGGAGGGCGAGCGCTTCCACCTCGACCCGCAGGCCGCGGCCGAGTTGTGCGACGAGAACACCATCGGCGTCGTCGGCATCCTCGGCTCCACCTTCGACGGCTCCTACGAGCCGATCGCGGACCTCTGCGCGGCCCTCGACGCCCTCCAGGAGCGCACCGGACTCGACATCCCGGTGCATGTGGACGGCGCGTCCGGAGCGATGATCGCCCCCTTCCTCGACGAGGACCTGGTGTGGGACTTCCGTCTCCCGCGGGTGACCTCGATCAACACCTCCGGGCACAAGTACGGGCTGGTGTACCCGGGTGTCGGCTGGGCGCTGTGGCGTGACAAGGAGGCCCTGCCGGAGGAGCTGGTCTTCCGGGTGAACTACCTGGGCGGCGACATGCCGACCTTCGCCCTCAACTTCTCCCGGCCGGGCGCCCAGGTCGTCGCGCAGTACTACACGCTGCTGAGACTGGGCCGCGCGGGCTACCGGGCGGTGCAGCAGACCACGCGGGACGTGGCCCGGGGCATCGCAGACCGGGTGGAGGCGCTCGGCGACTTCCGGCTCCTCACCCGGGGCGACGAGCTGCCGGTGTTCGCCTTCACGACGGCCCCGGGCGTGGACGCGTACGACGTGTTCGACGTCTCACGGCGGCTGCGCGAGAGCGGCTGGCTGGTGCCCGCGTACACGTTCCCGCCGAACCGGGAGGACCTGTCCGTCCTGCGGGTCGTGTGCAGAAACGGCTTCTCGGAGGACCTCGCCGACATGTTCGTGGAGGACCTGTCCCGACTGCTGCCGGAACTCCGCCGGCAGTCGGCACCGCGGACCCGGGACAAGACCGCGGCGACCGGGTTCCACCACTAGGGCCCGCCCGCGTGCCGCCCCGCTCAGTGGCTCATGCGGGCGAACTTCCGGACCGCCAGGGGGAAGAAGACCGCCAGCAGGGCCAGGGGCCAGGCGGTGGCCGCCCACACGTGGGCCGGATCGGCGCCCAGCCCGCCGAACAGGTCGCGTACCGCGGTCGCCGTCCGGGACATCGGATTCCACTCGACGGCGGTGCCCAGCCAGCCGGGCATCGCGGCGGGGGCGGCAAGGGCGTTGGAGAGGAAGCCGACCGGCCAGACCAGGATCTGCACGGCCTGCACCATCTCCGGTTTTCCTGCCACCAGCGCCAGATGGATGCCGATCCACAGCATCGCGAAGCGGAAGAGGAGGAGCAGGCCGACTGCGGCCAGGAAGGCGCCGGGCCCGCCCTGGGGCCGCCAGCCGAGCGCGAGGCCGACGACGATCAGCACCGCCAGGCCGACGGCCGACTGGAGCATGTCGGCCGCCGAACGGCCCACCAGGACCGCGCCGTCGGCCATCGGCATGGCCCGGAACCGGTCGATGACGCCCTTGTTGAGATCCTGGGTGACGGCGAGCATCGTGCCCTCCAGGCCGAAGGCCATGGTGAGGGCCAGCATGCCGGGCATCAGGTAGTCGAGGTAGTCGCCGTTCACCCCGCGGCCGCCGCCGACCAGGTAGCCGAACATCAGCAGCAGCATCACGGGGAAGACGAGCCCGACGACCAGCCGGCCCGGCTGCCGTGCCCAGTGGGCGAGTTCACGCCGGGTCATGGTCCAGGAATCGGTCAGCGCGTACGTACTCACACGGTCTCCTTCGTACGGTCGTCCTGCCCGGTCAGGTGCAGGAACACCTCGTCCAGCGTGGGGCGGCGCAGGGCCACGTCCTCCGCCTCGACGCCGGCCTCCTCCAGGGCGCGGACCACGGCGGAGAGGGCGGCCATGCGGTCGGCGACCGGGGCGCTGAGCAGGCGGCGGTCGGGGTCGACGGTGACGTCCTCCTTGGGCAGGGGCAGCAGCGCGAGGGCCGCGCCCAGCAGGCCCGCGTCGCGCAGGACGACGTCGATGCGGTCGCCGCCGGTCAGCGCCTTCAGCTCGTCCGCCGTGCCGTCGGCGATCACGCTGCCCCGGTCGACGACGGAGATCCGGTCGGCGAGCTGGTCGGCCTCCTCCAGGTACTGGGTGGTGAGCACGACCGTGGTGCCGCCGCCGACCAGCGAGCGGACCGCGGACCACACCTCGGCGCGTCCGCGCGGGTCGAGGCCGGTGGTCGGCTCGTCCAGGAAGAGCACCTCGGGGTCGGTGCCGTGCCGGTTGCCGATGAGGGAGGCGGCCAGGTCGAGGCGGCGGCGCATGCCTCCGCTGAAGGCGCGGACCGGCTTGCGGCCGGTGGCGGTGAGGTCGAAGCGCTCGAGGAGTTCGTCGGCGCGCACGCGCGCGTGGCGGGCTCCCAGGTGGTGGAGGCGGCCGAACATCTCCAGGTTCTGACGGCCGCCCAGCTCCTCGTCGAGGGCGGCGTGCTGGCCCAGCAGTCCGATGCGCAGGCGGACCTCCCTGGCCTGGCGCACGACGTCGTGGCCGGCCACCTCGACGCGTCCGGAGTCCGGCCGCAGCAGCGTGGACAGGATCCTGACCAGGGTCGTCTTGCCCGCGCCGTTCGGCCCGAGCACCCCGTGCACGGTGCCGCGGGCCACCGTGAGGTCGAGCCCGTCCAGTGCCTGGGTGTCGCCGTACCTCTTGCGCACACCTTCGACGGTGATCGCCCTGTCGGCCATGAAAGCCCCCCGGTCCACTCGACTAATCAAAGTTGACTACTGAGGCAGGGTAACGCGAGGGGCTCGCACTAGTCAAACTTGATTAGCGAGCGTCTCCCGGATGCCGTTCATCCGTGGCGTACGGGTTCTCCTCGCCCTCCGCGAGGACGCCGACGAACGGCTCGCCCTCCCCCGCGAAGGTGTACGCGCCGCCCTCGATGCGTGCGATCAGGCCCCGCGTCCACGCCGCCTCGGCGTCGGCCGTGTGGATCCAGAGGTTCATGATCTCCCCGATGTGGCCCAGTTGCTCCGGCCCGTCCTCGGGGACGTAGTGCTCGGTGACGGCGGAGCGCCACTCCTCGATGCCGTGGATGCGCTCCTTCAGGAGCGATACGGCCTCCGCGCGCGGGAGGTCGACCACGAAGCCGATGGCCGCCGATTTCACGTCCGTCTTCTGGTCGTACGAGGTCAGCGCCTCGCGCAGCAGCCTGAAGAACTCCTCGGTGCCGGCCTCGGTGATCTCGTACTCGGTGCGCGGCGGGCCGCCCGCGGTGGACGGGGCCGTCTCGTGCTCGCGCAGCAGCCCCTGCTTCGCCATCTGCTTGAGGGCGTGGTAGATCGAGCCCGGCTTGGCGTTGGACCACTCGTGGGCGCCCCAGTACTCCAGGTCGCCGCGCACCTGGTAGCCGTGGGCCCGCCCGTGCTGACGCACGGCGCCCAGCACGAGAAGACGGATCGCTGACATGCGCCCAGGTTATGGCGTGGCGGACACGCGCCCGTCAGGTGCCCGGGCGCCCGTCCGCCGTGCCGCCGAAGCGCCGGCCCTCAGAGGACCCGACGGCTCAGAACGGGAATCCGCTGCGGCCGTGCTGGACCGAGATCCACTTCGTGGTGGTGAAGGCCTCCAGGGTCGTCTCGCCGTTGAGGCGGCCGACGCCGGAGCTCTTCTCGCCGCCGAAGGGCACGATCGGCTCGTCGTGGACGGTGGCGTCGTTGACGTGGAACATGCCGGTGACGATCTGCTTGGCGAAGGCGACGCCCCGCTCGATGTCGGCGGTGTGGACGGCGCCGCTGAGGCCGTACGGCGTGTCGTTGGCGATGCGGACCGCCTCCTCCTCACCGTCGAAGGTGTTGATGAAGACGACCGGGCCGAAGACCTCCTGCTGGAGCAGGGCGGACTCGGCGGGCAGACCGGCCAGCACGGAGGGCTCGACGAGGTTGTCCGTGGTCGTGCCGTGCAGCAGGGCGGTGGCGCCCTCGGCGATCGCCTGCTCGACGGCGCCGGTCACGGCCTCGGCCTGCTGGGAGTTGATCACCGGGCCGATGGCGGTCTGCGGGTCGCGCGGGTCGCCGGCCTTGAGGGTCTTCACCTTGGCGACGAACTTCTCGGTGAACTCGTCCGCGAGCGAGCGGTCGACCAGGATGCGGTTGGCGGCCATGCAGACCTGGCCCTGGTGGACGAAGCGGCTGAAGACGGCCGCGTCGACCGCGTAGTCGACGTCGGCGTCGTCGAGGACGACGAAGGCGCTGTTGCCGCCGAGTTCGATGATGGACCGCTTGAAGTGCGAGGCGGCGACGGTGGCGACATGGCGGCCGACCTTGTCGGAACCGGTGAAGGAGATGACCCGCGGGATCGGGTGCTCCAGGAAGGCGTCGCCGATCTCGGCGATGTCGGTCACGACGACGTTCAGCAGACCCGGGGGCAGACCGGCGTCCTCGAAGAGCTTGGCGATCACGGTGCCGCCGGCGATCGGGGTGTTCTGGTGCGGCTTGAGGACCACACCGTTGCCCAGGGCCAGCGCGGGGGCGACGGACTTCAGCGACAGCAGGAAGGGCACGTTGAACGGGCTGATCACACCGACGACGCCGACCGGCTCCCGGTAGACGCGGTTCTCCTTGCCGTCGATCGGCGAGGGCAGGATGCGGCCCTCGGGGCGCAGCGCCAGGTGGATCGACTCGCGCAGGAACTCCTTGGCGAGGTGCAGCTCGAAGGCGGCCTTGCCGAAGGTGCCGCCTGCCTCCGCGACGAGGATCTCGCTGATCTCCGCCTCGCGCTCCTCGACCAGCCGCAGCACCTTCTCGAAGACCGAGCGACGGGCGTAGGCATTGGTCGCGGCCCACTGCTTCTGGACGCGGGCGGCCGCGCGGTAGGCGGCGTCGACCTCTTCGACCGTGGCTATGGTGATCGAGGCCAGCTTCTCGCCGTCGTAGGGGTTGAAGTCGATGATGTCCCAGGACCCGGTCCCCGGACGCCACTTACCGTCGATGTACTGCTGGGCCAGGTCAGTGAAGTAGGACGTCATGTGATCCCTCAATCCCCTGCTGCGATCGGCTGCGATCGATCGGCATCACGATCTGATCACACGTCATCGTACGGGGGTTTCAAGGGAGTTGGGGCCGTTCCAGGAGGCGCCTAGGGGAATCCCTAGGACAGCTGGATCAGTCCGCGCAGGAGGTCCCGGCTCTCGTCCGGCCCGGGGCTGTCCTGCTGGAGCTCCTTCAGCGCCTGCTCGTACTGCGCGACGTCCTCACGCTTGTCGAGGTACAGGGCGCTGGTGAGCTGCTCCAGGTAGACGACGTCCTGAAGGTCGGACTCCGGGAAGCTCAGGATGGTGAAGGCGCCGGACTCGCCGGAGTGCCCGCCGAAGCTGAACGGCATCACCTGAAGCCGCACGTTGGGGCGCTCGGAGATCTCGATCAGATGCTGGAGCTGTCCGCGCATCACCCCGCGGTCGCCGTACGGCCGGCGCAGCGCCGCCTCGTCGAGGACGATGTGGAAGTCGGGGGCGCTCTCGGCGACGAGATACTTCTGCCGCTCCAGACGCAGCGCCACCCGCCGGTCGATGTCGGCCGCGCTCGCCCCCTTCATGCCCCGGCTGACCACCGCGTGGGCATACGCCTCGGTCTGGAGCAGGCCGTGCACGAACTGGACCTCGTACGCGCGGATCAGTGCGGCCGCGCCCTCCAGGCCGACGTAGGTGGGGAACCAGTTGGGCAGGACGTCCGAGTAACTGTGCCACCAGCCCGCCACGTTGGCCTCACGGGCGAGTCCGACGAGCGCCTGGCGCTCGGTGTCGTCCGTGATGCCGTACAGCGTCAGCAGGTCCTCCACGTCCCGGGTCTTGAAGCTCACCCGGCCGAGTTCCATCCGGCTGATCTTCGACTCCGAAGCCCTGATCGAGTAACCCGCCGCCTCGCGCGTGATGCCGCGTGCCTCGCGCAGCCGCCGTAGTTGCGAGCCGAGCAGCATCCGCCGCACCACCGATCCGGGCTCTCCCGCGCTCACGTTCGCCAGCCTCCCCAACCGTCCTAGGGGCCGCAGTCTGCCACTAAAACACTTCGAGCAGTACTCGTCCGATTACAGAAATGGAAAGAAGACAAAGGATACGTACAGCGCGATGCGAGGGAACAGTGAGGGGAAAGCAAGAGAAGTGGCCCTGATGGGCGAGAAGTTGGCGGAAAAAATGGCCAAGAAGCGGTACGGGCGGGTCCATTTCGGTCACGTGCACGTGCATCTGCCCTTGCATCCGCAGAGCGCATCGGAAACCATGGTCTCGCGCCACCGCTGCATCGCAACGACCGCGAATCCCGGGAGTGCCTCGCATGGGGACGAATGGATCGACCATGCTCGAGCCGTTACGGCAGGGCCTTCCGCCGCTTGATCCGGCGGCCGTGTCCAACGCCGCCTCGTGTGCCCTGCCCGCCCGCTTCGAAGCGGTGCGCGAAGCCCGGCAGTTCACCAAGCGGACCCTCGGCCAGTGGGACGTCGGCGACCGTTTCGACGATGTCTGTCTGGTCGTCTCGGAGCTGGTGACCAACGCCCTGAGACACGGGCTCTCCGACGACGTCCCACACATACCGGACCGGCAGCATCCGCCCGTGCGACTGCACCTGATGCGGTGGACCGAGCGGCTCGTGTGCGCGGTGCGCGACCCCAGCCGGGAGAGTCCGCTGCCCCGCGAGAGCGACGACTTCTCGGCCGAGTCGGGCCGCGGCCTGTTCCTCGTCGACTCCTTCGCCGACAGCTGGGGCTGGCACCCGCTCTCCGGCAGCCTGGGCGGCAAGGTCGTCTGGGCGCTCTTCCGGCTGCACACGCCTGCCGAATGACGAACCGCGGCGCGCTCTGACGCCGCGGTTCTACGCGCGTTGCCCTCCGTTTTCGTGCGACAAGTCCGAAATCCCGGTGCGCCCGGAGGGAATCCGAGGAAGTCGGGGATCGAGGAAAGACGGAGTACCGAGTGGAGACGGAGAAGGCGGCCGAGGAGAGGGCGAGGGCGTCGAGGGACGTCAGCTCGCGATCAGGTGGTCGAACTCGCCGTCCTTGATGCCCAGCAGCATCGCCTCGATCTCCGCGCGGGTGTAGACGAGCGCGGGACCGTCGGGGAAGCGCGAGTTGCGCACGGCCACGTCACCGCCCGGCAGCCGTGCGAACTCGACGCAGGAACCTTGCGAGTTGCTGTGCCGGCTCTTCTGCCAGGCAACCCCGTACAGCTGTGTGGCCGTCATGCCGTTGTACACGTCGTGCCCCCCGTCAACGTGGTGGTCCACAGGTCGCTCCCTGGTGGTGCACTGGCTCGTGTGGCCATTGGTGCCGTGGTCAACTGTCCCGGATCATAACCCCGTTCATGTGCAGACGCATGAGCAGATGCACGTGCACGCCGGGTGCCTGCCTGGTTACAGCTTTGACGCCCGCTTTACCCGGTGTTCCGCCCCGCACGTCCGGGTCGGCGGTCGACGTCGGGTCCACGTGAAAGTCGTCCGGATCGAACTACTCCTGCACTAGGAACAGACGCGTGACACGGCCGTCCTGTTCCGTCGACACGGGAACGGATCGGCCGTCGGCAGCCGGTGTGTGGCGGTGGGGCCGTCCCGAAAGGAGCGGTTCCGGCGGATGCCCGTCATCCGCTCGGCACGGCAGGACGCCCCAGCGGATGCGGCTCCTCCCGGTGTGCGCCCGGCACCGCGGGGCGGCGGGCGGCGAGCAGCCGGGCACACCTCCGGCGTCCCGCCCGGCGCCGAAACCCCCCGGCACCTGTCCGTCCGAGGACGACCCGACCGGTCCGCCGCCCCGGCCGGAACCGCAACACGCCGGGCGACGACGATCAACGACGAAAGGCGGCCGCCCCCGCGCACGACGACGAAGTCGGTCGCGAGGGCGGGACGGAGACGGCCCGACGCCGTATCGCCGCCTCGGCCCGCTGTCGGGGCGACGGCCACTTCGAACGGCCAGGGCGAGTAGACGTGACAGGTGAATCTGCTCGTACGGGTGAGGTCCGGGCCCTACGGAGACAGCGGGCCCGGGACTACGGATGGAGCCACTCCCGGGCGGGGCGTGAGTGGACGGGCAGGTCGCGTACAGGACAGCCGCGGGAAGGGGGGTGGGGCGGTCGCGCCCCACCGGGCGGACCCCGGGCAGCCCGGCCCTGCGGATGGAGCGGTCAGCGGGTGCAGTGGGCCGGGCAGGGCCGCCCCCTGGAGCGGGGAGGCCCGTGGGTGGAGTGGTCGGCGAGTGGAGTGGGTCAGCACGGGGGGCAGCGAGTGGGGTGGGGCAGCGAGTGGGGTGGGGCCGGGCGCAGGGCGGCACCGGCCCCTGGCTGGGGAGGCTCGTAGGTGGGTCGGGGGGTCGGTGGGTCGGGGGGTCGGTGGGTCAGCGGGGGGTGGTGCAGGGAAGCAGGGCCATTTCCCGGGCGTTCTTGATCGCTCGGGACAGTTGGCGTTGCTGTCGGGCGGAGACGCGGGTGACCCGGCGGCTGCGGATCTTGCCCCGGTCGGAGAGGAACTTCCGCAGGAGATCGGTGTCCTTGTAGTCGATGTACGTGATCTTGGCCTGGTCGAGCGGGTTGGGGCGGGACCTGGCGGGCCGGTGCTCGGTCTTGCGGGGCATGCGTCAGACCTCCAGGAGGGTGTCGAAGGCGCGCGGCAGCCGCTCCCAGGCGGCCCGGCCGGCGGCGTACTCGGCGTCGGTGAGCAGGCAGGACTCCAGGAGGTGCGCCAGGCCGTCCCGGTCCAGGCCGGGGGACGTGAAGACCAGGTGCTGGCAGCAGTCGCCGTGCTCGGGGTGCCAGTCCAGCGCGGCGGCGGCGCGGCGCACCGGCGGGACCATGTCCCAGGCGGCGTCGGGCAGGGAGGCGAGCCACGGTCCGGCCGACTCCACACACAGCGCTCCCCCGGCGGCGTCCCAGTGGAGCAGGACGTCGGGTCTGTCGGCGAGCCAGAACCGGCCCCGGCTGCGGGCGGCCGCGCAGGTCAGGTCCTCCAGCGCCGCGTACAGCCGTTCCGGGTGGAACGGGCGGCGCCGGTGCCAGACGAACGTGCTCACCCCGTGGGCGTCGGCCTCGGCGGGCAGCAGCGCGCAGGCCGGGTGCTGGGCGGCGGCGGCCGACTCGACGTCGAAGCCGGCCAGCACCGCCCGGACCAGCGGCGACCGCGCGTCCGCACGGCCGGCCGGCCCGATCCGGACCCGGCGGGCCGTCGGGTGCAGTTGCGCCAGCAGCTCGCGGTCCTCGTCGTCGGCCTCCTCGGAGTCGACGACGGCCAGCACGGGCGCGTACTCCAGCTGGCGCGCGAACGTGTCGGCGACCGTGCGCCGATCGGTGGCGGCCGCGGCGAGACCGCACTCGGCGAGGTCGTCGCCGTTGCCGAGGCAGGGCAGGAGCAGCGCCGGATCGACGGCGGTGACGACGCCGGTGACCGTGAGCCCGCCGGCCACGACCACCTCGGCCATGGCCTTGGGCTCGACGGAGTCCCACAGTTCGACGACCGCGAGACGCGTTTCGCCGTCGTCGGCGAGGCGGCGCAGTTCGGGGACGAGATCCTCGCGCAGGGCGCAGCAGGCGCAGTCGTTGACCAGGGGCGCCTCGCCGACGGAGAGGACGCCGGTGGCGTCGCCGACGGTCCGTACGACCGTGCCCGCTCCGGCCGTCGCGAGGTCGTGGTGGAGGACGACGCTGCCCGGGACGTCGGCGAGCAGCCGCGCGACCGTCGTCCGGCGGGCGTCGGCGTGCAGTCCGCCGACGATCACGACCGACAGACTCACGCCCCGCCCCGCTTCCCGAAGCGGCGCTCGAAGCGCTCGACCCGGCCGGCCGTGTCCAGGACGCGGGCGGTGCCGGTGTAGAAGGGGTGGCTGACGTAGGAGATCTCGACGTCCACGACGGGGTAGGTGTTGCCGTCCTCCCACTCGACGGTCCTGCCGCCCGCCGTGGCGGTCAGCGTCGAGCGGGTGAGGAAGGCGTGGTTCGCGGCGCGGTCACGGAAGACGACAGGACCGTAGGCCGGGTGGATTCCCTTGCGCATGGCGGTGGTTCAGCGCTCCTCTCGGAAGTCGACGTGACGGCCGACGACGGGGTCGTACTTGCGCAGGGTCATGCGGTCCGGGTCGCTGCGGCGGTTCTTGCGGGTCACGTAGGTGAAGCCCGTGCCCGCCGTGGACCGCAGCTTGATGACCGGGCGGAGTTCGTTGCGTGCCATGCTGCTACCTTACTGAAAATGAATTCCATTAGCACTACCGGCCCTGAGATCGACCGAGGAGAGGTACGTCACCCGTGTCCGCTCACTGCATGCTGACCGGCGCCCAGCCGGGCTTCGGCAACCGCATCTCCCACTCCCACCGGCGCACCTCGCGCCGCTTCGACCCGAACATCCAGACCAGGCGCTACTGGCTGCCGAGCGAGAGCCGCCACGTACGGCTGCGGCTGAGCACGAAGGGCATCAAGACCGTCGACACGATCGGCGTCGAGGCGGCCGTGGCACGCATCCGCGCGCGGGGGGTGCGGATCTGATGGCGAAGAAGAGCAAGATCGCGAAGAACGGCAAGCGGCAGGAGACCGTCGCGCGGTACGCGGCACGGCGGGCCGAGCTGAAGGAGATCATCCGGCGGCCGGCGTCGACCGACCCGGAACGAGAGGCGGCCCGGCGGGAGTTGCGCGCGCAGCCGCGGGACGCGAGCGCGACGCGCGTACGCAACCGGGACCAGGTGGACGGGCGACCGCGCGGATACCTCCGGACGTTCGGGCTGTCCCGGGTGAACCTGCGGGAGCAGGCCCACGCCGGACATCTGCCCGGGGTCCGGAAGTCGTCCTGGTAGGTCACAGGCCACCCCCAGTGTTCCGCGGGGCCTTGCTGGTAGCTTGCTGCGGTCCCTTACCGGTCCGTACGGGCGCACGGTCCGTACGGCCGCGCGGTCCGTACGGTCCGCGGTCCGTGCGGTCGACCCGGTCGGCCGGCTACAGCTTGGGAGCTTGCAGTGACTTCGGCGATCTTCTCGCGGCGCGCGTCCCGTCGGCCGGTGCGGGCCGCGGCCGTTGCCGCGGCCGCCACGCTGGCGGGCGTCCTCGTGCTGACCGGGTGCAGTGACGACGGGGGGTCCGACGACGGCTCCTCGGCAACGCCCACGACGGCGACCGGAGGCACGGGCGGCGCGACGGACTCCGGGTCCGCCCCGGCCTCCGTCTCCGCCTCCGGCGAACTGGAGGGCAGTTGGCTCGCCACGACGGACGGCAAGGCCGTCGCCCTGATCATCACCGGCAAGCAGGCCGCCCTCTTCGTGACCGGCGGGACCGTGTGCAGCGGGACCGCCGGCGAGGAGGCGGGCATGCAGATGATCCACCTCAAGTGCACCAGCGGGACGGACGACCGGACGACCGGCATGGTCGACTCCGCCGACGCGAAGTCCCTGAAGGTCACCTGGTCGGGTGCGGTCGGCAAGGAGACGTTCGCCAAGGCGGAGGGCGGCCAGTGGCCGTCCGGGCTGCCTTCGCCCGGCCTGGGGTAGTCGGTCCGGCAGCCCTCGCGGCTTCGCGAGGCCCTGAACGGCTCGGACGGCTGGGACGGCTCGGGTGGGGCGGCCCGGGTCGGCTGGAACGACTCGGACGCCGAGGGGCTGTACCGGCTCGGACGCCGGGGTGCCTGGAACGGCCCGGGTGGTGAAGCGGTCACGAGAGCGGGGGTCACGAGAGCGGGGGCGCGCGACAGGTGCACGCGCGCGTGCACGATGATCCTTCGAGCACCGTCACGAAACCCTAGGGATCACTCATGCGCGCCGTTCCCCTCACCGTCACCGCTCTCGCCGCGGCCCTGCTCCTCACCGCCTGCGGCGGCGGGGACGACAGCGGCTCCGGCACCGACGAGAGCAAGGCCGCCGAATCGACCGGCTCCGCCGGTGGCGCCTGCGCCGCCGCCGACCTCGGCCAGGACGTCGGCCCCGTCAACGCCGCTCCCGCAGCCGGTGACAGCGGCAACGTCACCGTCACGCTCACCAACAAGGGCGCGGAGTGCACCCTGGACGGCTTCCCCACCGTCGACCTCACCACCGACGGCGGCTCCACGAGCGTCCCGAAGGACGAGGCCGCCGAGGCGCAGGCGCTGACCGTCCCGGCACAGGGCACCGCAAGCTTCACGATCACCTACGTACGCGGCGAGGACGGCGGCGACCAGAGCCTCGCGGTCAAGACGGTGAAGTACGGCCTGCCGGGCGGCTCGGCCGACCAGAGCTTCCCCTGGTCGTACGGCGCTGTCGCCCTCAAGAGCGGGAAGGTGCCGGACGCCACGGTGAGCGCCTTCCAGCAGGCGGGCGACTGATCCACCGGGCAGCGGCCCCGCCCGGGGTCACGGCAGCCGGGGCCGGGACCGCATCCTGGCCCGGTCCGCCGCTTCGGCGCCCTCGGTCCAGCCCGCCTCGTCGGTGACTCCGCGCAGGCGGGTGGAGACCGTCTCCGGGAACATCCGGTCCGTCGCGGCGGTGACCGCGACCTCGCGGGAGGCGAGCACCGGCAGCAACTCCTCGGTCACCCGGGTCTCGGCGGCGGCGGTGACCTCGCCCAGGCGGGTGCCGATGCGGTGGGCGTAGGCGGCGAGGAAGGACTGCCGGAAGGTCTTGGTCCGCCTGCGGCCGCCGGCCCGCTGGGCCGCCTCCGCCTTCGCCATCGCGGACTGCGCCTGCACCAGCAGCGAGGTGTAGAGCAGCTCCACCGCCTCCAGATCGGCCTCGAAGCCGACGACCGTGGAGAAGGCGAAGGGTTCGTTCCACACCGCCCGGCAGTGGTTCGCGTCGGCGACCGCGTTCAGCAGCACCGCCTTCGCCTGCTCGTACGGCGGCTCGACGCCGATCCGGCAGGCGCCCGGCGCGTCCGGGGCCGGCGCCTGGGCGTCGAGCAGCGCCTCGTCCACGCTGTGCCGGGCCATCAGCTCCTGCGCCTTCCCGGTGAGCGCCTCCGCCTCCTGCGGAAAACCGCTCGCCTCGGCCTTGGCGAGCAGCGCGCGGATGCGGGTGAGCATGCGGGAGTGCGAACCCGGGCGGGACTGCCGGTGCGGTTCGGACTCCTGGAGGGGTTCGAGCCCGGGCAGGCGCAGCAGCAGACGGTAGAGCTCCAGGACCGTGGTGGCGTGCGAGAAGCGGTCGGTGGCGGGCGGGGCGGGCTGAGGCGGAGTGTCGGCGGACAGCTCCGCCAGCTGGGCCGCCCAGCGCCGCCCGCGCGCACGGTCGTCACGCGCCTGCGCGCGGATCAGCTCCCTCACCAGGCCGACGTGGACGTCGTCCAGCTCGCGCCGTACGAACCGTACGAGGTCGGCGGGCTGCCAGCCCCGCCGCCAGGCCGCCGCCACGAACTCCTCGCCCCGCCGGACCAGTTCGGCGTCCGCCGCGCGGTCGGCGGCGAGAAGCGAGGCGCCGGTGTCGAGGGTGGCGTCGGCGGTGTCGTAGAGCGCGGCCCGGAAGGCGCGTTCGACGGTGCCGGACGGGTCGCCCGGCGAGTCGGCGGACGGACCGCCGGACGGACCGCCTGACGGGTTGCCCGACGGACCGCCTGACGGGCCGCCGCTCGGGCTGCTGTGGTGGGTGCTGCTCACCGGTCGATCGTGTCACGGAGCGCGGAGCCGAGGCCCACGGGAGTGACAACCTTGGGTTGACACCTCTTCACTGTCAACCTACGGTTGACACATGACGTCTCCACGACCCGGCACCACCTCGTCCGTCCGTCTCGACGACCTCATCGACGCCATCAAGAAGGTCCACAACGAGCCGCTCGACCAGCTGCAGGACGCCGTCATCGCCGCCGACCACCTGGGCGACGTGGCGGACCATCTCATCGGCCACTTCGTCGACCAGGCCCGCCGCTCGGGTGCCTCGTGGACCGACATCGGCCGGAGCATGGGCGTCACCCGGCAGGCGGCCCAGAAGCGGTTCGTGCCGAAGGAGTCGGCCGACCTCGACGCGAGCCAGGGCTTCACCCGCTACACGCCCCGCGCGCGGAACGCGGTCATGGCCGCGCACAACGCGTCCAAGGCCGCCGGCAACGCCGAGGGGCTGCCCGCGCACCTCGTCCTCGGCCTCCTCGCCGAACCGGAGGCCCTCGCGGCGAAGGCCATCGTCGACCAGGGCGTCTCCCTGGACGCGGTGCGTGAGGCCGCGACCGCCGCGCTCCCGCCCGCCGTGGCGGAGGCGCCCGAGCTGGTCCCCTACGGCCCGGAGGCCAAGAAGGTCCTGGAGCTCACCTTCCGCGAGGCGCTCCGCCTCGGCCACAACTACATCGGCACCGAGCACATCCTGCTGGCGCTGCTGGAGTTCGAGAACGGCGAGGGCGTCCTCAGCGGCCTCGGCGTCGACAAGACCGGCACCGAACGGTATGTGGCGAGGGTTCTGGCCGCGATCTCGGTGCAGCACGGGCAGGACCAGGGGCAAGGGGGGTCAGGGGGCCAGGGGCAGGAGTAGCCGTCCGGGGCGGGAGCGGCGGAGAGCGGCGGGCAGGGGCGCGAGCAGCGCGGATTGGGCGGGCAGGGGCGGGAGCGGCGGGCAGGGGCGTTGTCAGACCCTGCTGCCACACTCGCAGCATGGCCGACCGGTGGGCACTCGCTCCGGCCGAGGACGGTGGCGTGGAACTCGCCCCCCTCGGTCCCGGCGGGCTGCCCGCCGGCCCGGTGCTGCGGGAGGCGGACCTGGCGCGGGCCGTGCGCGAGCGGCCCGACGTCACCCGGTGGGTCTGGCGCTCCACGGCCGAGGTGTATCCGCGTCTGCTCGCCACGGGGGTGCGAGTGGAGCGGTGCTACGACGTCGAGGACGCCGAGACCCTCCTCCTGGGCCACGAGGGGCGCTCCGGAGAGCCCCGCTCGGCGGCCGCCGCACTGGCCCGGCTGCGCGGCGGCCCCGTACCGCCGGACCCGCCGCAGCGCTCCGCCGTGCCCGGCGCGCAGTCCTCGCTGTTCGAGGCGCAGGACACCGCCGTGCGACTGCCGCTCGAAGACCTCCTCACCGTCTACGCCGAGCAGGAGCGGCGGCACGGACTGGCCGAACACCCGGCGCGGATGCGGCTGCTGACGGCGGCCGAGTCGGCCGGGATGCTGGTGGCCGCCGAGATGAACCGGGCCGGGCTGCCGTGGAGCGCGGAGGTGCACCGCGCGGTCCTGCACGACCTGCTCGGCGAGCGGTACGCGGGCGGGGGCGAGCCCCGGCGGCTGGCCGAGCTCGCCGACGAGGTGTCCGCCGCCTTCGGGCGCCGGGTCCGCCCCGACCTGCCCGCCGACGTGGTCAAGGCGTTCGCGCAGGCCGGCATCCGGATCAGGTCGACCCGGCGCTGGGAGATCGAGTCCCTCGACCACCCGGCCGTGAAGCCGCTGATCGAATACAAGAAGCTGTACCGCATCTGGGTGGCTCACGGGTGGTCCTGGCTCCAGGACTGGGTGCGGGACGGGCGGTTCCGGCCGGAGTTCCTCGCCCACGGCACGGTCACCGGGCGCTGGGTGACCAACGGCGGCGGCGCCCTCCAGATCCCCAAGGTCATCCGGCGGGCGGTGGTCGCCGACCCGGGCTGGCGGCTCGTCGTCGCCGACGCCGACCAGATGGAGCCGCGCGTGCTGGCGGCGATCTCCCGCGATCCCGGGCTGATGGAGGTCGCCGGCCGGGAGAGCGACCTCTACCAGTCCGTCTCCGACCGCGCCTTCTCCGGCGACCGCGCCCAGGCGAAACTCGCCGTCCTCGGCGCGGTCTACGGCCAGACCTCCGGGGACGGTCTGAAGAACCTCGCCGCGCTGCGCCGCCGCTTTCCGCGCGCGGTGGCCTACGTCGACGAGGCGGCGCGGGCCGGCGAGGAGGGACGGCTCGTGCGGACCTGGCTCGGCCGGACCTGCCCTCCGGCGAGCGGGGCGGGTGACGAGGGTACGGAGGAGGCCGGCATCCCCGTCGACTCCGCAGGCCTCGGCGGTCCCGGCAGTCCTGGCAGTCCTGGTGGTCCCGGCGGAGACGACGAGAGCGCTGCCGAGCGGCAGTGGGTGCCGGGGTACGCCTCGACCAACGCCCGCGCGCGTGGCCGGTTCGCCCGCAACTTCGTCGTCCAGGGCAGCGCCGCCGACTGGGCGCTGCTGCTGCTCGCCGCGCTACGGCAGGCCTGCGCGGGGATGGCGGCCGAGCTGGTCTTCTTCCAGCACGACGAGGTGATCGTGCACTGTCCGCAGGAGGAGGCCGAGGCGGTCGTCGCCGCGATCCGTGAAGCGTCCGAACTGGCCGGACGGCTGACGTTCGGGGAGACACCGGTGCGGTTTCCGTTCACCACGGCGGTGGTGGAGTGCTACGCCGACGCGAAGTGACCGTGCTCGGTCGGGTGGTCGTGGCTGGACGGTGGTCGCCCGGTCGATGACCAGGCCTGTGAAGCACGGTCGGTGTTGCGTGGGCGGAAGGTCGAGGCCGAGGTCACTCGGTGTCGAATCGGCGTAGCGTCGGTGTCGAGTCGGCGTAGCGTCGGTGTCGCATCGGAGGCGCATCGGACTCCGGGGGTTCGGACTTAGGCGGTTCGGATCAGGGCAGCTCGGGCTCCGCCCTTCAGGCCTTCGGCTCGTCGGCCCCGTCGACCCCGTCGACCCTGTCGGCCCCGTCACCCTTCGCGAGCTCGCGGGCGAAGTCTCGTACCAGGTCGTGAGGGGTGTAGTGGCCGTATGCGTGCTCCTCGAGGAGCGCCACGTCGACGAGCCTGTTCAGCGCAGCCTCGGCGCGGGGTTCGTCGGTGCCGGTGAGTCGGGCCAGGAGGGGGGCGTCGTACGTGGGCAGGTCCAGCGCGCCGATGCGGCACAGGGCGAGGGCCGCGTCCCGGTCGGCCTGGCGTGCGGAGGCGGCGAGCGCGTCGTGGGCCACCGCGAGGGACCGGCGGACGCTGAGATCGTCGTACTCCAGGTGGGGCAACCTGCTCTCGGTGTCGGCAAGTTGACCGGCCAGCCCGTCCGGGGTGAGGGCGCTGCGCGCGGCGAGTCGGGCGGCAACGACGCGCAGTGCGAGCGGGAGGCGGCCGGTGAGGTGGACAAGGGGATGCGCCGCGTCCAGTACGGCACGCCCCTCGCCCGGACCGGACGCCGCACGCAGCAGGGCCGCGCTGTCCTCGCCCGACAGCGGCCCGAGCGGGAAGCGGTGTGCGCCGTCGAGCGTGGTCAGCGGCGAGCGGCTGGTGACGATCACCGCGCAGCCGGGGCCGGCCGGCAGGAGCGGGCGGACCTGGGAGGCGGTCGCGACGTCGTCCAGTACGACGAGCGTGCGGGTCGGCGCGAGCAGGGTCCTCAGCAACGCCGATGCGGCGTCAGGGTGTTCCGGGATGTTCCGGGGGTCGGTACCGAGGTCTCGCAGCAGGGCGGTGAGCGCCTGGGGTGCCGTGAGGGGTGCCATGCCGGGGGTGGCGCCGTGCAGGTGGAGGTAGAGCTGCCCATTGGAGAAACGTTCCTTCAGGGTGTGTGCGACGTGCAGCGCGAGCGCGCTCTTGCCTACGCCGGCCATACCGCTCAGGACGACGACCCGACTGCCCTCGGCAAGGGTGCGGTGGAGGAGGCGCAGGGGTTCGACCCGACCGGTGAAGTAGGCCGGTGGAGGCGGAAGTTGCGCCGGTCGGGTGCGCGGGTGGGCCAGACCGGGTGCGGAATTGGGCGTGAACGTGAGCGCGGGCTGGGGCGGAGCCTCGGGCTCGGGCTCGGCGGCCGGGGCTGGAGGGGAGGTTGTCGGCGTGAGAGCCGAAGGAGCCTGAGCCTGCGTCGGATCCGACTGCGGATCCGCAGTCGGAGTCGGAGTCGGAGTCGGAGTCGGAGTCGGAGTCGGGCGATTGTCGGTCGTGGGGGCCAGTATCTCCACATGGGCGTCGCGTATGGCCGGGCCTGGTTCGATGCCGAGCTCCTCGGCGAGGCGGGCGCGCAGGTCGCGATGGACGGCGAGGGCCTCGGCCTGGCGGCCGGTGCGGTGCAGCGCGAGCATCAGCTGACGGTGGTAGGCCTCGCGCAGCGGATGGTCGGCCGCCAGGGCCGTCAGCTCCGGGACGAGCCGGTCGGACCGCGTTTCGCCGAGGGCGAGTTCGGCGTCGTAGCGCCACTCCAGCAGGAGCAGCCGGGCCTCCCGCAGGCGTCGTACGAAGGCATAGCCGCCCAGGTCGGCCGGGAGTCCGCTCAGCGGGGTGCCCCGCCACAGCGCGAGTGCCGCCGCGCACTCACGCGCGACGCGTTCCCAGTTCCGGGCGGCGTGCGCGCCGCGTGCCGCGGCGACGTGCCGTTCGAACACGTGGACGTCGAGCTCGCCGTGCTCGACCCGGAGCCGGTAGCCGGGCGGCACCGCGCGCAGCCGCTCGGGGTCGTCGAGCAGCCGACGCAGCCGGGTCACGTGATTGTGCAGCGAGGCCTGCGCGGACGCCGGCGGCGCGCCACCCCACAGCGCCTCCTTGAGCGACTCGACGGGCACGATCCGGCCCGCGTCGAGGAGCAGGGACGCCAGCAGGGCACGTACCTTCGGGCTGCGGACGGTGTCGTAGGGCGGGACGCCTGCCTCGCACTCGGCGTCCGGCGCGTCGGCCGTGTACAGGACCGGTGGGCCCAGCAGCCCGAACCGCAGCCCGTACCGCCGCATCACGCCGCCCATCGCCCTTCCACGCCCGGTCCGACCGAGTGTCTGTAGCTGAGTTGCCATGCCAAATCGCCTTGCCAACGCCCCGCCGAGCCGCCATGGCCCGGCGCCTCGCCAAGTCACACCACGAGTCGGGTGACGCGTCACCTCACCGATTCGCTCTGCCGGGTCGCTCGCGCTCGGGACGCGTAGTCGGCCGCCCCCTCCACCGGAACATCAAGTGACCAGCGACGACACGAAGAACCGTTGGCACATGTTAGCGATCCGTTGGCGCGATCTGATGTGATCACATCATCGGAATCGGCCCGACGGTGCGCGCGTGTCGACGCGCAACTCGGGGGAGCGTCGCCGCCGCGGCCGGATCCGGGGGCGCGCGGGGCCTCGGTCGGCGGAGGTGACCGACCGGGCCCCGCGCCCCATTCCGTCCCGCCCGTTACGACGGTTCCGTTCCGTGGTTCCATCCGGTCCGGACCGGATCAGCTCGGACCCGTCCGGACCGGATCAGCTCGAACCCGTCCGGACCGGATCAGCTCGAACCCGTCCGGACCGGATCAGCTCGAACCCGTCCGGACCGGATCAGCTCGAACCCGTCCGGACCCGTACCGGTGGTCCCGACGATTCCTCAGATGACCGGCGGCCTGCCCAGCCGGGTCAGCCGCCACACCGTCCGCCACTTCATGGGCCGCCGATGTCCGGCCGGTTTGCGCACGCCCTCCGCGAACCCGCCGAACCACGCCCTGAGACCGCCGAGCGAGCGGGTCCGCAGGAGGGTGACGGCCATCCAGACGCCCAGGTGGACCGGGATGAGGGGCAGCGGAAGGTTGCGGCGGACCAGCCAGACCCGGTTCCGGGCCGTGACCCGGTGGTATATCGCGTGCCGGGCGGGCGAGGTCTTGGGGTGCTGGAGGAGCAGCTCGGGCGCGTAGAGGATCTTCCAGCCGGCGTCGGTGGCACGCCAGGCGAGGTCGGTCTCCTCGTGCGCGAAGAAGAACTCGGCGGGCCAGTCGCCGGTCTCCACGAGCATGGCCATGCTCAGGGCGTGGCCACCGCCGAGGAAGCCGGTGACGTATCCGCCCTGCATCGGGTCCGAGGCGCCGACGCGCGGCACGTGCCGGCGCTGGGTCTCGCCGTGCTCGTCGGCGATACGGAAGCCGACGATGCCGAGGCGCGGGTCGGCGGCGTACAGGTCGCGGACGCGGCTCAGCACATCGGCGTCGACGAGCAGCCCGTCGTCGTCCAGATCGACCACGACATCCACGTCGCCGTACTCCCTCAGCCGGGCGAGGGCGACGTTGCGGCCGCCGGGGCAGCCGAGGTTCTCGTCGACGTCGATCGTCGTGACCTCGCCGGGCAGGAAGAGGCGCTGGGCGAAGTCGGGGAGTTCGCAGCCGTTGCCGACGATCACGATGCGGGCGGGCGCCAGGTCCTGCTTGGCCACCGACTCCAGCAGCGCGTCGACCTCGGCGGGCCGGTTGCCCATGGTCACCACGGCCACGGCGATCCTCGGCTCCGTCGCGTCCGCGATACCCCCGATGTCCCCCACGTCCACCACGTCCCTCACTCCGTCCGGCCCTCGACGCGACCGCGTCCCGTCCACGCGCGGGCCCGTCGTTCACCTAGATGTTGCCTCAGGTGCGGGCGTTGCTCCGACGCCGCCTCATTTTGCTTCCCGTTCATGCCGGTTCTGCCTAAGCCGGTTCCGCCGATCCGGCCCCGGTTCCGCCGATCCGGCCCCGGCTGCACCGGTTCTGTTGACGTCGTCCCCTGCCACCTCGGTTCTCGATGACGGCCTCGGTTCTCGGTGACCGGCCTCGGTTCTCGACGGCTCGCCTCTGTTTCCCGCTGGGCCGACTCCGGACTCGACGGCACGACTCCGGACTCCATGGCACGCCTCTCGACTCGATGGCACGCCTCTGGATACGTCGGCTCCGGACGGGCCGGTTCAGCCGCGTCGGTTTTCCCTGCGTCGGACGAACTTCAGGCCCGACCAGTCCTCCCCCAGCGCGGCGACCTTCACGTCCACGACACCCAGAGGCAGGAAGAGTTCGCGCAGGGCGTTCTCGGTGATGTCGCTTACGTGACCGGCGGCCTTGCGGGGCCAGGCGATCCAGAGCATGGCGTCGTCGGCGAGGTCGCGGATGAGGGCCGGGGTCTCGGCGGCGAGGTCGGCGTGGTCGCGGAAGAAGGCGACGGTGATGTCGGCGTCGCGGGGGCCGCCCGGGGCAACGTGGACCGCCTCGGGCAGGCCCGGGACGTCCCACCCGGCCGGGGCGTGTCGCAGTCGCACCCGGTGGCCGGGCTTGACGCCGAGCTTCCTGGCGAGAGGGGTGCCGGAGTAGCCGCCGGTCGCGGCCGAGTCGCTCACGGTCTCACCGTAGCCTCGGACCGGACCTGCCCCCGGTCGGAATCACCTCACCTGGAGGATCAGCCGTGCCCTTCCGCTGTGCCGTACTCGACGACTTCCAGAACGTCGCGACGACTCTCGCCGACTGGTCGGCGCCCGCGTCGGGCGAGGAGCTGGAGGCCGTTTCCTTCACCGAGCACTTCGACGACGAGGACGAACTCGCCGCGGCACTGGCCGACTTCGACTGCGTGGTCACCCTGCGGGAGCGCGTCCCCTTCCCGGCGTCGCTGCTGGACCGTCTGCCCCGGCTGCGCCTGCTGATCGCCTCCGGCATGCGCAACTCGGTGATCGACTACGCGGCGGCGAAGGCGAACGGCGTGACGGTGTGCGGAACGGAGAGTTCCTCGACTCCGCCGGTGGAGCTGACCTGGGCGTTGCTGCTGGGCCTCGCGCGCGGACTGGTGCAGGAGAGCACCGCTCTGCGGGAGGGCGGGCCGTGGCAGTCCACGGTCGGCGCGGACCTGCACGGACGGCGACTCGGACTGCTGGGGCTGGGGAAGATCGGCGCGCTGGTCGCCCGGGTCGGCCTCGCCTTCGGCATGGAGGTGAGCGCGTGGAGCCGGAACCTGACGGCGGAGCGGGCGGCGGAGGTGGGCGTGCGGCCGGCCGTCTCGAAGGAGGAGCTTCTCTCCGGGAGCGACTTCGTGTCGATCCACCTCGCCCTGAGCGACCGCACCCGGGGGCTGCTGGGCCCGGCCGAACTGGCTCTCCTCAAGCCGACGGCGTACCTGGTGAACACCTCGCGGGCGGCGATCGTCGATCAGGACGCGTTGCTGGCGGCGCTGCGCGAGGGCCGTATCGCGGGCGCCGGCGTGGACGTGTTCGACGTCGAACCCCTCCCCGCCGACCACCCGATGCGAACGGCTCCCCGTCTGCTGGCGACTCCGCACCTGGGATACGTCTCCCGGGCGAACTACGCGCGGTACTACGGGCAGGCGGTGGAGGGGATCCGGGCGTACCTGGCGGGGGCGCCGGTGCGAGTGCTGGGCTAGACCGACGCCGCTCCAGCCTGAACCGCTCGCCACCCGGCGGCCGTGTCCCGGACGGCGGTGAACGTCGCCCTCGGAGGCGTCGGCTTCCTCGCCATCTGCGGCGGACTGCTGCTGCTCACCACATTCATCACCGCACTCGCCGTACTCATCGCCCAACTCATCACCCTCGCCGCCGTCATCTTCGGCGACTGGATCGCCGTCCAGGTCATCGGCCCGCAGCAAAGGCAACGGCGGCACCGTCGTGCATATCCGCAAGGCGATCTTCAAGCGCAACCGTTTCAACGGCTAGAGCTCAGCGCCGAGGTCAGATCTCATGGCACGCCGCAGCAACGAATGAGCCTCTTTGTAAGCCCGACGGAGTTGCGCGTATTCGTCGCTGTCGTTCGTCACGCCGTCTGCGACCGCACCACACAGATCGCGAATCGCGTGGTGAGTGTTCTCCGTTGCAGCCACAACCCGTATGGGTGCTGTGATCTCAACTTCGTAGCGACGGCTGATGCACTGCACGTACGCATCCCAGACCGCCGCTGCGCGCTCCGTCGACTGCATGTCCCTCGCCCGTGCCAGAGAACCCACTGTGTGTCGCGTCATGGACAAGACCGCCAGATACGAGCCGTAGAGAACCCGCCTGTTCTCGGTGTTCTGGTCAACCCTCTGCCGTTTTGATCGCCAGAACTCAAGCGCTCCCGCTGAAAGCGTGGCGATACCGCCTCCCACAAGGGTGCTGACCAGCGCAGTCCATTCCACTCGCCCCGCCCCTCACGACACCAGCGTTCGTCCAAGCGAGCCAACGACACAGGGCGGCTTCTCGCCAAAGTCCGGGGCCGCCCTTGGCCAACCAGCCCACTACAGACCTGTTGAAGGTCATCCAGCATGAGGCAACCCACCCCTCTCGGGCGAGCCCTCGCCTCACTCTCCCGGATCGAACCCCTGCGGGCGCCCGACGCCTACTCCTGCATCGGCGGCGGCACCGAGGGCTACCGTCGCGCGTTCAAGAACCGCCACATCACCGGCGTCGACATCCAGGCACAGCCGGACTACCGGGGCGACGCGTTCCACCAAGGCGACGCGGTCGAGTACATCCGCGCCCACGGCCACGAGTTGGACTTCATCCACGCGTCCCCGCCGTGCCAGGGAGAGGGCACCCCGACCCAGGGGCACGAACGCCGCCCGCAACGCTGCGATCGGCCGCACCTACCTCCGACTCATCCTCCCCACCCCTGGAAGCGACGGGCCGCCCGTACCTGATCGAGAACGCCTCCGGCTCCGAGGTCCCAAGCTCCAGCCGGAGCATCTGGAGCGGATGTACCCAGCGCTGCTCGATGCCGGGCACGCCCCAGCCCCCTCCCGGAGGAGGCGAAGGCGTTCCTCGATGCGGCGCCTAAGCGGCCGACCTTCATGCGGTGGATCGTGGGCGTCGGCATGGGGTTCGGCAGGGCGAGACCCTCGGTCTGCGGTGGCCTTACGTCGACCTGGAGGCGGAGCTGTTCCGCCCGGAGTGGCAGCTTCAGCGCTTGACGTGGCGCCCCGGCTGCGACGATCCGCGAACCTGCGGCGCCCGTCTTCACCGCTTCGAGCCGTACCCGCCCGACTGCACCACGCCCAGGAACTACACGCGGGGGTGCCCGAAGCCCTGCCCCAAGACGTGCCCGCTCCCCCGGCGCCCGATCCGGGCCCCACTGAGACCAGAACTGAGACCCTCGGCAGCCGCGCGACCCGCGCTCAACGTCGTCGCCGTATTCGGCAAAAGCAAAAGCCCCAGGTCACGGCGAGTGAGTCCTGAGGCTTCCACAGAGCCGCCTTCGGGATTCGAACCCGAGACCTACGCATTACGAGTTGTCCGATCTTGGTCCGGGGGCGTCCATGGGCGTCCGCTAGCTCTGCTTTCTTCCTGGTCGCAGGCTTGCTGGACGTCCATGGACGGGGCCGAACGTTCGTGGAATGAGCGGCTATTGAGACCAGGATTGAGACCAGCCGAGGCGCACGCTCACCCGCGCAGTTCGGTCCAGGCCGCTCGCGCAGCGCGCCCGATGCGCCGCCACCACGGACGCGGTGGCACTCCGAGCGGGTTGGCCAAACTAGCCTTGACCAGGCGGGAGTCCCTCTCCGCGTCATCTCGGGACGTAATGAGCACCAGCAGTGAGCACGCCCTTAGCGCTAGGGCAGCGTTCTTGCGACTCACAGTGTCCATGAATCCGTGTGCAACGAGATTGCGCACTCCCATTCTGTCACCGATCAAAAATGTCCTCAGGAAACGCTCCCAGTCAGGGTCGAATCCGTTATCAATCAAGAGCGGCAGAAGCGCGCCGAGGCCTGGAAATTGCCCTACACCGTCACCGACTTGCGTTTTATACATGGGCTCATTCAATTCAAGGAGAAGCGCGCGAACCGATGCCTCAATCTTGGGAACGACAAGATGCGCGCAAGCATCAAATTCGCCGACCCAATACAGGATCAATCCCTTTGCGAGAGTTCGCCCCAATGCGGGATGAGTTCCTGACGTAGCGATCGCTTCATCAAGCTCCTCAAAGGATGGGATCCCGAAACGCCGCTTGATGATATCCAGGGCATCCGCGAGAAGAGCTCCATGGAAATTGATCTTGAAGGCTTCGACCCCGGTTAGCGCATGCTCGAATGCATCGTCCTCTTCGGACACAATACGTTTCGGGAGGTCCCTAGGACCAAACACGACCGTTGTCGCCATCCTCAGAATCACCGAATCATTCAGCTCACTACGTGCCGCGACCCTATTGTCATCCAGATTTCCACTAGGCGGCCCGCTTTCGAACCAAGACCCCAGGGCTTCATACCAGGTACTGGCACGCTTGTATGGACGCAGGAGGCTGTGAATGTACGCATGCGGGATGCCAACTTCAGCCCCTATTGTCGCCCACGCGACGGGGGGAGCAGACTGCAAACGAGATACTGCCACTTTTTCCAATTCGGGCAGGTTCAGTCGGTGAGCAAGCGACGCCGCTTCGCTCAAGTGGCTTCTGATGACCAGTCCATCAACAGCGTTATCCGCATCGATCAGATACGCCTCAACCTCAAGTTCACTGGCATGACGAACACGCACGTCATCGCCAGCAGCAGCGGCCCTGCGCCGGACGAGCGAGGCTAGTTGACTAATGATTGGCGTGCCATGGTATGCCAGAAGCGCACTGTCCAACAGATCGTCCACCCTGGGATCTACAGGCAGCGCATTCTTCTTGCGTTGCGGTGCACTCAACGCGTCCAGCAGGTGGACAAAGGTGTAACCGTCTTCACAGTCGTTCAACAGACTCTCCGCCATACCGAGCATGGCTGCCGTAACCTGCTGCACCAACGAAGAGAGGCCTACCGAACGTGCAAGCTCCCACGCGCGCAACAATCCAGTACCTTGCTCGGTGACAGAAAGACTACCGCCGATCAAATCCAAGTACGCCCGGACCGCCTCTTCCGCAGCATCGCGACTATTCGCCAGTCGAAGAGTAAAGACTATGTCGGCACAACGAGCCTTCACCGCAGAATGCGTAACAGACGACGAGAGGGAAAGCCACAACGCTCGTACGTCGTCATCAGCATCGCGCAATGCCATCGGGAAAAGCGAGGGTCCATCCAGCGGCACCAGCAAGGCGCCTGGCTGAGCAGACATAAATGGACGCACCGAAAGATGATACGTAAAGGTTGTGGTCAATGTTCGCAGTGCGGCGAGTTCGAATGGGACTTCCGAATCCTGCGAGAGCTGCCGGATGCGCAGACTCGCACTCAGTAGGTCTTCTGCCCCTTCACATGCCAAATCTGCGAGCCGGGCCAGGGCAGGTACCACAGAGGGATCGTGCTGATACGTGTCGCCGTCCGGAGTAACGCTAGCGGTAGCTTGCAGTTCATCAGGAACACTTGATTCGCTCGCTACGGAATCGGCTTCACTCACGACATCCTCCTCGTGCAACCTTCAAGCTGCTTCGAGCACGGCAAGGCTACTAGCAGCAAACAAGGAATCGATCAATCGGCCCAGATTCTACGCTCAGATCAAGATCCGCCCCTGGTCTTTTTGTATCTGCCCAAACGATCAGCAATGGCACGGTTACGCGTCGCACGTGATCAAGCCCATGATGAACCCTTCGTTGGCTGCACCGTCTTCGTTGCCCTGAGCAAGACATGGGAAGCTTGAGCTAGGCGACGAGCTGAGATTGGGAGGAACAGCGCGTGTCACAGCCAGCAAGCCCCCGGGGAACCTTCCTGAAGGTCGCAGACGCAGTGAAAGCCCTGATCGAGGCCGACCCGGACATGACGGAACTTCCGTCGCTGGCTGAGGTCATGAGCAACCACAAGGTCTCGCGTGGGGTCGCCCTCCGCGCGTTCGGCGTGCTCCGGCAGGAAGGCATGGCCGAACCGGTGCCAGGCGAGCGGTGGCGTGTCGTGCGCCCGGGTGCGCTAGTCGACCGGCGCCCGCTCGATCAGCGGATCGCAGACGTAATCACGGCCGACGGACTCGAAGTAGGGGAAGCGTTCCCGAGTGCCTCCGTGCTCGCTGAACGGTTCGGGGTTTCCCGCCCTACGGTGACCAAGGCTCTGGAGAAGTTGGAGACCGCCGGCGTGCTGGCGGGAGGCGGACAAGGCAAGGTGCGGACTGTCCGCGCCCTGTCGATACGAGAGGAGCGTTCCTAGTTGCCGAAGTTGACGGAGTGGGCCTATCCCCTGGCTGAGTCCCTGTTGGCTGAGCCGCTTCCACGGCGCTGGAAACACTGTCTCGGAGTAGCCGAGAGGGCGCGCATGATCGCGCTCGTCCTTGACCAGGACGCGGAGCTGTTGGAGGCCGCCGCCGTCCTGCACGACATCGGATACGCGCCGGACCTGGCCAAGACCGGCTTTCATCCGCTGGACGGCGCCCGCTATCTCCGGGATGTGGCCGGCGCCGATGAGCGGGTCGTGAACCTGGTCGCTCATCACTCCTGTGCCTGGATGGAGGCGGAAGCGCGCGGCATGCGCGAGGAGTTGGAGGGCGAGTTTCCCCGAGAGTCCGCGGACCTCAATGACGCGCTCTGCTTCTGCGACATGAACACCACACCAGACGGCACGCCCACGAACCCGATCGACCGCATCAACGAAATCACGGGGCGGTACGGGCCCGACAGTCTGATCGGGACGTTCATCCGCCGCGCCGAACCCGAGATCCTCGCTTGCACGTCCCGCGTCCTCGAACGGGTCGCCGCCGCCAAGCGTCAGCCGATGTAGGGGGCCGTGCGCTTCCGGTCCATCGCGTGCTCGATCCGGAGCCGCATCGTGGGGTGAACGTCCAGCGCCGGCAGGTCTGCCGGATCCGCCCAACGAACCTGCGTCGTCTCGTTGCTCGTGCGGAGTTCACCGCCAACCGGCCGCGCGCGGAAGCAAATGCTGAACTGCTGGCGCACTTCTCCGTCGTCGTACTTCATTACGTGTCCGGGGTCCGTGTAGATCCCGGACACGTCGACGACTTCGGCCTTGATCCCGGTCTCTTCCCAGACCTCACGCACGACGGTGTCACTGATGGACTCCCCCACGTCGTGCCCCCCGCCTGGCAGTGCCCAACGCCCGTTGTCGGAACGCTGGATCATCAGTACCTGTCCCGCGTCGTTCTGCACGAACGCGACGACGGACGGCACGACGGAGTTGGCCGGCGGCGCGTCGGGATCGTGCAGGTAGTCGATACGTCCCATGGCTCAAACTCCCGTGATACTCGTGACGTCCTGCTCTGTGATCGGCCGGGCCTTCTCCCAGGTGTGGTCGATGCTATGCGCGTACGTGTCGAAGAGGCCGCCGCCGGACAGGCGGCGCAGGTGCAGGACGGGCGCCATGTAGGCACCGATGCCGTAGACGTGGGGGTTGACCAACATCTCGTCATCGGCACGGTAGATGGAGTTGTAGAGCGTCGAGTCGTGCAGCCGGAAGCCGATGTTCGGGTGGCTCCGCATCAGTGGCCGGTAGAGCACCAGGGCGTTGCGGATCTTCCCGTCCATGATCTGGTGCCCTTCGTCTATGCCGCGCTGCCGGACGGCCGCAGACCCGGGGTCTCCAAGCAAGATGCGCACCTGGGCCCCCGCTTCCACCTTGGCCCTTAGTAGGTCGTGGAACAGCGGGTCTTCCGAGAGGAACAGCCCGGAGTAGACGAGCACATCCAGGTTCCGCTCAGCTCGTCCGTAAAGCTCTCGCCAGATTCCCGCTGGCACCGTGTGTCGGTGCGGGTAGACGGTCGCTATCTCGGCTTTGGTCAGGTCCGCCGCGCTGTCGACGTTGCGTTCGTCGTCCCACAGCGTCGTCACGTCGACCCTGAGCGCCGCTGCGGTCGCGTACTGGTGACGCCGGTACGGGACCTTGCCCTGTGTGATCCACCGTTCCACCGTCTTCGGGTTGACGTCGATCTCTTCGGCGAGGCTCTGCACGGTCATGCCACGGGCGAGTAGGGCGGATCGTAAACGGTCGTTCGACATCTGCACCCCCGTTGGGACGTCTAGGGACTTCTTGACCGTAGCCAGAAGTCCCCAAGGTGTCTACGTGCGGGGTGACCAACTCCCCTGACCTGGGGCGATTCTGATTGTGCGCCAAGAAGTCGCGGCGCAAAGCCAAGAGGTTCCGTCAGCAAGCTTGACGGACCCCCATGCAGTACCTGTAAAACAGGTACTGCAACGACGCCCGGAGGGCTCCGAGAGGGGCTCGAAGGAAGCGAATGCGTTCCTTGAGAACTGAACAGCGTGCCGACCCAGCCACCCGAACACAGGTGGTCGATGGGTGCGGGTCACCACCCCGACCGCCCATGTCGGGCCGGGTGACCTGCCCAGACGCACCCCTCAGGGTGCTGACTGGCATCGCTTGATCTGACTGCGCAGAACCTTCGCGGGCCGTACGTGCCTGCGCTGAGCACCAGTGCTCACGGTCCCCGACACCAGCGCCGCATACAGCGCTCCGTGCCGGGCGGCCGTGGCCGCTCGTGCCGTACGAGAGGCCCCCAACGGCGAGCACCCCCGGAGCTGGAACTCCGGGGGTGCGGTTCGGGCCGTTCCACCGACTAAGGAGCCACGACCCATGAAGCACATCGGTGCTGATCAGACAGTTGTTACCGTCGACTACTTCGACCGCGAGCCCACGGCTGCGGAGTTGGACGCGATCGAGCTGGAGTCCCCCGCCATCCTGGCGGAGGTGGTCCTGTTGGACGCGCAGATCAAGGCCATGGACCGCCCCGAAAACGAGGTGGACGCACGGCGTATCCGCCGGGCCTGGAACCGTGTGCTGGTGGCCCGGCGGGACCTGGCCAACAGCACGGCCGGCGTGATGGCGCCCGGCGGTGCGGCATGAGCGGGCGGGTGCTGCGGGCGCAGATCACGATGCGCTGTTGCGGGACGACGGCTCCGGAGCGGACCGCCGGACCGTGCTGGCAACTGTTCGTCGTCATGACCGGCAGCGTCGATGACTGGCCCGTCTTCGCGTGGCCTACGTCGCCGCAGGTCCCGACGCTCGACGAGCGGACGGTCGCGCTCGCCTCACTCGGCTACACGCTCGCCGAGGACGCCGAGTGGGAATGGTGCGAGGACACAACCCCGGAATACCACCCGCACCCCGTCGGCGTGGCCCTGACGGCCGCCGCCCGCATCCGTCCGCTGGACGGGGGTGTCCGGTGAGGCTGAACCGCAAGGGACGCGCCGCCCTGGTGCTGGCGCTGGTCGGTGTGGTCGGCATGGCGTTCCGCGTCTCGTGGAACGCACTGCGGGACATCGCCGGCGCGATCGGCGCGGACGACACCGCCGCCGTCCTCTACCCGTTCGTGGTCGACGGACTGATGGCGCTGGCGCTGGTTGCCACGCTCGTTCTGGTCGACGACGACCGCAAGTTCGCACTGCGGGTGCTGGGCACCTACACGATCGCCTCACTGGTCCTGAACTACGTCCACGGACTCGTGCCCGAGCTGCACGGCCGGTCGGTCGAGTTGGGCCGAGTCGCGGAGTGGGACGCGGCGAACTGGGCGCTCGTGCTGCTCGCCACGTCGCTTCCGGTCGGCTCGATCTACTTCGGATCCGACCTGGTCGCGAAGGTGCTGCACCACCGCCCCGCCCCGATTCCCACCGCAACCACGAATGCGGAGGAATCGACCGAGACCGATATGAAACGGTCTACGGCTGACCTGCCCGAATCGACCCCGGCCCCCACGGTCACGCTCACCCGGCTGAGGGTGCCGGATCCGGTCGCGATCGACCTGGGCAAGTCGACTCTCCCGCTCAAGCCCGTTCGGGCGGTCGCCGCGCCGATTCCGATGCCGGTCGTCCAGGCGGTTCCGGCGGGATCGATCCGGCCGCGCGGGGTGACGGGCAAGGTCCCGCCGGCCGCCCGATCGCCTCGCCCGAAGCGCACTCCGGATCAGTTGCTCGCCGAAGCGCGGTCGGTCACGGCCGGTTGGACGGACGCGCAGATCACGGCGGAGGGGATCCGCCGTGCGGTGCACACCTCACCCGTGAACGCCCGTCTGCTGCGTGACACGTTGCTCGCCGAACGCGGGCAGCAGACGGCCCCGGCGACGCCCTGATGGCCACGCTGCCGGTCTACCGGTGGCGCCTCGCCCCGGACGGCTATGCCACCCGCCGACAGCTCCGCGCCCGGAACCTGCGGCCCGGTGGTCAGGGCGTGGCCGCTCAGCTCGAACGGCCGCGCCGCCGCCGTGAGCCGCTGGTCGCCTACCTCTACCGCGTCGACCAGGCCAAGCCAGTACGCCCCATGACACCCGCCCGGTGGGCAGCTCTGGCCAAGGCCAACGCCGCCCGCCGCGTGTGCCCGCACTGCCGGCGTGACGCCGGATACGTCATCCCCACCTCGCTGGGCACGTGCGTGCCCTGCGCCTACCCCGACCCGGACGGGTCCGAAGGGACCACCTGACATGGGCAACTCCGAGATCCGCCGTCTTGACCGTGAGATCGAGAAGGCGACGAAGAAGCTGGAAGCGGTCCGCCGGGGGGAGTGGTGGCCGCTGAACGGCAGCGAGCGCCGGGCCATGGCCCGCGCCCTGGCCGGTGGCGCCTACCAGATCACCCGGGGCCGCAGCGCGGGCCGTGCCGAGCAGCGCATGGACACCACCGGCACGGCCGCCGAGATGCGGCTGAACGCGGAACTGATGGCCCTGCACGGCGAGCGGCAGCGCCTGATCACGGAGGCGGCCCGCGCCAAGGCCGCCAAGAAGTCGTCCGGCTGGTTCTGACCAGCCCGACACCCTCGCACGCCGGGGTGGCCGCTCTTTCCACGGACCCGGCCACCCCGGCACCTGCACTCCCTTTACTCCCGCCCCGTTGGGGCAGTCAGGAGCAGTTCCAGCATGTCTGAGAACGTCGTTCACCTCCACAAGCCCACCGACCCCCCGGCCGACGGCACGGCACCCACGGTGCTCACCGTCGTGCCCGACGCCCCGCCGGCGCCGCCCATGCCCCTGTGGGTGCGCTCCGGGCGCGCGGTGAAGACGGCCGTCACGCACGAGCGGACCAGGGCGACGGTCCGGGCGGTCGCCCGGCACTCGTCCTACACCGTCAACGGCGGGCGGATCGTGGCCCGCCGCACCTGGGACGGCAAGACCGGCGCCCGCTACGAACGCATGATCCGCGCCGCCGAAGCCGCGGGGAACCTGGAAGCCGCGGAAGAGTGGGAGGAGCGCCTGACGCGCTTCCGTGCGGCCCGCCACCACCGTCGCATGGACCTGCTGCACTCGCCCGTGGACGCCGCCAAGGGCGTCGCGGTCGGCGCCGGGATGAGCGTCGGTGTGCTGGTCGCCCTCGGTGTGGTCATGGCGATCAACACGGGCGAGGTCCGGGACGTGGTCACGCCGCTGTCCGCGACCATCGACTTCATCGCCCTGCTGATCCGGATCGTTCAGGTTGTATGGGGTCCGGCGCTCACCATCGGCCCGTTCCTCGCCCTGCTCGCCCTGTGGGCGGTCGGCCGCAAGCAGCAGGCCGCACCTCAGTGGGCTCTTCCCGCGAACATCCGCTCCGGTGAGGGTGAGCCGATCACGCCGTCGATCGTGGTCAAGGCTCTGCGCGACCTCGGTGTCCCGGCGCTGCGCAACGCGATCAAGGAGATGGGCGACGCCGGCGCGAGCATGCTCGGGCCGATCCGGATCGCCGGATGCGGGGTCGAGGTCGACGTCACGCTTCCGTCCGGGGTGGCCACGAACGAGGTGCAGGGCAAGCGGCGCAAGCTCGCTGAGAACCTGACCCGGCATGAGCACGAGGTGTTCATCACGATCCCGCAGGCCGCGCGGACGGTGCGGCTGTGGGTCGCCGACTCGGGCGCCCTGGATGAGCCGATCGGCCCGTCTCCGCTGGTCACCGACGAGACGATCACCGCCGACTACGCCAAGGGCCGCGCCCCGTGGGGTCAGGACCTGCGCGGGGATGCCGCCGCGCTGAGCCTGTATCAGCGGCACCTGCTCATCACGGGCTTGTCCAACCAGGGCAAGACCGCCGCGCTGCGGTCGCTGGCTCTGTGGGCGTCGCTGGACAGGCGGGTGGAGTTCCGCATCGCTGACCTCAAGGGCGCCGGTGACTGGGCCATGTTCGACGGGCTCGCCACCGTGCTCATCCAGGGGCCGACCGATGAGCACGTGATCGAGGCGACCGAGATGGTCGAGGGCCTGGTCGAGGAGATGAACCGCCGCATCGCGGAGCGCCAGGCCGACCCCACCGTGGTGTTCGACCCGCTGATCGGCATCGTCGACGAGGCGCAGGTGGCGTTCATGTGCCCGGCCGTGGACGACGAGAAGCGCCCGTACGGCGGGTCCAAGGCCACGTCCCGGTACTTCATGGGCGTGCGCAAGGTCCACAACCAGGGCCGTGTGGTCGACGTGCTCATGTACGAGGGAACGCAGGACCCCACCGACCAGAACCTTCCCAAGCTCGTACGGGAAGGCGCGCACACCCGGGCCTCGCTCGCGCTGGGCACCGAGGCGCAGGCCGTCATGGCCCTCGGTGAGAAGGCCGTCAACGGCGGCGCCGCCCCGCATCTGCTGCGCCAGGGCCTGGACAAGGGAACCCTCGTGGTCGCCTCCGACGGCATCGAGATCCCCAAGGGCCAGTCGTCCATCACCGTGCGCACCCACTTCATCGGCGACGAGGACGCCAAGGCCATCACCGACCGCGCCAAGACGCTGCGCGCCGGCGTCACCACCCTGCACCGCATCGAGCGGGGCGAGAAGCGCGACCCGCTCGCCGACATCCTCACCGTGTGCGGGGACGACAAGCGCGTCCTCACCCAGGACGTCATCAAGCGGCTCGCAGTCCTGGCCCCGGACGCCTACGACGGCTGGTCGTTCGGCGACCTCACCCGCGTCCTGGACGCCCACGGGGTCGAGGCCTACAAGTCGCACGGCCGCATGATGATCCGCCGCGACGACGTCGCCCGCGCCCTCACCGAACGCGACGCCGACGGTTCCGCTTCCGCCTCCCAGTAGCGGGGAGGCGCACCCTCCCGTCCCGGGGAGGCGGGGAGAACTCCCCAACCGCCTCCCCAACCCGCCTCCCCCACGTTGATCAGCGAAAACACCGATCCGGGGAGGCGGGGAGGCACGCAGGTCAGCACCCCCGAAACCCCCTCCACACCGCCCCCGGCAGGGGGTGTGTCTGCCTCCCCGCCCCAGCACCGGAAGGGATTCCACATGTACCCCGAGAACGCCCACAACACGCCCGCACTGCGGTCCGTGGAAGTCCATCACCCCACCCCCGTCACCCCGGCCGTGCCGTACGCGGCGCCCCTCGTGCCGGTGCAGCCCGGCGCCGTCCCGGCCGTGGCGACCGTCGTTCTGCCGGACGGCCGCGTCGTCACCGGCTACGCCGTCAGTCCCATGCAGCCCGAACCGGTCGCCACCCCGCCGGCCGTGTCCCGGACGGCGGTGAACGTCGCCCTCGGAGGCATCGGGTTCCTCGCCGTGTGCGGCGGCCTGCTGCTGCTGACCACGTTCATCACCGCACTCACCGCGCTCATCACCCAACTCATCACCCTCGCCGCCGTGATCTTCGGCGGATGGATCGCCGTGCAGATCTTCAGCGCGAACGGCCAGAAGGGCGGGACCACGGTCAACATCCGCAAGGCCGTGATCAAGCGCAACCGCTTCTACCAGTAGCTACGCCAAGGGCGGCCCCCGTTCTCGCCAAAGTCCGGGGCCGCCCTTGCCAACCAGCACCCTTCACAGGACTGGAGACATTCAGCATGACCCATCTGCCCGACATGCGGCGAGCCCCCGGCTCGCCACCGACGATCGTGGCGCTGTGCGCCGGCTACGGCGGACTGGAAGCCGCGATCCGCGCCACCATCGGCGGCCGGGTCGCCGCGTTCGCGGAGAACGACCGTCACGCCGCGACCGTGTTCGCCGCCCGCCACCCGAACGTGCCGAACATCGGGGACATCACCACCGCCGACTGGAACCGGATCCGGGACCTGTACCGGCCGGACGTGGTCGGCGCCGGCTTCCCCTGCCGCAACACCTCCAACGCCGGACGAAGGGATGGGATCAATGGCCAGTGGTCTCGGGTCTGGAAAAACGTCGCTGAGGCTGTGGGCGTCCTTCGACCACGTCTCGTCTTCCTGGAAAACGTGGCGGCGCTCCGCTCGCGGGGGCTGGACGTCGTCGCCGCGGACCTGGCCGCGCTCGGGTATGACGCGCGCTGGACATGTCTACGAGCTGGTGACGCCGAAATCGGCGCCCCGCACGAACGCGACCGCTGGTTCGCAGTTGCCCATCCCGCTGATGCCGACCCCCACCAGCTCCGACGGCACTGGCGGCCCCGGCACCTCACCGAAACGCAAGGGCGGACTCAACCTGCGCACAGCGGTGACCAGGCTGCCGGCGCACCCGGCGGACTGAGCCTGCTGCCCACCCCGGCCGCACGCGACTGGAAGTCGGGCGCCTCCAACCTCCTCGGACGCAACGCCCGCCCCCTCAACGAGGTCGCCGTCAACCTGCTCGCCGGCACCGGGCCGCAACCGGTAGGCCCGATCAGGCTCGACGCCCGATGGGTGGCGAGCGACGGCACCGACTACGGCCCCGCCGTCCGCCGCTGGGAACACATCACCGGCAGACCCGCCCCGTGCCCGACCGAACCGGGCACACGCGGAAACCGACGCCTGTCCCCCCTCTTCACCGAATGGATGATGGGCCTGCCCGCAGGGTGGGTCACCGCCGTCCCCGGCATCCCCCGCAAGGAACAGCTCCGGATCCTCGGCAACGGCGCCGTGCCCCGACAGGCCCACCACGCCTATCGCCTGCTCCTCGGTTTCCCCCTCGCCGCCGGCCTGGACGGGAGGGCCGCCGCATGAACGAGCACCTGATGCACGCAGCCCTGGACGCAGCCGCACGCGGTTGGCACGTCTTCCCCCTGCGCCCCGGCACCAAGCGGCCCGCCCTGCACGGCGAACAGTCATGCGCCGGCACCGGCCCCTGCGCCGGCGGACACCAAAAGTGGGAACAGCGCGCCACCACCGACCCCTACCGCATCCGCGCGGCCTGGTCGCAGGCACCGTTCAACGTCGGCATCGCCACCGGCCCCTCCGGCCTGGTCGTCGTCGACCTCGACGTGCCCAAGGACAAGGGCAGTTCGGACGCGCCTGACGGCGCGGCAATCTTCGGGGCGCTCTGCGAGCGCGCCGGCCATGCCGTCCCCGCCACCTATCGCACCCGGACCGCGAGCGGCGGAATCCACCTGTACTTCACCGCCCCGACCGGCATCAGGCTGACCAACACGGCTGGCACCGTAGGTGAGTTGGTCGACACCCGGGCATGGGGCGGATACGTCGTTGCTGCCGGATCCCTCACCCCGGCCGGACCGTACGAAGCGCTGTGCGGCCCTGTAGCGGCCCCACTGCCCGGATGGCTCCAAAGCATCCTGCAACCGGCCCTCAGGGCGCCTCAGGCCCCCTCGGTGGCCGCTACGACGCAATCCAGTCGATATGCGGATGTAGCGCTCACCGCCGAGACGCGGAACGTCGCCACGGCCCAACCCGGAGCGCGGGAAGCAGCGTTGTTCCGCGCGGCGCGAGCACTCGGGCGGTTCGTCGCGTGGAGCGACCTCCCCCGCCACGTGGTCGAGCAGGCTCTTCAGGAGGCAGGGGAGGCGGCCGGACTGTCCGCGTCCGAGTGCCGCTCGACCCTGCGCAGCGCCCTCAACTGGTCCATCACCCACAACCAGCAGCGCAGGGGGAACGCGGCATGAGCGCCCCCACCCGCCCCCCTCTGAAGAGCATCACCACCACCCCGGCCGGACCGAACGCCGCTCCACAACCTGTGGACACGACGGCCGCAGGCGTGCCCAAGGTCGCCGCCCGCAAGGGCGTCCGCACTGCTGTCAGTCCTGACCCGCAGCAGGGTGACGGCCGCTACGCGTTCGCGTGGCTGCACATCTGCGCCCCGCGCGGTACCACTCCCACCGCGACCTCACGGTGCCTGTGCGGGTGGGACCGCAGCGCCGTCGGCCGTGACCGCGTGCTCGCCCTGATCGAGGACCACACCGACCACCGAGACGCCTGCCCGCTCCGCAACCCGCAGGAAGGAAGGGCCGCCGCATGACTCGACCCATCGACGGGGCCGCACTCCTGGACGACGTCGAAGCATTCCACCGACGCTTCAACGTCTTCCCCACCGAGGCCGCCTACGTCGCCGTCGCCCTGTGGGACGCACACGCCCACCTCCTCGACTGCTTCGACTCCACCCCCCGCCTCGCCTTCCTGTCCCCCGAACCGGGGTCGGGGAAGTCCCGCGCGCTGGAGATCGTGGAAACGCTCGTGCCGCGCCCCATGGTCGCTGTGAACGCTTCCGCCGCCGCCCTGTTCCGGTCCGTGTCCGGCCCGGACGGACGGCCCACGATCCTGTTCGACGAGATCGACACCATCTTCGGCCCCAAGGCGGGGGACAACGAGGAACTACGCGGGTTCATCAACGCAGGCCACCGCCGCAAGGGCGTCACCTACCGATGCGTGGGCGACAGTCAGACCGTCACCCCGTTCCCCTCGTTCGCCGGCGTCGCCGTCGCCGGACTGGGCTCCCTGCCGGACACGATCTTGACCCGCTCCGTCATCATCCGCATGCGCCGCCGCGCCCGGAACGAGCACGTAGAACCCTTCCGCGCCGGACTGCACGAACCGGAAGGCAACGCCCTGCGCGACCGCCTCGCACAGTGGGCGGAAGCCGCGCGCGGGTTCGTCATGGGCGCGTGGCCCGAGATGCCCGAAGGGGTCACCGACCGCCCGGCAGACGTGTGGGAACCGCTTCTCGCCGTCGCGGACGTCGTCGGGGGCGACTGGCCCGAACGGGCACGCCAGGCGTGCGTGACGCTGGTCAAGGCGTCGCAGGCCAACGACAAGGGCAGCATCGGCATCCGGCTCCTGACCGACCTTCGGGATCACGTCCTGATCGGCGTCGACCGCCTGCCCACCGTCGCCATCCTCGACAGGCTCAACGCCCTCGACGACGCCCCATGGGCAGACCTCGGCGGCCGGCCGCTCGACAACCGGCGCTTGTCCAAGATGCTCGGTGAGTACATGACGGCGGACAACGAGCCGATCGCCTCGCGCAACATCCGGACCAGCGGCGGGGTCCTCAAAGGGTTCTACGCCGACGACCTCACCGACGCGTGGGCCCGCTACTGCCCGCCCCCACCCCGCCCCTGAGAAGCGCTACATCCGCTACAGCCGCTACACCCCAGGTCAAGAGCCCTGAACCTGTAGCGGCACCCCCCCGATGTAGCGGCTACAGCCCGCGCCCGCACGGAAGCTGTAGCCGCTACATCGCCGCCATCCGCTACAGAAAACACCCCCTCTGACCTGCGATGTAGCGGATGTAGCGGATGTAGCGGACTTCCCGGAGCCCCCCAAGCCGTCCTCGCCACGGAGGTACACCCCAATGAGTACCGCCATCGCGCCGCCCACCGATCAGTTGCTCTACACCCCGGAGGAGGCCGCCCAGGTTCTCCGCTTCGGTCGTTCGACCGTCTACGAGCTGATGGCCGAAGGGTCCCTGAAGTACGTCAAGCGGGGCCGGTCCCGTCGCATCCGCAGGAGTGACCTGGAGGCGTACGTGAACAGCCTCGAACCGCTCGCCGCCTGACCCGAGCACACACCCAACGCGGCCCCGGACTTCAGTCCGGGGCCGCTCTGCTGCACAGAGGAGCACATGAGCCCCCGCCCCAAGAAGCTGAACATGGAATCGTCCGTCTACGAGGGCAGTGACGGTTGGTGGCACGGCCGCGTCACCATGGGCGTCAAGGATGACGGCAGCTACGACCGGCGGCACCGCCGTGCCCGGACGGAAACCGAAGTGAAGCGCAAGGTCCGTGAGTTGGAGGATCTGCGGGACAAGGCACGCGCCCCCAAGGCAGGCCGGAAGCCGACCGTAGAGCAGTGGATGACCACCTACCTGACCGACATCGCATCCCTGAAGCTAAAGCCGCGCTCGCTGGATGACTACTGGTCAAAGACCAGGAACGACATCGTCCCCGGCATCGGAAAGCATCGGCTCGACAAGCTTCAACCGGAACACCTGGAACGGATGTACCGCGTCATGCTCGACGCGGGGCACGCGCCCTCTCACGTGGTGAAAGTGCACCGCATCCTGTCCCGCGCCCTGAAAATCGCTCACCGCCGACGGCTCATTGTGGAGAACGTGGCCACCCTGGTCGACCCTCCCACGGTCGACGAGACGGAGGCGAACCCGTTCACGACGGAAGAGGCAAAGGCGTTCTTGGAAGCCGCCGCGAAACGCCCGACGTTCATGCGGTGGTGCGTCGGTGTCGGCATGGGTTTCCGGCAGGGCGAGACCCTCGGTCTCAGGTGGCCGTACGTTGACTTCACCAACGAACTGTTCCGCCCCGAGTGGCAACTTCAGCGGCTGACGTGGCGGCACGGCTGCGAGGACCCGCAGGCGTGCGGTGCCAAGTTCCACCGGTTCGAGCCGTGCCCCGAGGACTGCCGGACCCATAGGGGCTACAAGCGCGGTTGTCCGAAGCCGTGCCCAAAGGGCTGCACAAGTCATGCCCGCGCCTGCCCGGACCGCAAGGGCGGTGGTCTGGTCTTCACTCGGCCCAAGACCAAGAAGAGCCGGAACGCCGTGCCCATCCCGCCGCCGTTCATCCCCTACCTGCGCGAGCACAAGGCACAGCAGCAAGAGGCGCGCGACGCAGCCGGCGACGCGTGGGAGGAGACCAAGCTGGTCTTCACCCGCCCGGACGGCCGTCCCCTCGACCCCCGCCAGGACTGGGAAGAGTTCAAGGAACTGTTGGCGGAAGCCGGGATCGACGACCGCCGCCTCTACGACGGGAGCCGCCACACCGCCGGCACGATCCTCAATGAACTCGGGGTGGACATGCCCACGATCATGGAGATCCTGCGCCATACCCAGATCAGCCAGACCCGCCGGTATGTGAAGGGGCGGTCGCACCTGTCGAAGGACGCCATGCGTCGTATGGGCGACACCTTCATGCCGCGCCCGGAACCGGCCCCGGAGCCTCAGCCGGAACCCCGTCCTGAACCGTCCATTGAGACCAGAATTGAGACCAGGGACAGCCGCGCGGCCCGCGCTCAACGTCGTCGCCGTATCCGGTAAAAGCAAAAGCCCCAGGTCACGGCGAGTGAGTCCTGAGGCTTCGGCAGAGCCGCCTTCGGGATTCGAACCCGAGACCTACGCATTACGAGTGCGTTGCTCTGGCCATCTGAGCTAAGGCGGCGCGCTGTCCGCACCATGGTGCGATCAGCAACGTCGGTAAGTCTACACAGTTTCCAGGGGTGCTCCGAACAGGCCCCGGGAGCGGCCTCCCGGGGCCTCGCGGGCCGGCGCGGGCGGTCTACTTGCAGCGCTTGCCGTCCGTCGGAGGCTTTCCATGGAGCAGGTAGGTGTCGATCGCGGAGTCGATGCAGGCGCTGCCGCGGCCGTAGGCGGTGTGGCCGTCGCCCTCGTAGGTGAGGAGGCGGGCCGAGCTGAGCTGGTGGGCGAGGGACCGGGCCCAGCGGTACGGGGTCGCCGGGTCGCGGGTGGTGCCGACGACGACGATCGGGGCGGCGCCCTTCGCCTCGATGAGGTGCGGCTCGCCCGTGGGCCTGACCGGCCAGTAGGCGCAGTTCAAGGAGGCCCAGGCGAGGCCCTCACCGAAGACCGGGGACGCCTTCTCGAAGGACGGGAGTGCCTTCTCGACCTGGTCGGGAGTGGAGAAGGCCGCGGGGAGGTCGAGGCAGTTCACCGCCGCGTTGGCGGCCATCAGATTGGCGTAGCGGCCGTCGGCGTCCCGCTCGTAGTAGCTGTCGGAGAGGGCGAGCAGGCCCGCGCCGTCCTTGCCCTTGATCGCCGAGGTCAGCGCCTCGCGCAGCTGCTCCCAGGTGCTCTCGTCGTACATCGCCGCGATCACGCCGGTGGTGGCGAGGGCCTCGCCGAGCTTGCGGCCGTCCGGGTCGCCGGTGGGGATCGGGTGCGCGTCGAGCGTGCGGAAGAAGGCCTTGAGGTTCTCGCCGACCTTGGCGGGAGCCGTGCCCTTGCCGCCGAGCGGGCAGTCGGACCGTGTGACGCAGTCCTTCGCGAACGACTGGAACGCCGTCTCGAACCCGGCCGTCTGGTCCAGGTTCAGCCGGCGGGCGGGCAGCGACGGGTCCATCGCGCCGTCCAGGACGAGCCGGCCCACCCGGTTCGGGAAGAGGCCCGCGTACGTCGCGCCGAGGAACGTCCCGTACGACGCCCCCACGTACGTCAGCTTCCCGTCGCCCAGGACCGCGCGCAAGATGTCCATGTCACGGGCCGCCTCCACAGTGGAGACGTGCCGCAGCAGCCGTGGCGAGTGCGCGCCGCAGCTCTCCGCGAAATCCTTGTACGCGTCGACGAGTTCGCCGGTCTCCCGCTGGTCGTCGGGGGTGGTGTCCGTCTGCGTGTACGCGTCCATCGCGCGCCCGTCGAGGCACTCCACGGGCTCGCTGCGGGCCACGCCCCTGGGGTCGACGGCGACCATGTCGTAGCGGGCGCGGACCCCTGCGGGGTAGCCGATACCGGCGTACTGCTGGAGGTAGCCGACCGCCGAGCCGCCCGGTCCGCCCGGGTTCACCAGCAGCGAGCCGAGCCGCTTGCCCGGACCCGTCGCCTTCTTGCGGGCGACCGCGAGCCGGACGTCGCCCGCGCCCGGGTCGGCGTAGTCGAGCGGCGCCTTCAGAGTGGCGCACTCGAAGCCGGGCACACCGCACTCGCGCCAGCTCAGCTTCTGCCCGTAGTACGGCGCGAGCGCCGACGGCGTGGCCCGAGGCAGCGCGCCGAGCGCCGCCACCGCCGTGGAACCGGCGGAGCTCGTCGACTCCGCGGCGGAACAGCCGGAGACGAGCAGCGCGGCGAGCGAGAGGAGGGTGACGCCGGTACGGGACCTGCGGAGAGAGCGCCTCGTGTACATCCAGTGAGCGTAACTCTGCACAATGTCACGAACGCGGTACGTGCGCGAACGGACACGGACGAGTGACACCGTCAACCCAAGATCGACGTCGGATGCCGGCCCGATCGGTACCGGCCCGACGGTCGGTACCGGCCCGATGGTAGGTACCGGCCCGATGGTAGGTACCGGCCCGGGTAACCGGCGCCGGCCCGGCGGTCGGCCCCGGCCCGGTATCCAGCCTCGACAGCCCGAGGGCCGGCCCCGGCCCGGTATCCGGCGGCTCCGGCCCGGCGGTCGGTGCCGGTCCGCGCGTCGTCGTCGGTGTCAGCCCGCTCTCAGGGCCATCGTCATCGCCTCCACCGCCAGCAGCGGAGCCACATTGCGGTCGAGGGCCTGTCTGCATCCGGCGATGGCCTCGATACGACGGAGGGTGGACTCCGGGCTGCTGTTACGGGCGAGCCGCTCGAGGGCGTCCTCGGCGTCCATGTTGGCGATCGCGACGCGGGAGCCGAGCTGAAGGGCGAGGACGTCGCGGTAGAAGGCGGTCAGATCGGTGAGCGCGAGGTCGAGGCTGTCGCGCTGGGTACGCGTCCTGCGGCGCTTCTGCTTGTCCTCCAGGTCCTTCATCACCCCCGCCGTGCCGCGCGGCATCCGGCCGCCCTGGACCGCGCCCATCGCCGCCTTCAGCTCCTCGGTCTCCTTGCCGTCCATCTCCTCCGCGAGCTGCTTGGCGTCCTCGGTCGCCGCGTCGACCAGTTCCTGGGCGGCACGGAGGCAGCCGCCCACGTCGTCGACGCGCAAGGGCAGCTTCAGCACGGCCGCGCGGCGCTCGCGGGCGGCGGGGTCGGTGGCCAGCCGGCGGGCCCGGTCGACGTGCCCCTGCGTGGCCCGGGCGGCGGCCGCGGCGACGGCCGGCTCGATGCCTTCGCGCCGGATGAGCATGTCGGCGACGGCGTCGACGGAGGGCGTGCGCAGGTTCAGGTGCCGGCAGCGGGAGCGGATGGTGGGCAGCACATCCTCCAGGGAGGGTGCGCAGAGCAGCCAGACCGTCCGCGGAGCGGGCTCCTCGACGGCCTTGAGGACGGCGTTGGCGGACTTCTCGTTCAGCCGCTCGGCGTCCTCGACGAGGATGATCTGCCAGCGGCCGGTGGCGGGCGAGGTGTACGACTTGCGGACCGTGTCGCGCATGTCCTCGGCGAGGATCTGCGATCCGACCGCGGCGACGGTGTTGACGTCGGCGTGGGTGCCGATCAGCGCCGTATGACAGCCGTCGCAGAACCCGCAGCCGGGGACGCCGCCGAGCGCCCGGTCCGGGCTCACGCACTGGAGGGCGGCGGCGAAGGCCCGCGCCACCTGACCGCGCCCGGCGCCGGGCGGGCCGGTGATCAGCCAGGCGTGCGTCATCTTCGACGTCTCGGGCGGCGGGACGGCGGCGCCGATCGCGGTGACGAGCGCGTCGGCGTCCCGAGCGGCAGCGGCGAGCTGCTCGCTCACCTTCTCCTGCCCGACGAGGTCGTCCCACACGGTCATGCGTCACGCCGCCCTTTCGTCACGTTTCGCGTTGCGGCTTCCATTGTGCGGGGAGCCACTGACAATCGGGCCGTCGGCGGGGCGCCGGCCGGCCGTTGCGCACCCGGCCCGACGGCGGGACGCCCCGCATCGGAGCGCCCGGCGGCGCCAGTACGCTCAGCGGCGTCGGCCCCGCCCACGGCCCTCGTCGTCGTTGCCGTCCTCGTCTCGGCGCGGACCCAGCAGTTCGTCCGCCAGCGTCGGCAGATCGTCCAGCGGGGTCTCCTCGGCCCAGTCCGGCCGGGGTCGCTGGCGGGGCGTGCCCTCCTCGTCGACCTGCGGCAGCTCGCGCGTACGGTCGTCGGCCCCGTCCGGCCGCGCCCGGCCCGGCTCGCCCCGCTCGTCGCGGAAGTACCCCGGCGGCACCCGGTCCGAGGGGTTCTGGTCCCGCACGGGAGGCAGCACGGCCGTCTCGTCGGCAGGGCTCTCGTCGCGGACCGGAGGCAGTACGGCCGTCTCGTCCTCGAAGCTGTCACCGCGCACCGGAGGCAGTACCGCCGTCTCGTCGGCGGCCCCCGGCGGAATCGAGGGCTGCGGCAGCTCGGCCGTCACCTCGGCGTCGGCCCCGCCCGCGGAGCCCTGCTGCTTCCGGGATCCGGACGCGTTCCGGGATCCGGACGCGTTCCCCGGCCTCCCGGAGGGCTGCTCGGGCTCCTTGTCGCTGCGGATCGGCGGCAGCACCGCCGTCTCGTCCACCGGCCCGCCCGACGCGTTCGTCGGGGTCACCACCGGCGTCGGCACGGTCACGGCCTCCGGCGGGACCACCGGAGCCGCCGGAGCCGCGGCCGCCGTGGGGCGCTCCGCCTTCGGTCCGACCTGTGCCGCGGCGGCGGCCTGCTCCGCCGCGCGCCGCGCCTGCTCGGCCCGCAGCAGCGCCTCCTCGGCCTTCCGCTGCTTCTCCAGGCGCCTGGCCTCGGCCTCGGCGCGCAGCCGCGCCTCCTCCTCGGCCTGCCGGCGGCGCCGCTCCTCCTCCGCCTGGCGGCGGGCCTCCTCCTCGGCGCGGGCCTTCTCCTCCGCGAGGAGCCGGACCCGCTCCTCCTCGGCACGCCTGCGTGCTTCCTCGGCGCGCAGCCGCGCCTCCTCGGCCTGCCGTTCGGCCTCGCGCCGCTGCGCCTCCTCCAGCTCGCGCCGCTTGCGCTCCTCCTCCTCGGCGCGCAGCTTGGCGAGCTGCTCCTGGCGCTCGCGCTCCAGGCGCTCCTCCTCGGCCTTGCGGGCGGCCTCTTCCTCGGCCTTGCGGCGGGCCTCCTCCTCGGCCTTCCTGCGCGCCTCCTCCTGGGCCTTGATCTCGGCCTCGGACAGGGGCAGCAGCTGGTCTAGCCGGTGCCGGACGGCGGTCGTGACCGCCTCGGGCTCCTGGGCCGCGTCGACCACCAGGTAGCGGCCCGGGTCGGCGGCGGCCAGCGTGAGGAAGCCGGAGCGCACGCGCGTGTGGAACTCGGCCGGCTCCGACTCCAGCCGGTCCGGTGCCTCCGTGAACCGCTCGCGGGCGGCCTCCGGCGACACGTCCAGCAGGACCGTCAGATGCGGGACCAGGCCGTTCGTCGCCCAGCGCGAGATCCGCGCGATCTCGGTCGGGGACAGGTCGCGGCCCGCGCCCTGGTAGGCCACGGACGAGTCGATGTACCGGTCGGTGATGACCACCGCGCCGCGCTCCAGGGCGGGCCGGACGACCGTGTCGACGTGCTCCGCGCGGTCCGCCGCGTACAGCAGCGCCTCCGCGCGGTGCGACAGCCCGGCGCTGGAGACGTCCAGCAGGATCGAACGCAGCCGCTTGCCCACGGGCGTGGCCCCCGGCTCACGCGTGAGGACGACCTCGTGGCCCTTGGCCCTGATCCACTCGGCGAGTGCCTCGGCCTGCGTGGACTTGCCGGCGCCGTCACCGCCCTCCAGGGCGATGAAGAAGCCGGTCCCGACCGAGGTCTGCACCGGATCGTCGCCACCGAGCAGCGCGTCCCGCAGGTCCTGCCGCAGGGGTACGCCGGAGCGGTCGTCGACCTTGGCCAGCACCAGCGCGGCCACCGGCAGCAGCAGCGCGCCGACCAGCATCAGCGTGAACGCCGCCCCGCCGTGCGCGAACACGAACTTGCCGCTTTCCAGCCGGTGCGGGCCGATGAGAGCCGCCACCAGCGGGGCGATCACCGCGCCCAGCGCCACCACGACCCGTACGACGGCGTGCAGGTGCTCCGTCGTCCGTGCCCGGCGGTGTTCCTCGGTCTCCTGGTCGAGCAGGGTGTGCCCGGTGTTGGCGGTGACACCCGCGCCCACACCGGCCAGGACCAGGATCAGCAGCACGCTGGTGACGTCCGGCACCAGCCCGGCGGCCAGCAGCGCCACGCCGGTGAAGGCGATGGCCAGCGCGAGCAGCCGGCGCCGCGACAGCGACGCCAGCACCTTCGGCGCCGTACGGACGCCGACGACGACCCCGCCGGTCAGCGCGAGCACGAACAGGCCGTACATGACCGGGCCGCCGCCCAGGTCCTTGGCATGCAGCACGGCCACGGCGACGGCGGCGGCGATCGCCCCGGCGACGGCGGCGCAGGCGAGGACCAGCAGCGGGAGGACGCCGGTGCGGCCCGCGTCGACTCCCGTGGCGGTCCTGGGACGGCGCAGCCCCTCGAGCGGGGACCGCGCGCGCGGGGTGCGCAGTCCGGGCAGCTCGAGGAAGGTCACGATGGACAGTGATCCGGCGAAGAGCCCTCCGGCCACATACGAGGCCAGGGCGGCCTGGTGCTGTCCGAACCAGTCGATCCCGGCACCCAGAAGATTGTTGAACAACGCCGCGACGACCAGCGTGGCCGCGCCCAGCGGGATCGTCACGAAGCCCGTGCGCAGCGACAGGCGGCGCAGGGCGTCCATGTGGTCGGGCAACGGCCGTACGGTCGCGCCCTCCAGCGGCGGGGCGGGCAGCAGGGCCGGGGACGCGCTCTCGCGGGCGACCGTCCAGAACCGCTCGGCCACCCCGGTCACGAACACCGTGACAAGCAGCAGAGCCAGCGCGTCGTCCGGCGTCCAGTCGATCCACAGCGGCGCGACGATCAGCAGCGCGGCGCGCACACCGTCCGCGCCGACCATGGTCCAGCGTCGGTCGAGCGGGCCGTCCGGTGAGGTCAGTGAGGTCAGTGGGCCCAGGAGGACGGCGCCGAAGAGGAGGGTGGCCAGAATGCGCACCGCGAAGACGGTGGCCACCGCGAAGGCCACGCCGCGGTAGCCGCCCCCGAAGGAGCCCTCCACGATCGCCGCCTGGAGGACGAGGAGGACGAACACCAGCAGTGCGAGGGTGTCTCCCACCCCGCTCACCAGCTGCGCGCTCCAGAGCCGCTTGAGCTGAGGCTCGCGCAACAGGGCGCGCACAGCGCGCTCGCGGGAGTCCGCCACCAAGGCGTCGTCCGGTGCCGGGTGGTGGGCCGTTGGCTGCTCGGCTCGCGTCATGCTTTCAGCCTATCGGCCGCGACTGACACCCTGTCGCCCCCGTCCACGCGCGCGACCGCCCCGACACCAAAGTGATGCCGGGGCGATGGTTTGACGAACCGCCGTTGAGGAACGGTGACGGGCTCGGTGGCCGATCAGGCGTCCGGCCGGCCGTACCGGCAGGCACCCGATCCGTCGGGTGCCCGGCCGGGTGCCGGCCGTGCGACCAGTCGTTCGACCAGTCGTGCGATCAGCCGCGCGATCAGCCGCGCGATCAGTCCTCCGACGAAGCCGGGGAAGCCGTCGCCTTCTTCGTGACCGCCTTCTTCGCCGTCGTCTTCTTGGCCGTCGTCGTCTTCGCGGCGGTCTTCTTGGCGGCCGTCTTCTTCGCCGGGGCCGCCTTCTTCGCCGTCGCCTTCTTCGCGGGCGCCTTCTTGGCCGTCTTCTTGGCCGGCGCCTTGGCGCGCTTCTCGGCGAGCAGCTCGAAGCCGCGCTCCGGGGTGATCTCCTCGACGCTGTCGCCGGAGCGCAGGGTCGCGTTGGTCTCCCCGTCGGTGACGTACGGCCCGAAGCGGCCGTCCTTGACGACGACCGGCTGTCCGCTGACCGGGTCCGCGCCCAGCTCCTTCAGCGGCGGCTTGGCGGCGGCCCGGCCACGCTGCTTGGGCTGGGAGTAGATCTCCAGCGCCTCTTCGAGGGTGATCGTGAAGAGCTGGTCCTCGGTCTGGAGCGACCGCGAGTCCGTGCCCTTCTTCAGGTACGGGCCGTAGCGGCCGTTCTGCGCGGTGATCTCCACGCCCTCCGCGTCGGCGCCGACGACACGCGGCAGCGACATCAGCTTGAGGGCGTCCGCCAGCGTCACCGTGTCCAGCGACATCGACTTGAACAGCGAGGCCGTCCGCGGCTTCACGGCGTTCTTGCCGGTCTTCGGGGTGCCCTCGGGGAGCACCTCGGTGACGTAGGGGCCGTAGCGGCCGTCCCGGGCGATGATCTGGTGGCCGCTCTCCGGGTCGGCACCGAGCTCGAAGTCGCCGCTCGGCTTGGCGAGCAGCTCCTCCGCGAGTTCGACGGACAGCTCGTCCGGGGCCAGGTCCTCGGGCACGTCCGCCCGCTGGTGACCCTCGGCGTCCTTCTCTCCGCGCTCGATGTAGGGGCCGTAGCGCCCGACCCGCAGCACGATGTCGTTGCCCACCGGGAACGACGACACCTCGCGCGCGTCGATCGCGCCCAGGTCGGTCACCAGCTCCTTGAGACCGCCGAGGTGGTCCCCGTCGCCGTTGCCGGCTTCGGCCGCGCCGCCGTGGCCCGCGCCTTCGCCGAAGTAGAACCGCTTCAGCCACGGCACGGCCTGCGCCTCACCGCGGGCGATGCGGTCGAGGTCGTCCTCCATGCGGGCGGTGAAGTCGTAGTCGACCAGTCGGCCGAAGTGCTTCTCCAGGAGGTTGACCACGGCGAAGGACAGGAAGGACGGCACGAGTGCCGTGCCCTTCTTGAAGACGTAGCCGCGGTCGAGGATCGTGCCGATGATCGACGCGTACGTCGACGGGCGGCCGATCTCGCGCTCTTCGAGCTCCTTGACCAGGCTGGCCTCGGTGTAGCGGGCCGGGGGCTTGGTGGCGTGCCCGTCGACCGTGATCTCCTCGGCGGTCAGCGGGTCGCCCTCGCCGACCTGGGGCAGCCGGCGCTCGCGGTCGTCCAGCTCGGCGTTCGGGTCGTCGGCACCTTCGACGTACGCCTTCAGGAAGCCGTGGAAGGTGATCGTCTTGCCGGAGGCGCTGAACTCGACGTCCCGGCCGTCGGCAGCGGTGCCACCGATCTTCACCGTGACGCTGTTGCCGGTCGCGTCCTTCATCTGGGAGGCGACCGTCCGCTTCCAGATCAGCTCGTAGAGCTTGAACTGGTCGCCGGTCAGACCCGTCTCGGCGGGCGTGCGGAAACGATCACCCGAAGGGCGGATCGCCTCGTGCGCCTCCTGCGCGTTCTTGACCTTGCCGGCGTACGTGCGCGGCTGGGGCGGCAGGTAGTCGGCGCCGTACAGCTGCGTGACCTGGGCGCGGGCGGCGGAGATCGCCGTCTCGCTCAGGGTGGTGGAGTCCGTACGCATGTACGTGATGTAGCCGTTCTCGTACAGCTTCTGCGCGACCTGCATGGTGGCCTTCGCACCGAAACCGAGCTTGCGGCTGGCCTCCTGCTGGAGCGTCGTCGTACGGAACGGGGCGTACGGCGAGCGGCGGTAGGGCTTCGACTCGACGGACCGGACGGCGAACCGCGTGTTCTCCAGGGCTACGGCCAGGGCGCGGGCGTTCACCTCGTCGAGGTGGAGGATGTTCGCGCTCTTGAGTTGTCCCAGGGAGTCGAAGTCGCGACCCTGCGCGACCCGCTTGCCGTCGACGGTCTGAAGGCGTGCGACCAGCGACGACGGGTCCGACACGTCTCCGGCGCGGCCGGTGGAGAAGGTGCCCGTCAGGTCCCAGTACTCGGCAGAACGGAACGCGATGCGCTCGCGTTCCCGCTCCACGACGAGACGGGTGGCGACGGACTGGACACGGCCGGCCGACAGGCGCGGCATGACCTTCTTCCACAGGACCGGCGAGACCTCGTAGCCGTAGAGACGGTCGAGGATGCGGCGGGTCTCCTGGGCGTCGACGAGCTTCTGGTTGAGCTGGCGCGGGTTGGCGACGGCGGCCCGGATCGCGTCCTTGGTGATCTCGTGGAAGACCATCCGCTTGACGGGGATCTTGGGCTTGAGGACCTCCTGGAGGTGCCAGGCGATCGCCTCGCCCTCGCGGTCCTCATCGGTGGCGAGGAAGAGCTCGTCGGATTCCTTGAGGAGATCCTTGAGCTTCTTGACCTGCGCCCGCTTGTCGGCGTTGACCACATAGATCGGCTGGAAGTCGTGTTCGACGTCCACACCGAGGCGGCGGACCTCGCCCGTGTACTGGTCCGGCACCTCCGCGGCACCGTTGGGAAGGTCACGGATGTGCCCGACGCTGGCCTCGACGATGTATCCGGGGCCGAGGTAACCCTTGATCGTCTTCGCCTTGGCAGGCGACTCGACGATCACGAGTCGGCGGCCGCCCTTCGCGGTCTCGCTGGTCGGGGACAACTTCGCTCATCTCTCCGGTCGACGCTGGGGCCTCACCCAGGCCTTGCTCCCGGGGTCGGGTCATGGTGACGCTGCGGAGTGTGACGGTACATCCCGCCCCCGTGTCAAACGGGAAAAGCCCGCAACGGCCACTCGAACGGTAACCCGACTACCGCCATTCCTGCCGCCCGGAGTACCGACCGGCCCTTTTCCGTACGACCGGAACGCGTCTTCCCCTTTACCGGCGCGGTCACGTTCACGCGGTTCGAACGGGGGTCCGGCGGGATCCGCGAAGGCCGCCTCGGCGTCGGCCCCGTAGGCACTTCCGCAGGTCGGCACGGAGGCGGCGTCAGAGCCGGGTGAAGCACCACACCCCGACGGCCAACGCGCCGACGGAGGCCAGGGTCGCCAGGGTCGCCGATGCGACGGGGCTCACATCTTCGGCCACGGGTTCACGGTGCCGTACCCGGATCGTGGTCCACGTCAGCAGTGCGGCCCCGAACAGGGCGAAAACCGTTCCTGTGAAGATCGTCGGCCCGCTCTCCATGATCGTCCCCGCCCCTTTCGCTCGGCCCGCGCCTGCCCCGGCCACGGGAGGCTGTCACGCGCGGGCGGCGCCCCGGCGAACCCGAGGTGAACGCCGGGTCCACGGATGGGGTCGCAGGCCCCGGCGAGCCGTCGGCCGGGGCGGTCGGGCGCGGCCTACGGTCTCTCGGAGCGGGCCCCGGGCGGTCCGCAACGCGGTGGAGCCCACCAAACCGGGTGCGGACCTATCCGGCCGACTTCGCCGATCTCACCGATCTCACCGCTGCGTGCGCTGTCGATCGGCTCACATTGCATACGATCTTGGCGAATCGGCGCCGGGCGCGAAGAAAACATGGAGAGCGGGAAACAAGGGGCCGGGGCTGACGTTCCGGATCGCATCCGGGCGGCCCGCTCCGACGGCCCGGGCGTTTTCCGGCCCGGGCGATTTCCGATCCAGCCGAATCCAGCCGGATCCGGCCGGATCCGCTCGGCTCACTCCGCCGGTTCGAGGAAGCCCTGCTCCACCAGGAGACGGATCTGGGCCGGAGTACGGTCCCGCAGCAACACCGGATCCTCGCCGACCAGTTGGGCGATGGCGTCGAGAATGCGGCCGGCGCTCAGCGAGCCGTCGCACACGCCGGCGAAGCCCGCACCGACCGTGTCCACCTTCGTGGCCCGGCGCATGCCGCGGTGCTGGCGCAGCACGACGTGCTCCGGGTCCTCGGCGCCGGGCAGCCCGACCTGCTCCTGGACGACCTCCGTGACCAGCCGGAAGCGCCCGGCGAGCAGGGCCGCGTCATCATGGGCACGCAGATAGTCCAGCCGTCCGAAGTGCGCCAGGACCGCGTCGCCCAGCGGCTGTTCCACCGGGTGCGGCCACTCCTCCACCGTGATCACGGGCTCCGCGGCCGTCGTCCTGCGCAGCGTGATCCAGCCGAAGCCGACCGCCTTCACCTTGCGTGCCTCGAACTCGTCCAGCCAGGTGTCGTAGTGCGCCTGGTACTCGGCCTGGTCGCCGCGGTGGTCACCGGCGTCCCTCAGCCACAGCTCCGCGTACTGGGTGACGTCCTGCACCTCGCGCTGCACGATCCACGCGTCGCACCCGCGCGGCACCCACGACCTGAGCCGGTCCTGCCAGTTCTCCCCTTCCACGTGCTGCCAGTTGGCGAGGAACTGCGCGAACCCGCCCTCGCTCAGCCGCTCCCCCGCCCCTTGAACGAGCGAGCGGCACAGATCGTCCCCGCCCATCCCGCCGTCGCGGTAGGTCAGCCGGGCGCCCGGCGAGATCACGAACGGCGGATTCGACACGATCAGGTCGTACGTCTCGTCGTCCCGGAGCGGTTCGAACAGCGAGCCCTCGCGCAGATCCGCCGCCGGGGCCCCGGACAGCGCGAGCGTGAGCGCGGTGATGTGCAGGGCGCGCGGGTTGAGGTCGGTCGCCGTCACGCGCGTGGCGTGCTGGGCGGCGTGCAGCGCCTGGATTCCGGAGCCGGTGCCGAGGTCGAGGGCGGCGGAGACGGGCGTGCGCACGGTGATACCGGCGAGGGTCGTCGACGCGCCGCCGACACCGAGGACGACAGCGGTGTCCGCCTGGCCGCCGTCGTTCCCGCTGCCGCCCGCGCCACCGACCGCGCACCCGAGGTCGGAAATGATGAACCAGTCCTCGCCGTCCGGCCCGCCGTACGGCCGTACGTCCACCGTCGCGGCGACCTCGTCCTCACCCGTGGGAACCAGCCAGCCGCTCTCCACGCACGCGTGTACGGGCAGGAACTCCTCCACGCGCGCGTGCGGCACGGGCTGCTGGAGCAGGAAGAGGCGGACGAGTGTCTCCAGCGGCGTGTCCCCGCGGGTCGCGCGGAGCGCGGGGACGGTCTCGCTGCGGGCCAGGGCGGCGTAGGCGGGCGCGCCGAGCAGGTCGAGGAGACCGTCCGCGGTGAAGGAGGCCGCGAGCAGCGCCTCGCGCAGCCGGGCGGCCACGTCGGGGCGGTCGGCGGAGGGCAGGGGGGAGAGGGTGGCGTTACTCACGCCCCCCATTGTCTCCCGTCACCACTCGGGGCGCGTTCCCCAGGATCGTCCCGAGGCCGCGCGTCCTCAGCTGGTCGTCGCGCGGGCCGAGGCGGAGGAGGCCACCTTCTTGCAGCTGGCCTGGTTGGCCATGGCGTTCTTGACGTCGCCCTGCTCGAGGTTCTTCAGCGCGGTGTTGCCGCTCTTGCTGAGTTCGCCGAGGTCGGTGGCGATGTCCTGGAGACCGTCGGCGAACTTCGCCTGGTCCTTCGTGTCCAGCGCGTCGACCTGCTTCTTCAGGCCCGCGTAGGAGGTGGAGAGAGTGGTGAGCGCCGAGACCGCGTCCTTCTGCTTCTTCTCGCCGTCGTCGACGCCGGGCGGAGTGCCCGCCTTCTGGACGGCCTGGGCGAGCGCTCCGTAGGCGTCGGACATGTCCTGGAAGGCCTGCGAGTCGGTCTTCTGGACGTTCGCCGGAGCGTTGTTGTCCGTGGCGGCCTGCTTGATCGCGGCGTTGGCCGCGTCAACCTTCGCGTCCTGGGCAGGCAGCGCGTCGCAGACCTGCTTGGCCCAGGCGTCGAGCTCCTTGTTGCCGTCGTCGTCGCTGCTGCATCCGGTCAGCGCCAGTACCAGTACCGCACCGCCGGACAGCACGGCCGCGAGCTTCTTGTTCACCGGGTTGGTCCCTTCCATGGCTCTCGGCCCCGGAACATACACGGCAACCGGGCAAGAACCCCAGAACGAATGTCTGCTATGTGGATTATTAAAGCCATTTGCACCAGGAGAGAGAAGGCTCACGGCTCGGGCACATACTCAACACAACGGGCGGGCGACGCGACAACGCGCGTCACCCGCCCGCCCCTTGAGCTGGGCCCCGGTGGGCTCGTCTACGAAATCACCGCCGGATCGGCGGACTTGGACGGAGATTCGGCGTTGTCTTCGTCACCCACGGCGATCCCGCGCCGCTTGGAGATATACACCGCGACCACGATGACCGCGAGCGCCAGGACCGCGATCAGGATCCGTACGCCGATGCTCTTGTCCTCGCCGTAGCTGAACTTGATCACGGCGGGCGCGATGAGCAGCGCCACGAGGTTCATGACCTTCAGCAGCGGGTTGATCGCCGGGCCGGCGGTGTCCTTGAACGGGTCGCCGACCGTGTCCCCGATCACCGTGGCCGCATGCGCCTCGCTGCCCTTGCCTCCGTGGTGACCGTCCTCGACGAGCTTCTTGGCGTTGTCCCAGGCGCCGCCAGAGTTGGCGAGGAAGACGGCCATGAGCGTGCCGGAGCCGATCGCGCCCGCCAGGAACGCGCCGAGCGCGCCGACTCCGAGGGTGAACCCGATGAAGATGGGTGCCAGCACGGCGAGCAGTCCGGGGGTGGCCAGCTCGCGCAGGGCGTCCCGGGTGCAGATGTCGACGACCTTGCCGTACTCCGGCTCCTCGCTGTAGTCCATGATCCCGGGGTGCTCGCGGAACTGCCGCCGCACCTCGAACACCACGGAACCCGCCGACCGCGACACCGCGTTGATCGCCAGCCCCGAGAAGAGGAAGACGACCGCCGCGCCCGCGATGAGGCCGACGAGGTTGTTGGGCTGCGAGATGTCCATCATCAGGCTCATCGGGGCGCCCGCGCCGGAGAGTTTCTCCCCGACGTCCTGCGCACCCGTCGTGATGGCGTCCCGGTACGACCCGAAGAGCGCCGACGCCGCCAGGACGGCGGTGGCGATGGCGATGCCCTTGGTGATGGCCTTGGTCGTGTTGCCGACGGCGTCGAGGTTGGTGAGCACCTGCGCGCCCGCGCCCTCCACGTCGCCGGACATCTCGGCGATGCCCTGCGCGTTGTCGGAGACCGGCCCGAAGGTGTCCATGGCGACGATCACACCGACCGTGGTGAGCAGACCGGTGCCGGCCAGCGCCACCGCGAACAGCGCCAGCATGATCGACGTGCCGCCGAGCAGGAACGCCCCGTACACCCCCAAGCCGATCAACAGGGCGGTGTAGACGGCCGATTCGAGGCCGACGGAGATACCGGCGAGGACGACGGTGGCGGGCCCCGTCAGCGACGACTTGCCGATGTCGCGCACGGGTCGGCGGGTGGTCTCGGTGAAGTAGCCCGTCAACTGCTGGATGACCGCGGCCAGGACGATGCCGATCGCCACCGCGACGAGGGCGAGGACGCGCGGGTCGCCGTCCTTGCCGTGGATCGCCGCGTCGGTGACGCCGTCGAGGTCTGCGTACTTGCCGGGGAGATAGAGGAAGACGGCCACCGCGACCAGCACGAGCGAGATCGCCGCGGAGATGAAGAAGCCCCGGTTGATCGCGGTCATGCCACTGCGGTCGGTGCGCCGCGGGGCGACCGCGAAGATCCCGACCATCGCCGTGAGCACGCCGATGGCGGGAACGAGCAGCGGGAAGGCGAGCCCGGCGTCGCCGAAGGCCGCCTTGCCGAGGATCAGCGCGGCGACCAGGGTCACGGCGTACGACTCGAACAGGTCGGCCGCCATGCCCGCGCAGTCGCCGACGTTGTCGCCCACGTTGTCGGCGATGGTCGCGGCATTGCGCGGGTCGTCCTCCGGAATGCCCTGCTCGACCTTGCCGACCAGGTCGGCGCCGACGTCGGCGGCCTTCGTGAAGATGCCGCCGCCCACCCTCATGAACATGGCGATGAGGGCCGCGCCGAGACCGAATCCCTCCAGCACCTTCGGCGCGTCGGCCGCGTACACCAGCACCACGCAGGCGGCGCCGAGCAGCCCGAGCCCCACCGTGAACATGCCCACGACGCCGCCCGTGCGGAATGCGATCTTCATTGCCTTGTGCGAGACGGCGGTGAGATCCTTTTCCGGTTCGCCTTCCGCCGGAGTCGCCTCCCGGGCCGCCGCGGCGACGCGGACATTACTGCGCACGGCGAGCCACATGCCGATATAGCCGGTGGCCGCGGAGAACCCCGCGCCGATCAAGAAGAACAGCGATCGTCCGGCGCGCTGATTCCAGTCGTCCGCGGGCAGCAGCAAGAGCAGGAAGAACACCACTACGGCGAAAACACCGAGCGTGCGCAGCTGCCGGGACAGATACGCGTTGGCGCCTTCCTGGACCGCCGCGGCGATCTTCTTCATGCTGTCGGTGCCCTCGCCCGCCGCGAGCACCTGGCGCACCAGAACGCCCGCGACCGCGAGTGCGGCCAGGGCGACGACCGCGATGACCACCACGAGCAGGCGATTGCCGTCGGTCAGCACTGCGGCTGCGAAGGTTGTGGAGTGGTCCAACCGATGAGGGGTAGAAAGCCCCGCCATTCGTCCTCCTTGACGCTTGGGCTGAGCTCAAGATGTGGACGGATTGTAGGTACCGGAACCTGATCAAAACAGTGTGCGGCAAGCGGAATTCGCCTTCGCACGCAAAACCCGCACGATCTCGCTCGGTAATGGCTTCAAGGCATTCAGGTTCGTGAATTGATTCACGATATCCGTGGGCGCGGTTCACTGCATCAAGATTCACCGCATCAAGATTGACTACAGCGTGATTCACCGCAGCATGATTCACGTCTCCGAGATTCCAAGATTCATTTCACGGAACCACTGTAAGCGCGGTCGTCGAGGTCCGCACATGCCGAAGGGCCCTACGAGGTAGGGCCCTTCGGGTGACTGAATCGCGAGGTTCGGGTCAGGACAGCGTCGCGGTCGCCGGCGTGGTCGGCCAGGTCATGCGGATCAGCCCGCCGTGCTCGCCCGCGGAGACCTCGACGTCGTCGACGAGGCCGCTGATGACCGCCAGGCCCATCTCGTCCTCCTCGGCCTCCACGTCGACGCCAGCGCCCGAGCCGGGTGCCCGGTCACCGGGCACCGAGCGCGGCGCTTCGTCGCCGACCTCGATGGAGAACTGCTTCTCCTCCTCGATCAGCGACACCTTCACCGGCGCGGTGATGCCACCGGTCTGATGCAGTCCGACGGCACGGGTACAGGCCTCGCCCACGGCGAGCCTGACCTCGTCGAGGACGGCCTCGTCCACTCCGGCCCTGCGCGCCACCGCTGCCGCCACCAGTCGGGCGGTCCTGACGTGCTCGGGCAGCGCGCTGAAGCGGAGTTCAACGGTGGCCATGCGTCCCCCTCGGAACTACGGGCGTGCTGTCGGGGGGCCGGGCCACCAAGCCCGGACCCCCTCTTTGTTCAACCAGCCGTGCCGGGCCTTGTGGGCCCGGGACGACGTGGTCAGTCGGTGGCAGCGACCGCTTCGTCGACCGAGGTGTGGATCGGGAACACCTTGGTCAGACCGGTAATGCGGAAGATCTTCAAAATACGCTCCTGGTTGCAGACCAGACGGAGCGAGCCCTCATGGGCACGCACCCGCTTCAGTCCGCCGACCAGCACGCCGAGCCCGGTGGAGTCGAGGAAGTCCACGCCCTCCATGTCGACGACGAGGTGGAAATTCCCGTCGTTCACCAGCTCGACCAGCTGCTCGCGCAACTTGGGCGCGGTATATACGTCGATTTCGCCACCGACCTCGACGACCGTACGATCGCCGACGGTACGGGTCGACAGAGACAGGTCCACGGATCCTCCAGCACCTTGCTATCGAGCGGTCGCCCCTCGGAACACCTGGGCAGGAGTCCCCGGGACGGTACGCCAGCCGCCATGGCATTCAATCACTTACCGGCAGGCGTGCACGACGCCTTGGCCCCATTGTCCGTCACGCCAGTGACACACTCGGTGCCGATGGCCAAGAATCACCGATCCGATCGACCCTCGCCCGAGGCCGTGTCCCGCCTGTCCCCGGCCGCGGTCCTGGACCGGCTCGCCCCGGGACCGAACCGGGCGTCGCGCATCACTCATACGGAGCACTTGCCCCCGCGTGAGGGCCGCCATGCCGTCTGGCCGGACCGGATTCGCGCCGAGGTCATCGCGGCCGTGCAGGCCTGCGGCATCGAACACCCCTGGGCCCACCAGGCCCGGGTCGCCGAGCACGCCCTGGACGGCGAGTCCGTGGTCGTCGCCACGGGCACCGCGTCGGGCAAGTCCCTGGCCTACCTCGTACCGGTCCTCTCGGCCCTCCTGGACGGCTCCGAGGCCCCGAACGGCCGCGGGGCCACCACCCTCTACCTGGCCCCCACCAAGGCCCTGGCAGCCGACCAGTGCCGCTCCGTGAAGGAACTTTCACAACCGCTGGGCAACGCCGTCCGGCCGGCCGTGTACGACGGCGACACCCCGTTCGAGGAACGCGAGTGGATCCGCCAGTACGCCAACTACGTCCTCACCAACCCGGACATGCTGCACCGCGGGATCCTCCCGTCCCACCCCCGCTGGTCCTCCTTCCTGAAGTCCCTGAAGTACGTCGTGATCGACGAGTGCCACACCTACCGCGGCGTGTTCGGCTCCCACGTCGCGCACGTGCTGCGCCGACTACGCCGTCTGTGTGCCCGCTACGGTGCCTCCCCGGTCTTCCTGCTGGCCTCCGCGACAGCCGCCGAACCCGCGGTGGCCGCCGGACGCCTCACCGGCCTCCCGGTCGTCGAGGTCGCCGACGACGCCTCGCCCCGCGGTGAACTGGTGTTCGCCCTCTGGGAGCCCCCGCTCACCGAGATGGTGGGTGAGAAAGGCGCACCCGTACGGCGTACCGCCACCGCCGAGACCGCCGACCTGCTGACCGACCTCGCCGTCCAGGGCGTGCGCACCGTCGCCTTCGTCCGCTCCCGGCGCGGCGCCGAGCTGATCGCGGTGATCGCCCAGGAACGCCTCGCCGAGGTCGACCGCTCACTGGCCCGGCGTGTCGCGGCCTACCGCGGCGGTTACCTCCCCGAGGAACGACGCGCCCTGGAGCAGGCCCTGCACTCGGGCGAGCTCCTGGGCCTCGCCGCGACCACCGCCCTGGAGCTCGGCATCGACGTCTCCGGGCTCGACGCCGTCCTGATCGCCGGCTACCCGGGCACGCGCGCCTCCCTGTGGCAGCAGGCCGGCCGGGCGGGCCGGGCCGGTCAGGGCGCGCTGGCGGTGCTCGTCGCCCGGGACGACCCGCTGGACACCTTCCTGGTCCATCACCCGGAGGCGCTGTTCGACCGCCCGGTGGAGTCGACCGTCCTCGACCCCGACAATCCCTACGTCCTTGCCCCGCACCTGTGCGCGGCGGCCGCGGAACTCCCGCTGACCGACGAGGATCTGCCTCTCTTCGGCCCCGAGGCCGAGGGCCTGCTGCCGCAGCTGGAGGCCGCGAAGCTGCTGCGCCGCCGGACCAGGGCCTGGCACTGGACCCGCCGGGAGCGCGCCGCCGACCTCACGGACATCCGCGGCGAGGGCGGCCGGCCCGTCCAGGTCGTCGAGGCCGGCACCGGCCGACTGCTCGGCACGGTCGACGCGGGCTCCTCCCACACCGCCGTCCACGAGGGCGCCGTCCATCTCCACCAGGGCCGCACCTACCTCGTGCGTTCCCTGGACCTGGAGGACTCCGTCGCCCTGGTCGAGGAGGCCAGCCCCCCGTATTCGACGGTCGCCCGTGACACGACGTCGATCTCCGTCCTGGAGACGGACGTCGAGATCCCCTGGGGACAGGGCCGGTTGTGCTACGGCTCCGTCGAAGTCACCAACCAGGTCGTCTCCTTCCTGCGTCGACGTGTCATCACCGGTGAAGTCATGGGCGAGTCGAAGCTCGACCTCCCTCCTCGGACGCTGCGCACCCGTGCCGTGTGGTGGACGGTGACCGAGGACCAACTGGACGCGGCCCGGATCAACCCCGAGATCCTCGGCGGGGCCCTGCACGCCGCCGAACACGCCTCGATCGGCATGCTGCCCCTCTTCGCGACCTGCGACCGCTGGGACATCGGCGGCGTCTCGGTACCCCTCCACCCCGACACCCTGTTGCCGACGGTCTTCGTCTACGACGGCCACCCCGGCGGCGCGGGCTTCGCGGAGCGGGCCTTCCACACGGCCCGCTCCTGGCTGACGGCCACCCGCCAGGCCATCGCCTCCTGTGAGTGCGACGCCGGCTGCCCGTCCTGCATCCAGTCCCCCAAGTGCGGCAACGGCAACGACCCACTCCACAAGAGGGGAGCCGTTCGGCTGCTCACGGAACTGCTGCGGGAGGCTCCCGAGGAGAAGACTCAGGAGGGTGAGCCTTCGACTGCGCCGGAGACGGAGACCGGGCCGGAGAAGAGGCCCGAGACGGAGCCGAGGACGGGGCTGGCGACAGAGGTGGGGCCGGTGGCGGCAACGGGTGAGGCTGCGGGGGCCACCGCGGGGGCGGAACCGCATCCGCAGGCCCCGCCCGCGCCCTGACCTCGGCCGCGAACAGCCCCCTTCCCGACGCCGCCGTCACATCCGAGATCCCTCCGACGACCACGCACCGCACCAGTCGCGCCCCCTGCGCCCGGGCCACCCGGTCCGCCCGGTCACAGGCCTGCGCGACGCCGTCCGCCCCATGGTCGGCCGCCGCGAGCGCCGCGAGGTCGGCGCCGCCCGCGGCACGGTGCCGGGCCGCCACGGCCTGTCCGAGGGCGAGCACGATCCCGAACACCACGCACAGCACGGCGATCGCCCCCACGCTCCAGACGGTGGCGGAACCCCGGTCCGCGTCCCCGTGACGCCCTCCGAGGACCCGCCAGCCGAGGAAGCGGGCCCGGGCTCGGGCGCACATGGCCCCATGGTCGAGGGCTCGGGCCCACCTGGCCCCGTCTCCGCGCCCCGCGCCCCTCACGGCACGTCTCCCCGCGAATGCCGGGCGTCTGCTGCCGCACCCCGGGGGTCACCCGGCACGCGGGCATCGCCCGAGGCCTCCTGAGCCTCCTCAGCCGCGCCCACGGCCCCCTCAGCCGCCCCCACAGTGGTCTCAGCCGTTCCCACGCTCTCCTCTCCCGTCCCCGCGGCCGACTCCGCCGTCCCGACGGTCTCCTCCGTCGCCGCCACTGCCTCTTCCCGCACCTCGAAGGGCAGGCCGCGCAACGCCGGTGGCTTGGCCACGACCACGACCCGGACCTGGTCGCCCTCCCGGCTGACCGTCACCTGTGCCCCGCGCGGCGCCGTCGCGCGGGTCACGTCCAGGACCGCTTCGGCCGGGTCCTGCCTCGCCGCGGCACGGGCGCCGGTCCTCGCCGCGTCGACGCACTGGATCTGGGCCGCCATGACCAGCAGCCCCCACACCAGCGCCGTCGCGAACACCACCAGCACCGGCAGCACCACGGCCGACTCCGCCGTCACGAACCCCCCGTCCCCGGCACACACCCGCCGCGAAACGTGCCGGGGCTCCCGTCCGCGCTCACGCCCCCGCACTGAGTGCCCGCTTCACGATGGCCTGCAACTGAGCCGCGACCACCTCGCTCGTCACCACCTGGTAGAGGAGGACCGCGAATCCCACGGCCGCCACGATCCCCATCGCGTACTCGGACGTCACCATCCCCGCGTCACCGCGCGCCGCACGCACCCTGCACACCAGGGCGCTCAGCCGCGCCCACACCGCCTTGTACATCTCAACCCCCGTGAGGTTTTGTCGTTCTGATCTCTGTCTCTGATTCGGCTGCTTCGCCTTCGACCGTTCGCCGCTGTCCCGCTCGATCAGTCGCCTCTCGGTCGCTCGACCAGTAGCCGCTCGGCCGCTCGGCCGCTTGCCCCTCGGGCCGCTAACCCTTCGGCCACCCGATGGTCGACGGCCGGCTTCCCGCGCCACCCGCGCCATCGCGCTTCGGCGTTCACGCTGTTGACGCCGTCATCGACCGCCCCTTCCCAGCACCCCGCCCGCGAGTCCGATGACGATGGGCAGTACACCGACCGCGATGAAGGCGGGCAGGAAGCACAGCCCCACCGGCACGGTGACCATGACGGCCGCCCGGCGGGCCTTCGCTGTCGCGGCGCGCGCCCAGTCGGCTCGGGTGTCGGCGGCGAGCCGGGCGACCGGTCCGGCCGCGGGCAGTCCCGAGACGTCGGCCCGCTCGAGCAGGCGGGCCAGGGCAGCGGCACCCGGTATCGAGGCCAACCTCCGCCAGGCGACGGCCGGTTCGCCACCCAACCGCACCTCGGCGGCACCCCGCGCCAGCCCTTCCCCCACGGGCCCGCCCAGAGCCTCACCCACGGCGTGCGCCGCGATCACCGGGCCGGCACCCGCCGCGATGCACGCGGCCAGCAGGTCCGCCGCGAGCGGGAGTTGGCGTGCCGCAAGCCGGGCGTCGACCTCGCTCACCACGCCCGCCGCCTGTTGTCGACGGCGCCACCGCCCCAGCACCACCGCGCCGATCAGCCCTAGTACCAGACCGGCGACGCCGCCGACCACCACCCATCCGGCCCCGACCACCAACGTGTCGGGAAGCCATCGCCGCACGGCCTGCCGCAGCCCGGCCCCTCGGACGGTCGCCGTCGTGGCCGAGGCGAGCAGTTCGGCCAGGCGCCGCCGTGCACCGCGTCGGCGTCGCGCGGTCTCGCACCACCGCGTCAGCCACCAGAGAACCACCACGATCCCCGCGGTTACCCCCAGCCTGTGGACAACTTCCCCGCTCACGCCTCCTCCGTCCACGTCACCCACCTCCTCTCGTCACCCCTCACGTCGCTTCCGCGTGGCGGACGATCCGCAGTGCCCACCACATCCCCACGCCCTCCAGCACTCCACCGACGAGCAGGCACCCCAGCCCCGCTCCGGTGTGCAGCAGGACGTGCAGCGGGTCCGCTCCGAGCGCGGCGCCCAGCAGAAGGCCCAGGACCGGCAGGCCGGCGAGCATCACCACCGTGGTGCGCGGACCGGCCAACTGGGCCCTCAGATCCGCACGTTGATCTCGCTCCGCGCGCAACGCCGCCTCCAGCCGGTCGAGTCCGGCGGCGAGACCGGCGCCCTGGTCCACGGCCACCCGCCAGCACGCGGCGAGTCCCAGAAGGCCGTCGGCACCCGGTTGCCGGGCAGCGATTGCGAGAGCCTTGGGGACGTCACCGCCGAACCGTGCCGCCGCCAACACGGAGGCCTGTGCCGCGCCCAGTCCTCCGGAGTCCTGCGCGGCCCGCCGCAGCGCCTCTCCCGGCTGTCGGCCGGCGAGCAGCTCTCCGGCCAGCGCCGCGCACAGCGCGATCACCGCGTCGCCTCGGCGCTCCCCCGCCCGCCGGGTCTCGGCGGCCCGCCGCGCCCGGCGCAGCAGGGGTACCCCGGCCGCCCCCGCGACGACCGGCAGCACCGAGCCGCCCAGCAGCGCCAGGATCAGTCCGGCGACAGGTGCCCACCATTCGGGTCGCCAGCGTCCGCGGAGCTTGCGGAGCTCGCCGGTGAGCTGTCGCCATGACGGGGGTCCGCTGCCGGCCACGCCTCCGCCGGCCAGGAGCAACTGCGCCCGCCTGGCCCCTGAGTACGGTCCGCCCATCAGCCAGGCCGCCGCTCCGGCACACGCCACGGCCGCGGCCATCGGCATCTCACTCATCACGGCCGCCCCTCCCATCGCCGGCCTCGCCCCGCAGCAACTCCCGCAGTCGCTCCCATCCCCGCTCGCAGGCGAAGGCGTCCGCCCGCCACCGCAGCGCCGGCACGGTCCGCACCAGGCCGGAGGGGTCCCGCTCCAGTACGTGCACCTCGGCGATCCGCCGCCGCCCGGCGGGATCGCGCACGAGGTGCAGGACCACCGACAGAGCCGCCGCCAACTGGCTGTGCAGCGCGGTCCGGTCGAGCCCGGCCGCCGTGCCGAGCGCCTCGAGCCGGGCCGGGACGTCCGCGGCGGCATTGGCGTGGACGGTCCCGCAGCCGCCCTCGTGGCCCGTGTTGAGCGCGGCCAGCAGATGGACGACCTCCGGCCCGCGCACCTCACCCACGACCATCCGGTCGGGCCGCATCCGCAAGGCCTGCCGCACCAGGTCCTCGAGGGTGACGAGCCCCGCTCCTTCCTGGTTGGCGGGTCTGGTCTCCAGGCGGACGACGTGCGGGTGGTCCGGCCGCAGTTCCGCCGAGTCCTCGGCGAGCACGATCCGCTCCCCCGGCCCGACCAGGCCCAGCAGCGCGCTCAGCAGGGTCGTCTTACCGCTGCCGGTGCCGCCGCTGACCAGGAAGGACAGCCGCGCCCGCATCAGATCCCGCAGCACCCTGTCGCCGCCCGGCGGCACCGTGCCGGCGGCCACCAGCTCGCCGAGCGTGAACGCCCGGGGCCGTACGACGCGCAGCGACAGGCAGGTGCAGCCGACGGCGACCGGGGGCAGCACGGCGTGCAGCCGCGTCCCGTCGGGCAGCCGGGCGTCGGCCCACGGCCGCGCGTCGTCCAGGCGCCGTCCGGCCACGGCGGCCAGACGCTGCGCGAGGCGCCGTACGGCCGCGGCGTCCGGGAAGGAGACGCCGGTGAGCTCCAGACCGCCGCCCCGGTCGACCCAGACCCGGTCGGGAGCGGACACCAGGACGTCGGTCACCCTGGGGTCGGTGAGCAGGGGTTCCAGAGGACCGCTGCCGATCAGCTCGGACCGCAGATGCTCGGCCGCGCCGAGCACCTCGGCGTCCCCGAGGACGCGCCCCTGTTCGCGCAGCGCCTGCGCCACGCGCGCGGGTGTCGGTTCGGCGCCGCTGTCGGCGAGCCACTGCCGCACGCCGTCGAGCAGCGTCCCCGTCGCCTTCGTCCGTTCGAGGCCGGCCGGCGTGCTCATGAGCCACCCGCCTCGGTGAGCGCGCGCTCCCAGAACTCCTTGCAGAAGCGTGCGAGGGGCCCGCGAGCGGTCGCGCCCGGCGGCGACTTGCCGCCGTCCGGACGCAGCAGTCCCGCTTCGACGGGCACCTCGCCGGCCAGCGGCAGGCCGAGCAGTCGGGCCACCTCGCTGTCGTCGAGTCCGGGCGCGTAGGGGCCGCGCACCGCCACCCGCAGGTCGCGCAGCACCATCCCGACGGCGGAGGCCACGCGCTTGCCCGCCGCGACGGCGCGCAGCTCGGCGGGGACCACGAGGAGCCCGAGGTCGAGCTGGGCGAGAATCTCGGCGACGCCGTCGTCGATGCGGCGCGGGAGGTCGACGACGACCGTGCCGCCCCGGCGCCGGGCCGCCGCCAGCACCGCGCGTACCGCCTGGGGCGCGATGGTCACGCAGTCGCCCCGGTCCCAGCTGAGCACCCGCAACGAGTGCAGCCTGGGCAGCGACTCCTCAAGGGCGCTGCCGCCGACCCTTCCGCGCGACGCGGCGAACGCGGGCCAGCGCAGACCTTCCGTGCTCTCGCCGCCGAGGAGGACGTCGAGTCCGCCGCCGAGGGGATCGGCGTCGACCAGCAGGGTGCGCAGCCCTTCTCGCGCGGAGGTGACGGCGAGGGCGCACGCGAGGGTGGAGGCTCCGGCGCCGCCGCGTCCGCCGATGACGCCGACGGTGAGGGCGGGCCGTCCGACGCCCTCGGCGACGTCGGCGATGCGGTCGACCAGCCACTGTTCGCCGTCGGGCAGCATCAGGACGTGGTCGGCGCCGATCTCCACGGCGCGCTGCCACACCCCGGAGTCGTCCTGGTCGCGGCCGACGAGGACCACTCCGCGCCTGCGGGCGGCCCCGCGGACACGGCGTGCCGCGTCGTCGCCGACCAGGACGAGTGGCGCGGACTCCCAGCTTCCGCGGTGTTCCGGCACCGAGTGGTGCACCTCCGGTGTGGCGCCGGCGGCGGCGCACAGGCGCAGCAGGTCGTCGAGGAGTTCCGTGTCCTCCGTGACGATCAGTGGTTTGCCCGGTCCGCCTCCGGCGGTGGGCGGCGGGTCGTGTGTGACGGCTCCGGTCACGATTTCCATCCCCCTTCACTGCGGGCGCGCAGTCGCTGCGGTCCCGCGATTCCCGAACGTGTGAAGAACCGGCAGCCGGTCTCCATATGAACGGCCGACAGAATCCGGCCGAACGCCCCCGGCAATCGGAACCGGCCCGTGAAGCCGGCCCGGAGCGGACGCGTTGGAATCACGGTGCGGCGAGTCCGGAAATCGTGTGGATCTTGGTGGAAAACTGTGGACAAGCGGGTGGTTGTGAATATCGCCGTCACCCATACCGGTGAGCCCCGCACCATCTGCTGTGCGACTTCCGCAGAGGAGTCCGACAACTACGCACAGTGACGACGAGTGGGCAGGCGAAAGGGGCGGCCGCAGCCGCCCCGATGCGGCACGGCGGCCGCGTTCAGAACTGAAAAACCCGCCCGGACATGCGACGACCCCCGCCGGGGGGGAGAGCGGGGGTCGCCTTCACGGCCGACTCGGGGGGGGAGGAGTCGGACCGCGTTAGCACGGTCGCGAACGATCCGTGACTTCCATGGTGTACCCGAGAGCCTTCTCAGGCAAACCCACGCGCCCACCTTACGCCGAATGGGCTGCCCCTATGCTCATGGTTGTGGAAAACCACTCCTTGCCCCGCACAGCGGCCTTCTTTGACCTGGACAAGACGGTCATTGCGAAGTCGAGCACGCTCACCTTCAGCAAGTCCTTCTACCAAGGCGGTCTGATCAACCGCAGGGCGGCCCTGCGGACCGCATACGCCCAGTTCGTCTTCCTCGTGGGCGGTATGGACCACGACCAGATGGAACGGACCCGCGAGTACCTGTCCGCCCTCGTGCGCGGCTGGAACGTCCAACAGGTGAAGGAGATCGTGGCCGAGACCCTTCACGACCTGATCGACCCGCTCATCTACGACGAGGCCGCCTCCCTGATCGAGGAACACCACACGGCCGGCCGAGACGTGGTGATCGTGTCCACGTCGGGCGCCGAGGTGGTCGAGCCGATCGGCGAACTGCTCGGCGCCGACCGCGTGGTCGCCACCCGCATGGTCGTGGGCGAGGACGGTTGCTTCACCGGTGAGGTGGAGTACTACGCCTACGGCCCGACGAAGGCGGAGGCGATCAAGGAGCTGGCCGGGTCCGAGGGATACGACCTCTCGCGCTGTTACGCCTACAGCGACTCGGCGACCGACCTGCCGATGCTGAAGGCGGTGGGGCACCCTCACGCCGTGAACCCGGACCGGGCCCTGCGGCGCGAGGCCGTCGCACGCGGGTGGCCGATTCTCGACTTCCACCGGCCGGTGCGCCTCAAGCAGCGGATTCCCTCGTTCTCCGTACCGCCCCGCCCCGCGCTCGTCGCGGCCGCGGCGATAGGAGCGGCGGCGGCCACCGCGGGCCTCGTCTGGTACGCGAACCGACGGCGGGCGGCGGCCGTCTGAAGCGGCACCCGCGCGCGGGCGCGCCCCGCGATCACTCCAAGGCGCCCGGCGGCCTCTCACTCCTCAGGAACGCCCGTTTAAAACCCCTTTGGGAGCAAAAGCAAAGAACTGGTGCCAGCACTTCCGCTTGTCGGGGTCCAGGAGTACAAAGGACTTAACGGCCCGCGAGACCAAGGACATCCGAGAGGATCACCTTAATAACGCATTTGGCCCCACGGACCGCGCATGACCACTGGGCACCCACGCGACGTCGACCCGTCGATTACGGGCCAGCCGCACCAGGTCACGGGCAAAGTTCCCGGCCTGATGGGCAATACATCGAGGACGCTTGGTAACCGGGTGAGCATGCCAGCGGCGGTACGAGAACTCGTACCGCCGCAACCCTTTGCGAGGCCCCCGCGAGGGGGCCTTTTCCGTACCCGATTCCGTAGCCGCGCCTCACGCGCGCGCAGGGCTCATGCCGCCCCGCGCTGCAGCGCCTCGCACACCGCCGTCGACTCGCGGGCGCCCAGCTCGACCGCCCTGCCGCAGTGCGCGATCCAGGCCGCCATGCCGTCCGGGGTGCCGGAGACGTAGCCGTCCAGGGCCGCCAGATAGGCCGCCCGCCCCAGCTCGGCGTGCCCGACCTCGGCCGGGCAGACCGACTTGGGGTCCAGGCCGCTGCCGATCAGGACGATGCGCTCGGCGGCCCGCGCAACCAGGCCGTTGTGCGAGGTGAACGGGCGCAGGGCCAGCAGCTCGCCATGGACGACGGAGGCCGTCACCAGGGCCGGCGCGGACCCTCCGGCGATGATCAGCTCGGACAGCCCCTCGAGACGGCCGGCCACTTCGGCGGCGTCCGGCAGTGGCAGTTCGATCAGCGGCTCGTCGACCGCCTCACCGGCCTGTCGCGGACGCCCGACCTCGTCGTCACTGGTCGCCGCGGCCACCAGATGCAGCCGCGCCAGCACCCGCAGCGGCGACTGGCGCCAGATGGACAGCAACTGGCCCGCCTCGGCGGACAGCCGCAGAGCCGCGCCCATGACGCGCGCCTCGTCGTCGGCACCGAAGTCGGTGCGCCGCCGCACCTCTTCCAGCGCCCAGTCCGCACCGGACAGAGCCGCCGAGCCGCGGGCGCCGCGCAGTGCGGCCTCGGAGGTGATCTCGGTGCTGCGGCGACGCATGACACGGTGGCCGTAGACCCGGTCCACGGCCTTGCGCATGGTCTCCACGGACTCGGCCACACCGGGCAGGGAGCCCAGGGCCGCGAGCGGATCGGCGGACGCGCCTGTCGTACTCATGAGTACGACACTACGCAACCAGCGCGCGCACCCCACGAAGGAGTGGTCTTCTTCACGCACTCCTGCCACACACAGCTATCACCGCACTACCCTTTGTGAACATGAAAATTGCTTTCGTCGGGAAGGGTGGCAGCGGCAAGACGACCCTGTCCTCCCTGTTCATCCGCCACCTCGCCGCCGACGGCGGGCCCGTGATCGCGGTTGACGCGGACATCAACCAGCATCTGGGACCCGCTCTGGGCCTCGACGAGGCGGAGGCCGCCGCGCTGCCCGCGATGGGCGACCGGCTGCCGCTGATCAAGGACTACCTGCGCGGTTCCAACCCTCGTGTCGTCTCCACCGAGACGATGATCAAGACGACACCGCCCGGTGAGGGCTCCCGGTTGCTGCGGGTGCGCGAGAACAACCCCGTGTACGAAGCCTGCGCCCGGCCGGTGGAACTCGACGGCGGCGCCGTCCGTTTGATGGTCACGGGCCCCTTCACGGACGCCGACCTGGGGGTCTCCTGCTACCACTCCAAGACAGGAGCGGTGGAACTGTGCCTGAACCACCTGGTGGACGGACCTGACGAGTACGTCGTGGTCGACATGACCGCGGGCTCGGACTCCTTCGCCTCCGGCATGTTCACCCGCTTCGACCTCACGTTCCTCGTGGCCGAGCCGACCCGGAAGGGAGTCTCCGTCTATCGCCAGTACAAGGAGTACGCCCGCGACTTCGGCGTCGAGCTGAAGGTCGTCGGCAACAAGGTGCAGGGCCAGGACGACGTCGACTTCCTGCGCGCCGAGGTCGGGGACGACCTGCTCGTGACGGTCGGCCACTCGGACTGGGTGCGCGCCATGGAGAAGGGCCGGCCGCCCCGGTTCGAGCTCTTGGAGGACACCAACCGCCAGGCGTTGCGCCTGCTGCGGGCGACCGTCGACTCGGCGTACGCAAGGCGCGACTGGGAGCGCTACACACGGCAGATGGTGCACTTCCACCTGAAGAACGCCGAGTCCTGGGGCAATGAGCGGACCGGGGTCGACCTGGCGGCGCAGGTCGACCCCGGATTCGTCCTCGGCGAAAGCCTCACGGCGTCCGTATAGCGGCCTTCCTCCAGCGGCCTCCGTGTGACCGCCTCCGTGTGAACGCCTCCGCGCGACGGTTCCCGTGACCGATCCTGTCGGTGGCGCTTGCCGCCGGGACACCACCCGGCCGTGACCCCGATCGGCCCGGGTGCCTACTGCCTGACCGCCGGAGCCCCGGGCACACCCCTCGGGGCCGGGGCGGCGCCGCCGGACAGGAAGGACTCCCAGCCGGGCTTCGGGGACTCGCCGACGTCCAGCGTGCGCAGCTTGGCCAGGGCCTTCGGGTCCTGGGCGTCCAGCCAGTCGGCGAGCTGCCGGAACGACACGCAGCGCACGTCCGGCTTGTTGCAGACGTTCTCGACGACCTCCTCGACCGCGCGCATGTACGTGCCGCCGTTCCAGGACTCGAAGTGGTTGCCGATGATCAGCGGTGCGCGGTTGCCGTAGTAGGCCCGGTCGAAGCCCTTGAGCAGGCCGTCACGCATCTGGCGACCCCAGAACGCGTGCTTGTCGGGGTCACCCTGACTGGTGGTGCCGGACTGGTTGACCATGAAGTTGTAGTCCATGGTCAGCTGCTCGTAGGAGTGGCCGGGGAAGGGCACGAGCTGCATCGACAGGTCCCACAGGCCCTGCTTCTTGCCGGGCCACACCTGGTTGTTGACGCCACTGGTGTCGTAGCGGAAGCCCAGCTCGCGGGCGGCCTTCATGAAGTTCTTCTGGCCCTCGAGACAGGGGGTGCGGGCGCCGATGAGTTCCTTGTCGTAGTCGAAGGGCAGCGGAGCCGCTTCCTTCAGACCGGTGTTGGTCTTCCAGGTCCTCACGAACCGCTTGGCCTGGTCGATCTCGTCCTTCCACTCCTCGATCGACCACTCACCGACGCCACCGTTCTTCCCGCAGAAGTGGCCGTTGAAGTGGGTGCCGATCTCGTTGCCCTCCAGCCACGCCAGGCGCAGCTGCTTCACGGTGTCGGCGATGCCCTGCTCGTCGTTGAAGCCGATGTCGGAACGGCCCGGCGAGTGCTGCGGCGGCCGGTACAGGTCGGCCTTGTCCTCCGGCAGCATGTACACGCCACTGAGGAAGTACGTCATCGTCGCGTGGTTGGCCTTGGATACCTCGCGGAAGTGGGAGAACAGCTTCTGGCTGTCCTCGCCTGCGCCGTCCCAGGAGAAGACCACGAACTGCGGCGGCTTCTGGCCCGGCTTCAGCCGCTCGGGGCGGGGCAGGTGGGGCTGCGCCCCGGTGTACGCGGTGGAACCGTCGCCGATCAGGCGGACGGCACTCTTGGGAGCGGCGGGTGCCGGCTTTGCCTTCGGTGGGCCCGGCACCCCCTCCTCGGAACCGTGGGAACCCCCGGTTCCCGTCGCGCAACCGGCGAGCGATGCGGCGACAACCGCGGCGACCACTGCGCCCGCGGCGATCCTCTGGGTGGCGGCCATGTTCCGCCCACCTTCTTCCTTCTCTCGGCCAACGCCGACGAGGGCGTTCTCTGGTGACGCGCCGGGACGAGCCGGCAGCGCCGTCAAGGTCGCACGGAGTCGAGAAGGAATTAGTACGACAAGCCGACAAAAAGGCCACTTCACTCGCGTGGGTGATTACCTGCCCCATTTGCCGCAAATATCCATGCTTGGCCTTTACTCTGCATTACGATCTGTTTACCGAGCGTTGATTTCATCCCGCCGCTGCACGCCGTGACCCACGGCCGCGACCGCCCCCGCCCCAACCGGGGGACCACATGTTCCGCGACCGCGCTGCCCCGGAGGAGACGGGAACCATGTCCGCCTGCGCCCCCACCCGCACCGCCCACTCGACGCGCACCGAGCGCATCCAGCCGACCACCAGCCCCCCACCGGCCCCGCACCGCCGCTTCCGCATCGCGGGCGCCGACGTGTCCGCCTCGATCGCGGTCTTCCTGATCGCCCTGCCCCTGTCCCTCGGCATCGCCCTGGCCACCGGCGCGCCCCTACAGGCCGGTCTCGTCGCCGCCGCCGTCGGCGGGATCGTCGCCGGATGGGTCGGCGGTGCGCCGCTCCAGGTCAGCGGCCCCGCGGCCGGTCTGACCGTGGTCACCGCCGACCTCATCCAGCGCTACGGCTGGCGGACGACCTGCGCCATCACCGTCCTCGCCGGACTCGCCCAGCTCGGTCTCGGCTGTCTGCGCGTGGCGCGCACCGCCCTGGCCGTCAGCCCCGCCATCGTGCACGGCATGCTCGCCGGCATCGGCGTCACCATCGCCGTCGCCCAACTGCACGTCGTCCTCGGCGGCACCCCTCAGAGCTCGGTCCTCGACAATCTCCGCGCTCTGCCCGCCCAGCTGGCCGGCCTGCAGCCGGCGGCCGTGGCCGTGAGCGCGCTGACTCTGACCCTGCTGCTGCTCTGGCCGCGCATCCCCGGCCGGGTGGGCCGCCTGGCGCAGAGAGTGCCCGCCGCACTCGTCGCCGTCACCGGCGCCACCGTCACCGCCGCGCTCGCGGGTCTCACCCTGCCCAAGGTGGACCTGCCGTCCTGGAGCAGTCACGCGCTGGCGGGGCTGCCGGAGGGACCGGTGCTCGGACTCATGGCCGCCGTCCTCACCACCACCCTGGTGTGCAGCGTGCAGTCGCTGCTCGGCGCGGTCGCCGTGGACAAGCTGATCTCCTCGCGGCCGGACCTGCTCAGCGCCCGCTCCACCCGTGTCGGCCGCTCCGATCTGGACCGCGAGCTGCTGGGCCAGGGCGCGGCCAACATCGTCTCCGGAGCACTGGGCGGGCTGCCGGTGGCGGGCGTGGCGGTGCGCAGTGCGGCGAATGTCCAAGCCGGTGCCGTGAGCCGGAACTCGACGATGCTGCACGGCGTTCTCGTAGTAGTCGCCGCGCTGCTGATGGTCCCGATTCTGGATCTCATCCCGCTCGCCTCACTCGCCGCCCTGGTGATGGCCGTCGGCATCCAGATGGTGTCCCTGCACCACATTCGTACGGTGACCCGCCACCGTGAGGTGCTGGTGTACGCCGTCACCACCCTCGGCGTGGTCGTCCTCGGCGTCCTGGAGGGCGTGACGCTCGGCATCGCCGTGGCCGTCGCCGTCGCCCTGCACCGCCTCGCCCGCACCCGGATCACCCACCACGAGCACGAAGGAGTCCATCACGTCCACGTAAGAGGCCAGCTGACGTTCCTCGCCGTGCCGCGACTGAGCCGCATCCTGCATCTCGTACCCCAAGCCACCCATGTCGTCGTCGAGTTGGACGGCTCCTTCATGGACCACGCGGCGTACGAGGCCCTGCAGGACTGGCAGAAGACACACACCGCCCGGGGTGGCTCCGTCGAGCTGACCGGCCGCCGCTCCGGAACGGGACTCGACACCAGTACGGACGTCGAGGCGGACACCAGAGCCGATGCCCAGGCAGGCGTCGGCTCCCGCAGCAGTACCGGCACCGGCATCAGTACTGGCACCGGTACTCGCGCCGGTATCGGAGAAGGTGGCTCGACCGCTCCCCCGGCGCTCGATCCCGTTCACGCCGGCGAGGTTCCGATCGCCGACTGCCGCTGCCGTCCCTGGACGCCCTGGCGCAACCACCAGTGCGAAGTACCACGGGAAACGACACAGACCCCGCAGACACCACAGACCCCACAGGCCTCGACGCCGACACCCACACCGACACCACTGACAGCGCAGGCCGCAGAGTCGTCCGACGCAGCAAGCCCAGCGGAAGAGACAGCGGCGAGCACAGGCACAGGCACGGAAGCGCCCGGATCAGCCCGAGGGAGGGAGACGACACAGTCCGCCGAGTCGGCGAAGCCAGGAGGGCCGAAGCGGCCGTCCCCGCCGCAACCTCCAGGCCGGCCAGAAGAGCCGGGCCAGCCGGGCGAGCCGGGCGAGGAAGGCCAGCCGGGCCGGGGAGGGCGGTCAGGAGCGTCCGTCGAGCCGAGTGGACATCAACTGGTGCGTGGCATCAGCGCGTTCCAGCGCAACACAGCACCGCACGTGCGGGGTGAGCTGGCGCGACTGGCCCGGGAAGGGCAGCGGCCCACCCAGCTCTTCCTCACCTGCGCCGACTCCCGGCTGGTCACATCGATGATCACCTCAAGTGGTCCGGGCGACCTGTTCGTGGTGCGCAACGTCGGCAACCTCGTGCCGCCGCCCGGCGAGGAGAGCGGGGACGACTCGGTGGCGGCCGCGATCGAGTACGCGGTGGACGTGCTGAAGGTGCGGTCCATCACGGTGTGCGGGCACTCCGGGTGCGGCGCCATGCAGGCGCTGTTCGACACCGAACCCGGCGGTGCGCGGACCCCGTTGCAGCGGTGGTTGCGGCACGGTGTGCCGAGCCTGGAGCGGATGGCCGACGACGGCCGTCCCCACGCCCGACTGGCCGGGCGGGCGCCGGTGGACGCGGTCGAGCAGCTCTGCCTGACCAACGTGGTCCAGCAGTTGGAGCACCTGCGGGCCCACGAGTCGGTGACCCGGGCCCTGCGGAGCGGGGCTCTGGAACTGCACGGGCTGTACTTCCACGTGGGTGAGGCGCAGACGTACCTGCTCACGGAGGAGGCCGCGGGCGACGGCGAGTTGTTCGGCCATGTGGGGGAGGCGGGTGTGCCGGCCTGAACCGGCGCGACGCCTCCCCGATGTCTCGCGGCGCGGGCGCGGATGTGAAAGGCGTTACACCGGCTGAACTCCCTCCGCTCCGTGTCCGTGGGTACGGATGACCCCTGGGTCGATCCAAGTCGTTCCAGGCCGTTCCAGGCCGATCCAAGGGGAACGGCCTGGATCGATCCAAGGTGGACGGCCTGGGTCGAACCAGGGACGCTCTCCGGCCACCGTGGAACGAGGTCGGCAAGCGGCGGCCCCTACAGGTCTAAACCAATTTTTGGTCGGGCCTTGTCACCGGACCCCTGGGTCTGATGAGCTGTGGCCTGGGACACAACGGACACGGACACCCTTCGAGGGGGAGATGTCGTGAGCAACGAATCCTTGGCCAACCTGCTCAAGGAAGAACGCAGGTTCGCGCCGCCCGCCGATCTGGCGGCCGACGCCAACGTCACGGCGGAGGCGTACGAGCAGGCCAAGGCTGACCGGCTCGGTTTCTGGGCCGAGCAGGCGCGTCGGCTGACCTGGGCCAAGGAGCCGACCGAGACGCTGGACTGGTCGAACCCGCCGTTCGCCAAGTGGTTCAAGGACGGCGAGCTCAACGTCGCCTACAACTGCGTCGACCGGCATGTGGAGGCCGGGAACGGCGACCGGGTCGCCATCCACTTCGAGGGCGAGCCGGGCGACAGCCGCGCCATCACCTACGCCGAGCTCAAGGACGAGGTGTCGAAGGCCGCCAACGCCCTGCTGGAGCTGGGGGTGCAGAAGGGCGACCGGGTCGCCGTCTACATGCCGATGATCCCCGAGACGGCCGTCGCGATGCTGGCCTGCGCCCGGATCGGCGCCGCGCACTCGGTCGTCTTCGGCGGCTTCTCGGCGGACGCACTGGCCACCCGTATCCAGGACGCGGACGCCAAGGTCGTCATCACCTCCGACGGCGGATACCGCCGCGGCAAGCCGTCCGCGCTGAAGCCGGCCGTGGACGACGCCGCCGACCGCGCGGGCAACGTCGAGCATGTGCTCGTCGTGCGACGCACGGGCCAGGACGTCGCCTGGAACGGCGAGCGTGACGTGTGGTGGCACGAGATCGTCGAGCGTCAGCCGACCGAGCACACCCCCGAGGCGTTCGGCGCGGAGCACCCGCTGTTCATCCTCTACACGTCGGGAACCACGGGTAAGCCGAAGGGCATCCTGCACACCTCCGGCGGCTACCTGACGCAGACCGCCTACACCCACCACGCGGTCTTCGACCTGAAGCCCGAAACGGACGTCTACTGGTGCACCGCCGACGTCGGCTGGGTCACCGGGCACTCCTACATCGTCTACGGACCGCTGGCCAACGGCGCGACGCAGGTCATGTACGAGGGCACCCCGGACACCCCGCACCAGGGCCGGTTCTGGGAGATCGTGCAGAAGTACGGGGTGACGATCCTCTACACGGCGCCGACCGCGATCCGTACGTTCATGAAGTGGGGCGACGACATCCCCGCCAAGTTCGACCTGTCCTCCCTGCGCGTGCTCGGCTCGGTCGGTGAGCCGATCAACCCCGAGGCCTGGATCTGGTACCGCAAGCACATCGGCGGCGACCGGACACCGATCGTCGACACCTGGTGGCAGACCGAGACCGGCGCGATGATGATCTCGCCGCTGCCCGGCGTCACCGCCACCAAGCCCGGCTCCGCACAGCGGCCGCTGCCCGGCATCTCCGCCACCGTCGTCGACGACGAGGCGAACGAGGTGCCCGACGGCGGCGGTGGCTACCTGGTCCTCACCGAGCCCTGGCCGTCGATGCTGCGCACCATCTGGGGCGACGACCAGCGCTTCCTCGACACCTACTGGGCGCGCTTCGAGGGCAGGTACTTCGCCGGCGACGGCGCGAAGAAGGACGACGACGGCGATATCTGGCTCCTCGGCCGCGTCGACGACGTCATGCTCGTGTCCGGCCACAACATCTCCACCACCGAGGTCGAGTCCGCGCTCGTCTCCCACCCGGCCGTCGCCGAGGCCGCCGTCGTCGGCGCCGCCGACGAGACCACCGGACAGGCCATCGTCGCCTTCGTCATCCTGCGTGGCACGGCCGACGCCGGGGACGAAAACCTCGTCGCCGACCTGCGCAACCACGTCGGCACCACCCTCGGCCCGATCGCCAAGCCCCAGCGGATCATGCCGGTCGCGGAACTGCCGAAGACCCGCTCCGGCAAGATCATGCGCCGGCTGCTGCGCGACGTCGCGGAGAACCGCCAGCTCGGGGACGTCACCACACTGACCGACTCCACCGTCATGGATCTCATCCAGGCGAAGCTCCCCGCCGCACCCAGCGAGGACTGAGCAGGTCAGGGGATGGGCACCCGGCGACACCGCGCCGGGTGCCCTTTTCACCCCTACCGTGGGGATCACCGGATTCCTCCCTGCGTACTTTAGGTAGGCTAAAGAAAAAGGTGCGCCGGGAAGTCTGGTCGGCATGTGCTCAGTGCTGCCCACCGACCGGAGGCCCTCACCGTGTCCGCGCCCCGCAACACCGCCCCCCGCAAGGTCTTCGGACGGCTGTCCCTGCCCGAGCGGAACTTCGTCGCGGAAGCGCTGCGCGCCGAGACCGTCGGCGGTGTGCTGCTGCTCGTCGCCGCCGTCGCGGCGCTGATCTGGGCGAACGCACCCGGACTGCACGACAGCTACGAGAGCGTCAGCCACTTCCACTTCGGACCCGCGGCCCTCGGACTGAACCTCTCCGTCGCGCACTGGGCGGCCGACGGCCTGCTCGCGATCTTCTTCTTCGTCGCCGGTATCGAACTCAAGCGGGAACTCGTCGCCGGTGACCTCAAGGACCCCAGGGCCGCCGCGCTCCCCGTGGCGGCCGCGCTGTCCGGGATGGCCGTGCCCGCGCTCGTCTACACGCTCACCAACCTCAGCGGCGGGGGCTCACTGGACGGTTGGGCGGTGCCCACGGCCACCGACATCGCGTTCGCCCTGGCCGTGCTCGCCGTCATCGGCACGTCCCTGCCGAGCGCGCTGCGCGCCTTCCTGCTCACCCTCGCGGTCGTCGACGACCTCTTCGCGATCCTGATCATCGCGGTCTTCTTCACGAGCACCATCGACTTGGTGGCGCTGGGGGGCGCGGCCGTCGGCCTGCTCCTGTTCTGGCTGCTGCTGCGCAAGGGCGTGACCGGCTGGTACGTCTACGTCCCGCTCGCGCTCGTCATCTGGGCGCTGATGTACAACAGCGGCGTGCACGCCACGATCGCCGGGGTCGCGATGGGTTTGATGCTGCGCTGCACGACGCGCGAGGGCGAGGAGCACTCCCCCGGCGAACGGATCGAGCACCTCGTCCGGCCCCTCTCCGCGGGGCTCGCGGTGCCACTGTTCGCCCTGTTCAGCGCCGGTGTGGCGATCTCGGGCGACGCGATCGGGGACGTCTTCGGAAGGCCGGAGACGCTCGGTGTCGTCCTCGGTCTCGTCGTCGGCAAGACGATCGGCATCTTCGGCGGGACCTGGCTGACCGCCCGCTTCACCCGCGCCTCGCTGAGCGAGGACCTCGCCTGGGCGGACGTCTTCGCCGTCGCGTCCCTGGCCGGCATCGGCTTCACCGTGTCGCTGCTGATCGGGGAGCTCGCCTTCGAGGGCGACCCGGTCCTGACCGACGAGGTCAAGGCCGCCGTCCTGCTGGGCTCACTGATCGCGGCGACCCTCGCGACCGTCCTGCTCAAGCTGCGCAACGCCGAATACCGCCGGATGTGGGAGGCCGAGGAGCGCGACGACGACCTCGACGGCATCCCGGACGTGTACGAGGAGGGCGACCCGGCCTATCACCTGCGGATGGCGGAGATCTACGACCGCAAGGCCGCCGAGCACCGCCGCCGAGCCGAGGAGATCGCCCGCGACGCCGGCCGCGAGAATGCCCTCGGGGAGGCTCTCGGAAAGGCTCGGGAGGAGCCCGGGTAGAGGGCCGAGGAGGGGCCGACACGCGCCACGGGCCTGCCGAAGTGACGGGCGGGGCAGGCGAGGAGGGCAACCGTCCGGCATGATCTGACGGGACGGTACAAAAGAAGCCAGAAGCAGCACAGCAGCAGAAGAGGGAGAACGCGATGAGCGCACCCGACGGCAGCCCGGTCGGCGCCGAACGCAGCATCGGCCAGCTGTTCGCCTCGGCGACGACCGAATTGTCTGCGCTGGTGCACGACGAGATCGCGCTGGCGAAGGCCCAGCTGAAGCAGGACGTCAAGCGGGGAGCGACGAGCGGTGGGGCGTTCTCGGTGGCCGGCGCGGTCCTGCTGTTCTCCCTTCCGATGCTCAACTTCGCCCTGGCGTACGGCATTCGGACCTGGAGCGACTGGAACCTCGCGATCTGCTTCCTGCTCTCCTTCGCGGCGAACGTGCTCGTCGCGCTCGTCCTCGTCCTGATCGGCGTGGTCTTCGCGAAGAAGGCGCAGAAGAGCAAGGGTCCGCAGAAGGTCGCCGCGTCGATGAAGGCCTCGGCGGGCGTCCTCCAGAACGCCAAGCCGCACCCGCGGCCCGAGCTCCCGCAGGACCGGGTCCCGGAGGCCATCGAGGCTGTGGCACGCTCGTCGTCATGACGGACCCCGCCACTCCTTCGGCCCAGCCCGCTTCGGTCGTACGGCCGGACGCCGTCTGCGGCGTGCAGGTCACCCATCGCGAGGTCGCCGCGAACGGTGCCCGCTTCCACATCGCCGAGGTCGGCGACGGTCCGCTGGTCATGCTCGTCCACGGTTTCCCGCAGTTCTGGTGGACGTGGCGGCACCAGCTGGTCGCGCTGGCCGACGCGGGCTTCCGGGCCGTCGCGATGGACCTGCGGGGCGTGGGCGGCAGCGACCGTACGCCGCGCGGCTACGACCCGGCCAACCTCGCCCTCGACATCACCGGCGTGATCCGCTCCCTGGGCGAGCCGGACGCCGCGCTGGTCGGCCACGACCTGGGCGGCTACCTGGCGTGGACGGCGGCCGTGATGCGCCCCAAGCTCGTCCGCAGGCTCGCCGTCGCCTCGATGCCGCATCCCCGGCGCTGGCGCTCGGCGATGCTCGCCGACGTCCGGCAGACGACCGCGAGCTCCCACATCTGGGGCTTCCAGCGGCCGTGGATCCCCGAGCGGCAGCTCACCGCCGACGACGGCGAACTGGTGGGCCGGCTGATCCGGGACTGGTCCGGGCCGCGGCCGCCGGAGGACGAGGCGGTGGAGACCTACCGGCGCGCCATGTGCATCCCCTCCACCGCGCACTGCGCAGTCGAGCCGTACCGGTGGCTGGTGCGCTCGATGGCCCGGCCGGACGGCGTCCAGTTCTACCGGCGCATGAAGCGGCCCGTGCGCGTGCCCACGCTGCATCTGCACGGATCCCTCGATCCGGTGATGCGCACCCGGAGCGCGGCAGGCTCCGGGGAGTACGTCGAAGCGCCGTACCGCTGGCGGCTGTTCGACGGGCTCGGCCACTTCCCGCACGAGGAGGATCCGGTCGCTTTCTCCACCGAACTGGTCAACTGGCTGAAGGATCCCGAGCCCGATCGGTGACCGCGCCATCGTGGCAGGCGGCCGGTCCTGAACGTCAGTACGACGAACAGCCAAATGCCCGGCGCATAGGCCAATTGGCCGCTCTGAGAACGGTTATCGACCTTGGGGCAGGGGCAGACGTCGGTGTATGGGCTGGACGCACGACTACAGTGACGCACCACGCAACCGCCGCTCGGCCAACGGCCTGAGCCCCCACCAACGAGGTGCCGACCCGCAACTGCCGGGCTCGGACCTCCGGGTGGGCATTCCGCGCATCCTGCGCCGCCGGGCCCGCTGGGTCTCGGTCCGCCTGCGTCACCCTCGAGGCTGACCCGGCGGAGGATCGCCGAGGGGCCCTGTCCGGGCCCACTCCGCGCCCCCCTCCGCGGGGCGCTCCCGTCGGCTCCTCAAAGGGCGCAGCTGTCGCTGTCCACCTGTTGGCCCGCGGTACGCCCCTCGGTGATGTCCTGCTGGATCTCGTCCGCGGTGAGGGCGTAGCCGGTGTCGGCGTCGTCGAGGGACTTCGCGAAGACCACGCCGTACACCTTGCCGTCGGGGGTCAGCAGCGGGCCTCCGGAGTTGCCCTGACGGACCGTCGTGAACAGCGAGTACACGTCACGGCGCACGGTGGTGCGGTGGTAGATGTCGGGCCCGTTGGCCTTGATGCGACCCCGCACACGCGCGGCACGGACGTCGTACGAACCGTTCTCCGGGAACCCGGCGATGATCGCGCCGTCACTGCTCACCGCGTCCTTGGCGGTGAACTGCAGCACGGGCGCGTCCAGATCCGGCACGTCCAGGACGGCGATGTCGCGCTTCCAGTCGTACAGGACGACCGTGGCGTCGTACTTGCGGCCCTCGCCGCCTATCTGGACGGTGGGTTCGTCGACGCCGCCCACGACGTGCGCGTTGGTCATGACACGGCGCTCGCCGAAGACGAAGCCGGTGCCTTCCAGAACCTTGCCGCAGCTCTCCGCGGTGCCCATGACCTTGACGATGGAGCGCTGCGCGCGCTTGGCCACCGCACTGTTGGCCAGGGCCGGGTCGGGCGGCTGGACGTCGGTGATCGGCTCGTTGGAGAACGGGCTGAAGACCTGCGGGAAGCCGTTCTGCGCGAGGACGGAGGAGAAGTCGGCGAACCAGGTGTCGGCCTGGTCGGGCAGCGCGTCGGACACCCCGTGCAGCACCTTGGAGCTACGGACCTCCTTGCCCAGCGTGGGCAGGGTGGTGCCGGCGAGGGCGGACCCGATCAGCCACGCCACCAGCAGCATCGCCACGACGTTGACCAGCGCGCCGCCGGTCGCGTCCAGCGCGCGGGCCGGGGACCAGGTGATGTACCGGCGCAGCTTGTTGCCGAGGTGGGTGGTGAGGGCCTGGCCGATCGAGGCGCAGACGATCACGACGATGACCGCGACGACCGCGGCCGTGGTGCTCACCTCCGAGTTGTCGGTCAGCGCGTCCCAGATCACGGGCAGCAGGTACACGGCGACGAGGCCGCCGCCCAGGAAACCGATCACCGACAGGATGCCGACGACGAAGCCCTGGCGGTAGCCGACGACCGCGAACCAGACGGCCGCAACCAACAACAGGATGTCCAGCACGTTCACCGCTTCGCGCCTCGCCTCGTCAAATCGCGGTCACCACAGGTCGGCCGGGGGTCCGACCCGCCGCGAAGCGGCGATGGGGTTCCCCCGGGCAGACACAGCACGGTGGACACCCTGTCATGACCGCCAGTCGAGCGGGACCTGCTTCTCGCGGTCCCAGGGGTGCTCCCAGCCCGCGAAGTGCAGCAGGCGGTCGATCACCCCGGCCGTGAAACCCCATACAAGGGCGGATTCGACCAGAAATGCCGGGCCTCGGTGACCACTGGGGTGCACGGTCATGGCGCGGTTCTCCGCGTCCGTGAGATCCGCCACGGGAACCGTGAAGACGCGGGCGGTCTCCGCCGGATCGACCACGCCGACCGGGCTCGGCTCGCGCCACCAGCCCAGGACCGGGGTGACGACGAAGCCGCTGACCGGGATGTACAGCTTGGGCAGCACGCCGAAGAGCTGGACGCCGGCCGGATCGAGCCCGGTCTCCTCCTCGGCCTCGCGCAGCGCGGCCCGGAGCGGCCCGTCGCCGTGCGGGTCGCCGTCCTCCGGGTCGAGGGCGCCGCCCGGGAAGGAGGGCTGACCCGCGTGGGAGCGCAGGGAGCTGGCACGCTCCATGAGCAGCAGCTCGGGTCCGCGCTCGCCCTCGCCGAACAGGATCAGGACGGCCGACTGGCGCCCCGCGCCGTTCTCCGGGGGCAGGAAGCGGCTGAGCTGGAGCGGCTGGACCGTCTCGACGGCGTGCACCACCGGGTCCAGCCAGGCGGGCAGACCCTCTTTGCTGAGCGTCACCGCTTCGCCCTGCGTGTTGCTCGCGCGTGTCATCGCCACACCACCCCCCGTTCTGCCCTGTCCAACGCCCGGGAACCGACAGATCGTTCCGCGCGCCGACCCCCGATCACGTGTGTCCCGCGTGTCCTGGGTGTCATTCGCGCCGCGCGGGTCTCATCTGTCCTGCGGGTCGTATGTGCCCCGCGGGTCGTACGTGTCCCGCCGGTCGTACGTGTCGAGCAGGTTGCTTGTGTCCTGCGAGTTGCTTGTGTCCTGCGGGTCGTATGCGACTCGCAGGTCGTACGCCTCGTACGGGGCGTACGGGGCGCGGGCATACGCAGGCCGGTGCGGGCCGCCGTCCGCCCTTCCGTCAGGCCTTCCGTCATCCGGCCCCCAGCGGCGGAGCGGGCCTGCCGCCCGCGTCCAGGTAGGACTGGGGCGGATTCAGGCGCTGGCCGGGGAAGCCGCCCTTCTCGTACTTCAGGAGCTTCTTCGCCTTCTCCGGGTCCGTCTCACCCTCGCCGTACGCCGGGCAGAGCGGGGCGATGGGGCACGCGCCGCAGGCCGGTTTGCGGGCGTGGCAGATACGGCGGCCGTGGAAGATCACATGGTGCGAGAGCATCGTCCAGTCGCTCTTGGGGAAGAGCGCGCCGACGGCCGCCTCGATCTTGTCGGGCTCGGTCGCCTCGGTCCACTGCCAGCGCCGTACGAGCCGCTGGAAGTGCGTGTCCACGGTGATCCCGGGCTGGCCGAACGCGTTGCCCAGCACCACGAAGGCGGTCTTGCGACCGACGCCGGGCAGCTTGACCAGGTCTTCGAGCCGACCGGGGACCTCGCCGCCGAACTCCTCCACCAGGGCCTTGGAGAGGCCCATAACCGACTTGGTCTTGGCCCGGAAGAAGCCGGTGGGGCGGAGGATCTCCTCGACCTCCTCCGGGTCGGCGGCGGCCAGATCCTCGGGGGTGGGGTACTTGGCGAAGAGGGCGGGGGTCGTCTGGTTCACCCGGAGGTCGGTGGTCTGGGCGGACAGGACCGTGGCGACCACCAGCTGGAAGGGATTCTCGAAGTCCAGTTCGGGGTGGGCGTAGGGGTAGATCTCGGCGAGCTCGCGGTTGAGGCGACGGGCACGGCGGACGAGAGCGGTGTGGGACTCGGGCTTCCTGACCGCGGCGCCCTGGCCGGCCCCCTTGCTCGCGGAGCCCTTGCTCGCGGCAGCTTTGGTCGCGGGAGCTTTGCTCACGGCTTCCTTGTCCCCGGGGGCCTTCTTCGCACCGCGCCCGGCCGCGACCTTCTCGACGGCCGCTTTCCCGCTGCCGGCTTCTTTCCCGCTGTCGGCCGCTTTCTTCGCAGGCATTTCGTTTGTCACCTTTGCCGTTTTCCTACCACCGCCGGGGTCCTGTTCGCCCACAGCGGAAAGACGACGTACAACCACCCGTCCAGCCCCCTTGGCCTGTGCTCTCACCGGCGATTTGGACACTCGGCCAGCCTAAAGCCCGGCACCGACATCCGCCCCGGACCCTGAAGATCGGCCCCCAATTGGACCCCTGCCGCTTACCTCGGGACATGTGTGCGGCATCCTTGTGACAGATCACACTGTTTGGACCGTCCAGCAAAACGGGGAACACGGTCCCCTGGTAAGCGGGGAAGCAAGATCCCCTGAGCAGGTCGACAAGGAGAGAACTCGTGGACGACGTTCTGCGGCGCAACCCGCTCTTCGCGGCACTCGACGACGAGCAGGCCGCAGAACTGCGCGCCTCCATGAGCGAGGTGACCCTGGCCCGTGGCGACTCCCTCTTCCACGAGGGCGACCCGGGCGACCGGCTCTATGTCGTCACCGAGGGCAAGGTCAAGCTCCACCGCACCTCCCCGGACGGCCGGGAGAACATGCTGGCCGTGGTGGGTCCCAGCGAGCTCATCGGAGAGCTCTCGCTCTTCGACCCGGGTCCGCGCACGGCGACGGCCACCGCCCTCACCGAGGTCAAGCTCCTCGGTCTCGGCCACGGCGACCTCCAGCCCTGGCTGAACGCCCGGCCCGAGGTGGCCACCGCCCTGCTGCGCGCCGTCGCCCGGCGCCTGCGCAAGACCAACGACGCCATGTCCGACCTGGTCTTCTCGGACGTCCCCGGCCGCGTGGCCCGCGCCCTGCTGGACCTCTCGCGCCGCTTCGGCGTGCAGTCCGAAGAGGGCATCCACGTCGTGCACGACCTGACGCAGGAGGAGCTGGCCCAGCTCGTCGGCGCCTCGCGCGAGACCGTGAACAAGGCGCTGGCGGACTTCGCCCAGCGCGGCTGGCTGCGCCTGGAGGCGCGGGCGGTCATCCTGCTGGACGTGGAGCGACTGGCCAAGCGGTCCCGCTAGGCGCCGGCCGCTGCACGAGGGGAAGACCGATCGGTGTGACCGTCACCGTCTCCGGCGGCTGCCGCCCCCAGACCCCCGCTTCGGCCCTTGAGGCGCCTCGTCCTCAAGCGCCGGACGGCCTGGTCCGCACGGTGGTTCCATGACCGAAGCGGTCTCCTCCCGAGGGCTCGACTCCCGAGGGCTCGACTCCCGAGGACACATCGCCCGCGAAGGCTCCCTCGCGCGCGTGCCTGATGTTTTTCGGCCGGTCGTCGCGGCGGCTCGGGACCGGATCCCGGGCGTCTTCGGAACCCGGCTGCACAGCGCGTACCTCTACGGGTCGATTCCGCGCGGTACCGCGCGCGAGGGACACAGCGATCTGGACCTTCTGGTGGTCCTGCGTGAGGAGCCGACCGACGCGGACCGGGCCGACGGCCGTGCGCTCGACGAGGCCCTCGACACGCAGTTCCCGCAGATCGACGGCAGCGGCACGCTGCTGGTGGACCACGCGCGCGTGCTGAGCGACCTGGAGAGGCACGACCTGGGGTGGTTCCTGGCGTGCCTGTGCACGCCGCTGCTCGGGGAGGACCTCGCCGCGCACCTGCCCCGCTACCGCCCGGACTCCCTGCTCGCGCGCGAGACCAACGGCGACCTCGCCCTGCTCCTGCCGCGCTGGCGCGATCGCATCGCCGCCACGGAGGACTCCGAGGAGGCCCTGAGGCCCCTCGTCCGGTTCATGTCCCGCCACCTCGTGCGCACCGCGTTCACGCTCGTCATGCCCCGCTGGAACGGCTGGACGAGCGACCTGCACGAGATGGCGGAGGCCTTCGGGGCCTTCTACCCGCGGCGCGCGCAGCAGCTACGGGCGGCGGCCGCCCTCGGGTACGAGCCGAGCGGCGACCGCGCCGTCCTCTTGTCCTACGTCGACGACCTCGGCCCCTGGCTCGCCGAAGAGTACGCGCGCGTGCACGGCGTGAAGGCCGACAGGCCGCAGGAACCCTAGACCGGACCCTGGATGAGCCCGTGCTCCCTCAGGTACTCCATCTGCGCCCGCACGGACAGCTCCGCGGCGGGCCACAGGGAGCGGTCGACATCGGCGTACACATGGGCGACGACCTCGGCGGGGGTGCGGTAGCCGTTCTCGACGGCCGTCTCGACCTGGGCGAGGCGGTGGGCACGGTGGGCGAGGTAGAACTCCACGACGCCCTGTGCGTCCTCCAGGACCGGCCCGTGGCCCGGCAGGACGGTGTGGACGCCGTCGTCGACCGTGAGGGACCTGAGCCGCCGCAGGGAGTCCAGGTAGTCACCCAGGCGGCCGTCGGGATGCGCGACGACGGTCGTGCCACGGCCGAGGACCGTGTCGCCGGTCAGCACGGCCCGGTCGGCCGGGAGATGGAAGCAGAGGGAGTCGGCGGTGTGGCCGGGCGTCGGGACGACCCGCAGCTCCAGGCCGCCCACCCTGATCACGTTCCCGGCCGCCAGGCCCTCCTCCCCGAGCCGCAGCGCGGGGTCCAGGGCCCGCACCTTCGTGCCGGTCAGTCCGGCGAAGCGGGCGGCGCCCTCGGCATGGTCGGGGTGGCCGTGCGTCAGCAGGGTCAGGGCGACGCGCTTGCCGGCCCGCTCGGCGGTGTCGACGACCGCGCGCAGGTGGCCGTCGTCCAGCGGGCCCGGGTCGATCACGACCGCCAGGTCGGAGTCGGGCTCGGAGACGATCCAGGTGTTCGTGCCGTCCAGGGTCATCGCGGACGCGTTCGGCGCGAGGACGTTGACCGCGCGCGGGGTGGCCGGGCCGGAGAGGACTCCGCCTCGCGGCTGGCCGGGGAGAGCGGCTGCGTCGGTCATGCGAAGGGGCCTTCCATAGGGCTGGGCGGAACGTCACCTCGGCGGCGGACGGCCGACGCGGCACATCGGGGCGCTCCGGACGGCGCGAGGGCCCCGCGAAGGACCCGCCCGCCGCCGGGCGGCCGGCTCGGAAGACCGCTCGCGCCGGCGCGCCCACCGATGTCCGTCATGCGACGCCCCCGCGGGTCGCGTCGGTCACGTCGGTCACGCCAGCAGCGCCGGCCGCGCCGCGCACGCCGGTCGCCTCGGTCGGGATGTGCTTGGTGAACTCGTCGTGCCCCGGCCAGGACAGCACGACCTCGCCCTCCTCCAGGCGGGCCTGCGCCAGGACGGGCGTCAGATCACGGCCGGGAGCCGCGGCGAGCGCCTCGGCGGCCGTGGCGTACGGGACGAGCCGGCGCAGGGTCGCGATGGTGGGCGGCATCATCAGCAGCTCGCCCTTGTCGTACGAGGCCGCCGCGTCCGCCGGGCGGATCCACACCGTGCGGTCGGCCTCGGTGGAGGCGTTGCGGGTGCGCTGGCCCTCGGGGAGCGCGGCCACGAAGAACCAGGTGTCGTAGCGGCGGGACTCGAACTCCGGGGTGATCCAGCGCGTCCAGGCGCCGAGCAGGTCGGAGCGCAGGACCAGGCCTCGGCGGTCGAGGAACTCGGCGAAGGACAGTTCACGGGTGGCCACCGCGACCCGGTCCGCCTCCCAGTCGGCGCCCGTGATGTCACCGACGACGGAATCGGGCGTGCGCCCCGCGAGCAGGACGCCCGCCTCCTCGTAGGTCTCGCGTACGGCCGCGCAGACGATCGCCTGGGCCGCCGTCTCGTCGACACCGAGCCGCTCGGCCCACCACGCGCGCGTGGGGCCCGCCCAGCGGACGTGAAGGTCGTCGTCGCGCGGGTCGACGCCACCGCCGGGGTAGGCGTACGCGCCTCCGGCGAAGGCCATGGAGGCGCGTCTGCGCAGCATGTGGACGACGGGACCGCCGTCGGTGTCCTTCAGGAGCATGACGGTGGCCGCGCGCTTCGGGGCCACCGGAGTGAGGGTGCCGTCCGCGAGCGCGCGGATGCGTTCCGGCCAGTCCTGGGGGAACCACTGCCCATTCGCCATGGGCGCGAGGCTATCCCGTGGTGCGTGAATGTTCGAGGGGCCCCCGAGGTCGGAGCGCGTCCACGGGGCGCCCGCGGGGACGCCTCCGGGATGCCCCGCACGGCACCGGGGAGAGGCGTCCGCAAGGCGCCCACGGAGCGAAGGCGCCTACGGGACGGAACACGACTACGGAACGAGCTCCACCTGGATCTCGACCTCCACGGGCGCGTCCAGCGGCAGCACCGCGACGCCCACCGCGCTGCGCGCGTGCACGCCCTTGTCGCCGAGGACCTCGCCCAGCAGTTCGCTCGCGCCGTTGAGGACGGCGGGCTGGCCGGTGAAGTCCGAGGCCGACGCCACGAAGCCGACGACCTTCACCACGCGCGCGATGCGGTCCAGGTCGCCCGCGACCGACTTGACGGCGGCCAGGGCGTTCAGCGCGCAGGTGCGGGCCAGCTCCTTGGCCTCCTCGGGGGTGACCTCGGCGCCCACCTTGCCGGTGACCGGCAGCTTGCCGTCCACCATGGGCAGCTGGCCGGCCGTGTACACGTACGGGCCGGACTGCACGGCCGGCTGGTAGGCCGCGAGCGGCGGCACGACCGCCGGCAGGGTCAGCCCCAGCTCGGCGAGCCTCGTCTCGACCGCGCTCACGCCTTGGCCCGCTTCAGGTAGGCGACGAGCTGCTCCGGGTTGTTCGGCCCGGGCACGACCTGGACGAGCTCCCAGCCGTCCTCGCCCCAGGTGTCCAGAATCTGCTTCGTTGCGTGGACGAGCAGCGGCACGGTTGCGTATTCCCACTTGGTCATGGGGCCGACTGTATCCGCTGTCGCCCGAGGGCCCGTTCCACAGGCCATGTGGCCGATATCGACCCCCCTTGTCCACAGCCTCCCGATTGCCTCGGGCGCCGAATGGTTACGCTCGAAGACGTGAGCAGGCTCCAGGTCGTCAGCGGTAAGGGCGGGACCGGTAAGACGACGGTCGCCGCGGCCCTCGCGCTGGCCCTCGCCACGGCAGGGAAGCGGACGCTTCTCGTCGAGGTGGAGGGCCGGCAGGGCATCGCACAGCTCTTCGAGACACAGGCGTTGCCCTATGAGGAACGCAAGATCGCCGTCGCCTCGGGGGGCGGTGAGGTATACGCACTGGCCATCGATCCCGAACTGGCCCTTCTGGACTACCTCCAGATGTTCTACAAACTGGGAGGCGCCGGACGGGCCCTGAAGAAGCTCGGCGCCATCGACTTCGCCACCACCATCGCGCCCGGACTGAGGGACGTCCTCCTCACCGGCAAGGCGTGCGAGGCGGTGCGGCGCAAGGACAAGAACGGGCGGTTCATCTACGACTACGTCGTCATGGACGCCCCGCCCACGGGCCGCATCACCCGCTTCCTGAACGTCAACGACGAGGTCGCCGGGCTGGCCCGGATCGGCCCGATACACAATCAGGCACAGGCGGTGATGCGGGTGCTGAAGTCGTCGGAGACGGCCGTGCACCTGGTGACGCTGCTCGAGGAGATGCCCGTCCAGGAGACCGCCGACGGTATCGCCGAGCTGCGGGCGGCGAAGCTGCCGGTGGGGCGGGTCATCGTCAACATGGTGCGGCCCGAGGTGCTGGACGAGGACGGTCTGGAACTCGTACGGACCGTGACTCGTTCATCCGTCGCCCGGTCGTTGTCCGCCGCCGGGCTCGGCGGGGCGCGGCGCGGGGGGCACGCCGAGCGGCTGGTGGATCCGCTCCTGCAGCAGGCCGAGGAGTACGCCGAGCGGTACGCGCTGGAGCACGAGCAGCGCGCGGTCCTCGGGGAACTCGACCTGCCGCTGCACGAACTGCCTTTGCTCGCCGAGGGCTTGGACCTCGCGGGCCTGTACCAGCTCGCCCACGAACTGCGGAAGCAGGGGATCGCATGAGTCCGGACCAGGCCCACGACCAGGGAAGCCCCCGGCGCCGTCTCTCCCCCGCTCCCGTGCTGGACCTCGATCCGCTGCTCGACGACCCGGCGACCCGCATCGTGGTGTGCTGCGGCTCCGGCGGCGTCGGCAAGACGACCACGGCGGCGGCGCTCGGGCTCAGGGCGGCCGAGCGGGGCCGCAAGGTGGTGGTCCTCACCATCGACCCGGCCCGCCGGCTCGCCCAGTCCATGGGCATCGACTCGCTGGACAACACCCCGCGCCGCGTCAAGGGCGTCGAGGGGGACGGCGAACTGCACGCCATGATGCTCGACATGAAGCGCACCTTCGACGAGATCGTCGAGGCGCACGCGGACGGCGACCGGGCGGCCTCGATCCTGGGCAACCCGTTCTACCAGTCGCTCTCGGCGGGCTTCGCGGGCACGCAGGAGTACATGGCGATGGAGAAGCTGGGGCAGCTGCGCGCGCGGGACGAGTGGGACCTGATCGTCGTCGACACACCGCCGTCCCGCTCGGCGCTGGACTTCCTGGACGCGCCGAAGCGGCTCGGGTCGTTCCTGGACGGCAAGCTGATCCGCGTCCTGCTCGCGCCCGCCAAGGTCGGCGGCCGCGCGGGAATGAAGTTCCTGAACGTCGGGATGTCGATGATGACCGGCGCGCTCGGCAAGCTGCTCGGCGGGCAGCTGCTGAAGGACGTGCAGACGTTCGTCGCGGCGATGGATTCGATGTTCGGCGGCTTCCGCACGCGCGCGGACGCCACGTACAAGCTGCTCCAGGCGCCGGGCACGGCGTTCCTGGTGGTGGCGGCTCCCGAGCGGGACGCACTGCGGGAGGCCGCCTACTTCGTGGAGCGGCTGGCCGCCGAGGACATGCCGCTGGCCGGCCTGGTGCTGAACCGCGTGCACGGCAGCGGTGCCGCCCAGCTGTCCGCCGAGCGGGCGCTCGCCGCTGCGGAGAACCTCGACCTCGTCCATGCCCGCGCGGCGGAAAATCTTGAAGAGCCCCGCATTGTGGATCAGGACGGCGGGAAAGCTGGTCTTCGTAACTCTCCCGACACGTACGGCAGTTCAGAATCTCCCGCAACCGATCCGGAGCGCGACGCCCCCACCGGCGCGAACCGGCACACGGTCACCGACACGGACCGGACAGCGAGCGCCGACGCGAACACCGGCGCGGACGCGGACCGGACCGTGGACGACCTCACCGCGGGCCTGCTGAGGCTGCACGCGGAACGCATGCACCTGCTCTCCCGCGAGCAGCGCACGCGCGATCGCTTCACCGCGCTCCACCCCGAGGTGGCGGTGTCCGAAGTGGCCGCGCTGCCCGGCGATGTGCATGACCTCACGGGGCTGCGGGACATCGGGAACCGGCTCGCGGCCAACCGGCCGGAGCTGCCCGAGGCTGCCGACGCCTGAGCCGAGGGTTCTCCTCAGCCCACCGCCGCGTAGTTCTCGTAGATCTCGTCGTCATCGAGCGGCAGGATGCCGGCCCCACGCTCGTACTCCGAACGCGCCGTCTCCAGCAGGCGGCGCCAGGAGGTCACCGTAGGACGCCTGCGCAGCAGTGCGCGGCGCTCGCGCTCGGTCATGCCTCCCCACACGCCGAACTCGACGCGATTGTCGAGCGCGTCCGCCAGGCATTCGGTGCGTACCGGACATCCGGTGCACACCGCCTTGGCCCTGTTCTGCGCTGCTCCCTGAACAAACAGTTCATCCGGATCGGTAGTGCGGCAGGCGGCCTGCGCACTCCAGTCGGTTACCCAGCCCATACCGGCGCCGTCCTCTCCCGAATCGAGGCTCCCCCACGGCGGCAGCGGCATATTCACCGCCGCCAGTTGAGGACGTTACGGAAGGTGGGCACAGCGCAACACCCCCTTCGGGCCCAATCTTGAATGGCCCGAACGGACTATGCGTAAGCGGCAGATCACCCGGGGGAGTGAGCCCGCGACATATGCGACTTTCCCGGCAACCGGGACAGTTCAGTTGAGTCACAACGGACGCCGGGTGACACACAAGGCGGATTCGGACACGTCCCCATCAGAAAGTCGGGGAACCTCCGGAACGATTCGGGGTCGCCGGACGTATTGATACGTAGCCCTGCTGCTGTGACAGTTGAGAGCAGCTTAGGCCAAGGCATTGACGCGTGTCCGGCGAATGAGAACGTAGGCTGCCCTCATGCCAAAGAAGCGCTCGGGCGGTGGTCTGTCGCCAACGCAGCAGGCCGCCAAGTTCCTCGGTGTCAGTGTGCTCGCGGGAGCCGTGCTGGCCGGTATCGCCCTGCCCGCGTTCGGCGCGCTGGGCCTCGCCGCCAAGGGGTCGGTGGAGTCGTTCGACGAACTCCCGGCCAATCTCAAGACGCCCCCGCTGAGCCAGCGCACCACGATCCTCGACGCCGAAGGCGGCCAGATCGCCACGGTCTACTCGCGGGACCGCACGGTGGTCGACCTCAAGAACATCTCGCCGTACATGCAGAAGGCGATCGTCGCGATCGAGGACTCGCGCTTCTACGAGCACGGCGCGGTCGACCTCAAGGGCATGCTGCGCGCGCTCAACAAGAACGTGCAGAGCAGCGGTGTCTCCCAGGGCGCCTCCACGCTGACCCAGCAGTACGTGAAGAACGTCTTCGTGGAGGAGGCGGGCGACGACCCGACGAAGGTCGCGCAGGCCACCCAGCAGACCATCGGCCGCAAGATCAAGGAGCTGAAGTACGCGATCCAGGTCGAGGAGGAGCTCGGCAAGAAGAAGATCCTCGAGAACTACCTGAACATCACGTTCTTCGGTGAGCAGGCCTACGGCGTCGAGGCGGCCTCGCAGCGCTACTTCTCCACGCACGCCAAGGACCTCACCCTCCCGCAGGCGGCGCTGCTGGCGGGCATCGTCCAGTCCCCAACCGTCTACGACCCGGTCAAGGACGACGTCACGGCCACCAACCGCCGCAACGTCGTGCTGAAGCGCATGGCCGAGGTGGGCGACATCACCGAGGCGGAGGCCGCCAAGGCGCAGAAGTCGCCGCTGGGACTCAAGGTCAAGCAGCCGAAGAACGGCTGCATCACCGCCGTGAAGGGCGCCAGCTTCTTCTGCAAGTACGTGGAGCGCGTCTTCCTCAGCGACCCGGTCTTCGGCAAGACGAAGGAAGTGCGGGCGAAGCTCTGGAACCAGGGCGGCCTGACCATCCGGACCACGCTCGAACCGCAGTCCCAGAAGTCCGTCCAGGACTCGCTCAAGGACCACGTCTACAAGTCGGACAAGGTCGCCGCGGCCGCCACGCTCGTCGAGCCCGGCACCGGCAAGATCCTCGGCATGGGCCAGTCGAAGCCGTACGGCTACGGCAAGAACGAGACCGAGTACAACTACTCCGTCAACGCCTCCATGGGCGGCTCGAACTACGGCTTCCCGACCGGCTCGACCTTCAAGCCGTTCGTGGCCGCGGCCGCGCTGGAGGAGGGCCGCCCGGCGAACCAGAGCTACCCGGCGCCGTACGAGATGCCGTACCCGGAGACGGTCCAGACCTGCAGCAGCAAGCCGTGGACCAACCAGGGCAACGACAAGCTGGAGAACGAGAGCGAGTCCGAGAAGGGCCCGTACCAGCTGAAGAAGGCCATGGAGCTGTCGGTCAACACCTACTTCGTGCAGATGCTCGCCGACATCGGCATGTGCCCCGTGGTGAAGATGACCGACAAGCTGGGCGTGGTCCAGGGCAACGGCGACAAGGTCCCCGAGGTGCCTTCGTCGATGACCCTCGGCTCCACCGGCCTCTCGCCCCTGACGATGGCCACCGCGTACGCGGCCTTCGCCAGCCGGGGCATGTACTGCACCCCGGTCGCGATCGAGTCGATCACCCAGACCGTGGGCGGCACGAAGAAGTCGCTGGAGGTGCCGAAGTCGACCTGCTCGCGCGCGATGAGCGAGAAGACCGCGGACACCATCAACACGCTGCTGAGCGGTGTGACCGACTCCGGTACCGGCAGGCAGGCCGGTCTGTCCGGCCGCGCCAACGCCGGTAAGACGGGTACGACGGACTCCCGCAAGAACGCCTGGTTCGTCGGCTACACCCCGAACCTCGCCGGCGCCGTCTGGGTCGGCAGCGCCACCCAGAAGGTCGAGATGACCGACATCACCATCGGCGGCGTCTACCACTCCCAGGTCTACGGCGGTGACACCCCCGGCCCGATCTGGCGCGACGCGATGACCGGCGCGCTCGAGGGCAAGGAAGCCCCGCCCTTCAACCTCGTCAACATCCCGAACCCGCCCGACAAGGACCGCGGCGACGAGAACGACGACAACAAGGGTGACAACAACGGCGGCACCGGGGACAACGACGACGGCTTCCTCACCGGTCTGCTCACCAACGGCACGACGAACGGCGGGAACTCGACCGGCGGCGACGACGGCGGCACGTTCTTCCAGGGCCAGAGCAACGGAAACGGCAACGGCGGCGGACGCGGCTGAGACGGGTCCGCCGGTTCGCCCGGCTCGTCGGTTCGCCGGTTCGCCGGTTCGCCGGTCCGCCGGTCCGCCGGTCCGTCAGCTGGGAACACGTCGAACGGCCCCTGCCTCTCGTACGGGAACTCTTCTCGTACGGAGAGGCAGGGGCCGTTCGACGTGCGGGGCCGGTGGCGCTCCGCGGAGGGGCGTGGCCGTCACGGGGGCGGGGTCAGGGTGTCATCCCGCGAGCAGCTTCTTGACGACCGCGGCGACGCGGCCGCCCTCGGCCAGGCCGGCCACCTTCGGGTTCACGATCTTCATGACGGCGCCCATCGCCCGCGGCCCCTCGGCGCCGGCCGCCTTCGCCTCCGCGACGGCCTGGGCGACGATGTCGTTCAGCTCCTCTTCGCTGAGCTGCTTGGGCAGGTAGGTGGCGAGCAGCTCGCCCTCCGCCTTCTCCCGCTCGGCCGACTCGGCCCGACCACCCTGCGCGAAGGCGTCCGCTGCCTCACGGCGCTTCTTCGCCTCCTTGGTGATCACCTTGAGGACCTCGTCGTCGGAGAGCTCGCGCTTCTCCTTGCCCGCGACCTCCTCCTTGGTGATCGCGGTGAGCGTGAGCCGGAGCGTCGAGGAGCGGAGCTCGTCGCGCTCCTTGATAGCGGCGTTGAGGTCTTCCTGAAGCTTCGACTTGAGCGTGGTCATGGGTTTGATTGTCGCAGGTGTCGGCGGCCGCACGCCCGCCGATTTAAGGGGCGGCGGGGCAAGGGCTTTTGACGGCGTCTGACACGATGGACGTATGCGCGCGCGATACGGAGTTCCCCTGTCCATTGCGGCGGCCGGCGCCGCCGGTCTGGTGTACGCGGCGGGCTTCGAAGCCCGCTCCTTCCGCCTGCGGCGGGTGACGGTCCCCGTCCTCCCCGCCGGGATGCGCCCCTTGCGCGTGTTGCAGGTCTCGGACATCCACATGGTCGGCGGCCAGCGCAAGAAACAGCGCTGGCTGCGTTCCCTGGCCGGCCTGCGCCCCGACTTCGTGATCAACACCGGGGACAACCTGTCCGACCCGGAGGCCGTGCCCGAGGTCCTGGACGCCCTCGGCCCGCTGATGGAGTTCCCCGGCGCGTACGTCTTCGGCTCCAACGACTACTACGGCCCCACGCTGCGCAACCCCGCCCGCTACCTCCTCGAGAAGGCCCAGGGGCGCCACGGCCTGAACGGCAACGCTCCCGCCGTCAACGTGGTCCACAACCCGTGGGAGGACCTGCGCGACAACTTCGACGCGGCGGGCTGGCTGAACCTGACGAACACCCGGGGCGTGCTGAAGGTCGAGGGTGCGTCGATCGAGCTGACCGGCGTGGACGACCCGCACATCAAGCGCGACCGCTACGCCCAGGTGGCCGGTGGCCCGTCGGCGTCCTCCGACTTCTCGATGGGCGTCGTGCACGCGCCGTACCTGCGGGTCCTGGACTCCTACACGGCGGACGCCTACCCCCTGATCCTGGCGGGCCACACCCACGGCGGCCAGCTGTGCATCCCCTTCTACGGCGCCCTGGTCACCAACTGTGACCTGGACACGGACCGCGTGAAGGGCCTGTCCACGCACACGGCGGAGGGGCACACGTCCTACCTGCACGTGTCGGCCGGATGCGGAACGAGCCGCTACACGCCGGTGCGGTTCGCGTGCCCGCCCGAGGTGACCTTGCTGACGCTGGTCGAGAAGGAGTAGGGCGAGGAGCGAGAAGGGGCTGCTGTGGCGGAGGGGCAGCAGCGGTGACGGAGAGGGCTGAGGGGCAGCAGACGGGACGGCGGAGGAGCAGTAGACGGACGACGGAGGGGCGGCGGAGGGGCCGCGCAGGTTCCCTCGAACGGCCCTCCCATATCGCCCCTTCCGGCACATTTGCCTAGCTTGAGGGTATGACCGCGCCGATACCCAGGGACATCCCGGATCTGCCCGCGATCCCGCGGACCCACGCGCTACTGCTCTCCTCCGTCCCCGCCTCGGCGGTGGTCGCCCCGGTGCGCCGTCCACTGGCCGCCGTCCTGCGCCTGCTGCTGGCGGGCACGGCGGCCGCGGGCGTGACGCTCGCCCTCCTGCTCGGCAGCCCCGTGCGGGTTCTGAGCCACTTCGCGATCCAGAGCAACATCCTGCTGGCCCTGGTCACGCTGCTCTCCGCCCGCCGCGCGTGGACGGCCCGCCGCCCCCTCCCCGCCGCCCTGACGGGCGCCGCACTGCTCTACGTCACGATCACCGGCCTCGTCTACCACCTGCTCCTGACGAACGCGGCGACCCCCTTCTCGGTGACCGGCACGACGACCGCCCCCACCGGCTGGCACCTGGTCGCCGGGCACCTCATCCACACGGTCACACCGACAGCCGCCGTCCTCGACTGGCTGCTGCTGACACCCCCGGGCCGGCTACGCCTGCGCCGGGCCGCCACCTGGATGATCTACCCCGTGGTCTACCTGGCGTTCTCCCTCGCCCGCGCCCAGCTGATCCCGGCCGGTACCCCGGGCCGCTACCGCTACCCCTTCTTCGACGTCGAGGCCCACGGCTACAGACACGCCCTCGCCAACGCCCTCCTCCTCGGCCTCTCCTTCTACGCCCTCGCGGTCCTCCTCGTGGCCCTCGACCACGCCCGCCCGAACCCGATCAGCCACCGCGCCAAAACCGGATTTCGTCTCGGGCCACCGGTGGGCTAAAGTAAACGACGTCGCCGCGACAAGCAGGACAAGCAGCGACATCGGGGTGTAGCGCAGCTTGGCAGCGCGCTTCGTTCGGGACGAAGAGGTCGTGGGTTCAAATCCCGCCACCCCGACACAGGTCAGAGGCCCATTCACGTGATCGTGAATGGGCCTCTGTCGTGCGTACGGCACCCTCTACGCCGCCTGTTCTTGCGCCCGCTTCTGTTGCCTGTGCTTGCCCTGTTCAGGCGGCCGGGGTGCCGGCCGGGCCTGCGCTCTTGTCTCCGCCCCGCTCCAGCCCCGCCGGCGCACGGCCGGCGCCCGTGCCGCGCTCAGAGCGATTCGCCGCCTGATGCCAGCGAAGGGGCACACCGTGGCAGGAGCGGAATCCGAGCGGGATGGACACAGCTGCGGCTGCGGCCGGGTGGCGTTGGTGGGCGCTTCGCTCCGGTACGGCGCAGGTCGAGCACGATGAGGACGATCGCGGCGACGCCGAGATGGATGAGCGGGTTGAACTGGCGAAGGCCCCTGCCTTCTGTCGCCTGTTCAGGCGGCGCCGGCAGGGCCGACCCGAGCCGAACCCCGATTGCAACGACAGGAGTTGCCGGGCTATCGGTCCTTGCGGCCCTCGATTTCCGTCACGAATCCGCGGACGACTGCGTCCGGGGGTTCAATTCAGGAGTTGCTGCACCGTTGTCTGCGTTCGTCCACTCGGTGAGTGGTCGAGGCCGTACGCGGCGGTCAGCTGTTGAGGTTCAGCGGGCGCGGGCCTGATGTTGACCTCGTCTGCCGGACTGACTTTCGCCACGAGGTATGGCCCGAACCAAGTCTTATCCGGCTCTTCAAGGACCCACCAAAGGGTGGCATACCTAGCCGTGCGAGTGTGCTCAAGAAATGCGTTGCTGTGGACAATGCGCGACTGATATCTCAATATCTCGGTACCGTGATCTGCGACCCATGCCGGAGCCGATTCAACTTCAGGATGACTCTTGTCCATATGCCATGAATTCCGCCCTGATCGCGCATACTCTTCGCTGGTCAGTACGACTCTGTCCGCCCGCATGTAAACCATGTCAGCAGTAGCGTTTATCGCTTCGTAGGATGCACTTTCAGGAAATTCCACAAGGCTGTCCGTCGCGACTTCTGTGCCGGGGTCGAGCTTGCGGCCCACACGCATGAACCGCCCCTGGGCGAGCAGGTCGTACTTCTTCTTCCGCTCGTCCGAGTAACGAAGCAGAACGGCTTGGCTGTCGCTGATGTCCTGCAGCCAGTCCTGCTTGGTCCGGGGGGCGTCGGTGGCGATGGGGCCTCTGGCCGACACCTGGAAGAGGGAGCCCAGGGCGTAGACGGTCACGGATCCGGTGTTCTTCGATCGCAGACGGACCGGCAGCATCACCCTTCCATTCGCGATGTGGGCCTTCCCCAGCTCGACCGTGGTGGAGACGGACGCTGGTGTGCTGTACGGCTGATAGATCTGCGCGTACCCGAAATTGACGGCTGCGGCCATAGTGGTGAAGAGCGCTCCGATGGCCAGCGATCTGGGTCTCGGAAGCTCGATCTGCTGACGCTGATGCCGCGTGTAGAGAAAAGCGAGCGACAAGAGTGAAGTTATGCTCAGAAGGAGCCAGACCCACAGGCAATGCGTGTAACTCCAGCTCTCAGCCTGCAGAGCGAGCAAGGTGAAGTTGACAAGCATCGATATGGCTATGGCGACTACCACAGCGGCTCCCGCGTACCCCACGAGTCTGGCACCGGCGGCAAGGTGGTGACAGTACGCGGCGAGTGCTGCCAACTCGATCAACGCCACCAACAGCAGGAAGGCTCCGTTCAGGCGGCCGGCATACGTGAGGGCTCCATTGACGTCCTCGGAGCCGAGCCAGATGAATTCAGCGGCGGTGAAGAATAGGGTCGCTATGAGAACCGCGGTCAGTACCCTTCTCGGCGTCATACCTTCCATGAGAGCGGGTGCAGGGTGGCGCACGCTCCTTCTGCTCGACCATCTGCATGAAGCTGAGACGTCTCGCAAAGGGATGCCAAGTCGTCGTGTACGCCTACGGGCCCGATGCCGATGTTCCGTTCACGGTCTTGGCGCGGGTTCTGCGCGGTCTGCCGTTCCGGCCGAGCGCGGTCTGCCGTTCCGGCCGGCGTACGTCCTCGCCGTGCAGGTCTCAATCCTGGCCCTGGCCCGTTCCCTCCGCCGCGGGGGCCGAGACGCCGGCAGCGGGTGCGAGGGGGGTCTCCGGGGAGGGGGAGGCCGTCGTGTCGGGGGCCCGGGTGGTGGGTGAGGGGGTGGCTGCCCGGGCTGGGGCGGTGGTTACCGTGAGGCTGGTGCCGAGGCGGATCCGGGTGTGGAACCACTGGGCGTCCTTGGTGCTGAGGGCGATCACGCCGGCTGTGACGTCGTAGTCCCCCGTGGCCTCGATGGCCGGGGCGAAGGCGCCGACGTAGAGCAGGCCGCCGTTCCCGTCGCGCAGCTGGACCGCGTACGCGACGTTCACCACGGTGGCGCCCTTGGAGGGCACGTCGGCGGCGAGCGCTATCCGGACCGGCCTCGCGACCACCGTCATCGGGGTCGTGGTGGTGGTCGTGGGCGGGAGGTCGAACGTCGAGAGGATCGGCATCACCCGGCCGCCGAACGTGAGGGCGCTCCCGGGCAGGTCGAGCGTGCCGGAGACGGGTACCGCGGTGGCCGCCGACGTTCGGGGGGAACCCGAGGACGCCCCGGCGGAGGTTCCGCGCCCGGCCGGGTGGTCCGGGTCCTCGCCCGGACGCAGGGTCAGGGCGAAGCCCAGCAGCGCGAGGGCCGCGGTCCCCGCACCCAGGGTCGCGGCGGCCCGGCGGCGGCGCCTGCGGCGCATCGCCAGGGCACGGGTCGCGGGGCCGCCGACGATCGGTGCGGTCGCCGCGGAGTCGGCCAACTCTCCGAGCGCGGCGGACAGTTCATCGGACACGGCGGCTCTCCTTTCGGACCGGCCCGTCGGCCTCGTCCACGCGGCCGTCGGCCTCGTCCTCCGCGAGTCGCTTCGCCAGCTCTGCCCGCCCCCGGAAGAGTCTCGCCTTGACCGTCCCCACGGGCGCGCCGGTCTCGGAGGCTACCTGCTCCACACTCAGGTCGCACAAATGGTGCAGGACGATCGCCATCCGCTGGGCCTGGGGCAGTTCGCGCAGGGCGGCCACGAGCGCGGTGCGCTCAGGGCCCGGGCCCGGGGTGGAGTCGGGCGGCGGGGTACGCCGTACGAGTTCCAGCCAGCGCCTCGCGCGCCGCCAGCGGCTCACCGCCAGCCGCATGGCCACCGTGCGGATCCACGCCTCGGGAGCGCTGTCCGACAGGAAGTGCTGTCGCCGGTCCCAGGCCCGTACGAACGCCTCCTGTACGACGTCCTGGGCCTCCCCGTGGTCCCCGGTGAAGGCGTAGAGCTGTCCGGTCAGCCGGGGGAACGCGGTCGCGTAGAAGGCGTCGAACTCGTCCTCGGTCATGCCCCCACCGGAATCTCTGCCCTTTCCTTGCAACCTGGCCACCTCCGTCGTGCGTACAGGTCGCGTAGGTCGCGTAGGTCGCAGCCGGCGATGCGCAACCCCACCGGGAAGACGGCGAACACGGGTTCCAGGCTCCCTCTCCCCCGACGGTGTTGGCTCACTGCCTGCTCAACCTACTTGCACGACCGAACGGTTGCCCGACCAGGACGGACGGCTCCACGCGTCCGGCCACGACCGAGTTCCCGAGCCGAAGGACCGCCCACGTGCCACCGACCCCCGACGTACTGCCCGCCCGTCCCGCCCGCCCCGTCGTACTCGCCGCCGCCGGACACGACTTCGCCGCCTACGCCCGGACGCACTGGTCCCGGCTGGTCGTGACCGCCCGGCTGCTCACCGACGATCCCGGTGCCGCCGAGGAACTGGCGCGCAGAACGCTGGTGCGGATGTACGCGCGGTGGCGACGCGTTCCGCGCAACGACGTGGATTTCCATGTACGGCGCTGTCTGGTGCGCAACCACCTGCGCCGGCTGCGCGGACGACGAGCCGCGCGCCGACGGGCCGTTGTGGTGCTGCGGGTCTGGGAGGGGCTGGCGGACGCGGAGATCGCCCAGCTGCTGGGCTGCTCGGTGGGGGCAGTGCGTGCCCATGCCAGACACGGTCTGAAGGAGGCCGGCACCGACCCCGGGCAGCTGCGCGAGACGTTCACCCGGACCGCCCGGGAGATCGTCCCGTCCGAGGTGCCGCTGACCGGCCTCCGGGCAGGGGGCCGCATCCGGCGACGACGCCGCCTTGCCGTGGCCTCGGCCGCCTGCGCGGCGCTGCTCACGCCCGTCGCCCTCCTCGCCGCCGACCGCCTGGGCGGCAGTGCGCAGGACGGGACGTCCGGAGCCCGGGCGGGGGACGGCAGTCGTCAGGCGACGAGCCCGATCCGGGTGGTTGCGCCGGGCGAACGGGTGACCGCCAGGGCAGGGGTACGGATCTGGCTGACCGCCGACGGCGCGCACTGGTCGGTGCCCCTCCCCGGGGACGACAGCGACCGCCCCCTCGACGAACCGGGCGTCTCCCTCCGGGTGGACAGCGTGACCGGCGGGTTCTTCCTGTCGGGCCTCTTCCACGGCCTGAGCGGCGAACCGGGCCGCGTCGAGGTGAGCACCGGCGACGGCGGCAGAACCCTCGCGAACGTCCTCGTCCTGGCGGGCAGTCCGGGGTGGGGCATCTGGTACGCGAGCACGCCGCTGCCCGGCAAGAACGTGCAGGCGCTGCTCTCCATGGACGGCGACGATCGGGTCGTCACGGTGTACGACGCCTCGGGCAGGGTCGCCGCACGGTCGGACCGCGAGTGGTGGCGGATATGAGCGTGATCGAGGACGGCAACGGCAACGGGGACGAGGACGGGAACAGGGACGGAAACAGGGACGGGAAGGAAAGTGGGGGTGGGAGCGGGGTCGGGGGCAGGGGCCGGGCGGGCGAGCTGCGGCGGTTGGGGCGCTCGGCGCGGCCACCGAAGAAGGGGAAGGGCAAGGGGAAGGGGCGGGGGAAGGGAAGGGGCAACGGCAAGGGGGTGTTGGCGGGGCGTCGGCATCGTGAGCGCGCGCCGCTGCGGATCCGGTTGCGGCGCAACCGGGGGCGGCGGCTTCGCCGGCTGGCCTACGCCTTCCTCACGCTGCTCGCGACGCTGTGCGCGGCGGCCGTCGTGGCGTACCACCTGACGTCCATTCCGAAGCCGCACCCCGAGACCGTCACCCAGAGCACCGTGTTCCTCGACGCGGACGGCGCATATCTGGGCCGGCGCGGACCGGTCGACCGGCAGGACATCCCGTTGTCCGCGGTCCCCCGCCATGTGCAGGAGGCGGTGATCGCCGCGGAGAACCGTTCCTTCCGTACGGACAGCGGTATCTCACCGCGGGCCATCACGCGGGCCGCGCTGGCGACGCTGACGGGCGGCGACCCGCAGGGCGGCTCCACCATCACCCAGCAGTACGTGAAGAACGCGCTGCTGAGCCCGGAACACTCGTTGGCCCGCAAGGCGCGTGAGGCGCTCATCGCGATCAAGCTGGACCGCACACGCACCAAGGACGAGATCCTCGAGGGCTATCTCGACACCGTGTACTTCGGGCGGGGTGCCGCCGGGATCCAGTCCGCCGCCCGCAACTACTTCGGCGTGGACGCGAAGAGCCTGACGGTCGCGCAGGGCGCCGCGCTGGCGTCCATCCTCAACATTCCCTCGTACTACGAGAAGGCGGGCTCCGATCCGAAGGTGACCGCGAAGCTGGAGAACCGCTGGGAATGGGTGCTCGACGCGATGGCCGCGAGCGGGAGCATCACGGCGAAGCAGCGGGCCGCGGCGCGTTTCCCGGCGTTCCGGTTCTATCCGCCGGGCGAGACCGAGGGGCAGCGGCAGTACCTGATCGACATCGCCGCGAAGGAGGCCGCCGACCGGCTCGGCATCACCGAGGACCGGCTCGCCAGCGGCGGCTACAGCGTGACGACCACCTTCGACCTGGCGCTGCAGGACAGCGCCACCCAGCTGGTGCAGAAGCATCCGGGGGGCGAGAAGGGCGTGCGGGTGCACACCGCCGTCGTGGGCATGGTGCCCGGCGACGGCGCGGTGCGGGTGCTGTACGGGGGGTCGGACTATGCGCGGCAGTCGTTCAACGACGCGGTGAGCGGGGCGGTGGAGGCGGGGACGGCCCTGGATCCGTTCAGCGAGGTGGAGGACGCGGGCGAGCCGTTGGGCAAGCTGCTGAGGATGCCGGCGCCGACCCCGCTGGACCTCACGTCGGCATACGCGACGGTCGCGGCGGACGGCAGGTACACCACCCCGTACACCGTCGCCCGCATCACACGGGAGGGCCGCACCGTCTACCGCGCGCGGCCCGATGCGCGGCAGGTCCTGGACGAGAAGGAGGCGCTGGTGGCGGGCGCGCGATCGGGGGCCGGACCGACGCCCGTCGCCGTGGGCGTCGACGGCGATGTCGACGGCGATGTCGACAGCGACAGCAACGCAGGCTCGGCGGCGGAGGTGAAGGGTTTCGCCGTCGCCGGGGCGGGCGGGGGGATCACCCGGCGGACCGTGTGGACCACCGGGTACGACGGCCGACTCGCCCTGACGGTCGCGCTGTTCGCCGACCGGGCAGGCGACAAGAAGGGCACGACGGTGCCTGCGCAGCTGCCGAACGAGCCCTCGCCGACGCAGTTCGCGCAGAACGTGGCGGCGGGGATCTGGGACGCCGCCACCTCGAAGGGGGGTTCGAGGAGCGCCACGGCAAGGGCCGCGGAGAGGGATGCGGAGAGGGATGCGGCGAACTGACGTTGAGTGAGGCGGCGGGCCGGGCCCTGGTCTTCGCGTCGCGGTCGGAGTGCTTCGACCCCGCGACGCGCGGCCGGGGCCTACCGTCCGGCTGCCGTCCAGGGCGCCCCGCATCGCAGGCGGGCCGCGACGGCGAAGGCCGCGACCGCGCCGGCGACGAGCAGAGGGTGCCCGACCAGCCATGTCTGCGCGCCTTCGAACGGGTCGCCGGCGGTCAGCGTCGTGCGTTCGAGCATCCAGGACACCGAGAACACGAGCCCGACGACGGCCACCCCGATACGGAACGCGGAGTAGACGGGCGTGCGGGACAGCACGATCAGCGACGGCATGATCAGGGCGACGACGAGCAACTGGGTCAGTTCGATGCCCAGGTTGAAGCCCAGCAGCGTGGTCACCAGCGAACCGCGGTCGAGGCCGAGGTCGCCGATGAGCGAGGCGAAGGCGAGGCCGTGGACGAGCCCGAACCCCGCGGCGATGAGCACCTCGCCGCGCGCCACCAGCGGCCGTATCGCGTGGACCGCGGAGACGGCGATCGAGAAGGCGATCAGCGTCTCGACCGGCCGGGACGGGACGTGGATCACTCCCGAAGCCGCCAGGGCGAGGGTGAGCGAGTGACCCAGGGCGAACGCCGACACGACGTGCACGACGCGTAGGAGACTGCGGCGCGGCGATGAGACGCCGACGCCTCCGGCGCCTCCGACGGCACCAGCGACCCCGGCGACCCCGGTTGAACCAGCGCCTCCGGCGACCCCCATGGCACCAGTGACCCCGGTGGCACCAGCGGCCCCGGTGCCTTCGGTGCGCCATCGGCCGGCGGTGGCCGCCAGCGGGGCGGGGATGAGCAGCATCAGCAGGAACAGCAGGTGGTCCGCGCCCTCACCCACATGCTCGATGCCGAGCCCCGCCGTGGTGGCGAAGCCCTTCAGCCAGGAACCCTCGTCCGCCGGGACCAGCAGGCTCTTGGTGTCCCAGTCGAGGACGCCGAGGGTCTCGGCGTCCTCCGTCTTGAGGATGCCTCGGTCGAAGTCGTACCGGACGGTGGCGATGACCTTGTGGGTGAGGAGTTCCTCGACGATGACGTCGTAGCGCAGCCGGAAGTCGGTGACCTGCCCGTCCGGCGGGCGGATGGTGAGCGGGTAGACGAGGTGCGCCGTCCCGTCGATCGTCCGCACCGACCCCGTGCCGAGCCCTACGGTCCACGGGTTGCCGTCCTCGCCGACGGCGCTGATGTGCCTCGCCGTATAGCGCTTGAGGAAGGACCGGTCCTCGCCGAGCACACTCGTGGGGGTGAGGTCGCGGTCGACGGCGATCGCCAGGCGGTCGACGGGCAGCTGCACCTCGCCCTCGACCCGGTCGTCACGGATGTCGAGCAGGACGGCCGAGGTGCTCATCGGGTGGGCGGCCGCCGGCGACGCGAGGCCGCCGACCAGCAGGAAAGCCGAGAGCAGCAGGGCGGAGACGAGACGGCGCACGAACGTCACTCCCAGCCGTAGTCGGAGGTCTCGTCCCGGAAGATCGTGTGCTGGTGGATCTCGTCGGTCGAGGCGCCGGGCTGGTTGGAGAACTCGATCCAGGCGGACGGCCCGTCGAGGCGGACGTACGTCTGGTCGTTGTCGATGGTGGTTCCGCCGCTCCAGCCGATGTACGTCTCGTCGTACTCGGCGACGTACTTGGCCAGGAGCCGTGCCGCGGCCTTCTCGTCCAGGTCGTCGACCCAGGTGCGCAGCATCGCGGTGACCTTCGCCTGCTGCTTCTTGGTGAGGCTGCCGACGAGGACGCCCTCGGGTTCCGTCGGGAAGGGGCCGTCGTTGCCCGGGCCGAGGTAGAGGTCGTCGAAGCTGCCGTCGATCTCGGCGGCGGCCAGTTCGTCGGCGGTGAGCGACTGGACGGCGCCGACGGTGGCGGCCCGCTTGTCCGCGAGCGGGGCGTATGCCTTGTCGTCGAGGACGAACTCCTCCGGCTCGACCGCGGTCAGGGTGGGCGACATGGTCACGTTGTTCCCGGCGTAGGTGATGTTGTACGCCGCGTGGTGACCGCCGTACTGGACGGTGAACTCGCCGGTCCTGCTGGGCTGTCCGAAGAAGGAGAGGTAGTACCACTCCGAGCCGAAGTTGGCCCCGCCTCCTCCGCCGCCGGGCCCTCCGGGGCCACCGGTGGCACCGTCGGTCGGGGCTCCGGAGGGAGGCGTACGGGTGGCGGTGGGGGAGGCGGACGCGCCGTCACCGGTGTCCTCGCCGTCCGACAGCGACGCGAGGTAGTCGTCGGCCTTGCGGATCTCGACGAGCTCCTCGTAACCCTGCTTGCTGAGCGCCGCCTCCATGACCTTCATGGCCGCCGCGTCCTGCGCGTCGGTGAGGTCGCCCAGCTTCAGGCCGTTGCGCTCGACGACGGGCGTCGGGAAGTTCGACCAGCCGGTCTTCTTCGCCTCGTCGTCGAAGTCGTAGAGGACGGCGTCCTTCTGTTCGTCGGACAGCGTCGCGAGGAAGGCGTCGGCGGCCTTCACCACCTCGGCGGTGTTCGCGCCACCGGCTCCGGTGCGGGCCGCGGAGGCCGGGACCGCCTGCTTGGCGACCGTCGCCGAGGCGGACCCCGGGTCGAACGCGAGATAGCCGACGGTACCGAGGGCGACGCTGAGGCACGCGGCGAGGACCACGGGCCGGCGCAGAACGGGGCGGGTGTGGGAGGACATGGGACTCCTGTGGCCTGAGGTGGTGGGGTCCTCCATCGTGGGAGAACGGTCTCAGAGCGCGGCCGGAGCCAGTCCGGAATTGCATGAGAAGGGGCTCACAGAACGCTGTGCGAGCATGCGCGCATGCCGGAACGTGTCCTCGTCGCCGACGACGATCGTGCCGTCCGCGAAGCCGTCGAGCGGGCGCTGGAGCTGGCGGGGTACGAGGTCGTCACCGCCGGTGACGGTGTGGAGACCCTGGTCCTGGCCCGCAGGCAGTCCTTCAGCGCGCTCGTCCTCGATGTGATGATGCCGCACATCGACGGCGTGGCCGTGTGCCGTGTGCTGCGCGCCGACGGTGACCTCACCCCCGTGCTGCTGCTCACCGCACGGGCCGGGATCCCCGACCGGGCGAACGGTCTGGACGCCGGCGCCGACGACTACCTGCCCAAACCCTTCGAAGTGGCCGAGCTGCTCGCGCGCCTGCGGGCGCTCCTGCGTCGGGCCGTGCTGACGGCGTCGCCCGGCCCCCCGGCCGAGATGCACGAGAGGAACGAGGGGCACGAGAGGCACGAGGGGCGTGAGGGGCACGGCAGGGGCGATGACGGGGACAGGGGCGCGCGCTCCGGTGACGTGCTGCGGATGGCGTCACTGCGCATCTCCCCCGGTACGCGACGCGCCTGGTGGGGCGCGGCTGAACTCCGGCTGACCAGAACGGAGTTCGACCTGCTGGAGCTTCTGGTGCGCGAGGAGGGGCTCGTCCTGGACCATGCGGCGATCTACCGGAGCGTCTGGGGTCCCGACGCCGGCGTGGACGCGAAGAACCTCGCCGGGTACATCGGCTACCTGCGGCGCAAGCTCAGCGATGCCGGGGCCCCCGACCTGATCCGCACGGTGCGCGGCGTGGGCTACGCGGCGCGGCGGCCATGAGCCTGCGCTCGCGGTTCGCGCTGGCCTTCGCCGCCGTCGGTGCCGCGGTGGCGGTGACGGTCGGGGCGCTGAGCTACCTCGCCGCCTCCGACAGCGTGTTCGCGGAGGTCGACCGGACGCTGCGGTCGACCACCGTGGCCCTGACCCGTGGCATGGAGAAGCGCCAGGAGGGGACTCCGGCGGACGCGTCACACGCGTCACACGCGTCGCACGCGTCGGACGCGGCCGACCCGACGGACCCGGCCGACCCGACGGACCCGGTCGACCCCGTCGAACCGGCCGACCCCGTCCAACCGGCGGACCAGAGCGCCGGCAGTCGGACTCCCGGCAGTCGGAGCCCCGCCCCCTTTCCCGGGCTGGACCTGCCCGCCCCGGAGGGTGAGGCGGCGCCGCAGCCGGTCCTCCAGGCCGTCGCCGGGGACGGCACGCCCATCCGCCTGAGCGGCCCGCTGGCGAAGCTGCCGGTGTCCGACGCCGCGCGCGCCCTCGCCGCCTCCGGCGAGGCCGGGCAGTCGGACACCACCGAGATCGACGCGGACGGTCACAGCTACCGCCTGCTGACGACCGCGCTCGGCGAGAGCCGCGGCGCCCTGCAGGTGGCCGTCCAGGTCGACCAGACCCGGCAGGTGCTGGCCGGCATGGCGCGACGGATCGCGGCGGTCAGTCTGGCGGTCATGCTCGTCGCGGCGGCCGCGGGCCGGCTGCTCGCCGGACGCGTCACGCGACGGCTGGTCCGCCTGACCGAAGTCGCGGAGGAGGTCAGCACGGACGGCCGGGTCACTCACCACGGCACGGAACCGGTGGGCGGGCGCGACGAGGTCGGGCGGCTTTCCGCGTCCTTCGGCAGGATGCTCGGGCGCATGGTCGCCGCCCGCGAGGCCCAGGAGCGGCTGGTGCACGACGCCGCGCACGAGCTGCGGACCCCGCTGACCAGCCTGCTGGCCAACGCCACCGTGCTGCACCGGGTCACCGAGCTGTCGCCCGACTCCCGCGACCGGCTCCTCGACGACGTCCAGCACGAGACGCGCGAACTCGGTCACCTCGTCGACGAACTCGTCGAACTGGCCCTGGCGGGCGGCCGCGAGGAGGCCGAGGCACCCGTGGGCCTGGCCGAGGTGGCGCGGCGGGCGGCCCGGCGCGTGTACCGGCGCACCGGGCGTCTGGTCCATGTCGACGCCGACGACTCCGTGGTCCTCGGCCGCCCCCAGGGCCTCGAACGCGCGGTGGGCAATCTGCTGGAGAACGCCGCCAAGTTCGACGCCGACGGCGAGGAGCCCATCGAGGTACACGTCCGCCGGGGAGCGGTCACCGTCCACGACCGGGGGCCCGGCATCGCCGCCGCCGACGCACGTCGCGTGTTCGACCGCTTCTACCGGGCCGACGGCGCGCGCGGCCTGCCCGGCTCCGGACTCGGCCTCGCCATCGTCCACGACGTCGCCGAGGCTCACGGCGGATCCGTGTCGGCGGGTCCGCGGCCCGGCGGTGGCGCCGCGGTGGGCTTCACGGTGAGCCCGTCACGCCTTCGGCAGGCTTCCCGCCCACCGACGGAGGCCCCGGCCGCGGACTGACCGCACGACGTCACCAGCGACAGGGAGCGGCCCGCGTGCGGCCCGTGAACGGCCCGAGAGGCCCGAGAGCGGCCCGGCCTGCCCGCGGGCAACCGGGGCTGCGGGGCTGCGGGGCTGCGGGGCTGCGGGGCGTGGATACGCGGATGCGCGGATGCGCGGATGCGCGGATGCGCGGATGCGCGGATGCGCGGATGCGCGGATGCGCGGATGCGTCCGGGGGGGGCCGGGAGGTCGTCTCATGGGTGCGGCGACGGGGGTGGAGTCGTCCGCGACCGCCGTCGCGACGGTCGCCGGCCGCGGGTCTTCCGTGGCGTCGGTGCAGACGGTGCCGGTCCCGCGACCGGCATCCCGGAGCGGGCGTAGTGGAAGGCGGCGATGCGTTCGCTGTGCTGCGAGTTGAGCCGGTGGATGAGGAACATCCCGAGGGCGATCATCGCGAGGATCACGATCACGGTCATGAGCGTCTCCACGGGTCTCACCTCGTCATCTGCTGATGCGGCGGCGCGGCGGTGCCGACCGGGACATGCGGCTGTGCGGCCCCATCGCCGGCCTCGTGCCCGCCCTCGGAATCCCAGACCGCTTCCACGGCCCGATCGGTCGCGGACGCCGTCCGCAGACGCGTCGCCTCCTCCATCAACCGGCTCGCGGTCGATGTGCCCAAGGGGTCGCTCGCGGCGGACATCAGCCAGGCGGCCGAGGCGGGATCCGTCCGCGGCGGGACCACCAGGAGGTTCCAGCGGCCCAAGCGGTAGGAGAGCAGCAGCAGTTCGTGCGGATCCTGCTCGGACAGGAACCAGCCGACCTTCACCACGTGTCCGGCGACAGTCACCTTGCGCGGGACGACCGGCCAGTGGGTGGGATTCACCGTGACCCGGGTGATCCGCCCCCACTGCGGCTCCAGTACGGCTGCCAGAGAGGGGAGTTCCGCCGCCAGATCGCGGGAACGGGGCCACCAGGCGCCGTCCAGCAGCGCCGGGGCGGAGCCGGCGGGAGCGAGCGACAGACGGAGGGCGGACGAGGAGGACCGGTCTTCTGCTTCGAGTGTCGGCGAGGGGGAAACGGTCGCAGTCATGACGCGAACCCTGCTCCGGGCCGGTGGCGACCGGCCCGGCATAGTGAATCGCCGAAAACGACACGGGCATGAAAGCCGGTGCGCGAAATATCCTCGGTCATTTCAGGCTACTCCTCGGACCGGGCGAACGGGGTCCGCCGACCGGTCCGCCCCCCCAGTCCGTCCATCGGTCCGCCCGCCAATCCGTCCACAGGTCCGCCGGTCCGCCCGTCGAGCGATGTCAGGAGCGCGGGTCCGCCGCGGCTGCCATGGACAACTGTGCGGCCTGCTCGGTGGTGTCCGGTGGGACGACCAGCAGATCCCAGCGCCCTTGGCCGGGCGCGAGCAGGACCACGGTGTCCGGCGCGGATGTCGTCACGGTTCTGCGCAGTCGTACGACCTGGTTGCAGACGAGTGTCCGGCCGGGCGTCGCGGACCACTTCGACCCGCTGACGGTGACACTGGTGATCTGGCCCCATTCGGGCGGCAGTCCGCCCAGGAGACGGGGGAGTTCGGAGAGCAGGTCGTAGGAGCGGGGCCACCATGCGCCGTCGATGGGCCGTGGAATGGTGCCGCGGGGCGCCAGGCTCAGGCGGAGGAGGGGTTGGGAGGGAAGCGGGGGCTGCAGCGCGGTGGTCATATCTGCTCCTGTCGGCCGCCGTACGGCGGTCGGATCAGTGGGCGGGGGCGGCGGGCGGTGGGCGGTCGGCTCAGCGGCCGGTGGGCGGGCGGACCGGCGGACGGATCGGCGGACGCACGCCGTGCACGCAGCCGAAGGCGCCGAGGAAGACGCCGAAGAAGACGCCGAAGAACGCTGATGACGGAGGTGCCGTAGGTGCGGGGATCAACGGGTTCTGCCGTCCACGAAGGGGTGCCCGCGCGAGCCGTCGTCCTCGCGCCTCGGCGGAGAGCTGCCGGTGTCCTCACAGGCGAAGAACCAGCGGAGCGCGTCGGCGACCTGCCGGGCGACCGCCGGGTACGACGACACCCTCGGCGCGGCCGAGGCACGATCGGACCGGTGAGCGGCTTCGGCTGCCATAAGGCGGAACCTGCCTCGAGCGCGGAGCACCCGGTGTGGTCGAACCAGGAGGACGAGACCGGCCTGAACGCCGGTGTACGAAGGATCCTCGCTCCCCCAACCTACTCCCCCACGCCGCAGGACGACGCGGATCCATCACGCGGGTCCATGACGCGGGTCCGTGACGTGCGTCGGCTCAAGGGGTGAGCTGCTGCCGCCCTATGACGGAGAGGAGTTCGAGCTTTCCCTGGCTCTCCGTGCCGGGCCGGGCGGTCATGACCACGAGGGTCTGGGCGCGGTTCTCGGTGAACAGGACCTGGGCGTCGACGTCGATGCGGCCGAGGTCGGGGTGGAGGATCGTCTTGCTCTCGCCGTAGCGCTGAGCCACCTCCTGGAGCTCCCACAACCCGGCGACGTTCGCGTTCGCCGGGCTGCAGGCCGCCGCCCGGCGGGCGAAGGAGGCGGCGGGCGACAAGGACGTCCTGGTGCTGGGTGCGGACATCGCCCGGCAGCTCCTCAGGGCGGGCCTGCTCGACGAGGTGCACATCCATCTCGTGCCCCTGCTGCTGGGGCGGGGCACCCCGCTGTTCGCCGGCGAGCGGGCCGACCTGATCCCGCAGGGCAGACCCCGCACGGGGTCCGTGACCCACCTGCGCTACCGGGTCGTCTGAACGACCGCGGCGCGGAGCCCGGAGGCCGGAGCCCGGAGGCGGTCGGGCGGAGGCGGTCGGGCGGAAGCCCACTCGGCCCGCACGCCGTCAGGCCGCTTGTGCCGGCAGTCGCCCCTCCTCGACGGCGGTGACGAGTGCCTCGTGGTCGCGCTCGTTCTGGTCGGCGTACTGCTCGGCGAAGGTCACCAGCGCCCGGTCGAAGCTGTCGCCGCCGCCCAGATAGGCGGCGATGGCGATCCGGTCGCCGGATCGCGCGTGGGCGCGGGCCAGCGTCGCGCCGCACAGCGCGCCGAAGGTGCGCATGCCGCGCGGCACCATGTCCTCGGCCACGGCGACCCACTTCCAGTCCCGCAACTGCCGTACGTAGAAGTCCCGTCGCCGGCCGTCGATGCCCTCCACACGCTCCCAGCCCAGGAAGATGTCGCTGGTGGCCTGCATCAGGCGTTGTCCGGCGACCACCCGCTCGCCCTGCGTCCGGTACGTGCTCACCCCTGCGTAGGGCGCCAGCACCGACTCGTCGGCCTCCTTGGCCTGGAGGAACAGCGGATCCTCGTCGTCCTTGCCGAGCAGCAGCACGATCCAGCAGCGGGTGCCCACGCTGCCCACGCCGACGACCTTGCGGGCCATGTCGGCCACCCGGTACTGCTCCAGCAGGTACCGCCGGTCCGACTGGATGGACTGGCCGTAGCGCTCGATCAGCCGTCGGATGCCCTTCTCCACGTCGCCACCGCTGCCTTCACCGGGCAGCAGGTCCTCTAGACGGGTGATGAGCGGCGGGTCGGGCGCGATGAGGCGCCTGCCGTCGACGACGTGGGTGAGCTTGTCGAAGACCTGGAGGGTGTCGTGCGAGAGCGCCTTGGTCACGGCCTGCGCCCACCGCTCGCGGCCCCGCGCCGACAGGTCCGCCCCGAACCGGTCCCGCACCCAGTTGACGTCGAACTGGGCGTACCAGACGGCCAGGTTGCCGAGTCCGGCGAAGGACCGCATGCTCTCCCGGTACGACCCCACGGTGGCCCGTACGATCCTGGCCCGCTCCTTCGTGCTGAAGCCGTTCGCCCGGCCCGCGATGACGAGGCTCGCGGCCAGGCGCTTGACGTCCCACTCCCAGGGGCCCGGCAGCGTCTCGTCGAAGTCGTTGATGTCGAACATGAGGCGCCGCTCGGGTGAGGCCAGCAGCCGGAAGTTCAACATGTGGGCGTCACCGCACAGTTGGGTACGCAGCCCCGTCGTCGGGGTGTTCGCGAGATCGGACGCCATGATGGCGGCGGCCCCCCGGTAGAACCGGAACGGCGACTCGGACATCCTGCTGTAGCGGATCGGCACGAGGCCGGGCAACCGGGTCGCCGACTGCTTCTCGATGATCTTCAACGGGTCCGGCCGCTTCGGTCCGGGCACGAACTCGGCATGACTGGAGCGGGGCGCTCTCGTCCGCGCGGCCTTGCCGAGCGCGGCCCGCTCCTCGGGGGTGCGATGCCGCACGTCGTGTCCGTCCAGGGGGTTGTCGGTCATGGCTGCGGCTCCGTGGGGTGGTCGCGCCGGACGCCCGGGGCGTCGACGAAGGTCATGGCCATGTCGCGGCTGCGGGCTCCCTTCGGCCGATCACGAACGGTCGGCGTACCCGTGCCTCGACGGGAGCGCGGTCGGCGTCGGCCGGTGTGAGCGCCCGGACGCCTGCCGCATCGCCGGTGTGTCCGCTTCCAGGGCACCAGGGATCCACGCCGCAAACTTCACCCGCCCCGGGTGATCTCCCGTCCTCGGCCACGCCACACGCTCGGAGAGGCAGTGCCGCACATCGCGCATCACCGACGAAGTGAGGAATCCGCCATGACCACGAGCACGGCGCACCACAGGTCGTCCGCATCCGAGGCGACCGCCGGCGGGCTGGTGACGTTCGCCGGCGTGATGCTGTTCATCGCCGGTGTCCTCGATCTGTTCCGAGGCATCATGGCCATCGCCGACGACGACATCTACGTCTCCACCCCCAACTACGTCTTCAAGTTCGACCTGACGAGCTGGGGCTGGATCCAGCTGGTCCTCGGCGTGATCGCCATCGGCGTGAGCGTCGGCCTCTTCTCGCGTGCCACGTGGGCGCGCGTCGTCGCGGTCGGCATCGCGGGGCTGCTGATCATCGCCAACTTCCTGTCGATCCCGTACTACCCCGTCTGGTCGCTCACCCTGATCGCGCTGTACGCCTTCGTGATCTGGGCCCTGTGCACGGTCCCGCGGGAACGCTGACAGCACGGTCCCACGGGGAACGCCGACGCGTGGGCGGCCGGGTCGCGGCGAGGAGCCGCCACCCGGCTGACCCCGTTGGCGGGTCGCGGCCGCGTTCCGCGTGACCGTGGCGAGAATGCGACCATGCCCCCCACAGCGAATACGCACGGGAGTTCGAAAACAGCGCAGATCGTCCTGCTGACGCTCGCGGCGGGCCAGTTCCTGATGGCGCTCGACAGCTCCGTCATGAACGTGTCGATCGCCACGGTGGCCGAGGACGTGGACTCGACCGTGACCGGCATCCAGGGCGCGATCACGGCGTACACCCTCGTGATGGCGATGCTCATGATCCCCGGCGGCAAGGTCGGCGCGCTGATCGGCCGCAAGCGGGCCTTCATGATCGGCTGCGTCATCTACGGATGCGGGTCGCTGACCACGGCACTCGCCCCGAACCTGCCGGTTCTGCTGGTCGGCTGGTCGCTCCTGGAGGGGATCGGAGCGGCGCTGATCCTGCCCGCGATCGTGGCGCTCGTCGCCGGGAACTTCGCCGTGGAACGCCGCCCCGCCGCCTACGGACTCGTCGCCGCCGCCGGAGCGGTGGCCATCGCGCTGGGGCCGCTCATCGGCGGCGTGGCCACCACGTACTTCTCCTGGCGCTGGGTGTTCGCCGGGGAGGTGATCCTCGTGCTCGGCATCCTGGTGCTGGCCCGGCGGGCCGCCGACGCGGTGCCCGACCGGCGGCCGCGCATCGACCTCTTCGGGGCCGTGCTCTCCGCCCTGGGGCTCGGGACCTTCGTGTTCGGCGTCCTGCGCTCGTCCACGTGGGGCTGGTTCCGGCCGAAACCCGACGCACCCTCCTGGCTGGGAGTCTCGCCGGTCGTCTGGCTGATGCTCGCGGGCCTGTTCCTGATCTGGGTCTTCCTCCGCTGGGAGACCCGGCTCGTCGGCCGGGGCAGGGAGCCTCTCGTGCAGCCGGCCCTGCTGGGGAACAAGCAGCTCACCGGCGGCCTGACGATGTTCTTCTTCCAGTACCTCGTGCAGATGGGCGTGTTCTTCGTCGTACCGCTCTATCTGTCGGTCGCGCTCGGCCTGTCGGCACTCAAGACCGGCGCGCGCATCCTGCCGCTCTCGCTGACCCTGCTGGCCGCCGCGATCCTGATCCCACGGCTCCTCCCGGACGTCTCACCGCGCAGGGTCGTGCGGTCCGGGGTCCTCGCGATGTTCGCGGGCGCGGTGATCCTGATGGCCGCGCTCGACGCGGACGCGGGCGCGGAGATCGTGACGATCCCGCTGCTGCTGATCGGTCTCGGCATGGGCGCGCTGGCCTCCCAGCTCGGCTCGGTCACCGTGTCCGCGGTGCCGGACGAGCAGAGTGCGGAGGTGGGCGGCGTCCAGAACTCCGTCACCAACCTCGGCGCCTCGATCGGTACGGCACTCGCCGGGTCGATCATGATCGCCACGCTGACCACCTCGTTCCTGACCAGCATCGAACAGAACCCGGACGTCCCCGACCGGGTCAAGAGCGAGGCGAGCGTTCAGCTCCAGAGCGGGGCGCCCTTCCTGTCGGACGCCCAGCTCAAGGCCGTCCTCGAGGACGCCGACGCGACCGACGCCGTGACCGACGCCGCGCTCGACGCGAACACGGAGGCGCGGCTCGACGGCCTGCGCGCCGCCCTCGCCGTCCTCGCGCTCGCCGCCGTCGTCGCCCTGTTCTTCACCCACCGGATCCCGACGACCCAGCCGCGCTCGGCCCAGCCGGGCTCGACCTAGCCGACCTCGACCCAGCGGCAGCGGCAGCAGCGGAGTATCCGTCCTGCGCGTCAGGGCCCGCCTCCGGGCGTGAGGCCGGGGAACGGCCACCGTCGTCCCCGCCGTCCCTGCCGTGTCTGCCGTGTCTGCCGTGTCTGGCGTTTCAGGCGTGCCGGGCGCCTGTCATCTTGGTCGAAACCCGAGGATCGTCACACGCCGCACCGTTGGCCACCGGTCCCTCCCCTCGTGCGGACCGGTGACGAACGGTGCGGGCGGAGTCGACCACGCCGTGACGGCGCGGTTCGCGCGCCGAGCGCGCGGTCGCCCGCGTTACGCCCGGTTCCTGCGCTTCTGCCTCCGGATACTGCCAGCTGAGGCCCGAACCGAGGAGGATCCGATGTCCGGTCAGCCACTTAACCGCAGGTCAGCCATATAAAGTGGTTTTTCCGGTCCGGATTGCAGGTGCGGGTGAGGATAGGGGTGGAGGCCTTGAGTTCCGACTCGGGCGCACGCACAGCCTTCGCGGAACGACTCGCGCTGCTGTACAAGGAGGCCGGCAACCCTCCGCTCAAGCGCGTGTCCGAGACGGTCGCCCGACTCCAGCGGGTCGACGAGCGGGGACGGCCCGTAAGGGTGTCCACCCAGCGGATCAGCGACTGGCGACGGGCCAGGAACGTACCGGCCCAGTTCGCCGCCCTCGCCGCCGTGCTGCACGTGCTGATACCCGAGGCGCGGCGCACGCGGCCCGCACCGGTGTCCACCGGGCTGTACGACCTCGGGCAGTGGCAGCGGCTGTGGGAGCGGGCGGTGGCCGATCCGGTCGTCGTCGATGTCCCCGTCGCTCCGGTGGCGGACGAGCAGGGCGAGCAGCCGGCGGCCGAGGCTCAGGGTGTCCCCGCAGGGGTGTGCCCCTACCGCGGACTCGCCTCGTACCGCGAGCAGGACGCCCGTTGGTTCTTCGGCCGGGAGCGGAGCACGGAAGCCCTCGTCGCCCAGCTTCGCGCGGCGGAACGGACGGGCGGCCTGGTCATGCTGGTCGGCGCCTCCGGAGCGGGCAAGTCCTCCCTGCTCAGCGCCGGCCTCGTACCCGCCCTTCAGAACGGTGCGGTGGCCGACCGCAACCGCGGCGGCCGGGCGGAGGCCGGGAACTCCGCGCGGGTCCTCCAACTGGTACCGGGCGCCGATCCGCTCACCGAGCTGACCAGCCGTATCCCCGAACTGGCCCCGTTCGCCCCATCCACCCCTGCCCCTACCCCTACCCCTACCCCTGCCTCTACCTCTGGCTCTACCTCTGGCTCTCCCCCCGGCTCCGGCTCTTCCCCCGGCTCCGGCCCTTCCCCTGGCTCTGGCTCGACCTCGGCCGGGACCACAGCCACAGCCACCCCTGCCACCGTCGGGAAACCCGGCACCCCCGGCTTCGCGCGGGCCGTACGGGAGGCCGTCACCGCCTGGGCAGAACGGGACGCGGCCGCCTCCTCCAAAGCTTCCGACCCCTCCGGCCCCCCGGAACCTTCCGGCCCTTCCAGCCCCTCCAGCCTGTCCGGCCCCTCCGGCCCTTCCGGCCCTTCCGTCTCCTCCGGTCTCCCGGCCCGCCCCGTCATCATCGTCGACCAGTTCGAGGAGGCCTTCACCCTCTGTCCCGACGAGGCGGACCGGCGCCTCTTCATCCAGCTTCTGCACGACGCCTGCACCCCCGCGGACTCCGGCACGGCCGGCACGGCCGGCGCTGCCGACACGGCCGGCGCTGCCGACACGGCCGACACGGCCGGCACGCCGTTACCGCCCCCCGTCCTCGTCGTCCTCGGTGTCCGCGCCGACTTCTACGAGGAGTGCCTCAGCCACCCCGAGCTCTCCGACGCGCTCCAGCACCGGCACATGGTGCTGGGGCCGTTGTCCACTTCGGAGCTGCGCGAGGCGGTGACCGGGCCGGCCAGGGCCGTGGGACTGGAGCTGGAGCCCGGGCTGGCGGAGCTGATCATCCGTGAGGTGACCGTCGACGGTCCACGCGGAGCGCACGCGGGCGCGCTGCCCCTTCTCTCGCACGCCCTGCTCGCCACCTGGCAGCGCCGGAAGGCGGGACGGCTGACGCTGGCCGGCTACCGCGCGGCGGGCGGCATCCAGGGCGCGGTGGCGGCGACCGCCGAGCGGGCCTGGTCCGGGCTCGACCCGGCGGCGCGTACCGCGGCCCGGCTGCTCCTGATGCGGCTGGTCCGGGTCGGCGAGGACACCCAGGCCACCCGGCGCCGGGGCACCCGTCGGCAGCTCGCGGAGGAGTCGGCCGACCCGGGCAAGACGGAAGAGTCGCTCGAGGCCCTGGTGCGCGCCCGGCTCGTGACCCTCGACGCGGAGACCGTCGAGATCACCCACGAGGCGCTGCTGCACGCCTGGCCCCGGCTGCGTGACTGGATCGACGAGGACCGCAGCGACCATCTGCTGCGGCAGCGGCTGGAGGAGGACGGCCGGGCCTGGGACAGTTCGAACCGCGACGCGGCGCTGCTCTACCGGGGCTCCCGGCTGGAGCAGGCCCACAGCTGGGCGAAGTCCGCCGGCGACACCTTCCTGACCCGCAGCGCGGTGGAGTTCCTGGCAGCGTCCGTCAGGCTGCGCAGGCGCATCGTGTGGATCAGCCGGGGCGCGGTCTCGGCGCTGGTGGTGCTGGCGATCCTCGCCGTCGGCGCGGCCGTGGTCGCCTGGCAGCAGCGCAACGACGCCGTGTTCGAGCAGGTGGTCGCGGAGGCCGACCGCGTCCAGTACACGGATCCGTCGCTGTCCGCGCAGCTCGACCTGGTGGCGCACGACCTGCGGCCGGGCGACGCGGGCACCAACAACCGCCTGGTCTCGATCGTGAACGCGCCGCTGGCCACACCGCTCCTCGGCCACACCGGCGCCGTCTACCTCACCTCGTTCAGCCCGGACGGCAAGGTGCTGGCCACCGCCAGCTACGACCGGACCGTCCGGCTCTGGGACGTCGGCGACCGGTCCCGTCCCAAGCCCCTGGGCAAGCCCCTCACCGGCCACCGGAGCTGGGTGAGCAGCGCGGTGTTCAGCCCGGACGGCCGCACCCTCGCCAGCGCGGGCGACGACGGCACCGTCCGGCTGTGGGACGTCCGGAATCCCGCCCACCCGCGCCCGCTGGGGAAGCCCCTGACCGGCCACACCGGCACGATCTACCTCCTTGCCTTCAGCCCGGACGGGCGGACCCTGGCCTCCGCGGGCGAGGACCACACCGTGCGGATGTGGGACATGACGGCACCGGGCCGGCCGACGGCGCTCGGCGCGCTGACCGGCCACACGGCCGCCGTGCGCTCCGTGGCGTTCAGCCCGGACGGCCGTACGCTCGCGGCCGGCGGCGACGACAACACGATCCGGCTGTGGGACACGGCCGACCCGCGCCGGCCGGAGCGGATCGACAGGGTCCTGGCGGGTCACACCGACACCGTGCACTCGCTGGACTTCAGCCCCGACGGGGACACTCTCGCCAGCGGCAGCACGGACGACACGATCCGGCTGTGGGACGTGACCGACCCAGGGCGGGCCACCCAGCTCGGCCCACCGCTCACCGGGCACACCGGCCCCGTGTGGTCGGTGGCGTTCAACCCCGCCGGGACCATGCTGGCCGCCGGCAGCGCGGACAGCACGGCCACCCTGTGGAACGTGAGCGACCCGGCGTACCCCTCGCAGGTCGGCGAGCCGCTCGCGGGGGGCAGCGGCGAGATGTACGCCATCGGTTTCAGCCCCGACGGCCGGACCCTCGCCACCGGCAACGGCGACAGCAAGGTCCGGCTCTGGTCGATCCCGACGTCGGACATGATCGGCCGCAGCGGCGCCTTCCGGCCGGACGGACGGGTGCTGGCCACGGCCGCCCGAGACGGCAGGGTCCGGCTGTGGAACGTGGCGGACCCCGACCGGCCCGTGACGCTGGGTGCGCCCTTCATGCCCGACGACGGCAGCGAGCGCACGCTCGCCTTCTCGCCCGACGGTCGCACGCTCGCCGTGCTGACGGCCAACCGGGCGGTGTACCTGTGGGACGTCACCAACCCGGCCCGGCCGGTCTCCGCGGGGCCGCCTGTCGAGCTGCGCACCCGGTTCCTGGGCCCCGACGCGCTGGCCTTCGCGCCGGACGGACGCACGCTGGCGACCGCCTACGACGACCGCACCATCCAGCTGTGGGACGTCTCCGACCCCGCCCACGCCACCGCGCTCGGCGCACCGCTCACCGGGCACAAGGGGTTCGTCAACGCCCTCGTGTTCAGCCCGGACGGCCGCACCCTCGCCAGCGGCAGCGCGGACCACACCGTACGGCTGTGGAACGTGACCGATCCCCGGCACACCACGCCTGTCGGCAAGCCCCTCACCGGGCACGTCGGCCCGGTCAACGCGCTCGTCTACAGCCCGGACGGCCGCACGCTGGCCAGCGGCAGCGACGACGACACGGTACGGCTGTGGAACGTGACCGACCCCGCGCGGGCGTCCCGGCGGGGCTCGCCCCTCACCGGCCACACCGAGGCGGTGGTGTCCCTGACCTTCAGCCAGGACGGCGAGACCCTCGCCAGCGGCGGGAACGACAACACGATCCGGCTGTGGAACGTGACCGACCCGGCCGGGGCCTCCCCCATCGGCCAGTCGATGAGCCCCAACGCCAAGACCGGCAACTTCCTGTCCTTCAGTCCCAACAGCCACATGCTCGGCGTCTCCAGCGGCGCCGACACGGTACGGCTGTGGAACCTGGACGTCGACGCGGCGATCAGTCGTATCTGCGCGTCCACGCGAGGCGTGCTGACGGCCGACAAGTGGCACGAGTACCTGCCCCGGCTCTCCTACGAGCCTCCGTGCGAGGACTGACCGGGAGAGTGATCCCGATCACAACGGCAGGGCAGCTGAGACGTCGGCTCCCGCCGACCCGGCAGCCTTGTTAGCCTTGGCCATAGCCCGGTCGCTGGTGCATCCCCCGTCGCCAGCGACCGGGCCTTTTCCTGCCCGCCTCCGCCCGTTTCCCGGCCTTTCCCGCCCCTTCCCCCCCTTCCCCCTCCCCTCTTTTCCCGCGCGGCCCGTCCCGGTGAGTCCCCGGTGGCCCCTCGGTGAGATCCGGTGACCGGGAGTCGTAGGCTGGCGGCCGTGCCGATACCCAGCAGAGCGACGGCGGTCCGTGGCCACGGCGGGCGCGAGCGCCCGGGGCGTCTCGATCACCCGGAACCTCGCCCGGAAGCGCTGCCCTCGTGAGCCGACGCATCGTCATAGTCACCGCCGTGCACGCCCCTTCGGCCCGGTATCTGCCCGAGGCCTACGAGTCTCTGCGCACACAGGAGTTACCCGCGGGCTGGGACTGGCACTGGGTGATCCAGGAGGACGGCACGACCGACGAGGTCGCGCCCCACATCCCGGACGACCCCCGGGTGACCTTCCGTCAGGGACGCCCGGGCGGACCCGGGGTCGCCCGCACGATCGCCCTCGCGCACGCCGAGGGCGAGTACGTGAAGGTCCTGGACGCCGACGACCGGCTCGCGCCCGGCACCCTCGCCCGCGACCTGGCCGCCCTCGAACGCGATCCGGCCCTCGGCTGGGCGACCTCGAGCGCCCTGGACCTCCTGCCGGACGGCTCCACGGTCGGCTTCCCCGGCGATCCCGCCGAGGGGCCCATCGAGCGGGGGGCAGTACTCGACCACTGGAAGGCGAACGACTTCCGCGCGCCGGTGCACCCCGCGAGTCTCTTCGTACGGCGGGACCTGCTGACCGCGCTCGGCGGCTGGATGGCCCTGCCTGCGTCCGAGGACACCGGTGTCCTGCTGGCGCTCAACTCGGTGAGCCGCGGCTGGTTCTCGGCGCGGACCGGGCTCCTCTACCGGAAGTGGGACGGGCAGGTGACGGGCCAGTCCGCGCACGTCGACCCCGCCGAACGGGAGGCGCGCATGGCGGTGGTGGAGGCGCGGACCCGGGCGCTGGAGTCCTTCCGCTGGAGCTACCCGCCCCGGGGCACCCCTAGAGGCTGATGGCCTGCGACGGGCAGCGCTCGGCCGCCTCCCGCACCTCCGGGTCGCCGCCCGTTTCCTCGCGCCCCGGGACGACGGCTCCGAGGCCGTCGTCCGCGGTGGTGAAGACGGAGGGCAGGCGGAAGGCGCATTCGCCGGAGCCGTAACAGAGTTCGCGGTTCACGGAGACCGTCATACGCCGTGTCTGCCCTGCGTCCGCCTCACTCAACCGGCCTGCCCGCCAGGGCCATCCAGTGGGCGACCCGGCGCAGCGTGGCCTCGTCCACCTGGTCGACCAGAGTCCGGACGGCGGTCACGTCCTCCGGCGCGAGATCGTAGAGGCCCGCCTTGCCCAGGCCCGCCATGATGACCTGGTGCCGGCGGTCCTCCATGCGTTCCGCGAGCTTGGCATGGCCGGGCCGCGCGCCGCCATCGCCCGACGGCTGCGCAGCCTCCGGGACGGAACCGGCCGGGGACGAGGACGGGGTCAAGGACGGGGTCAAGGCCGGGGACGAGGACGGGGACGGGTCGTAGCGCCGCCACTCACCGTCCTTCGGGCCCCACAGGTCGACGGCGACCTCGTCGCCCCGGGCCCGTTTGACCTGCGTCATCTCGCCGATCGCGTACAACACGGGCGTGCGGTCGGGGGATTCGGCGCCCGGCCGCCAGGACGTCGAGGCCGGGTCGTAGAACATCGCCACCCAGCGGGGAACGCCCGGCGGCTGCGGGCTCCGGGGAGGACGGCTCGGACGATCCGTTTCGGTCTCCATGGCGCTCGCCCCTTCCATATCGGCAACGGCATCGGCAACGGCATCGGCGCCGGTCCGGGTGATGGCTTCGGCCCGCCAGGGGACGATAACTGACGGGCCGTCAGCTCACCAGACGCGGAACGGATTACCGGACGGCCGGGACGGGCGCCGGGAGGGCACCGGGCGGGCGCCGGGAGGGCACCGGGCGGGCACCGGGCGGCCGGACAGGTACCTGCCGACCGGCACGAACCGCAGGTGAAGGGGGCCTCGGAGTGAGTCCTAGATGCCGCCGGCGCTCTCGCGGGTGAGCGCCACTTCCCGGTGCTCGTTGCAGCGCGGAAGGACCGTGAGGTCCGCACCCGGGTACCTCTGGTGGGCCTGGAGAGCGGCGCTCACCAGCGTCATGAGCAGGTCGATGTCCGTCTCGCACTCCAGATGGACGGTCACCCAGGGCGAGCCGGGCAGCAGCCGGATCGCGCTGGAGTGCCGCAGGTCCCTCTCGAACCGGTGGATCGCCTTGCCGGTGAGATGCAGGTCGACACTCCGGTCGGAGTGGAAGTGCGCGATCTCGACCCCGCCCGAGCGCAACGCCCGACCGGTGCCGCAGCTGGGCCGGACCTCCGCGAGGTCGGGCCAGGTCGCCAGTCGTGTCAAGGCACGCGAGGCCGCCGTCATGGCCCCATCATGAGGCGCTAACCGCCCGGCCACCAGGGGTTGAGGGAGCCGTAACCGGCGCGTAGCAGGGGGAATTTCGGGTTTGGGACGCTCAAGTGAGCTGAACGTCGACGGCCGGGAACACTCAGTTGTTCCACGACTCGTCGTAGGGGTCCCGTGGGGTCGGGGTCGGTGTGGCGGTGGTGACCTTGAGGAAGGGGATGGGGCCGTTGTTCACCGGGTCGTGGGTGGTGCGAGGGGTGTAGGTGCCGGTGATGGTCAGCCAGGTGTCCGGCTGGAGGACCGGAGGAATGGCGCCGGTCAGACCGACCTTGACCGGCTGGGCATCCGCGGCGCAGCAGTTGAGGGCCATGCGGACCAGATAGGGCGTGCCGTCGTGGTCCAGGGCCACGAAGCCGGTCAGGCGGACCTCGCGGCCGGTGAGGGTGCGGCCGTGGTCGTATACGGCTCGGCCCGCGTAGTCGACGACGCTCAGCGGCAGCGGGTCCGTGGCGGGGAGGGCCGGGTAGGCGAGGGGCTCCTGGAGGGCCGTGCCCGTGCGGGTCGCGCTGTACGAGCCCAGGGCCGGCGGGGCGACCAGGATCAGTGCAAGGAGGGGGAGGATCAGAAGCCAGGAGACCCGGGGTTCGGGGTGGGCGTGTTCGAGGTGCGCTTCCTCGGGGTGTGTGTGGGCGTCCGCGGCTGCTTCGTGCCCCTCCGGCCGACGCGTCGTCGCCGTCTCTGTCGCCGTAGCCGTCTCTGTAGCCGTCGCCGTAGCAGTAGCCGTCGCTGTAGCCGTCGCCACGGTCTTCGTCCGGGCCTTCGTCCGGGCCTTCGTCCGGGCCTTCGTCCGGGTCCGCGTCTGGGTCCTCGTCCTGCGGTGTTCGTACCAGGCCGTCGCCAGCGCCGTGACGATGAGGATCGCGCCGGACGCCAGGAGCAGCGGGCGCAGGCCCGCCTTGACGTAGCGGAGATAGAGGTCGGTGGTGCCGGCGTGCAGCATGGCCGCGCCGAGGAGGAAGAGGACGGCCGCCTGGGACTGTCGGTTCACAGCAGGACCCATCCCGTCAGGACCGCCGACACGATGGCCAGCGCGAAGGTCGCCGGGGCGAAGCGCAGCGCGAAGCCCCGGCCGAAGGTGCCCGCCTGCATCGCGAACAGCTTGAGGTCGATCATCGGGCCGACCACCAGGAAGGCGAGCCGGGCCGTGAGGGAGAACTGGGTCAGCGACGCGGCGACGAACGCGTCCGCCTCCGAACAGATGGAGAGGACCACCGCGAGGACGGCCAGCGTCAGGACGGCGACCGCCGGGTTCTCCGCGGCCGTGCGCAGCCAGCTCTCCGGAGCGACGGCCTTCAGGGTCGCCGCCGCCATCGCACCCAGGACCAGGAAGCCGCCCGCGTGCATCACGTCGTGCCGGACCGAGTCCCAGAACGCGGCCCCCTTGGTCTCCCCCTCGTGCGGCGCGTGGGCCGGCAGCCGCAACCAGTCCGTGCGGCCCAGCCGTTGCCACAGCCAGCCCATCGCGCACGCCACGAGCAGGCTGGCGACGAACCGGGCCAGCACCATCTCGGGGTTGCGGGGAAAGGCCACGGCCGTCGCCGTGAGCACGATCGGGTTGATCGCCGGGGCGGAGAGCAGGAAGGCGAGAGCCGCGGCCGGGGTCACGCCCCGGCGGACCAGGGCCCCGGCAACCGGGACCGACGCGCACTCGCAGCCGGGCAGCAGCGCGCCCGCGACCCCGGCGACCGGGACGGCGAGTCCGGGGCGGGACGGCAGGGCACGGGCGAAGAAGGAGGGCGGTACGTAGACCGCGATCGCCGCCGACAGCAGCACCCCCAGCACCAGGAACGGCAGCGCCTGCACCACCACCGCCACGAACACCGTCATCCAGCTCTGCATCACCGGGGCGGACAGCGCGCGCCGGATGGGGCTCTGCAGCAGCACCATCAGGAGCAGCAGCAGGGTCAGGGCCAGGGGCGAGGTGAGCCGCCCGGGCTCGTCGGGCGGCGTGAGAGGCGCTGAAGACGCGGAAGGCGCTGAAGGTGCGGGATGCGCGGGGGATGCGGGAGGCGCCTGCGGTCGGTCCCGGCGGGGGCCCTCCTCGTGCGGGGCCGCTCTGGTGATGGCCACGGGTCGCGCACCTCCGGCTTCCGTGTTCTCCCTGATGCCTGTTTCTCGCATTCCCTCCCCTTTCATACGGGAGTTCCGTACGGGGTGTTCACCTCATCCGTGGAACCTCCCGTCCCGGTGAGGCAGTCTTCTCCCTCGTGGGGACCGTTCCGAATCAGGGTCAGCCGCCGGGCACCGCCGGCGCGCACATGGTGGTGTGCGGTGACGACGGTCTCGCGCACCGGCTCGCCGCCGAACTGCGGGGGGTGTACGAGGAACAGGTCACGCTCGTCGTGCCGCCCGCCGAGCGGACGGTGCGGCCGCCGGTCGTGGGGCGGGCCCGGGCGGTGTCGGCGGCGCTGCTCGACCGGGTGGTGAGCGCGGCCGTCAACCGGGCGGCGGGCAACGGCACGCCCGCCGCGCCGAGCGAACCCGTGGGCGGGCAGCGGACGTTGGAGGCCCTGGAGGCCACCGAGGCGGTGCTCGCCGAGGCGGGGGTGGAGCGGGCCGCCGCGCTGGCGCTCGTGTACGACGACGACGAGACCAACATCCGGGCCGCCCTCACCGCCCGCCGTCTCAACCCCCGGCTGCGGCTCGTCCTGCGGCTCTACAACCGGCGGTTGGGCCAGCACATCGAGGAACTCCTGGACCAGGCTGCCGCGTTGGCCGCCGAGAGCGGGGGCGCGACGGGAGACGCCTACGACATCTCCTCCGGTGACGCCTCGACCACCGTGCTGTCCGACGCCGACACCGCGGCCCCCGCGCTCGCCGCGACCGCCGTCGTCGGCACCAGCAAGGTCGTCCAGACGGACGGGCTGCTGCTGCGTGCCGTGGAGCGGCCGCCGGCCGGCCCCGGGGAGTCCGACCCGCCGGGCCTGCCCACGCTCGCGCTGCTCTCCGCGATCGGCGGCGACCCGGCCTTCGCAGACGGTTCCGAGGCCAGCGGTGAGCAGGGGCCGCTGCTGTTGCCCGACGCGGCGGCCGTCCGGGAGGCGGCCGCGTCCGGGAGGCGCGGATCCGTCGTCCTGGAGCAGGTCGCCTACTCCGCCGGGCCCGCGTTGCCGGCCGGGCGGGGCGTCGGGGTCGTGGCGCCCTTCGCCTCCCTGTTCTCGCGGCGGCTGCGGTGGTCGCTGGCCGGACTGGTCGGGTGTGTGTTCGCGCTGGCCGTGGCGTTATGGCTGGTGACCGGTATCCATCCGCTGGGCGCGCTGTATCTGACGCTGCTGGATCTGTTCGCCATCAACGACCCGGCCGTCGGGGCCACCACCGAACGCCAGGTCCTTCAACTCCTCTCCGGGCTGATGGGGTTGCTGCTGCTGCCGGTGCTGCTGGCGGCGGTGCTGGAGGCGCTCGGGACATTCCGCGGGGCGGGTGCCCTGCGCCGGCCGCCCCGGGGTCTCGGCGGACATGTCGTGCTGCTCGGGCTGGGGAAGATCGGCACCCGGGTGCTGACCCGGTTGCGTGAGCTGAACATTCCCGTGGTGTGCGTCGAGGCCGGGCCGGAGGCGCGGGGACTCGCGGTGGCGCGGCGGTTGCGGGTGCCGGTGGTGCTGGGGGACGTCACGCAGGAGGGGGTGCTGGAGGCCGCGAAGATCCACCGCGCGCACGCGCTGCTCGCGGTGACCAGCTCCGACACGACGAATCTGGAGGCCGCGTTGTACGCGCGGTCGCTGCGGCCCGATCTACGGGTGGTGCTGCGGCTGTACGACGACGACTTCGCGACCGCCGTGTACCGCACCCTGCGGGCCGCGCACCCGCAGGCGCTGACCCGGAGCCGGAGCGTCACGCATCTCGCGGCGCCGTCGTTCGCCGGGGCGATGATGGGGCGGCAGATCCTGGGGGCGATCCCGGTGGAGCGGCGGGTGTTGTTGTTCGCCGCGCTGCAGGTCGGGGGGCATGCGCAGTTGGAGGGCAAGACGGTCGGGGAGGCGTTTCGGGCGGGGTACTGGCGGGTGCTGGCGCTGGACACCGGCCGTGAGGGTCAGGGTGGGTCCGGACTGTTGTGGGACCTCTCTGACGCGTATGTCCTGCGGGGCTCGGATCGGGTGGTGCTGGCCGCTACCCGACGGGGGCTGGCGGAGTTGCTGCGCCGCAGGGGGCGAGGCGGGTCCGGGCGCTAGCCCCCACCCCTCCGGGCGAACCCTCGGCGGGTCCGGGCGCCAGCCCCCACCCCTCCGGGCGAACGCTCGGCCCCTCCCGCCCAGGGGGTTTCCCGCCCCCGCCGCCCCTGCCCTTCCCGACCTCGGGGGCTCCGCCCCCGAACCCCCGCTCCTGGAACGCCGGAGGGGCTGGGAGACGACCGGCGCGGAGGAGCCGAGGGTTCGGACAGAGGGAGGGGCCGCGTGGGGCTGAGAGTCGGGCTGGGGTTGGCACTCAGCGGGGCAAGTGCCTTTCCGCGAACTCGAGTTCCAGTCTCACCTGCTTGATGCGCTCGTCCACCACCAGTGAGCCGTGGCCCGCGTCGTAGCGGTACACCTCGTGCACCGCTCCCCTCGTCTCCAGGCGCTTGACGTAGTTGTCGATCTGGCGGATGGGGCAGCGGGGGTCGTTCACACCGGCCGAGATGTAGACGGGGGCCCGCACCTTGTCGACGTACGTCAGCGGGGACGAGGCCTCGAAGCGCTCCGGGACCTCCTCCGGGGTGCCGCCGAGCAGCGTGCGGTCCATCGCCTTCAGGGCCTCCATCTCGTCGTGGTAGGCCGTGACGTAGTCGGCGACGGGGACGGCGGCGATGCCCAAGGCCCACGCGTCGGGCTGGGCGCCGAGGCCGAGGAGGGTCAGGTAGCCGCCCCAGGAGCCGCCGGTGAGGATCAGCCGGGCCGGGTCGGCGAGGCCGGAGCCGACCGCCCATTCCCGGACCGCCTCGATGTCCTCGAGCTCGATGAGGCCCACCCGGTGCTTGAGGGCGTCCGTCCAGGCGCGGCCGTAGCCGGTGGAGCCGCGGTAGTTGACGCGGACGACCGCGTAGCCGTGGTCCACCCAGGCCGCCGGGGCCGCCGCGAAGGCGTCGCTGTCGTGCCAGGTCGGGCCGCCGTGGATGTCGAAGACGGTGGGCAGCGGGCCGGTGGCGCCGGCGGGCCGCTGGACCAGCGCGTGGATGCGGCCGCCGGGCCCCTCCACCCACACGTCCTCCACCGGGACCGATCCGGGGGACTTCATACCGGGCGGGTCCAGGACCACTTCGCCGGTCGTGGAGCGGACCGCCGGCGGCCGGGCCGCGGACGACCACAGGTACTCCACGCTGCCGTCCGGACGGGCCGTGGCCCCGGATACCGTGCCCGGCGGGGTCGTGATCCGCTCCAGCGCGGCGCTCGCGAGGTCGTAGCGGAACAGTTCGCTGCGGGCCTCGAAGCTGTGCACGATGAGCAGGCCCGAGCCGTCCGGGTACCACTCGGCGCTGACGTCGCCGGGCAGGTCCAGGTCCAGGTCCTTCTCCAGGCCGGTCGCCACGTCCCAGACCAGGGGCTCCCAGCGGCCGCGGCGCTGGTGGCCGATCAGCAGCCGGGAGTCACCGTCGACCGGGGCGAAGCCCAGCACCTCCAGGCCCAGTTCCTCGACGCCGCCCTTGGTGTCGTCCAGCTCGGCGACCTTCGAGCCGTCGGGGCGCAGGACCCGCAGCGCGGAGTGCATCGCGTCGCCGTGCTCTGTGTGCTCGACGGCGATGAGGGAGCCGTCGTGGGAGAGGTCGCCCACGCCCGCGGACTCCCGGTGGCGGTAGAGCTCGAAGGGCGGCTCACCGATCCGCGCCACGTGGATCGTCGTACCCTCCTCGTCCGTGGAGCGACCGACCACCGCGGTACGACCGTCGCGGCCGAGGGCCAGGCCCGCCGGGTAGGAGGCGTCCAGGCCCGGGGTGGCGGGCTCGTCGGCTCCGCCGCCGAAGGGCTGACGGCGCCAGACGCCGAACTCGTCGCCGTCCTTGTCGTCGAACCACCAGATCCACGCGCCGTCCGGGGAGAGCACGCCGTCCGTCGTGCCGTTGGCCCGGTCGGTCACCTGGCGCTGGTGGCCCGTGGCCCGGTCCCAGGCGTACAGCTCGTACGTCCCCGTCGCATTGGAAACGAACAGGGAGCGGTCCGGCGCGTCCTCCGCCCAGTCGGGCAGCGACACCCGCGGCGCCCGGAAGCGCTTCTCCCAGTCCGGCATCTCCTCGTACTGCTCGGGTGCGGCGGACCCGTTGCTCTCAGTCATGACCCCATATTGCCCGCCCGCGAGGGCAATGGGACGCCAAGGTCCCCAGGCTGTGGATAACTTCCCACCGACTTCGCACCTCCTTCCCACCAATGAGCCCCGGCCGACCCCCACCCGACCCCCGCGCAAGCCGCGCCACGAGCCCCGCACGAGCCGCGCAAGAGCCCCTCCCGCGTCCGGCCCCCGCGTCCGACCGCCCAGCCCCGCACGGCCCTCGCCCGCGTCCCGCCCGACCCTCACCCCGCGGGTCGGCACCCGGCGCCCGCCCCGTACCGTGGAGGGCGTGTACCGGTTCCTGCTGACGCCCCGCTGGTGGGGGATCAACGTCTTCGTGCTGCTGGCCATCCCCTTCTGCGTGTTCATGGGGTCCTGGCAGCTGAGCCGGTTCGAGGCGCGGGTGGACGACCACCGCAGCGCGAAGGAGCAGGCCGAGTCGGCCCGCACGCAGACCGCGCGACCCCTGACCGGGCTGCTGCCCGTGGACAAGTCGACCTCTGGCCGGCGCACCACCGCCACCGGCCACTACGGCACGCAGTTGCTGGTGCCCGACCGGCAGCTCGACGGCAAGGACGGGTACTACGTGCTGACCCTGCTGCGCACGGACGGCGGCAAGGCGCTGCCCGTGGTGCGCGGCTGGCTGCCCGGCAGCGCCGACTCCGCGAAGGCCCCGAAGCCGCCGGCCGGTCAGGTCACCGTCACCGGCACGCTCCAGGCCTCCGAGACGCCGGGCGACAACGGGGTGAGAGCCCAGGGCGGCCTGCCGGCCGGTCAGACCTCGGCGATCAGCGCCGCGTCACTGGTCAACCTGGTGCCGTACGACCTCTACGACGCCTGGGTCACGCTCGACACCGCCGACTCGGGGATGACGGCGGTGCCCGCGAGCGCGGCGGCCGACACGGGGCTCGATCTGAAGGCGTTCCAGAACCTCGGCTACACCGGCGAGTGGTTCGTCTTCGCCGGGTTCGTGGTGTTCATGTGGTTCCGGCTGCTGCGCCGCGAGGTGGAGTTCGTGCGGGACGCGGAGCTCGGCATCCTCCCCGAGGAGCCCGGGGAATCCGAGGAGCCCGGTGCCGGATCGGCCGGTCGCCGGGAGCCGGTTCAGGAAGACGCCAGCACGCCCGTCCGGTAGATCGTCCCCGCGCACGCGTCGGACACCGTGGCCACGCTCGTCGGGGAACCGCTCTCGGCCGTGTAGGACACGTTCACGCTGCCGTCGACCGTGCCGTCCTCGGTGTACATCTGGGCCGTGGTGCCGGAGGTGGTCTCGCCGGTCGTGCTCGACTGCTCGGTCGGAGTCGGGGAGGGGGACGCCGAGCCGCCGCTGTCGCCGCCGCCGCTGCCGCCCGTGGTGGGGCAGGTCTCGGAGGGCACCCAGGCGAACTTGACCTCGTAGGCCGAGCCGGGGGCGAGCGCGTGCTGGGAGACGTAGAGGGAGGGGTCGGGCAGGCCGGCCGCCGCGTCCCCGGAGGCGTGCTCCACGACGGTGATCTTCGAGGCGTCGGCGGCGCCCTGGGCACCGAAGGTCACGGAGACGGCGCCACTGACGGTGCAGGTGGCGCTGGAGGCGTTCTGGACGCGGAAGGTGCCGTAGACGGTGCCGGCCGCGTCGGGGACGTCGACGCTCGGGGTGCCGGCGTCGAGCTGGTCCGCCGTACAGGCGGGCGCGCTCGCCGCGGACTCGGAGGTGGGGCCGGTACCGCTGGAGGCGGTGCTGCCCTCGGACGCCTTGCCCTGGTCGGGATCGGTGGCGCCGCCCTTGTCCTGCTCACCGGTCTTGCCGGAGGAGTCGCCGACCTTGCCCGAGGAGCCGCCGTCGGGGCCCTTGCCCTGATCCGCGCCCCCCTGCGCCTGTGAGGCCTGGCCGGCGATGGAAGGGTTGGCGTCGGAGCCGCCGGAGTTCGAGACGTGCAGCACGGCCGGGACGGCGGTGCCGAGGAAGAGAGCCGCGGCCGCCATGCCGACGGCCGCCTGCCGCTTGCGGGCCCGCCGGACGGGAACGGCCCGCCGCAGGTGGTCCAGCGAGCCGTCGCGCGGCTCCATCTCCTGGACGGCGTCGCGCAGCATCCGGCGCAGAGCCAGCTCGTCCGAGTCGAGCCCTTCGGGGCCCTGGTCGTCGAGGTGGTGGTTCACGGTTGAGTTCCCAGCGTGCGATTGCTTCGGCTCTTGTGTACGCGACGCGGACGTCGGCTCGTGCCACGCGAACGGCTCGTGGCGCTCGTGGCTGTCGTGGCTGCCGTGTGCGCCCTGTCCTTCGGCTTCCCCGCTCACGCCGACGCCTCCATGGCTATGCGCAGGGCGGCGATGCCGCGTGAGCCGTAGGCCTTGACCGAGCCGAGGGAGACGCCGAGGGTCGCGGCGACCTGGGCCTCGGTCATGTCGGCGAAGTAGCGCAGCACGAGGACCTCGCGCTGCCGGCGCTGAAGGCCCTTCATCGCCTTGATGAGCGAGTCGCGCTCCAACTGGTCGTAGGCGCCCTCCTCCGCGCTGGCCATGTCCGGCATCGGCTTCGAGAGCAGCTTCAGACCGAGGATGCGGCGGCGCAGGGCGGAGCGGGAGAGGTTGACGACCGTCTGACGCAGGTAGGCCAGGGTCTTCTCCGGGTCGCGGACGCGTTTGCGCGCGGAGTGGACACGGATGAAGGCCTCCTGGACGACGTCCTCGCAGGAGGCGGTGTCGTCGAGGAGGAGGGCGGCGAGCCCGAGCAGCGAGCGGTAGTGCGCCCGGTAGGTCTCGGTGAGGTGGTCGACGGTGGTGCCGGCCGCCTCGGCGGTCTCGGCGGCGACGGTCGCTTCCGCGGCTTCGGCGGCTTCGGCGCCGTCACGCTGGCTGGGGACGCGGGCGGGCCGCGCTGCGGGCATGGGCGCGATCACCGGCATGCCGCCGGGCGTGCCGGGCATACGGGGTCGGAGGACGGCTCGCGGCGGCCGAAGGGCCGCGCCGCGGGGCGCCACTGGGAGTTCGAGTACCTCTGCCACGCCAGTTGGACACACTTCCCCCTGTGGGGGTTGTACGCGTCCGGCGTCACTTTTGCGTCGGCCAAGGCCCCGCGCACCCGTCTCATCTGTCCCGCTCTTCCCCTATATGCCATATGAACGGGCGTCCCCACGCCCCGATCACCGCGTCCCCGAACGCTGTGATCGTTCACACGTCTGCGCACACCCCGCAGGGTGTCCACAAAGACGCTCCCCGCCCTGCGCACGGTTGCGGAGAGCGGGGAGGAAAATCTTCGGATGCCAAAGGTGTCCGGTACAAGTGGTTCGGACCATCGACCCGCTCACATTGCACTGGAGATCCTACAAACCCACCAAGCCCTGGCCAGCGCTTTTACCCTGGGTAGCGCCTTACCGGACGCCGGCGCGGCCGCCTCAGGACAGCTCGGCCGCCACCAGCTCCGCGATCTGCGCGGTGTTCAGCGCGGCCCCCTTGCGCAGGTTGTCCCCGCACACGAAGAGTTCGAGCGCCGTCGGGTCGTCGAGAGCCCGCCGCACCCGGCCCACCCAGGTCGGGTCGGTGCCGACCACGTCGGCGGGGGTGGGGAACTCCCCCGCCGCCGGATTGTCGAACAGGACGACACCCGGCGCCGTCGCGATGATCTCGCGGGCGCCCTCCACGGTCACCTCGTCCTGGAAACGGGCGTGCACGGTGAGGGAGTGCGTGGTGACCACCGGGACGCGCACACAGGTCACGGCCACCGGGAGCTTCGGCAGCCCGAGGATCTTGCGGGACTCGTCCCGCACCTTCATCTCCTCCGACGACCAGCCGTCCGCGCGCAGCGACCCGGCCCACGGGACGACGTTCAGCGCCACCGGCTCCGGGAACGGACCGGTGTCGTCGCCGACGGCCCGCCGCAGGTCACCGGGCCCGGTCCCCAGCTCGGTGCCGGCGACCAGCGACATCTGCCGCCGCAATGTCTCCACGCCGGCCCGCCCGGCCCCGCTCACCGCCTGGTACGACGACACCACCAGCTCGCGCAGGCCGTACTCGGCGTGCAGCGCGCCCAGGGCGACGATCATCGACAGCGTCGTGCAGTTGGGGTTGGCGACGATCCCGCGCGGACGGGTCCGCAGCGCGTGCGCGTTGACCTCGGGGACGACCAGCGGCACCTCCGGGTCCATCCGGAAGGCGCCCGAGTTGTCGACGACGACCACGCCCTTGGCGGCGGCGACCGGCGCCCATTGCGCCGCGACCTCGTCGGGAACGTCGAACATGGCGACGTCGACCCCGTCGAAGGCCTCCTCCGACAGGGCCACCACCTCGACCTCCTCGCCGCGCACGGCCAGCTTGCGGCCGGCCGAACGCGGAGAGGCGACGAGGCGGATCTCACCCCAGATGTCGGCCCGCTGGGAGAGGATCCTGAGCATGACCGAGCCGACGGCCCCGGTCGCTCCCACGACCGCGAGGGTCGGCCGCACGGTAGTGGCCATCAGCGGCCGGTGCCCCCGTAGACGACGGCCTCGTCGCTGTCGGAGTCGAGCCCGAAGGCGGTGTGCACGGCGCGCACGGCCTCGTTGACGTCGTCGGCGCGCGTCACGACCGAGATGCGGATCTCGGAGGTCGAGATGAGCTCGATGTTGACGCCCGCGTCGGACAGGGCCTTGAAGAAGTCGGCCGTGACGCCCGGGTTGGTCTTCATCCCGGCGCCGACCAGGGAGATCTTGCCGATCTGGTCGTCGTAGCGCAGCGAGTCGAAGCCGATGCCGGCCTTGTTCTTCTCCAGGGCGTCGATGGCCTTGCGGCCCTCGGCCTTGGGCAGCGTGAAGGAGATGTCCGTCAGACCGGTGGAGGCCGCGGACACGTTCTGCACGATCATGTCGATGTTGATCTCGGCGTCGGCGATCGTCCGGAAGATCACGGCGGCCTCGCCCGGCTTGTCCGGCACGCCCACGACCGTGACCTTGGCCTCGGAGGTGTCGTGCGCGACACCGGAGATGATGGCCTGCTCCACCGGCTTTTCCCCTTGCTGCTGTGTCTTCGGAACGAGTGGCTCACTGCTGACCCACGTGCCCTGGAGTCCGCTGAAGGACGAGCGGACATGGATCGGGATGTTGTAGCGGCGGGCGTACTCCACACAACGGTGGAGCAGCACCTTGGATCCGGAGGCCGCGAGCTCCAGCATGTCCTCGAAGGCGATCCAGTCGATCTTCTGCGCCTTCTTCACCACGCGCGGGTCGGCGGTGAACACGCCGTCCACGTCGGTGTAGATCTCGCAGACCTCGGCGTCGAGCGCGGCGGCGAGGGCGACGGCCGTGGTGTCGGACCCGCCACGCCCCAGCGTGGTGATGTCCTTCTTGTCCTGGCTGACACCCTGGAACCCGGCGACGATGGCGATGTTGCCCTCGTCCAGCGCGGTCCGGATGCGCCCCGGCGTGACGTCGATGATCCGGGCTTTGTTGTGAACCGAGTCGGTGATGACGCCTGCCTGGCTGCCGGTGAACGACTGGGCGCTGTGACCCAGGTTTTTGATCGCCATAGCCAGCAGGGCCATGGAGATCCGCTCTCCGGCGGTCAGCAGCATGTCGAATTCCCGGCCGCTGGGCATCGGTGATACCTGCTCGGCGAGATCGATCAGCTCGTCCGTCGTGTCGCCCATCGCGGAAACGACCACGACCACCTGGTGGCCGTTCTTCTTCGCTTCCACGATCCGCTTGGCGACGCGCTTGATGCCCTCGGCATCGGCTACGGAGGAGCCTCCGTACTTCTGCACGACAAGGCCCACGTGCGCTCCTCGCTCAGTTTGTCTGTTTCCGCACATACGCCCTTGTACTGCGGGTCGGCTCAGTCTAACGAGCGCCCGAAAACCACCTCCCGAGTACCGCATGGTGAGACTCGTCGAGGCTCGTGGAAGAGGCCGGAAAGGGGTCCGTACGCCCGTCGTCGGGTCTTCCCTTCCCACTGACGCCGAAGTGATAGCTGTGAATTAAGTTTCAAGCACTATCGTGCGGCTGTGCACGTACTCCTCGTGGAAGACGACGAACCGGTCGCCGAGTCGCTGCGGCGCGGGCTGAGGCGCTACGGCTTCGAGGTCGACTGGGTCACCACGGGCGCCGCCGCGCTCGCCCACTCGGACCCCTACGACGTCGTCCTGCTGGACCTGGGCCTGCCCGACACCGACGGCCTGGACGTGTGCAGGGCCCTGCGCGAGCGCGGCGACGTCCCGATCATCGTGATCAGCGCCCGCAGCGACGAGACGGACCGGGTGGTCGGCCTGGAGCTGGGTGCCGACGACTACGTGTCCAAGCCGTTCGGGGTGCGGGAGGTCATCGCGCGCATACGGGCGGTGATGCGGCGCGTGCGGCGGGAGACGGCGGACGAGGGCACGACCGGCGGCGCGGACCGCTACGGCCCCCGGCTGACCGTCGACCGCAAGGCGGCCCGCGTCCACGTGGACGGCGCGGAGATCGCGCTCGCGCCGAAGGAGTACGACCTGCTCTCCTTCCTCACCGAGGAACCGGGCGCGCTGATGTCGCGCGAGCAGATCATGGAAGCGGTCTGGGACGCGAACTGGTTCGGACCGACGAAGACGCTGGATGTGCACGTGGCGGCGCTGCGGCGGAAGTTCGCCGGGGTCGTCGCCATCGAGGCCGTGCGCGGGGTGGGCTTCCGCCTGGAGATAGTCGGCGGGGCCGCTCCCACCGGCCCCACCGGCCCGGTCGGCCTCGGCGGGTCGGTCGGCCTCAGCGGCCCGGTCGGCCCTGGCGACGCCGGCGGCCCTGGCGATGCCGGCGGCCCTGGCGGCCCGGTCGACCCCGCGTCATGATCAAGCAACTCATCCGCAGCTATGTGCTGCTGGTGGCCGTCGCCATCCTCCTGTTCACCGTGCCGGTGGCCTTCACCCTCACCGCCCAGCTGCGCGGCGACACCGAGGTGTCCATCGAGCGCGAGGCGACGACCATGGCGCTGCTGCTGGGCAACGGCGACACCGCTTCCTGTCAGGCGCTGGAGGAGATGGCCAGGGCGTACGCCGTGGAGACCGAGGACGAGGTGCAGGCCACCGCCACCGCCCGGTGCACACCGGCGCTGCCGCGCCCCGAGCGGGACACGGCACTGGCCGAGGCCCTGGAGCGGGGCCGGCCGACCACCGACTGGGGGTCGGACCTCATCTGGGGCCGCGACCTGGTGATCACGGTCCCCGCGAAGGACGACGGTCAGGTCGTCGGCGCCGTACGGATCGTCTACCCGACCTCGGGACTCACCCACAGGCTGTGGACGATCTGGGGCTTCCGGGCGGGACTCGCCGTGACGGTGCTCGGCGTGGCCGCGTTGATCGGCGCGGTCGTCGCCCGCCGCATCACCCGCCCCCTGCGCCAGCTGAACGACATGGCGAGCAAGTTCAGCGACGGCGACCTGACGGCCCGCTCCCCCGTGACGGGCCCCCAGGAGACCCGGACCCTGGCCCACACCCTCAACCAGGCCGGGGAGCGCCTCGACACACTGATCGCCTCGCAGCGCATCTTCGTGGCGGACGCCTCGCACCAGCTCAGGACCCCGCTGACGGCACTCCGCCTGTCCCTGGACAACATCGCGGACGGTGTCGACGACGAGTTCGTCCGGGAGGACGTGGAGCAGGCCACCGCCGAGGTGGTGCGGATGAGCCGGCTGGTCAACGGCCTGCTGGTGCTGGCCCGGGCCGAGGCCAAGGTGACGGCGGCGGAACCGCTGTCCCTGACGGACATCGTGGCGGAACGTCTGTCGGTGTGGAGGCCGGCCGCCGACGAGCGCGGAGTCACCATCGCGCTCAGGGGGAGTGTTGTCGACGACCGGCCGTCTGTGCTGGCCAGCCCCGGTCATCTGGACCAGGTGCTGGACAACGTGCTCTCGAACGCCCTGGAGGTGTCACCCGACGGCGGGACGATCACCGTCCGGACCGACGCCGGGGCCAGGGAGGTGGTCCTGTCCGTCGCGGACGAGGGACCGGGCATGTCGGACGCTGAGAAGTCCCGCGCCTTCGACCGCTTCTGGCGCGGTCAGGGCCTGACCGGGCGCTCCGGTTCCGGGCTCGGCCTCTCCGTCGTCAAACAGCTGGTGACGGACGACGGCGGGACGGTGGCCCTGGCGGACGCCCCCGGGGGCGGGCTCTCGGTGAGGATCAGCCTTCGGGCATCGCGGACGAGTGGTGGTTGACGATCTTCCACACGCCGTCGCGCTTCTCGTACTCGTAGGTGTAGCGGGCCTCGACGACCCGCTTCCTGCCGGTGTCGGGGTCGGTGAGCGTGAACGCGTAGACGCCGGTGTCGATGGCGGAGTCGCGGTCGAGGACGTCGACGATCGTCTGAACCTTCTTGCCGACCGGCTTGTTGTGGAGGAAGTGCTCGAAGTAGTCGACGATGCCGGCGCGATCGGTGCGGACCTTGTTGGAGACGGTGGGCAGCAGGACCGCGTCCGCGGCGTAGCGGTCCGCGACGATCTCCGCGTCGCCGGTCCGCAGCGCGGAGTTCCAGCCGTCGAAGAGGGCGGCGATCTGCTTCTCGGAGGGCTTCGAGGGCTTCGCGTGCTTCTCTGAGCCGGCCGCGCTGACTCCGACCGTCACCGTGGCGGCGGTGACGACGGCGGTGGCGGTGACGAGGGCGGCGCGTATGCGGGTCGTGCGGGTCATCGCAACTCCTGTGCGGCTTGCTGCTGTCGGGATGACCCAAGATTCGCGGCCGGCCGGTTAGCGCCCGTGCAGCCCGCGTACAGGGGACGTCCAACACCCCGCCAATTCTCAGGAGGCGGTCTTCCGGCCCCGGTCCCGGTCCCGGACCAGGCTGACGCCGGCCCCGAGCGACACGACGCCCATCCCGACGGCCGTCATCACGCCCTGCGATCCGTCGACGACGAAGGGGGCGACGGCGGCGACCGCGAGGTTGAAGAGGAAGAGGAACCACAGGACGGGACGGGAGGAGAGCAGAGCCTTCATGACGGCCTTCCTTGAACGGGAGTCGGTTTCGCTTGCGAGATCAACGATCCCGTCCCTGGCCTGCGGGAAGGAGGGAGCGCACTCCCGAAGCCATGGTGTAGGCAGGTACACCATGACGACCGGGACGAGTGAGGCACTGCTGGCGGGGATCGTGCTGCTGGGTTCCTGTGTGCAGTGGCTGACCGGGATGGGCTTCGCCCTGGTCGCCGTCCCCGCGCTGGTGCTGCTGCTCGGCCCGGCCCAGGGGGTCGTCCTGGCGAACTGCGCGGCGGGCGCGATCAGCGTCGTGGGCCTGGCGGGCGGCTGGCGCCGGGTACGACCGGCCGCGATGGTCCCGCTGTGCGTGGCCGCCGCGTGCACGGTCCCGGCGGGTACCTGGCTGACCCGCAGGCTCCCCGAACCCGCCCTGCTGTCGGTCATGGGCGGGCTGGTGACGGTCGCGGTCCTGCTGGTCATGCGAGGCGTCCGCATCCCCGCACTGCGCGGTACCCGGGGTGCGGTCGTGGCCGGCGCGGCGGGCGGCTTCATGAACTCGGCGGCGGGCGTCGGCGGCCCGCCCGTCTCCCTGTACGCCGTCAACGCGGGCTGGACGGTACGGGAGTTCCTCCCGAACGCGCAGTTCTACAGCGTCGTCGTCAACGCCTTCTCGGTCGCGGCGAACGGCGTCCCGGAGCTGAGCGTCCCCCAGTGGAGGTCGGTGGCCGTCGCGATGACCACGGGCGCGCTCATCGGCAGGGGCCTCGCGGGCCGGCTACCGGAGAAACGGGCCCGCATGCTGGTACTCGGCCTGGCCCTGGCGGGCGGGGTGACGGCGGTGGGAAAGGGGGTGTGGGGGCTGTGATCGGTCCGCGCACCCCTTAGGGGCTCCGTGTCCAGGGTGCTGCGGCGGGGGGACTCAGCGCTTCCCCCGCACCGCCCGGACCACCTCGGCCACGGCCCCCAGGATCCCGGCCCGGTCCTTCGACTCGGCGCCGTGGAGGGCGGAGCGGACGACGAGAACGGCGGCCGCGGCGACGATCAGCAGGGTGAGAACGCTGCAGGCTGCGGCGGCGAGAACCGGGTCCATGGCGATTCCTTCGCAAGGTCGGGTGGTGCGGGTCGGTGACGTCGACGAAGGTGCCGAGGCCCGGTCGGCCGACGGGCGGGCAATCTGCCGGATCGGAGGTTGCCGCCCAGGTCAGGGCGGTACTTTGAGTCCTTCCGAGTCGCACGACTCGGACGACTCGGAGGCACACGCGGTACGAGGACGGGGGCCATGGCGGAAGCGGCCAGGTACGAGGAGCAGTTGGCCCGGCTGGTGAACCTTGCCGGGAAACCCAAGAGCCCGGCGGTCTGTGCGGAGATGCGGAACCTGCTGCCGCGCGGCGCGGAGACCCCGCACCCGAACACCGTCTCGGACTGGGTGGCGTTGCGTACCGTGCCCCGGGACGACGGCCAACTGGAGCTCCTGCTCACGGCGCTGCAGAACCTCGCCCGCGCCCGACAGAACCGGCCTGGCCTGCGCTTCGCTCCGGCCGGCGACTGGCACGCCTGGGCGGGACGCGCCAGAGAGCAGCGCAAGGCGAACGCCAGGCCCTCCGCGCCGCACCGTTCCCCCCTCACGAGCGTGCCGACCTGGCGCAGGAACGTGGCGGGCTCACCCGTCTGGCAGCTGCTCGCCGTGGACAGAGCCGGGGCGTCCGACGCGTTGCTCGACCAGTCACAGCAACTGGCCGATCTGCTGGAGGAGCTGTACGCGGACGCGCGGCACGCCCTCGACGACGACCCCTGGCACGACGAGCACCTGGCCCGCCGGATCTCCCGCCGGACGAATCAGCTGGTGCTCCTTCTGTGGCGCGGCAGGGAGGGCTTCCTCGATCCCGCCGAGGCGGCGTTGATCGCGCTCCTGCCCTTCCTGTACCAGACGCACCGAGCCCGCACGGCGGTGGAGCTGTCCCACATCGACCCGACCGACCTGAGTCACCGGTCCGCGCCGCACCCGGAGCGGCGGATGTACGAGAAACTGCTCCGCGCGCATGAACGGCTCGTACGGCGCGCCGAGTTGGGCGGCCTGGCCGACCGACGGGACGACGGGCGTCCGCTGATCGGCTGGTGGCTCTTCCACCAGTGGGCGGGGCGGCAGCCGGGGCGGCTGACGGACCTTCTCTCAGCCGTGGAGGCGGACGGCTCCGGCCTCGACGACATCGCCGCCGTACTCGCGCCCGACCTCCTCTCCCGACTCCTGCACTGCGCCCACGCGGGCCCGGCGGAGCTCTACGACCGCGCTCGCCCGGACCATCTGCGCGAGGACCCGTTCCCACTCGACTTCCACGGGCAGGACTTCCAGGATGTGCGCGAACGGCTGGTCGGCTCGCTGTTCGCCGTCGCGCACGCCCTGGCGATCGAGGCCACGACGCTGCCCTCGGTGATCGTCCGACACGTCGGCATCCCGGAGGCGCTGGACCCCGGTGCACTCCTGGGCACGCTCGAGAACGCGTCCTGGCTGCCCCGTCGGGACGGGGTCGGCCTCAGGGCAGGCTGCCGGCACCCCGCTGTCGTGGCCGCCCTCGACGAGCACGCCGAACGGGTCGAGTCACTGCTGCGTGCCGTACGCCGGTCCGGCCCGGCCGAGTTCGCCGCGCTGCCGCTGTACACCTGGGCCGACGAGGTACGCGAGGTCGACGAGACGGGCGAGCCGGTGCCGGTCGAAGGGGTCATCCGCTTCCGCCTCGACGAGGAACGCGTCCAGGAACTACTCATGGGAGAGAACCTCTACCGCGACCGCTCCCTCGCCATCCGTGAGCTGTACCAGAACGCCCTGGACGCCTGCCGGTACCGCAGGGCAAGGTCCCGGGCCGCCGATCCGTACAGCGAGTACAAGGGCCGGATCACGTTCACGCAGGGATACGACGAGGTCGAGGGCCGCCACTACCTCGAGTGCCGGGACAACGGCGTGGGCATGGACGAGCTGACCCTGTCGGAGGTGTTCTCACAGGCCGGAGTCCGCTTCACCGACCTTCCGCGCTACCGGGAGGAATCACAGGAGTGGCAGGACAGCGGGGTCGCCCTGCATCCCAACAGCAGGTTCGGGATCGGGGTGCTGAGCTATTTCATGCTGGCCGACGAAGTGCGGGTGACGACCTGCCACATGGACCGGATCGACGGCAGGCTGACGGAACTCGGCGTCCTCATCACCGGGCCCGGACACTACTTCCGGGTACGGCCCACCGGACGCCCCGGGACGATCGGTACGACCGTACGGCTGTATCTGAGGGACGGGGACAAGGCACCCTCCTGCGTGCGGGAGATGCGTCGGTTCCTCGGGATCGCCGAGTTCACGACGACGGCCGCGTACGAGGGACGGCCGCCGGTGACGTGGGAACCAGGGGTCATGCAGACCCGGGAACCCATGGCCTTCCAGCCGAACGGCTTCGCGGCCCACGGAACCACCGCGTCCTGGAAGTCCGGCCCTCAGGGCGAGGACGGCCAGGTCGTCTGGTGCGCGAACGGCGGAGGCGTCCTGGTCGACGGCATCCACGCCGAGCCCAGGGCGAAGCAGGGCATCCTGAGCAGCCCGGACGAGTCGCCCCGGCTGCGCGGCGTCGTGGTCAACCTCGCCGGTGCGACCCGGCCCCTGAACCTCTCCGTGGATCGTGCGGAGATTCTGGACCCCGACCTGCACCGGGTCGTCGAACAGCTGATCAGAAAGGCTCTGCCGACGCTCATCTCCGCCGAACCGCCCATCCTCACCCATGAGTGGCTCAGCAGCGTCGCCAACCACAGCCTGCGGCTCGCGGACATCGTGACGGAGGCGGCCGGGGCCGCGGGATACGCACTGGACATCCGGGGCACGTCGTCGGCGATGTCGGTCGCCGGCTTCTTTCCCGCGGACGCGTCCCTCATCGGCGAGGACGCTCCGTTCGACGGCTACACCAGGGGCGTCGCGGACGGTGCCACCGCGCTCTGGCGGCTGCTCTCCCACCGCCCGCACGCCACGCTGGCCGCGCTCACGGAACTCGTGCCGGAACTGAGCCGCGTGGAGAGTGTGCTTCCGGCGCGCCCTTCGGACTACTTCGCCCGCACGGAGATCCAGCGCGGGGGCCATTGGCAGGAGCGCGGCTGGGTCACCGATCGCGAGCACACGGACCTGACCCACCCGGGCCACGCGCTTCTCCTCGCCGGCATGTGCGGTTGCTCGTACCAGGAGATCCTGGCCCGCATGGCGGTGCTGCGCCTGCCGACTCCACCGGCGCCCGACGGCACGCCCTCGGCCGACGAGATCGACCTCGCGCTCGTCGCCGTCAGCTCCTTCTCCCCCGAGAGAACGGTGCCGCCCGGGCACCTTCTCAAAGCGCACCTCGAGTTCGGCATCAGCATCGACGAGGCGGCCCAGCGGATGCGCATGTACGGCCTCCGCCTCCCGGAACAGGACTCCTCCCCGGGCGACGCGGACGAGCTGACCCTTCGGCTGCTCAGCACGAACCTGAACGGAGAGGCCCCCTGGCTCGACATCGACCGCGACGTGCTTCCGGCACACCTGTACCGGGCCCACACCGCCCTGGGCGTGGGTGTCAGGGAGGCCGTGCGGCGCATCTCGGCGTTCGGTTTCACCGTCACGGGCACGCAAGCGATACCCGACGAGCCCGCCGAGAGCACTGTGCTTCTCTTCCGCGCCCTGGGTGGCTTCCTGACCTACACGAAGTCCGCCTCGGTCCCCCGTGTGCTCGACGCGGCGATCGAGGTCAAGCGTCCCGTGACCGAGGTGGTGCAGACGCTGCGCGCCCATGATCTTCTGGTGGAGATCACTCCCGCCCTCGAACTGCTGCCCCTCGAGGTCTTGGCGGACTCGGCGGCGTGGGGCATGAGCACCACCGACTGGGCGGAGTTCGCCGACGGAACGGTGGCGCCAGGTCTGCTGGCCCGTGTCGCTGCCAGGCGCAGCGGTGGCTCCGTCGAGGACACTGCCCGGTTCTTCGGGGATCTGGGCTTCGACATCTCCCCCGTGCTGCCCCGAACGGTGGCCCATTCGGACGAGACGATCCTCAGCCGCGACATCGACGAACGCACCCCCTGGCTCCGGACGGGCGATCTCGTCCCTCTTCTTCACGTGGTCAGGGCGTCCGTCCACACCGGTGTGCCGACCACGGAAGTGGCCGCGCGGCTCCGCGCCTACGGTCTGGTACCACCGGACATGCCGCTTCCCCCCGCGTCGAGACCGGACGGGAGCTTCAGGGTGGACTCCTACGTCCGCGACCTGAGCGCGGGCTACGACGGCCCGCTGTCCACGAGCGAGTCGGTACCGCTGCACTATCTGCTGTACATCGCGTCCCAGGTGTCGACGGATCCCGGGTCCGTCGCGGATTCACTGGCCGCCTACGGCTTCCGGGTCGACCGCGACCGGTTGAGCCGGCTCGGCGAGGCGGACCGTGTGTTCGTGCAGAACCTGACCATGCAGGGGGTGCACCTGAATCAGCCCCTCACCGACTTCACCGACTTCACCGACATCGTCGGCAGCTCCGGTCTGCCGGCCCGCGAGGTCATCCGGTTGCTCGACCGCCTCGACGTGAACGTCGAAAGCGTCCGCGACGCCGTCCTCGCCGCGCTCCCCTACGTCCCCGGACTCGTCGTCATGGAGCCGGAGGGCACGAATCCCTCCGGTGAGGACGTCAGCCCTTGACCGGTCCTCGTACGCCCAGCTGTCCGCCGATCTCCTTCTCCATGACCCGGCCCGCCTCGAACTCGAGGGTTTCGTCGCCCAGGGGGGACTGGTCGGTGTCGAGGCCGTTCAGTTCCTCGAGGGGCTGGTCCAGGCGGATGTGGGCGAGGACCGAGTGCAGGGCGCGCAGGGTCGCCGAGGCGGTCGAGCCCCAGTTGGAGAAGTAGGAGAACTGCCACCACCACAGGGCCTCCGTGGTGCGGCCGGCGCGGTAGTGGACCATGCCGTGGCGCAGGTCGGCGATGACGTCGGCGAGGTCGTCGGAGATCCGGGCCGGGACGGGCGCCTTGCGGGGCTCGTAGGGGTCGAAGACCTCCGAGTAGACGTCGACCGGCTCCAGGAGGCGGGCGAGGTTCTCGCGGAGTTCGTCGGCGTCCGGCTCGAAGCCCGGGTCGGGCTCGTAGCGCTCGTCGGGGACGATGTCCTCGTGCGCGCCGAGGCGGCCGCCGGCCAGGAGCAGCTGGGAGACCTCAAGGAGGAGGAAGGGGACCGCCAGGCCCGGCTCGTCGCCCTTCGCGACCTCCGTGACGGCTACCAGGAAGCTCTCGACCTGATCCGCGATCTGGACCACGAAATCGTCCGGGTTGTGGTCGGTCGCGTGCAGCGTGGCGTCAGACATCTAGGAGTCGTCTCCCCTCGAAGGCGCGACCGAGGGTCACCTCGTCCGCGTATTCCAGGTCGCCACCCACCGGGAGGCCGCTGGCCAGGCGGGTGACCTTCAGGCCCATGGGCTTGATCATGCGGGCGAGGTACGTGGCCGTCGCCTCGCCCTCCAGGTTCGGGTCGGTGGCCAGGATCAGCTCCGTGACCGTCCCGTCGGCCAACCGCGCGAGAAGTTCTCGTATCCGCAGGTCGTCGGGACCGACACCTTCGATGGGGCTGATCGCGCCGCCCAGGACGTGGTACTTGCCGCGGAACTCACGTGTGCGCTCGACCGCCACGACGTCCTTCGGCTCCTCGACGACGCAGATGACGCTCGGGTCGCGGCGCGGGTCGCGGCAGATGCCGCAGAACTCCTCCTGCGCCACGTTGCCGCAGGTCGCGCAGAAGCGGACCTTCGCCTTGACCTCCATCAGGCACTGCGCGAGCCGCCGTACGTCCGTCGGTTCCGCCTGCAGGATGTGGAAGGCGATCCGCTGCGCGCTCTTGGGACCGACGCCGGGCAGTCGCCCCAGCTCGTCGATGAGGTCCTGGACCACGCCTTCGTACAACGGACTGCCGTCCTTCCTGGGGTTCCTTGCGGTACGTACGGTAGTTGGCCGAGGCCGGTCTTAGAAAGGCGGACCGCTCCTAGAAAGGCAGTCCGGGGATTCCGCTGCCGCCACCCAGTCCCTGGGCCAGCGGACCGAGCTTCTGCTGCTGGAGCGTCTGCGCGTTCTCGTTGGCCGCGTGGACGGCCGCGACGACCAGGTCGGCGAGGGTCTCGGTGTCGTCCGGGTCCACCGCCTTCGGGTCGATCCGCAGGGCGCGCAGCTCACCGGAGCCGGTCACGGTGGCCTGCACCAGGCCGCCGCCCGCCTGTCCGTCGACCTCCGTGTTCGCCAGCTCCTCCTGGGCACGGGCCAGGTCCTGCTGCATCTTCTGGGCCTGCTGGAGCAGCTGCTGCATGTTGGGCTGGCCACCACCGGGAATCACGATCAGCTCCTGTGTCCTACGACTGTCGGGCGTGCCTTCGGGCGGGCTTTTTCCCGCTCGGCACGAGCCTACGTGGTCTGTGCGGGTGTCGCCCCAGCACTCTTTCGAGTGAGTCAGGTGTGAGGCCTATACCTGATCAAGGCCCACTTCCGGGCGTAAAAGAGATGAAACCTTCCTCTTCGCCACCCATTGGGAGGTAGGAAAGGTCCGGCGCAGCAGCATCAGGCGTCACGGGTGTCACGCAACGTGAGCGGTCGGGATCGGTCGGGTTCCATCGGCCGGGATCAGTAGGGAGTGCCGGGTGGGTCAGCAGCCGGAGATGCAGCCCGAGGGTCCGCCTCAGGACGGGCGGAGTGAGGGCGCGGCCGGGCTGCGGCCGGGCGACCTGGCCGGGCGGACGTTTCCGCTCGGGGACTGGGGTGAGCCAGCCGAGCGGCTGGACGAGCTGTACCGGTGGGTGGAGCGCGGGGCGCTGGAGACCGCCGCCTGGTACCTCACCGACCGGGTGTGGAAGCGGCGGGGCGCCCGGGTGCTGCGCACCGGGGCGGCGGCGGGGGCGGTGTGCGCGGCCGCGCTGCCGCTGCTGGACCTCACCCGGGTGCTGGGCGGTGTCGCTCCCTGGGGGTATCTGGCGCTGCTGGTCGCGGTGGCGTGTGCGGCGGTGGACCGGTTCTTCGGAGTGACGTCCGGCTGGATAAGGGACGTGGCCACCGCGCAGGCCGTGCAGCGCCGGCTCCAGGTGCTCCAGTTCGACTGGGCCTCGGAGAGCGTCCGGGAGGTGCTGGGCCCGGCGGAGGGTACGGCGAGCGAGGCCGCGGAGCGGTGTCTGGCGGTGCTGCGGCGGTTCTCGGAGGACGTCTCGGAGCTGGTGCGTACGGAGACGGCGGACTGGATGGTCGAGTTTCGGACCGGACCGGCGCCCATGGGGATGCAGGGGGCGGTCGCCTCCGGCGGGCGGGCGGAGGCGGGCGGGGGCTACGGGCGGTTTCCGATGCCGCCGGGGGCGAACGCCCGGCCGAACATGCCTCGTCAGCGGCCGCCCGAGCCTCGGTGAGGGGGGCTTCGCCACGCCCTTTCGCCCCGTCGCCCCTGACCTTCCCGTCCCCGTCCCCGGGGGCTGTGCCCCCGGACCCCCTGAGGCCCGGACCCCCTGAGGCCCGGACCCCCTGAGGCCCGGACCCCTTGACGCCCAGACCTCCTGAGCGGGGCGGCTGGGCGGCCTCGTCCTCGGTCGCCGGACGGGCTTCACCGGCACAGGCGCATGCCCTCCGGGGTCCGGACGTTCGCGTGACGTTCACCGCCGGGTGTAGGTCAGCTTCTCCCCGGTGCCGGTGTTCACCCGGCGCAGCGTGCCGTCGGCGAGCAGGGTGACCTCGGAGGCGGCGCCCGGGCTGCACGAGGAGAGGGGTTCACCGGCGGTGACCTTGGACGGGCCTATCTTCAACGGGCCTTCGCCGCCCGGCCGTTCGGAGAGGGCGGCGCTGAACTCGCAGTGGTAGCCCTCCCCGTCGGCGACGAGGGCGAGCACCGCGTCGCCCACCTTGCCCTGGGCGAGGGTCAGCCGGCGGGTGTTCGTACCGCTCTCGTTCTCGATGGTGGTGGTCCAGGTGCCGACGTAGGCCGCCGGGACCACGCCGTCCGCCGGGGACGCGGAGGGGGACGCGGACGGGGACGGCGACGCGTCCGGCGCGGGCAGCTCCGAGGCCTTCGCGGAGGAGGACGTCGAGCCGCCGGACGTCGTGGGCGCCGCGTTCGCGGCGGCATCGTCGTCACCGTTCATGTACGCGTACACCGAGCCGCCCGCGGCGATCGCGACCACCAGGGCGACGGCGACGAGCACCGCGGTCGTCCGGCCGCTGCGGCGCGGCGGCTCCTGCGGACCCGCGGGGCCGGCCGGCCCGTACGGGTCGTGCGGGTGGTGCGCGGGAGCGGCGCCGGGGCCCGCGGGGCCGTCCGCGTACGGGTTGTACGACCCCGGTGCCGCGGACCAGGCGGCCGGCTGCTGCTGCGGGTGGCCGTAGGCGGCCGGGGCCTGCTGCGCATGCTGCTGCGGATAGCCGTACACCGGGTGGGCCGGGGCGGCCTGGCCGCCGGGCGGCAGGGGCTGTGCCGGGATGCCGTCGGCGCCCGCGACCAGGGTGGGGCGGCGGTCCGGTGAGGGCGCGTGGCCGCGCGGGCCGGAGTGTTCCGGGAAGGCCTCGGGGGCGGTGGCCGTGTGGTCGAGGAGGGTGGGGCGCGTCCCGTGGCCGGAGGTGGACGGTGCCGCACCCTGCGGGTCCTCCACCTCCAGCAGTCGCACGGCGTGGCGGCCGAGCTGTGCCACGAGGGCGCCGGGCAGCCAGGGGTCGCGGGAGCGGCCGTCGGAGACGGTGTCGTCGACGCCGGTGAGTTCCAGGACGCGGTCGAGGGAGGGGCGGGCGCCCGGGTCCTTGCGCAGACAGCCGCGGACCAGGTCGGCGATGCCCTCGGGGACGCCCGAGAGGTCGGGTTCGTCCTCGGCGATGCGGAACATCAGGGCGTGTGCCGCACTGTCGGCGGAGCCGAAGGGGAGGCTGCCGGTCGCGGCGTAGGTGATCACCGAGCCGAGGCAGAAGACATCGCTGGCGGGCGTGACCGGGTCGCCGCGCAGCTGCTCGGGGGCCATGAAACCGGGCGAGCCGATCACCGCGCCGGTCTGGGTCAGCCGGCTGTCGCCGGTCACGCTCTCCAGCGCCCGCGCAACACCGAAGTCGATGACCCGGGGCCCTTCGATGGTGACCATCACGTTGGACGGCTTGAGGTCACGGTGGACGATCCCGGCCGCGTGGATGTTGGCCAGCGCGTGGGCGAGCCCGGCGGCGAGGATGCGCACCGACCGCTCGGGCAGCGGACCGTGGTCGTGGCTCACGACCTGCTGGAGGCTCGGCCCGGCGACATAGCCCGTGGCGACCCAGGGCACGGCGGCCTCGGTGTCGGCGTCGAGGACGGGCGCGGTCCAGAAGCCGCCGACCCGCTGCGCGTTGCGCACCTCCTGCCGGAACCGCGCCCGGAACTCCTCGCGCGCCGCCAGTTCCCGCCGGACCAGCTTCACCGCGACCGTGCGCCCCCGGTCCGAGCGGGCGAGGTAGACCTGCCCCATGCCGCCCGCGCCCAGCCGCGCGAGCAGCCGGTAGCCGCCGATGCGCTGCGGGTCCCCCGGGCCCAGCTTCTCCATCGCAGCGCCGCCTTTCCCGCACATGTGTGATCGAGACATGTGCAACCCAGCCGAGAATAATCCGGCGGTTCGGGGAGTAGTGCGGTGCGGTGTCTACGGTTGCGTAACAGCGGGCTCCAGGCCGTCCAGCACCTTGGACAGCCGTTCCAGTACATGGACGGCCTCGGCGAGCTCCGCCTGCCCGAACGCCTCCGCCAGCCGGTCGGCGAGGGCCTCGTGCCCGGGGTTGATACGGGCGACCGCGGCCCGCCCCGCCTCGGTGGGCGCGAGCAGCTTGGCGCGCCGGTGGGCCGGGTTGGGCCGGTACTCGGCGAGACCGTGCTCCACCAGCAGGTCGGCGACGCGCTGGACGCTCTGCCGGGTGATGCCCATGGCGCGGGCGATGCCGGACACGGGCAGCGGGTCGCCGAGCACCGCGCCGAGCACCTGCCACCGGGCGGCGGTGAGCCCGGCGGGCCCGGCCAGTTCCTCGGCCACGGTGAGGAACTGGCCGTTCAGCCGGAACACCCCGAGGGCGCTGCGGCTGAGCAGATCCTGCCGTTCCCTGCTCACCGGTCGGCCGTCGCCTTCTCCAGCACCTCGTACGCCGCCGCGTCGGAGTCGTGGAACAGCCGGTACCAGGCGTCCAGCACCTCACCCTCGTAGACGCCGAGCAGCCGGAAGATCTCGCGCGCGAAGGCGACCGGCTCGGTCGGGCCCGCGGTGATCAGGTTCGCGTCGGTGACCGCGTCCGCCTCGACGTACCGGTCGCCGCCCGCGTAGCCGGTCGCCGCCAGGTAGAAGGAGACCGCGCCGGTGTGGTCCCGGTCGTCGAGCAGGCCTTCGCGGGCGAGTCCGGCGGTGGCCCCGCAGATCGCGGCGACGGGCACCCCGGCGTCGAGGAAGGCGCGCGCCGTGCGGGCGAAGGGCGCGAGGTCGTCGGAGGTGTCCCAGAGGTCGGCGCCCGGCAGGATCAGCAGCGAGCTGTCCTCGGGGCGCAGGGTGTCCAGCGTCAGGTCGGGCCGGATCCGCAGTCCGCCGGTGCTGAGCACCGGCTCCCCCGACCCGCCGACCGTCCGGATCTCGTAGCCGTTTCGCGCGAGGTACGCCGTCGCGAACCCCGTCTCCCAGTCGGCGAGCGTGTCGTACACGGCGAGATGCACCGGCTTGCGGCTCATGGCTCCTCCTCGGTGAGCGGGTCCCCGCATCAGCGGGATGACAGCAGACTGTCACTTCGACAGCAGGCTGTCAACACCTGCAACGGGCTCCTCGCACGCCCGACAACCTGTCGCGGAATCGCCCCCTCCACGGAACAGGACGCCGATACCGCTTCCGCATCGCGGACATTTACGCTCACTGACATGACCCCTCAGTCCAGCCCCCAGGCCGGCGCCGCCGTGAAGGCCGCGGACCGCGCGCATGTCTTCCACTCCTGGTCCGCCCAGGAGCTCATCGACCCGCTCGCCGTGGCCGGCGCGGAGGGGTCGTACTTCTGGGACTACGACGGCAAGCGGTACCTCGACCTCACCAGCGGGCTCGTCTACGCCAACATCGGCTACCAGCACCCGAAGGTCGTCGCCGCGATCCAGGAGCAGGCCGCACACCTGACCACCTTCGCGCCCGCCTTCGCCGTCGAGGCCCGTTCGGAGGCGGCCCGGCTGATCGCCGAGCGGACCCCCGGCGACCTGGACAAGATCTTCTTCACCAACGGCGGGGCCGACGCGGTCGAGCACGCCGTGCGCATGGCCCGGCTGCACACCGGGCGCGCCAAGGTGCTGTCCGCCTACCGCTCGTACCACGGCGGCACCCAGCAGGCCGTGAACCTCACCGGCGACCCGCGCCGCTGGGCCTCCGACAGCGCGACGGCCGGGGTCGTCCACTTCTGGGCGCCGTACCTGTACCGCTCCCGCTTCTACGCGGAGACGGAGGAGCAGGAGACCGCGCGGGCGCTGGAGCACCTGGAGACGACGATCGCCTTCGAGGGGCCGGGGACGATCGCCGCGATCATCCTGGAGACCGTCCCGGGCACCGCCGGGATCATGGTCCCGCCGCCCGGCTATCTCGCCGGGGTGCGCCGGCTCTGCGACCAGTACGGGATCGTCTTCGTCCTGGACGAGGTCATGGCCGGGTTCGGTCGCACCGGTGAGTGGTTCGCGGCCGACCTGTTCGACGTGACCCCCGACCTGATGACCTTCGCCAAGGGCGTGAACAGCGGATACGTGCCGCTCGGCGGGGTCGCCATCTCCGGCGCGATCGCGGAGACCTTCGCCAGGCGGCCCTACCCGGGCGGTCTGACGTACTCCGGGCACCCGCTGGCCTGCGCGGCCGCCGTCGCGACGATCAACGTCATGGCGGAGGAAGGCATCGTCGAGAACGCGAAGAACCTGGGCGCCACGGTCGTCGAGCCGGGGCTGCGGGAACTGGCCGAGCGGCACGCGTGCGTCGGCGAGGTGCGCGGGGTCGGCATGTTCTGGGCCCTCGAGCTGGTGAAGAACCGGGGGACCCGCGAGCCGCTCGTGCCGTACAACGCGGCCGGCGAGGCCAACGCGGCCATGGCCGCCTTCGGCGCGGCCGCCAAGAAGGCCGGGGTGTGGCCGTTCGTGAACATGAACCGCACCCACTTCGTGCCGCCGCTCAACGTCTCCGAGTCCGAGATCAAGGAGGGCCTCGCAGCCCTGGACACGGCCCTCTCGGTGGCCGACGAGTACACCGACTAAACCCGGCCGGGGACCGGACGGGGCGCTGGGCGGGTGCCGSACGGGGGCCGGGCCTCGCCCGCAACGGGGCCGGCCCGGGGGCGCCCCAGCCGCCCCCAGGGGCGCGGGGAACTGCGCGACCAGCCCCCACCGACCCGCACCGGACAAAGCACCCGACAACACGCCCGACAGCGCACCAATCGTCCAAGGTCTTGATTTCGTCGAACGCGTAAGGTGGCGTGCTCGTACATACCGACGAGCACGCCGCTTTCCCGCACCTGACGATGGAGACGCCCCGACCATGCCCGGCAGCACCGGCAACGGAGCCGTGACGCGCAGCACCCTGCGACAGCAGATCGCCGACGCGCTGCGCGACGAGGTGCTGGGGGGACGGCTCCAGCCGGGCCAGGAGTTCACCGTCAAGGAGATCGCCGAGCAGTACGGCGTCTCCGCGACCCCCGTCCGCGAGGCCCTCGTCGACCTCTCCGCGCAGGGCCTCCTGGAGGCCGACCAGCACCGGGGCTTCCGGGTCCACGAGTACTCCGTCGCGGACTTCCGGGGCATGATCGAGGCGCGCAGCCTGATCATCGAGGGCATGTTCCTCGCCCTGGACGAGGGCCGTCAGCGCCACCACGACTACGAGGACCCGCGGACCGCCGCCGCGATAGCGGGTGTGCGCCGCCGCGGCGAGGAGGCGCAGCGGGCCGCGGCCGCCGGTGACCTCACCGTCCTGATCGGCTACGACCTGCGCTTCTGGCGCGAGCTGAGCGCCCTGTTCGGCAACCCCTATCTCACCGACTTCCTGCACCGGCTGCGGCTCCAGTCCTGGGTGTGCACGGTGCAGCACCTGCGCCGGCCGACCGATCTGCGCGGCCACCTGTGGTCCGGCCACACCGAACTGGTCGACGCCCTGTACGACCGCGACACCGCCACCGCCCGGGCGATGCTCGCCGCGTACAACGACGACTCCATCGCCCTGATCGAGCGACTGGCGGCGGAATGAGCAGGGCGCAAGCCCCCGGCAAGCCCGCTCCCGCGCACCGCACCGCGTCCGTCGAACTCTCCGTCGTCATCCCCGCCTTCAACGAGGAGCGCCGGCTCGGCGCGACCCTGGACGCCGTCACCCGCTACCTCGACGCGACCGGGAGCCACTGGCGCACCTGGGAGATCCTGGTCGCCGACGACGGTTCCACCGACGCCACCCGTGAGCTCGTCACCGTCCGCCGCGACCCACGGGTGAAGCTCGTCGCGGGTTCCGGCAACCGGGGCAAGGGCCACGCCCTGCGCCGCGGTGTCGCCGCCGGCCGGGGCCGCCAGGTGCTGGTGATGGACGCCGATCTCGCCACTCCCGTCGAGGAGTTGGAGCGCCTGGAGAAGGCGCTCGCGGACGGCAACGCGGCGGCGATCGGTTCGCGGGCCGTACCCGGCGCGACCCTCGGCGACCGCCAGCACCGGCTACGCGAACTCGCCGGCCGGGCGGGCAACCTGCTCATACGCCGGACGACCCTGCGCGGGACGCGCGACACCCAGTGCGGGTTCAAGCTGTTCGACGGCGACAAGGCCCGTGCCGCCTTCGCCGCCTCCCGCCTCGACGGCTGGGCCATCGACGTGGAGGTGCTGCGCCACTTCCAGCGGGTCGGCTGGCCGGTCGCCGAGGTGCCTGTGCACTGGTCGCACCAGCCCGGCTCGAAGGTCCGTCCGGCGGACTACCTCCGGGTCCTGCGCGACCTGGTCCGGCTCCGGATCCCGGTGCCGGGACCGGCGGACGTGGTCGCCGTCCTGCTGTTCCTCGCGATGGCGGTGGCCCTCTACTCCGGCCGCGTCCTCGAACCGGCCCACCGCTATCTCACCGACTCCCTCCAGGACCAGAACCAGTGGGAGTGGTTCTTCGCGGTGAGCGCCGACAACATCGCCCACCTGCGCAATCCCCTCTTCACCGGCCTCCAGGGCGCCCCGGACGGCGTGAACCTGATGGCCAACACGACGATGCTGGGCCTGTCCGTCCCGCTCACGCCCGTCACACTGCTGTCCGGCCCGGCGGTCACGCTGAGCCTGGTGATGACGCTGGGCCTGGCCGCGACGGCCGTCGCCTGGTACCGGCTGATCGTGAAACGGCTCGTCCGCCAGCGGGCGGCCGCCTTCGCCGGAGCCGCGCTGGCCACGTTCGCGCCGCCCATGATCAGCCACGCCAACGCGCACCCGAACTTCGTCGTGCTGTTCATGATCCCGCCGATCATCGAGCGCTCGCTGCGGCTCACGGCCGGTGAGCGGGTCACCCGCAACGCGGTCGTCCTCGGCCTGATGGCGGCCTACCAGTTCTTCCTCGGCGAGGAGCCGCTGCTGCTCGCCACGATGGGCATGCTGCTCTTCGCGGTCGCCTACGCGGCCGTACGCCCCGACGTCGCGCGGAAGGCCCTGCGGCCGCTCCTGAACGGGCTGGCGGTCGCCGCCGCAGTCTGTCTCCCGCTCGTCGTGTACCCGCTGGCCTGGCAGTTCTCCGGCCCGCAGAGCTACACCGGCATCGATCACGGCACGGGGCCCGGCGTCGCCAACTCCGTCCGGGCACTGCTCTCCTTCGCCGGGCGTTCCCTGATCGCCGGCGACGCCCACCGCGCCGACGCCCTCTCCCTGAACCCGACCGAGCAGAACGCCTTCTACGGCTGGCCGCTGGTGCTGCTCGTGTTCGCGATCGCGGTGGGGCTGCGGCGGCGGCCTGAGGTCAAGGCGCTGGCCGCCACGGCGGCGGCCGCGGCCGTGCTGTCCCTCGGCTCGCGCATCCCCCTCCCGCTCACCGACACCACCGTCCCCGGCCCCTGGGCCCCGCTCGCCGGCCTGCCGCTCTTCGATTCGGTCATCGAGAGCCGGGTGGCGCTGGTCTGCGCCCCGCCGCTGGGCATGCTGCTCGCCCTGGCGGTCGGCCACCTCGCCCGGGCCCGCCGGCTGGGCACGCAGTACGCCGGTCTGCTCGCCGTCTGCCTCGCCCTGCTCCCCCTCGTCCCGGCCCCGCTGAGGTCCGAGCCGCGCGCCGAGGTGCCCGCGTTCTTCACCGACGGCACCTGGAAGAGCTACGTCCGGGGCGACGAGACGCTGGTCCCGGTGCCGCTCGCGGAACCCGAGGACGCCGAGGCGCTGCACTGGCAGACGGCGGCCGGACTCGGTTTCCGGATGCCCGGCGGCTACTTCAACGGACCGTACGGCGACGGCGACCGCACCGGTGTCTACGGCGTCCCGCTGCGCTTCACGGCGAGTCTGCTGCGGGACGTGCGCTACACGGGCGTCGTCCCGGTGATCGACGCACGGGCGCGGGCCGAGACCCGCGAGGACCTCGCGTACTGGAGGGCGGGCGCGCTGGTGCTGGCCCCGCAGCCGCACGAGGACCGACTGCGTGAGACGGTGGACAAGCTGGTCGGCCGGCCGGGTAGGCGGGTGGCCGGAGTGTGGGTATGGGATCTGCACAAGGGGAGCTGATGCGGGTCGCACCGACTAGTCTTCCCTGACCGGTCAACGTACTGAGTGAGGAGCACTCTTTGGCCTGTGACCTGTGGCTGGTGCCACTCGTCGACGTGTTGTGCCACACCCCCGACAACCCCTTCGCCGACGAACTCGCCCAGTACAACAAGGTGCTGGCCGAGGCGGGTCTGCCGCCCGTGCCGGTGTACCAGTACATGCCGGGGCTGTCCGGCGAGGTCGCCCCGGTGGCCGGCTTCGACTACGACGCCCTGCACTTCCTGCGCCGCGCCTACCTCCTCCAGGTGTGCGGGCTGCCGGTGACTCCCGTGGACGAGCTGGGCGGCGACTACGAACAGCTCCTGGAGATGTTCGAGGCGACGGCCCAGCAGTCGCACCTGGTCTGGCACTACGACCACGCGGGCGCGTACGTTCCCGTCGACTTCCCGCAGCCCCTGTCCAACGACGAACTCCTCGCGGGCGGCGGGCCCCTGGGTTCCGCGCAGTCGCTGCTGCGGGAGCTGGAGTTCGTGGCCCCGTCGATCGGCATCGATCCGGCCAATCCGCCGTTGGCTCCGCAACCGCCCGCCGGGCCGACGGAGTTGGAGGAGCCCGCCGTTCCGGCGCCGTACGACTCCAGCCCCTTCGCGCGCGAGCGGCACGTCTGGCTAGGGCTGCACGCGGCGGCGACGCGGAGTCTGGCGCAGGGGTCGATGATCGTCTTCAGCTGACCGGCCGGCCGGGGGGACGGTCAACGGCCGAGCTGGGAGAGGCCCTTCTGCACGTCCTCCCTGTTCATCACCGGGGTGTAGGAGATCTCGGCCCCGAGGGTGAGGAAGAACGGCTCGCTGAGCACGGGCATCTGCGCGCTCTCCTCCATGTCGAAGAACAGGAAGGCGGTGCGCTTGCCGTGGTCGGTGGTGAAGTAGGCAGCCTCGGGCTTGAGCTGCGCCATGGACTCCTCGATCAGCTTCCCGAGGGTGCCGTTGCGGATGGCCTCGTTCGCCTTCTCGGTGTCCATGGACGCCTTCAGCATCATGCGCATCGCAGTCACTTCCTTCTGGTCGACGCACACGCCTGACCACCCCAGGATATGCCCGTATGCGGCATTTCTCCCTAGGTGCGGGACGGGCCGGCCGGCGCCGGAAGACGGCCGTGCCGGCCTGCGTCGGCTTCCAGTTGGCGGCAGCCACGTGCTTCCGCCGGTCACGGACGTGACCGCGTCGCCGGGTACGGACGTGACCGCGTCGCCGGCCACGGCTGGGACCGCGCACAGGCATGGGCCGGTCGTGGATGTCCAGGACCGGCCCATGCCGAGGTACCGCCGTGCTACTACAGGAACGAGTTGATCTCGATCGTCTCGTCCCGGCCCGGGCCCACGCCGATCGCGGAGATCGGGGCGCCGGACATCTCCTCCAGCGCCTTGACGTACGCCTGGGCGTTCTGCGGCAGGTCGGAGAAGGACTTCGCCTTGGTGATGTCCTCGGACCAGCCGGGCAGGGTCTCGTAGATCGGCTTCGCGTGGTGGAAGTCGCTCTGCGAGTACGGGAGTTCCTCGACGCGCTTGCCGTCGATCTCGTACGCCACGCAGACCGGGATCTGCTCCCAGCCGGTCAGGACGTCGAGCTTCGTCAGGAAGAAGTCCGTCAGGCCGTTCACGCGGGTCGCGTAGCGGGCGATGACCGCGTCGAACCAGCCGCAGCGGCGGTCACGACCGGTCGTCACGCCCCGCTCGCCACCGATGCGGCGCAGCGCCTCGCCGTCCTCGTCGAACAGTTCGGTCGGGAACGGGCCCGAGCCGACGCGGGTCGTGTAGGCCTTCAGGATGCCGATGACCCGGCTGATCTTCGTCGGGCCCACGCCCGCGCCCGTGCAGGCGCCGCCCGCGGTCGGGTTCGACGAGGTGACGAAGGGGTACGTGCCGTGGTCGATGTCGAGGAGCGTGCCCTGACCGCCCTCGAAGAGGACGACCTTGTCCGCCTCGAGCGCCTGGTTGAGCAGCAGGACCGTGTCGGTGACGTACGGAGCGAGCTTCTCCGCGTAGCCGAGCAGTTCCTCGACGACCTGGTCGACCGCGATCGCGCGGCGGTTGTACAGCTTGGTGAGCAGCTGGTTCTTGCCGTCGAGCGCGGCCTCGACCTTCTGGGTCAGGATCGACTCGTCGTAGAGGTCCTGGACCCGGATGCCGACCCGGTTGATCTTGTCGGCGTAGGTCGGGCCGATGCCGCGCCCGGTGGTGCCGATCTTGCGCTTTCCGAGGAAGCGTTCCGTCACCTTGTCGACAGTGACGTTGTACGGGGTGATGATGTGCGCGTTGCCGCTGATCAGCAGCTTCGACGTGTCGACGCCGCGCTCGTTCAGACCGCTCAGCTCGGAGAGCAGGACCGACGGGTCGACAACGACACCGTTACCGATGACCGGCGTACAGCCGGGTGACAGAATTCCCGAAGGGAGCAGGTGGAGTGCGTACTTCTGGTCGCCCACGACGACCGTGTGGCCGGCGTTGTTGCCGCCCTGGTAACGCACTACGTAATCCACCGAGCCACCGAGAAGGTCGGTGGCCTTTCCCTTGCCTTCGTCACCCCACTGAGCACCGAGCAGCACAAGTGCGGGCACGCGCGTACACCCCTTCCGGGTGGGGCATGTCCAAGGCCAGGGGCGTACGCGGTGGCTCTTTCCACCGCGTGCACCACGTGCACCGCGACCGTCGTCGGTCGCCGCTTGTCGGACCCGGATGCCCCGGAATAGACCAAGCCCCTGGCGCAATAGCGCAAGGGGCTCTTGCACAAAGATGCTACCCGAGGAAGCGAGGCAGGACCGAGGTGGCGACTTTCGCGACGTCCGATCAGCTGCTGGTGATCATCGATCCGGTCGCCCGGCGCTGGGACGGGGAGTCCGTACGCATCGCGAAAGACGTGCTCAGCGCGGGTGCGGCGAGTACCAAGGTGTGCCTCCCCGAGGACCAGGAGGAGTTCGCCCGGGTGCTGGCCCGGCGGGGCTCGCGGCGGCCGGTGGTCGTCGGCGACGACCGCGCGCTGATGCGGGCGGTGGCCCTGCTGCACCGGCAGCGGGCCCTGGCCGAAACCGTGCTGTCGGTGGTGCCGGTGGGCGCCGGTCTGGGCGTCTCGCACGCCCTGGGGGTGCCCACGGGTGCGGTGGCGGCGGCCCGGGCCGTCCTGGACGGCGCAGAGCGGCGTCTGGACGTACTGGTGGACGACAGCGACGGGGTGGTGCTGGGCGCGCTGCGGATCCCGCCGGTGCCGCTCGCCCCGCAGCCGGAGCCGACCGTGGCGGAGGCCGGGCTCGCGCAGGGCGGCGGCCACCCCTGGCTGCGGAGCTACCAGTCGCTCTTCCGGACACTGGTGCCGTCCCGGCCCTCGCGGCTCTCCGCCGCCCCGGCCACGCCCGGCCCGGCGCGGCTGCGGATCGAGGTCGACGGGGTGACCCTGGTCGACCTCGACCAGCCGGTGGAGGCGGTGTCGGTCACCCCGGGACCCTCCGGCACGGCGGTCGTGCGGGTACGGCCGCTGTCCCTGGGCGCCGTGGCGGTGCCCCTGGAGGCCCGGGGCCGGACGGTGACCGTCTCGGGCGCGGACTTCCGCTACCGGGCGGACGCGGCCGTCGCGGGGCCGGTACGCGTGCGCACCTGGACGGTGCGCGAGGGGGCGCTGGGACTGATGCTGCCGGGGTCGGCCTGAGTCACTCCCCGGTCTCGCTGCCCCCGGTCTCGCCGTCCCCGGTCTCGCTGTCCACGGTCTCGCCGTGCGGGGGCAGAGCGCCCGTGGTGTCGTCCTTCAGGGCCACCCCCGACCGCCCCAGCTCTCGCGCCCTCGCCAGCAGCGCGGCCAGCTTTTTCGCCGCCGTCCCGTAGGGCAGGCCCAGCGGCGGGCGGATGTTGGACAGGCAGTTGCGGTCGGCGTCCGTCGTGACGCCCGGCACGGGCCGGTGGGTCAGGTACGCGCCCAGCGAGTCCGCCGCCGACATGCCGGGGCGTTCGCCGACGAGGACCACCACGGCCGTGGCGCCCATGGCGTGCGCGATGTCGTCGCCGAGGGCGACCCGGGCCTGCTCGGCGAGCACGACGGGCGCCACCCGGGTGCCGTCCGGCAGCAGTTCGGCCGTCGCCCGGATCACCGCCGCCGCGTGGGCGTGCACCGCCCGGCTGGAGAGCCCGTCGGCGACCACGAAGACGACGTCCCACCCGTCCGCCGGCAGATGGGCCCGGTCGATGGAGTGGAGGCGACGGCCCAGGTCGGGGCGCTGGAGGTAGGTGCGGCGGTCGGGGGCGGCGCTGCGGACCCGGATCACCGGCGTGCCGGTCAGCCGCGCGGCCACCGCGTCCGGGTCGAACGGCGCGTGCACCGCGTCCCGGGCCGCGGCGTGCGCGGCCTGGAGCTCCAGGCGGTGCCGGGTGGGCAGGGCGGAACCGGCCCGGCCCAGGCCGATGCGGGCCTGGGTGCGCAGGCGCAGGGACGCCCACGGCTCGCCCTGGCCGTCGGTGATCCGGTGGTCGTCGACCTGGCTGACGGTCATGCGGCGAGCTCCCGTCCGGTGGCGCGTCCGGTGGTCCCGGTGGCGGCGGTTTCGGTGGCGGCGGTTTCGGTGGCGGCGGCCCCGGTGGCGGCGATCTCCGTCAGCGGGTGGGCCGTCGCGGACACCTCGCGGATGCCGCCGCGCGGGTCCAGCAGCCCGACGGAATCCAGCCATGCCTCGAACTCCGGTGCCGGGCGCAGTCCCAGCACCTCCCGCAGGTACAACGCGTCGTGGTACGAGGCCGACTGGTAGTTGAGCATGATGTCGTCGCCGCCCGGGGTGCAGATCACGAAGGAGGCCCCGGCCACGCCGAGCATCGTCAGCATCGTGGCGATGTCGTCGTCATCGGCGTCGGCGTGGTTGGTGTAGCAGATGTCGAGGCCCATGGGCAGGCCGAGCAGCTTGCCGCAGAAGTGGTCCTCGAGGGCGGCGCGCAGGATCTGCCGGCCGTCGTAGAGGTACTCCGGGCCGATGAAGCCGACGACCGTGTTCACCAGCAGCGGGTCGTAGCGGCGGGCGACCGCGTACGCCCGCGCCTCGACCGTCTGCTGGTCGACCCCGTGGTGCGCGCCGGCGGAGAGGGCGCTGCCCTGCCCGGTCTCGAAGTACATGACGTTCCGGCCGACGGTCCCGCGCTCCAGCGCCAGCGCCGCCTCGTACGCCTGGTCGAGCAGGCCGAGGGTGACCCCGAAGGAGGCGTTCGCGGCCTGGGTGCCGGCGATGGACTGGAAGACGAGGTCGACGGGTGCGCCCCGCTCCATCAGGTCCACGCTGGTGGTGACGTGGCACAGCACGCAGGACTGGGTGGGGATCGCGTAGCGCCCGATCACCCCGTCGAGCAGTTCCAGCAGGTCCCGTACGGCCTGCGGACTGTCGGTGGCCGGGTTCACGCCGATCACCGCGTCGCCGGAGCCCAGCAGGAGGCCGTCGAGGAGCGCCGCCGCAACGCCCGCCGGGTCGTCGGTCGGATGGTTGGGCTGGAGCCGGGTGGCCAGTCGGCCCGGCAGCCCGATGGTCGAGCGGAACGCGGTCACCACCCGCACCTTCCGCGCCACCGCCACCAGATCCGCGTTCCCCATGAGCTTGGAGACGGCGGCCGCCATCTCCGGGGTGAGTCCCGGCGCCAGCGCGGCCAGCGTCACCGCGTCCGCGGCCTCGGACAGCAGCCACTCCCGCAGCTCCCCGACGGTCAGCGACGCCACCGGCGCGAAGGCGGCCGGGTCGTGGGTGTCGAGGATGAGCCGGGTGACGTCGTCGTCCTCGTAGGGGATCAGGGGCCGGGTCAGGAAGTCCGCCAGCGGCACCTCCGCCAGCGCCCAGCGCGCCGCGACCCGCTGCCGGGCGTCCCGCGCCGCGAGACCGGCCAGGCGGTCGCCGGAGCGTTCGGGGCTCGCGGCGGCGAGCAGCCGCGCGAGCGAGTCGAAGCGGTACCGCTCGCCGCCGAGGGTGGAGGTGTAGTCGCTCATGGCGGCGACCGTACGAGGCGCGTGTTGCGACCAGATTTCTAAAGGTCTGGTTGACAAGCATTTAACGTCCCGACACCCTTGACCGACTCATTCGGGCTACAGAGTTCCGGTCCAGCACACCAGTGGACGACCAGGAGAGGGGCCACCCGATGGCAGTGGACGAGGGCGTCGCCTCAGCGGCGGGCGCAGCGGCGGGCACAGCGGCGAAGTCAGGCGGGGAAGGCGCCGTTCACCGGCTCAAGCCCAACGCCATCGGTCTGCTCGGGGTGGTCTTCATGGCCGTCGCGACGGCCGCGCCGATCACCGCGATGACCGGCAACGTGCCCTTCATGGTGTCGGCGGGCAACGGCATCGGCGCCCCGGCGAGCTACCTCGTCGCAATGGTCGTCCTGGCAATCTTTTCCGTCGGCTTCACCTCGATGGCGAAGCACATCACCTCGACGGGCGCCTTCTACGGCTTCATCTCCTACGGCCTCGGCCGCTCGGTCGGGCTCGCCTCGGGGCTGCTCGCGACCTTCGCGTACGTGGTCTTCGAGCCGGCGCTGATCGGCATCTTCTCGACCTTCGCCACCACCACCCTCCACGACCAGACGGGCCTCGACATCCCCTGGTGGGCGTTCGCGGTGCTGATGCTCGCGGTCAACGCGACGGGCACCTGGTTCGGCGTCTCCGTCGCCGAGAAGCTGCTCGTCGTCCTGCTCGCCACCGAGGTGACGATCCTCGCGGCGATGGCGATCTCGGTCGCCTTCCACGGCGGCGGCCCGGACGGCTTCAGCATCGACCCGGTCAACCCGGTCAACGCCTTCAAGGGGACCAGCGCGGGCCTCGGGCTCTTCTTCGCGTTCTGGTCCTGGGTCGGCTTCGAGTCGACGGCGATGTACGGCGAGGAGTCGCGCAACCCGAAGAAGATCATCCCCAAGGCCACGATGATCTCGGTGCTGGGCGTCGGCGTCTTCTACGTGTTCGTCTCCTGGATGGCCATCACGGGCACCGGACAGTCGTCGGCCGTGAAGGTCGCCGGCGACAACCCGCTCGGCCTGTTCTTCGGCCCCACCGAGCGGTACGTCGGCCACTGGGCCGTCGACGTCATGCAGTGGCTGATGATCACCGGTTCGCTGGCCTGCGGCATGGCCTTCCACAACTGCGCCGCCCGCTACATGTACGCCCTGGGCCGCGAGGGCGTACTGCCCTCCCTGAAGAACACCGTCGGCCGCACCCACGCCCGGCACGGCTCCCCGCACATCGCGGGCCTGGTCCAGACCGTCGTCTCGGCCGTTCTGATCGGCGCGTTCTGGGCGGCGGGCAAGGACCCGTACACCGGTACGTACGTGCTGCTCGCGATCCTCGGCACGATGGCGATCCTGGTGGTGCAGGCGGTGTGCTCGTTCGCCGTGCTGGTCTACTTCCGCTCCCACCACCCCGAGAGCAGGCACTGGTTCAGGACCTTCACCGCCCCGCTGGTCGGCGGCGTCGCGATGCTCGCCGTGGTCACCCTGCTGGTGTCCAACATGGGGGTCGCGGCCGGGCCGGAGTCGGGTTCGCTGGTGCTGAAGGCGACGCCGTGGCTGGTCGCGCTGATCGCGGTGGCCGGCGTGGGCTACGCCCAGTACCTCAAGCGGCGGGACCCGTCCCGCTATCTGCTGCTGGGGCGGACGGTGCTGGAGGAGACGAAGGAGCGCTAGCGGGCGCCGGAGGGAGGGAGCCGGTCCTCCCCGAACAGCGTCACCCGGTGGACGCGCCAGCGCTCCATCATGGCCGAGATCTCGCCTTCCATGAACTCGAAGAAGGCGAGCGTCTCGGCCATCCGGCGTCCGGCGGGCGTGTGCGGGCCGAGGCTCAGCACACCTTCGCGCAGCGCGCCCTCCCACCGCTTGATGAGGGTGTCGCGGTTGGTCAGCGCCTCGTACCACTGGTCGCCGTGCACCCGGTAGCGCTCCCGGCGCGAGCCGGGCTCCCGCTCGCGGGACACCATGTGCGCCTGGGCGAGGTAGCGCACCGCGCCGGAGACGGCGGCGGGGCTGATCCGCAGCTGTTCACCCAGTTCGGCGGAGGTCATCACACCGGCGTCGGAGGAGAGGAGCGCGGCGAAGACCCGGGCCGCCATGCGCTGCATCCCCGCCTCGACGAGCTGAGCCGCGAAGGACTCGACGAACTTCGACACGGCCTCCGCGTCCCGCCCGTCCTCGCTCATGCCCCGCATTCTAACGGTTCTTTGCACGATTCCTTAACTTCACAAATTTCTGAAAGAAGCGTACGTTCGGTGCCATGACGAAGGCCATCTCGGTGTCCGGACTGCACAAGTCCTTCGGCCGCGCCCACGCGCTGGACGGTCTCGACCTGGAGGTCGAGACCGGTGAGGTGCACGGCTTCCTCGGCCCCAACGGCGCCGGCAAGTCCACCACCATCCGCGTCCTGCTGGGCCTGCTGCGCGCCGACTCCGGCGCCGCGCAGGTCCTCGGCCGTGACCCGTGGACCGACGCGGTCGAGGCACACCGCCGCATCGCGTACGTCCCCGGCGACGTGACCCTGTGGCGCAACCTCTCCGGCGGCGAGGTCATCGACCTGTACGGCAGACTGCGCGGCGGCCTGGACAAGGCCCGCCGGGCCGACCTGATCGACCGCTTCGAACTGGACCCCACCAAGAAGGGCCGTACGTACTCCAAGGGCAACCGCCAGAAGGTCGCCCTGGTGGCCGCGTTCGCCTCCGACGTCGACCTGCTGATCCTGGACGAGCCGACCTCGGGCCTGGACCCCCTGATGGAGGAGGTCTTCCAGCGCTGCGTACGGGAGGAACGGGACCGCGGGCGGACGATCCTGCTGTCCTCCCACATCCTCAGCGAGGTCGAGGAACTGTGCGACCGCGTCAGCATCATCCGCAGGGGCCGCACGGTGGAGACGGGCTCGCTGGCCGACCTGCGCCACCTGACGAGGACCAGCGTGACGGTCGAACTCGTCCACTCCCCCAACGGGTTGGCCCATCTGCCGGGCGTGCACGACCTCGACGTACAGGGAAAGCACGTGAAGCTGCACGTCGACACCGATCAACTCGACGCGGTACTGCGGTCGTTGGCGGACTCGGGCGTACGGTCGCTGAGGTCGTCGCCACCGACACTGGAGGAGCTGTTCCTGCGGCACTACCAGGAGACTCGGGCATGACCACGCTGGCGGGCACCGGCCCGCTCCTGCGCTTCGCGCTGCGCCGCGACCGGGTACTGATCCCCGTCTGGGTGGCCGTGAACACCCTGATGGTCCTCTCCATGCCGAACACGCTCAAGAGCCTCTACGGCACCCCGGCCGACCGGGCCGACCTGCTGCGGCAGCTGGAGACCAACGCCTCCCTGCGGGCCCTGATCGGCCCCGTCTTCGACGACTCGCTCGGCGCGCTGACGGCCTGGCGGGTGGGCGTGTACGCGGGCGCGCTCGCCGCCGTGACGAGCCTGCTGATCGTCGTACGGCACACCCGTGACGAGGAGGAGTCCGGCCGTCAGGAACTCCTCGCGTCCGGCATGGTCGGCCGCCGCGCCTCCCTGACGGCGGCCCTGCTCGCGGCGGGCGTCGCCAACGCCGTACTGGCCCTGCTGGTGACGGCGGGCCTGGCGGGCCAGGGAGCGGCGGGCGCGGTCGCGTTCGGCCTCGGACTCGCCGGGGTGGGCATGGTGTTCGCCACGGCGGCGGCGGTCCTCGCGCAGCTCACCGAGAGCGCGCGACTGGCCCGGGGACTGACGGCGGCGGTGCTGGGCACGGCCTTCGTCCTGCGGGCGGCGGGCGACTCGTCGACCGACGACGGCTCGTCGGCGCTGACCTGGCTGTCCCCGCTCGGCTGGCTGGAGAACCTGCGGGCGTTCGCGGACGAACGGTGGTGGGTGCTGGGCCTGCTCGCGGCGGCGGTCGTGGCGCAGGGCGCGCTGGCATACGTGCTGGCCGGCCGCCGGGACGTGGGCATGAGCTTCCTGCCCACGCGACCGGGCCCCCCGACAGGACGCCTGGGAACGGCCGCCGCGCTGGCCTGGCGGCTGCAGCGCGGCGCCGTGCTGGGCTGGAGCGTCGGCTTCTTCCTCGCGGGGGTGGTGTACGGCGGGCTCACCGAGGGCGCGGCCGACCTGGTCGCCGACAACGACAAGGCCCGTGAGATCTTCGAGCGGATGGGCGGCCGGTCGGACCTGACGGACGCGTTCCTCGCCTCGATGATCGGCATGCTCGGCCTGATCGCGGCCCTGTACGTCGTCTCGTCCGTCCTGCGGCTGCACGCGGAGGAGACCTCGGGCCGCGCGGAACCGGTCCTGGCGAACGCGGTGGGCCGACTGCGCTGGGCGGCCGGTCACCTCCTGACCGCCTTCGGCGGCGCCACCCTGATCATGCTCCTGGCCGGGCTGGGCTTCGCGGCGGGCTACGGCAAGGAGATCCTGCCGATCCTGGGCGCCTGTCTGGTGCAGCTCCCGGCGATCTGGCTGGTCGGCGGCCTGGCCGTCCTGCTGTACGGCACGGCCCCACGCCTGGCGCCGGCCGCGTGGGGCGTGGCGGGCGCGATCCTGCTCATCGGCGGGATCGGCCCCGCGCTGGACGCCCCGCAGACCGTCCTGGACCTGTCCCCCTTCGGCCACCTGCCGAAGCTGCCGGGCGGCGAGATGGAATGGGGGCCGGTGCTGGTGCTCTCCGGCGCCGCGGCGGCGCTGGCGGCCACGGGACTCGCGGCCCTGCGCCGACGGGACATGACGACCTAGCGCGCCGCCCGGCCGAGCACCGCCGCGGCCCCCACGGCCCCCACGGCCCCCACGAAGAACGGGCGACGCAACGCGGACGACGCAACGCGGGCGACGCCCATCGGCGACCGACCGGACCCGTCACGGACCGACGAACCGTCGGTGGCCGACGCGACCTGTCACGCCCCGACCCGGGCCCGTCACGGGCCGACCGGAAACGTCGGTGGCCGACGCGACCTGTCACGGGCCGACCCGAACCCACCGGTGACCCACCCGAACCCGTCACAGGCCCGCCCGGACTGGTCACAGGCCGACGCGGACCCACCGGTGGCAGGCGGGGCCGGTCGGCGGCCGGCGGGGGCCTGTCGCCGGCCAGCCCCGGCCCGGCAGCGGTGGGCCCGGGCCAGCCGCCGGGCGGTCGCCGGCCGGTCGTACGGGCGGGGTTCCGGCCGGGTGGGGAACCCGGGGCGGCCGGCGTGCGTCCGTCCCGGGCATGGGAGAACGTACGCAGGCCGCCGGTGGCTGCCTCGCCATGGCGCTCGGCTGGGGTGCGGGACTCGCGGTGTGGTCCGTCGACGTCCGCGCCCGCTTCTGGCGCTTCGAACAGACACCCGACTGGAGCGTCCTCTACGCGGAACTGCCGCTCGCCCTGCTGGGCGGGACGGCCGCGGGCCTGGCCCTGTGGGCCGTGTTCGCCCGCCTCCGCCTCAGAGGGTCACGCTGAGCCCCTCCAGCCCCCGGATCACGAAGTTCGGCTTGCGCCGGGGCTCCGCCGCCAGGGCCAGGGTGGGGGCCCGTTCCAGCAGGGCCGTCATCGACGCGGCCAGCTCGATACGGGCCAGCGGAGCGCCGATGCAGTAGTGGATGCCCGCGCTGAAGGAGATGTGCGGGTTCTCGGTACGGGTGAGATCGAGCCGCTCCGGGTCGGCGAAGACGGCCGGATCGTGGTTCGCAGACCCGAAGAGCATGGCGATCTCGGCTCCCCGGGGCACGGTGGTCCCGTCGATCTCGATGTCGTCGAGCACCCACCGCTCGAAGAGCTGGAGCGGGGTGTCGTACCGCATCAGCTCCTCGACGGCGGAGGGGACGAGCGAGTGGTCGGCGCGCAGCGCGGCCAGTTGCCCCGGGTTCCTGAAGAGCGCCCACCACCCGTTGACGGTGGCGTTCACGGTCGCCTCGTGCCCCGCGTTGAGCAGCAGCACCGCCGTCGAGATCATCTCCTGCTCGGTGAGCCGGTCGCCCTCGTCGTGGGCGGCGATGAGACCGGAGATGAGATCGTCGCCGGGCTCCTTGCGCCGCGCGGCGATCAGCTCCAGCAGATACTCGGAGAACTCCACCGAGGCCCGCACGGCCTTCGCCGCCGTCTCCTTCGACGGGCTGAGTTCGTACATCCCGCAGATGTCCGCCGACCAGGGCCTCAGCGGCCCCCGGTCCGACTCCGGGATGCCGAGCATCTCCGCGATCACGGCGACGGGCAGCGGCTCGGCGACATCGGCGAGCAGATCGCCCCCGCCCGCCGCCACCATCCGGTCCACCAGTTCCCCCGCGAGCTGCCGCACATACGGCTGCAGCCGCTCCACCGTGCGCGGCGTGAACGCCTTCGACACGAGCCGCCGGATGCGGGTGTGGTCGGGCGGCTCCAGGTCGAGCATCCCGTGATCGTTGAGCGTGTGGAACGGCTCCTGCTCGGCCGGTGGCGCCGTCCGCCCGAAGTCCTCGTGCGTGAACCGGTGCTGATACGTCCGCCCGAGCCGGCGCTCCCGCAGCAGCGCCGAGACATCCGCGTGCCGCGGCACCAGCCACTGGTCGGTCGGCTCGTAGTAGATCACCCGCCCCCGCTCCCGAAGCTCGGCGTAGGCCGGGTAGGGGTCCGCCACGAACGCGGGATCCCAGGGGTCGAACGAGAGAGCGTCAACTGCTGCCATGAACGGACGCTAGCCGGTGGAGGGGCTGCTGACCAGGGGGGTCCTGCGGAACGGCGACCGGCTGCTCCCTCGGCGCACGGACGGCCGGACCGCCGTCGGACCGCCCCGGTGAGGCGGGGCGGCATGCCGTTCGGCCGGTTCGTTCCCCACCCCCGGTCATGCTGCCGAAGCACCGGCGGACGGCGATCCGGTGCGCGTTCTAGCCCGGGGTCACCAGTCGGGCCTCGTAGGCGAAGACCGCCGCCTGGGTGCGGTCCCTCAGGCCGAGCTTGACCAGGATCCGGCTCACATGGGTCTTGATGGTCGACTCCGCGACCACCAGCCGGCCGGCTATCTCCAGGTTGGACAGGCCCTGGGCGATGAGGACCAGCACCTCCGTCTCCCGTTCGGTCAGGTCGCCGTAGGCCGCCTGCGCGGTCGGCGACAGCCGCGGGGTGTCGGACAGCTTGGAGAACTCCGTGATCAGGCGCCGGGTGACGGACGGGGCCAGGAGCGCCTCGCCGGCCGCCACCACCCTCACACCGTCGGCCAGCTGGCGGGCCGACGCGTCCTTCAGCAGAAAGCCCGAGGCGCCCGCGCGCAGCGCCTGGTAGACGTACTCGTCCAGATCGAAGGTCGTCAGCACCAGGACCTTGGCCGAGCCGTCCGCCGCCACGATCTCCCGCGTAGCCTCGATGCCGTTCAGCTCCGGCATGCGGATGTCCATCAGCACCACGTCGGGCGCGAGTTCGCGGACACGGTCGACCGCCTCCCGGCCGTTGACCGCCTCGCCCACGACCTCGATGTCCGGCATCGCGTTCAGCAGGACCGAGAAGCCCTCGCGCACCATCATCTGGTCGTCGGCGATCAGTACTCGGATCGTCATGTTCCACTCTCGCTCGCGGCGGGCACCGGCAGGAACACCGTCACCTCGTAGCCGCCCGTCGGGGTCGGCTCCACCGTCATCTCGCCGTTCAGCATGCCGACCCGCTCCCGCATTCCGGTGATGCCGTGACCTGCCCCGGGTGAGGGCTTGACCAGGGACGGGTTCGGCGGTGCGCCGTTGACTATCCGCAGCCCCAGACCTCCCAGTACATAACCGATCTCCACGCGGGCGCCCGCCCCCGGGGCATGGCGCAGCGTGTTGCTCAGCGCCTCCTGGACTATCCGGTACGCCGACAGCTCCACGCCCTGGGGCAGCTCGCGCACCGCGCCGGTGACCGTCTTCTCCACGTCCAGGCCCGTCTCCCGCACGTTGGCGAGCAGCCCGTCCAGTTCGGCGAGCGTGGGCTGCGGGGCGTCGGGGACCTCGTAGTCCTCGGCGCGGACCACGCCCAGGACCCGGCGCAGCTCCGTGAGGGCCGCCACCGCGTTCTCCCGGATGGTGGCGAAGGCCTTCTCCAGCTCCGGCGGCGGGTTCTCCACCCGGTAGGGGGCGGCCTCGGCCTGGATGGCGACCACCGACATGTGGTGGGCGACGACGTCGTGCAGCTCACGGGCGATCGTGGTGCGCTCCTCCAGCAGGGTGCGGCGGGAGCGCTCGTGCGCGGTCACCGTCTGCTGGGCCGTGACCTTCTCCTCGGCCTGCCGGCGGATGTGCCAGACGGTGACGGCGAGCAGGAGGATCGCCGAGAAGACCAGCATGGGCGCGACGTTCGTGAAGTAGTGGCCCCAGCTGAAGACGGTCTCGGCGACGAAGCCGTAGGCCGCCGTCACCATCCACATCCACGCCGCCGTGCGCGGGCGGGTGCGTATCGCCACGACCGTCAGCACGATCAGATGGGCGGCGAAGCTGCCCGGCAGCCAGGGCCACTCGGTGTACGTGGTGCCGATGACCGCCACGACGGTGGTCCCCGCGAGCGACAGCCAGAAGGCGCCGACCGGTCGCACCAGCGTCAGCAGCACCGGGGCCAGGGCCAGCAGCCCGGTCGGCAGACCGACGCCGCTGCCCTCCGAGTCCGCCCAGGCGATCAGCATCGCCAGGACGCCGGCCGCCCCGACCACCGCGTGCCGGGACCAGGCCGCGTACTCCCGCCTGCGGCCCTTCAGGCGGCCCAGGGCCCGGCCCGCGGGCTCCTTGCGGGGCAGCGGGCGGTAGGCGAAGGCGTCGTGGAAGAGGTCCTCCCGCAGGCCGCGCAGGGCGTCCACGGCCGCCCGGAACTCCGGACTGCGCGGCCGGTAGGCCTCGTAGGAGTCGTCCGGGTCGTCCGGGTGCGTGGGGTGCGTCTGCGTCGTCTCTGTCACGTTGAGAACGGTAGGCGGGGGAGGGGGTCCCGGTCGTCACCAGTGAGAGGGGTTCGTGCGGATCCCTCTCAAGTACTACGGGTCCGACGGGGAGCCACCGCTCAGTACCCCGACGGTCTCACCAGTCCCGACTCGTACGCGAACACCGCCGCCTGGGTACGGTCCCGCAGCCCCAGTTTCACCAGGATGCGGCCCACGTGTGTCTTCACGGTCTGTTCGGCCACGAAGAGGTGGTCGGCGATCTCCGCGTTGGACAGACCCTGCGCGATCAGGGTGAGCACCTCCGTCTCGCGCTCGGTGAGATCGCCGACCCGTTCCTTCAGCGGGGCTCGCGGCCTGCCGTCGAGACGGGAGAACTCGGCGATCAGCTTGCGGGTGATGACCGGCGCGAGCAGGGCGTCCCCGGCCGCCACCACCCGGACCGCCTCGGCGAGCCGGTCCGCGGAGGCGTCCTTCAGCAGGAAGCCGGACGCCCCTGCCCGCAGCGCGTCGTACACGTACTCGTCGAGGTCGAAGGTGGTGAGGACCAGCACCTTGATGTGCGGGTGCGCGAGGGTGATGCGGTGCGTGGCCTCGATGCCGCCGAGCTCGGGCATGCGAATGTCCATCAGGACGACGTCCGGGGCGAGTTCGTCGACCTTGGCGACGGCGTCCAGGCCGTGCACCGCCTGCCCGACCACCTCGATGCCCGGGTGGGCGTTGAGCAGCACGGTGAAGCCCTGCCGGACCATCTCCTGGTCGTCGGCGATCAGTACGCGGATGGTGCCGCCGGTCGTCATGGGGTTCCTTCTCCTGTCCGGGGCGGGGCGCCCGCGTCGTGCACGGCGTCCGTGCCGTTCATGCCGTCCACGTCGGCCATGTCCTCCGGGAAGACGAGTTCGAGGCCCTCGGGGGCACCTGGATCCACGGAGCCCTCTCCGGAGCGGGGGGCGGGGAGAGCTGCCGAGTCGTCGCGGGGCGGCGCCGCGCCGTCCCGCGGGAGGAACGCCGAGACCGCGAAACCGCCGTGCAGGGTCGGACGGGCGCTGACATGGCCGCCCAGCATCACCGCCCGCTCGCGCATCCCGAGCAGACCGTGCCCGGCTCCCGGGGAGGACGGTACGGGTTCGCGCGGGCGGGAGTTGACGACCTCCAGGTACAGGCCCTCGCCGTGGTGGGTGACCGCCACCCGCACGTGGGAACCCGGCGCGTGCCGCAGGGCGTTGCTGAGCGCCTCCTGGACTATCCGGTACGCCGACAGCTGCACTCCCGGCGGATACACGGGCGCCTCGCCCTCGACGGTGGCGACCACGTCCAGTCCCGCGGCGCGGGTGTTCTCCATGAGGGCGTCGAGGCGGTCGAGCGTGGGCTGCGGGGTGTCCGGGGCGGCTCCGGTGCCGGCCGCGCCGAGTCCGTAGGGGTCCTCCGGGTTCTCCGAGCGCAGCACGCCGAGCACCCGGCGCAGTTCGGCGAGCGCCTCCAGGGCGTTCTTCCGGATGCCGGCGAGGTTCTCCCTCAGTTCCTCGGACGGGTTCTCCACCAGGTGCGGGGCGACCTGCGCCTGAATGGAGATCACCGACATGTGGTGGGCGACCACGTCGTGCAGTTCGCGCGCGATCCGGTTGCGCTCCTCCAGCAGGGTGCGACGGGCGCGTTCCTCGGCGGTGATGCCGGTCTGCTCGACAAGCTGCTTACGGGCCTCGCGCCGGCCGCGCAGAGAACTGCCGACGAGAACCACGGCGGCGAACACGATCACCGCCACGGGTCCGGTCGGCCCGTAGTTGGCGGCGCCGATGAGCCCTTCCATGACGTAGGTGACGAGCGCCGTCAGGCCCAGCGCCGCCACGGAGGCTCGGGTGGGCACGCGCAGCGACAGCAGGAGCAGCACCATGGCGTGCGCGATCAGGCCCGGTCCGCCCCAGGGCCATGAGGCGTTGGGCTCGGCCTGGCCCGAGAGCAGTTGGGAGCGGGCGCCCATGGCCACGACCACCGTGACCGTCATCGACAGCCACCACGCCAAGACCGGCCGCCACAGTGCCAGCGCCACCGCCCCGCCCTGCGCCGCCGCGCACAGCAAACCGTAGTTCGTGCCCTGGCGGTATTCGTCGGCGATCTGATCCACTCCGCCCAGCGTGATGCCGACGGCGACCAGGATCACATGCACGTGCGGCAGCCGGCGCAGCCATACGAACGACGGCAGCGGTGCCGCCCGGGTCGTCCACAGGTCGTCACGCAGGACCCGCAACCTCCCGGTCAGCCACTCCCCCACACCGTTCATCCGCACCACCTTAGACATGCCATGTCTCCCGCAGACCCGAGGGTTTCGGCCGCCCTCCGACGCGCACCACACGTGATCGGCCCTCGCTCTTCCGCCCGCGTCGCCCTGCGCTGTTCTCACAGCCGTGGAACGCGGCCCGGCACACCCCCAGCACCAGGGCGAAGACCGGCAGCCACAGCAGCCGGGCCGCCACCCACCCCAGCCCGTCGGGGACCGTGTGCAGGCCGGGCAGACGGCCCGCGAACAGGCCCGTCGCAGTGGTCGCCATCATGGCCGTCTGATGCCAGAGGAACACCGTCATCGCCGAGAGGTTGACCAGCGCGACCGCCGCCCAGGCCAGGGGCCCGCGCACGGCCCGGCGCAACCGGTCACGCAGCAGCAGCGCCAGTCCGCACTGGGCGAGACCGAAGGTGACGGCGGCCAGCGTCGGCGGGTTGAGGTTGGACACCGCCGCGCCCGGCACACCCACCATCGACGCCGGGTACCCGGCCCAGCCGACGAGCAGTGCCGTCGCCGCCGCCCCGCCGACCAGCAGCAGCCGGCCCGCGCGGGGCCGCTCCAGCTCACCGCGGGTCCAGGCCGCGCCGACGGTGAACGGCACCAGCCAGCCCGCCACCACGTTCACCCAGCCCAGCGACGCCGGGCCGCCCAGGCCGAAGCGCACCAGGTCCACATGGAGGACGACGGCCAGCGGCCACAGCGGGTTGAGCCGGACCAGCAGCGGGGTCGCCGCCGTCAGCACGGCGAAGACCAGCAGGAACCAGAGGGGGGACAGCGCCAGTTTGACCACGGTGTGCACGGTGACGAAGGACGCGCCGCCGAGCAGCAGGCCGACCGCGGCGACCGTCCACACGGCCACCACGGCGGCGACGGGGACGAACAGCCGCGCCAGTCTGGCTCTGAGCCACGCGCCGTAGGTCCCGCCGCGCGCGCGGGCCGAGGAGAGGCTTCGGGTCGCCACATGGCCGCCCACCATGAAGAACACCGCGAGGGTCTGGAACATCCACGACACCGGGGCCAGCCAGGGCATGGGACCCAGCGGGCTCGCGGCCCGCAGGGTTGCGCCGTCGGCGACGAGCGCCGTCACCAGCCAGTGGCCGAGGACGACACCGAGGATCGCCAGTGCCCGCAGGGCGTCCACGGCCCGGTCGCGCTGCGGCGGCGTGGCGGCGTCGATCCGGGCGGCGGCCCGCCGGATCCCGAACAGCGCCCGCCCCCGCGCCTCACGCACCGGTGATTCCCGCACCGCCGACTCACGCACCGACGCCTCACGCTCCTGGGTCTCACGCACCGGTGACCTCCGAGGTCTCGCCGAGGACGATCCGGGCGATGTTGGCCAGGGAGGGCGAACCCGGCCTGAAGTAGTCGCTGTGGCCGCCGGAACCCGCCGCGAAGACGCGGGCGCCGAACGACGGGGACAGGGGGTCGGTGCCGAAGCCGACCGTCGTGCCGAACAGGTCGGCGCTGACGTGCGGGACGTCGGCCACCCAGTCGTCGGCGCCCCGGGCCGCCCAGATCCGCGCGCGGGTGCGCAGGTCGGCCGCCGACACCGCACCCGTGCCCGGGCTGCCGAGGAGGACGAGATCCGTCACGTCCAGGTGCGGGGCGGCGCGGGCGCACACCACCGTGCCGTACGAGTGGCACAGGAGGGTGAACCGGGAACCCGGTGCGGTGACGGCGCGCAGCTCGCGCAGGAACTCCCGCAGGTCCGGGGCCGCTTCCTCGGCGCGGTCGGGGGTGATCACGGTGGCGCTGATCGTGCCCGGGGTGGTGTAGCCGAGCCAGGCCACCACCGCCGTACGGGGGTCGGCGCCGGTCTGCCCGGTGAGCCGGTGGTGCAGTGCGGCCGCTCCCGCGCGGAAGCGTCCGAAGGTGTCCAGCGAGGTGTCGGAGCCCGGTACGAGGACGGCGACACGGTCGGCGTGGGCGAGGTCCCCGAACACCTCGACCGCCCGGCCGGAACCCCGGCCGTCGAAGGAGAGCAGCCGACGGGAGGGAGCCGCCAACTCCCTTTCTGCGGCGGCACGGTGACGGTCCCCGTGGTCGGCGGCCATGCCGGCCGCCAGGGCGGCGTTGGCCCGGTTGGCGGCGTACGCCTTCTCCAGCGTCTCCGCCGTCGGCGGGGCGAGGGCGGCGGGGGCCGGGGCGGGGATCCGCGGCCGGGCCGCCACCGCCGTGAGGGGGACGACCACGGCGGCGGTGATGAGGACGGCCAACAGGGCGCGGCCCCAGTGCCGCTCCCCACGCGTTTCCCTCGCACGGCGCCACCGCCCGCGAAAACGAAGCTCCGCCATCCCGCCCCTCCCCCGCCACAGCGCCCGTCCATCGGGCTTTTCCGGGTTGGAAGTTACGGATCGGCGCTCGTCGTTCGCGTCCCGCTGAGGAGCTCTTCTTCGGCGTAGCTCTCAGGTACTACGGGGACGACCTAGGGGACTTCACTCGAACGAACCGGGGCTACGGCTACCACGCCAGCTGCGCGACCTCCTCCGCCACCACCGCGCACGCGTCGGCCGCCGGGTCGATCAGCGGGAAGTGGCCGACGTCCTCCAGCAGGGTCAGCCCCACCACCTCCCCCGCCTTCGCCGCCGCGTCCGCGTACGCCTCGGCGACCGCCTGCGGGACGACGAGGTCGGTGCGGCCCTGCACCAGGGTCGTCGCGACACCGGTCGGCAACAGCAGCGCCGGGTCGGCGTACGGCTGTCGCGCGCCGAACTGCTCTTCTCCGCCCAGGAGTTGGTGAGCCGCTCCGCCGCACACGTCCAGCTTCTCGGCAACCGCGAAGTCGGCGATCGGGGCCAGCGCGACGACGCCCCGCAGCCAGGCCGAATCCCCGGTGCGCCAGGGCGCGTCGGCGGGCAGCACATGCCGGGCCGCCGCCCACAGGGCGAGGTGACCGCCCGCCGAGTGACCCGTGAGCACCGTACGGCGGGCGTCGGCCTGCGGCACGGCCTCCCGGACCAGGGCGGGGAGGGCGTCGAGGGCCGCGGCGACATCGTCGAAGGTGTCCGGCCAGCGTCCCGCCACCGGGGACGTCCCCTCCGGGGCGGGGCTCTCGGCGCCCCGCCGGTACTCCACGTTGGCCACGGCGAAGCCACGCTGGGCCAGGTAGTCCGCGAAGGGCGTGATGTGCCGCCGGTCGTAGGGCGCCCGCCAGGCCCCGCCGTGCAGCACGACGACGAGCGGGACGGACCCGCCGGGGCCGACCTGCGCTCGCGGGACGTAGAAGTCGATCACCTGGTCGGGGTGATCGCCGTACGCCGTGGTGACGTCGGGCTCGACGGGCGGATGCGCGAAGGCCGACGCCTCCTCGGCGGCGGCCCGGGCTGCGACAACGTCGTCCGGCATGCTCCAACCTCTCAGCGGCGAAACGGATTTGGCGGACCAGGTGAGAATTCGGCCGTTGGCCGGGACGGTATCAGGCCCGTGACGTGCGCGGACACGCGGATGTCACGCTCGGTGAGAGGCAACCGGTCCAGGTAAACGGTTCTGCTGTTCCGCCGCCCCGGCGGGCCCGACCGCCGGGAAACCCCCTGGGCGTACCCCTGGATACGCCCGGGAGACCCGGCCGGTTCAGCCCGCCGGACTCATCGCCGGGCTGCCGGACTCATCACCGGGCTGCCGGGCTGCGGGACTCATCGCCGGGGTCGGCCCGCCGGACTGATCCCCAGGCGGTCGGTCCGGCGGACCCACCGCCCGGGTCCGTCCGCGGGCGGGCCACGGGACCCGCCCGGGTCAGCGCAGTTCCTCCGCCAGCACCCGTGCCGCCCGCTCCACGTCCGCGAACCCGACGTACAGCGGGGTGAAGCCGAAGCGCAGGACGTCCGGGCGGCGGAAGTCGCCGACGATCCCGCGGCCGATCAGCCGTTTCATGACCTCGCCGGCGTCCTCGCAGCGCAGCGCCACCTGGCTGCCGCGCTCCTCGTGACGGACCGGGGTCAGCGACTCGACCCGCCCCTCGGGGACGTACGCGGCGACGCATTCCAGGAAGAAGTCGGTCAGGGCCAGCGACTTCGCCCGCACCGCCTCGACCGGGACCCCGTCCCAGACCTCGAGCGCCGCCTCCAGGGCGAGCATCGACAGGATGTCCGGCGTGCCGACCCGCCCGCGCGGGGCGCCTGCCGCCGGCTCGTACGTCTCCCGCATGCCGAAGGGCTCCGCGTGCGAGTTCCAGCCGGGCAGCGGTGAGTCGAACCGGTCCTGCAGACCACGGCGGACGTACAGGTACGCCGGTGAACCCGGTCCGCCGTTCAGGTACTTGTAGGTGCAGCCGACCGCGAGGTCCACGCCGTGCTCGTCGAGACCGACGGGCAGGGCGCCCGCGCTGTGGCACAGGTCCCAGACGGCGATCGCGCCGACCGCGTGCACGGCGGCGGTGAGCGACGGCAGGTCGTGCAGCCGCCCGGTGCGGTAGTCGACGTGGTTGAGCAGCACGGCGGCCGTACGCTCCGACAGCGCCGCGGGCACCTCGCCCGGTGCCACCGCGCGCAGGGTGCGGCCGGTGAGACGGGCCGCCGACTCGGCGATGTAGCCGTCCGTGGGGAAGGTCGTCGCGTCGACGAGGATCTCGTCCCGGGCGCCGTCCACCAGGCGCACGGCTCCCACCAGCGCCTTGAAGACGTTGACACTCGTCGAGTCGCCGACCACGATCTGGCCGGCCGCCGCGCCCACCAGCGGGGCGATCAGGTCGCCGATCCGCTCGGGCGCCGTCCACCAGCCGCTCTCGTCCCAGGAGCGGATCTTCAGCGCGCCCCACTGACGGCGTACGACGTCCTCCACGTGCCCGGGGACGGACCGCGGCAGCGCGCCCAGCGAGTTGCCGTCGAGGTAGACGCCGTCGTCGAGGAGGAACTGGGCGCGCTTGCCCGCCAGTTCGTCGCCGCCGTCCAACTCCTTCGCCTTGAAGGCGAGTTGCTCGAAGCCGGGGCGCTCAGACATGGGACCTGGCCGTCCACAGCTCGGGGAACACGTTCTTCTGCGCGCGCTTCTCCAGCCAGGCCACGCCGGCCGAGCCACCGGTGCCGGCCTTCGCGCCCATCGCGCGCCGGGTGGCGACGAGGTGGTCGTTGCGCCAGCGCCACACCAGCTCGGCGACATCCGTCAGGGCCTCGCCGAGGCGCGCGATCTCGTCACCCTCGTCGCCCGCGTACACGGCCGTCCAGACCGCCTCGACCTCCGCCGAGGGCTCGTACCGGCGCGAGATGTCCCGCTCCAGGACGGCCGCCGGGATCGCGTGACCGCGCCGAGCCAGCAGCCGCAGCACCTCGTCGTACAGGCTCGGCTCGTACAGCGCCTTCTCCAGCTCCGCGTGGACGCGGGGCGCGCCGCGGTGCGGGACCAGCATGGACGCGGACTTCTCGCCGAGCAGGAACTCCATGCGGCGGTACATCGCCGACTGGAAGCCGGAGCCCTCGCCGAGGGCGGAACGGTACGAGTTGAACTGCGCCGGGGTCAACTGCCCGAGCGGCCGCCAGGACGCGTTCAGCGCGTCCAGCTCGCGGACGGACCGCTTCAGCGCGTCGATCGCCACCGGCACCCGGTCCTGGCGGAGCGCCCGCGCGGCGGTCTCCCACTCGTGCACGATGACGGTGAACCACAGCTCCATGACCTGGGTGGTGACCAGGAAGACCATCTCTCCGGGATCGTCGGAGAGGGTGTGCTGGAGGTGGGTGAGCACGTCCGCCTTGACGTAGTCCTCGTACGGCGTGGTGCCGGCGAAGTCGAGATGCGGGGTCTCGGGCTCCGAAGCCTCTTGGGGCTGAGCCTGCTGGGACATCGCTGTCTCCTGTTGTGTACTCCGGGTAGCGGTCCGCCCCTGCCGTTACCGACACGGGGGCCCCGGTCCCCACCGGCACATACTGCGCAATGCTCTCCCGAAAACGCAAGGCCCGCCTGGTCACACCAGACGGGCCTTGCGAGGAACACACAGGTGAGCGGCTATCCCAGGGTCTGGGCGGCCGTCGGCGAGGAGTCCTTCAGGAACTGCGAGCAGCGCTCCCACTCCGCCTGCTCGCCGATCGCCTGCGCGGCGCGGGCGAGGCCGTGCAGGGCGCGCAGGAACCCGCGGTTCGGCTCGTGCTCCCACGGCACCGGGCCGTGGCCCTTCCAGCCGTTGCGGCGCAGGCTGTCCAGGCCGCGGTGGTACCCCGTACGGGCGTACGCGTACGACTCCACCACGCTGCCCCGCTCGAACGCGTCGTCGGCGAGCTGGGCCCAGGCCAGCGAGGACGTCGGGTACTTGGCGGCGACGTCGGCGGGCGCCGTGCCGTTGGCGAGGAGCTCGCGCGGCTCGGGGTCGTCGGGGAGGTGGGTCGGGGGCGGTCCCCCGAGGAGGTTTTCGTGAATGGACATGCGTCCAGTCTGCGCCATCCGGGAGCCCTCGGCCCCGGGCCACCCGGGAAACCCGGACAGCGGTCCCGCCCGGGACACCCCTAGGAGAGCCGCCCCTTCGTCCGCTCCCCCTCCAGAGGCGGCGCCAGCACGCTCCCGTGCGTCCTGCACTCCGGCCTGCGGCAGTCCGGGGCCGGGCGGCGCACCGTCGCGAAGGCGACCGCCGCGCCCACCACCAGCACCCCCGCACACAGCACCATGGCCCGCCGGAACGCGTCGTCGAAGGCGGTGGCCGAGCGGTACGCCTCCGAGCTCATCCCGGTCAGCAAAGGCAGCGCGGCCACTGCGACGAGACCGGCCGCACGGGCCGCCGCGTTGTTGACACCGCTGGCCACCCCGGCCCGTGTGACGTCCACGGAGGCCAGCACGGTCGCGGTGAGCGGGGCGACCAGCGCGACCATGCCGAAGCCCAGCACCAGGACGGCGGGCAGGACGTCGGTGGCGTAGGAGGCGCCGGGTCCGACGCGCAGCATCAGGAGCATGCCGGCGGCGCACAGCAGCGGGCCGGCGGTGAGCGGGATCCGCGGCCCGATGTGCTCGGCCAGTTCGCCGGAGCGCGCGGACAGCAGCAGCATCAGCACGGTCGTCGGCAGCAGCGCCGTACCGGCCCCGAGGGCGGACCAGCCGGCCACGACCTGGAGCTGGACCGCGGACAGGAAGAAGAACCCGCCGAAGGCCGCGTACACGCACAGGGTGACCAGGTTGACGGCCGTGAACTGGCGGGAGGCGAAGATGTCGAGCGGCAGCATCGGGTCCGGGTGGCGGCGCTCCACCGCCACGAAGGCGACCCCGGTGACCAGTCCCGCGACCGCCGCTCCGAGGACGACCCCTACGGGTCCGCTCCGGGCCTCGATCAGCGCGTAGGTGACGAGGGCGAGCGACAGCGCGCCCAGGACGGCGCCCAGCACGTCGAAGCGCTGGTGCGCAGGCCCTGCCGCCTTCCTTGCCGCCTTCCCTGTCGCGCTCCCCGCCGCGCTCCCTGCCGGGCTCTCGGTCACGCTCCCGGCCGCGTTCCCCGCCGCACTCCCGGTCGCGCCGGAGCGGACGGGCCGCCCGTCCGACTCCGGTACGTGCCGCAGCGCCACCGGCACGCACACCACCGCCAGCGGCACGTTCAGCAGGAAGACCCAGCGCCAGCCCGGACCGTCCACCAGCCAGCCGCCCAGGAACGGCCCCACGGCCGCCCCCATGCCTCCGAACCCGGACCACAGGCCCACCGCCCGCCCCCGGTCCTCGGGGTGGAAGGAGGCCTGGATGAGCGCGAGGGAACCCGGTGTGAGGAGCGCGCCGCCGATCCCCTGCAAGGCCCGGGCGGCGACCAGCACGCCCGCGTTCGGGGCGATGCCGCACAGCAGCGAGGCGACGGCGAACCACACCACCCCGATGACGAACACCTTGCGCCGCCCGTAGTGGTCGCCCAGGGAGCCGCCGAGCAGGATCAGCCCGGCCAGCGTCAGCAGATACGCGTTGACGGTCCACTGGAGGGCGGCCAGGTCGGCGTCCAGGTCGCGGCCGATGCGCGGGAGGGCGACGTTGACGACCGTCGAGTCCAGCAGGGCCATGCTGGAGCCGAGCACGGTGGTGAGCAGGATCCACTTGCCCCGCGGCGAGGCCAACCGGACGTCAGGCATGCCCCCAGGTATACAGCGAGCCCGGCGCCGTAGACAGCCGCCGGGCTCACCCGTACCCGTAGTACCTCCGGGGTACCTCCAGGGGTCCGGAGGTACTCGGAGACGCTTTCGGGGACTACTTGATCTTCTGGCCCGCCGAACGCAGGTGCTGCGTGGCCTCGAGGACCCGCGCGGCCATGCCCGCCTCGGCCAGCTTGCCCCAGGTCCGCGGGTCGTAGGTCTTCTTGGAGCCGACCTCGCCGTCGACCTTCAGGACGCCGTCGTAGTTGCGGAACATGTGGTCGGCGACGGGACGCGTGAAGGCGTACTGCGTGTCCGTGTCGATGTTCATCTTGACGACGCCGTTCTCCAGCGCGGTCGCGATCTCCTCCGGGCTGGAGCCCGAGCCGCCGTGGAAGACGAAGTCGAACGGCTGGGAGCCGGCCGGCTTGCCGTACTTCGCGGCGATGCCCTCGTTCAGCTCCTTGAGCAGGTCCGGGCGGAGCACGACGTTGCCCGGCTTGTACACGCCGTGGACGTTGCCGAAGGACGCGGCCAGCAGGTAGCGGCCCTTGTCGCCCAGGCCCAGCGCCTCGACGGTGCGCACCGCGTCGTCGACCGTCGTGTACAGCGAGTCGTTGATCTCGTGCGAGACGCCGTCCTCCTCGCCGCCCGTCGGGGTGATCTCCACCTCGAGGATGATCTTGGCGGCGGCGGTGCGGGCGAGCAGCTCCTGCGCGACGGTGAGGTTGTCGGCGAGGGTCTCGGCCGAGCCGTCCCACATGTGGGACTGGAAGAGCGGGTTGCGGCCGGCCTTCACGCGCTCCTCGGAGATCGCGAGCAGCGGACGGACGAACCCGTCGAGCTTGTCCTTCGGGCAGTGGTCCGTGTGCAGCGCGATGGTGACCGGGTACTTCTCGGCGACGATGTGCGCGAACTCGGCGAGGGCCAGCGCGCCCGTCACCATGTCCTTGCTGTACTGGCCGCCCGCGAACTCGGCACCACCCGTCGTGATCTGGACGATGCCGTCGCTCTCCGCCTCCGCGAAGCCGCGCAGTGCCGCGTGCAGGGTCTGGCTCGAGGTCACGTTGATGGCCGGGTAGGCGAACTTGCCTGCCTTCGCCCGGTCGAGCATCTCGTTGTAGACCTCGGGGGTTGCGATGGGCATCTGTCCGCTCCTTGGTATCTGCGGGTTGGCGATCTGTCGATCTGCGTACTACGGCCCTGACCTAGACCTGGGGTGCGACGTCATCGTCGGCCCCATCTTTCCAGACCTGGGCGAATGGTCCATGCCTGGTCCACACCCCGGTCAAGTGCAGGTCAATACGGCCCGTCAGTCCAGACCCAGTTCATCCTTCGAGAAGGCGAACAGGTACGGCACGCCCGCGCCCTCGCGGATCTTCTCGTCGGCGCCGGTCGCCCGGTCCACGATCGTCGCCACGGCCACGACCTCGGCGCCCGCCTCACGGACGGCCTCCACCGCGGCGAGCGGCGAGCCGCCCGTGGTGGAGGTGTCCTCGACGACCAGGACGCGCCGGCCCTTGATCTCCGGGCCCTCGACCCGCCGCTGGAGCCCGTGCGCCTTCGCCGCCTTGCGGACGACGAAGGCGTCCAGCTTCTTCCCGCGCGCGGCGGCCGCGTGCAGCATGGCGCCGGCCACCGGGTCGGCACCCATGGTCAGACCGCCCACCGCGTCGAAGTCGAGCTCGGCGGTCAGGTCGAGCAGCACCTGCCCGACCAGCGGAGCGGCCTCCCCGTCGAGGGTGATGCGGCGGAGGTCGATGTAGTAGTCCGCCTCCAGACCCGACGACAGGGTCACCTTGCCGTGCACCACGGCCTTGTCCTTGATCTGCTGCAGCAGCGCGCCACGTACGTCCGTCATGCCGCCCAGCTTAAGGGCGAAGCCAGGAGGCCGAACTCAGAGCCGGGTCCAGTGCCAGGTGGTGGTGGCCTCCAGCGGATCCAGGGGCGTGACCAGGCGCGGAAGCGTGTTCAGGCCGTCGGGCGGCCCGGTCTGCGGCTCCACGCACACGGCCGCCTCCTGCTCGTCGTAGACGACGACCCACTCCTCGGGGCTGGTCACCTTCAGCTCCAGCCGGCCGGGCCAGGTGAGGCCGACGGCGACCCCGCCGGGCATGCCGAAGCAGTCGTCCCAGGGGCCGGGCTTCGGCTCGATCCGGTTGCCGGTCGGCAGATGGTCCTCGCCGCGCTCCTCCTGCCACGCGGGCTCGAAGGAGACCCGCACGTCCTGGTCGTCCGGGCCGCCGAGGTTGCGGTTGAACCAGGGGTGCCAGCCGATCTGCGCCGGGAAGGACGAGCCGTGCGTCTCCACGGCCGTCGCGAGGGTCAGGGTGTCCTCGGTCAGCGTGACCACCTGGGTGACCCGGCCGGGGTAGGGCCAGGGTTCCACCAGGTCGTACGTCAGGACGGCCTCGTCGGCGGTCCGCCGCGCCACCTTCCAGGCACCGTCGCGGACGGTGCCGTGGATGGCATTGGGCGCGGCGTTGAGCGGCATCTGGCGGACGGTTCCGCCGTCCCGGAAGCGACCGTCGCGGATCCTGCCGCACCAGGGGACCATCGGGAAGCACCCGAAGCGCTCTCCCTGGCGCAGCAGTTCGAGGCCGCCGACGCGCAGCCCACCGACCCGGCCGCCGTTGTGCGGCTGCACGGTCACCTCCGCGTCGCCCGCGGTCAGCGTGATGTCTTCGTCACTCACGGGACGACCCTACTGGGGCGGTCGGACCGGTGCGGTGGCGGACCGGCCGAGACGCAGGGCCGGACACCGGCCCGCCCGCACGGCCGCTCGCGTGGCCGGGTCGGCCCTCAGCCGCGTCGGCGCAGCGCCCTGCCCACCACGATCGCCGACGCCACCACCAGTGCGGCCGCCGGCGCCGCCCACCGCAGCGTGCTGTTCGGTACGACCGTCTGCGGGGCCGGGACCGGCGCGTAGCGCCCGCGTGGCGGGGCGTGGTCCACCTCCTCGGCGCTGCGCCCGATCATCGTCCGGCGCGCGTGCGCGGCCTCGGCGGGCGGCTCTCCGGGGCCGGCGAGGTCCTCTAGCCCGGCGGGCGACACCTCGGCCTCGAAGACGGCCCCCGGGACCGGTGATTCGTCGACGTCGTCGAGCTCATCGACGTCGTCGAGCTCATCGCTGTCGCCGCCCGCGTCACCCGCGTCACCGTGATCGACGGCGTCGTCCACGGCATCCGCATGCACGGCGTCCACCGCCTCTGCCACCTGTGTCGCCTGTGTCGTTTCGGCCGTTTCGGCCGTTTCGGCCGTTTCGGCCGTTTCCGAGGCGAGGTTCGCCGCGAAGCGGTTCAGCAGCCGGGTGACCGCCGAGTCCACCGCCTCCGACGGCAGTTCCGTGATCCGGCCGTCCGCCGAGGCCGTCCCCTCGAAGCGGAGCGTCGTGCCCGCTTCCGTCTCCCGCAGCCACAGCGTGAGGTTCGGCTTCACCACCCCGCTGCCGCGCACCTCGGTCGCGTCGCCCTCCACGGCGTACGCACCGTCCTCGCGCGGGGAGACCCGCAGGGCACCCCGGTACGTGATGGTGTGCCCGCCGACCCGCACCTTCAGCCGTCCCGCGACGGGCTCGGTGCCCGCGTCCTGCTGGAGCCCGGGGACCGCCCGGGCCACCTGCGCCGGATCTGCGAGAGCCGCCCTCAACCGCTCGGCCGGAACCGGAACGAACACCTCTTGCTCCATGACATCGGAGCCTACCCAGCAGGTACCGGAAAGCACCCGGCGAAACCGGGATTCGGCTCCGCCGGGCTCCGGCCGGTGATAGGCCCCCGCCACCCGGTCAGTACCGCGGATGCACCAGCGTCGAGGGCCGCAGGCCCGTCACCCGGGTCGCCTCCGCCGCCCGCGCGTCCGCCGTCAGGTCCGCCTGGGTCAGGGTGCGCGGCGACACGTGCCGGTCGAGGCGCAGCGGCGGGCGGGTGTCGGCGGTGGCCAGGACGAAGCCCCAGTCGCGGGGGGCCCGTGACTCGCCGGCGGTGTCGGGGCGCGCGGTGCGGCCGGCATCGCGGCCGGGGTCGCGGCCGTCCACGCGGTAGGGGGCGGTGTGCAGGCCCGCCGCGCGCATCGTCGCCTCGACCGTCCAGAACGCGCGCGGCCGGCCGGTGACCGGGCCGGCGTGCACGACGAGGCGGCCGCCCGGGGCGAGGGCGCGGCGGGCGAGGCCGTAGAACTCCTGGGAGTAGAGCTTCGTGCTCGCCGTCATGCCCGGGTCGGGCAGATCGGCGACGACCACGTCGTACGTCGCCGGAGGGGCCCCGCGCAGCCAGTGGAAGGCCTCCCCTCTGGCGACGTGGACGCGCGGGTCGCCGAAGACGTGGTCGTTGAGCCGGGACAGGCCGGGGTCGGTGCGCGCCAGCCGGACCAGGCCGGGGTCGAGTGCGACGACGTCGGTGCGGCGCACGCCGGGGTGGCCCAGGACCTCGCGGGCGGCCAGGCCGTCGCCGCCGCCGAGGATCAGCACCCGTGCGTGGGGTCCGCTCATCGCGGGTCGCACCAGGGCCTCGTGATACCGCCGCTCGTCGTGACCGGCGAAGCGGAGCCGGCCGTCCAGGTAGAGGTCGAGGGACCGGCCGTCGGTGCCGCCGGTGAGGACGATCTCCTGGACGCCCGTCCGTACCGCCACGCGCACGTCGTCGCCGTACACCGCCTGCCGGGCCGCCCGTTCGAAGTCGTCGACGAGGACGGCGGCGGAGGCGAGGACACCGAGGACGGTGATGTTGGCGACGAGCAGCAGACAGCGGGCCCGGCAGGTGAGGTCGCGCCGGAAGAGGCCCAGGACCAGGGCGGCGCCGGCCACGACGTTGACCCCGCCGGTCAGCAGGGAGCTGGTCAGCTGGCCCAGGAAGGGCAGCAGCAGGAACGGGAAGGCGAGGCCGCCCACCAGCGCGCCCACGTAGTCCGCGGCGAACAGGTCGGCCACCGCGCCGCCCGCGTCCTGGCGGCGGATGCGCTGGATGAGCTCCATGAGGAGGGGCACCTCGGCGCCGATGAGCACACCGATGGCGAGCGAGAACGCGACGAGGAGCACGCGGGGCCCGTAGGCCCACCCGCCGCCCCAGTCGCCGGTCCAGGCGAACACCGCGTAGAGCGCCATGGCACTGCACCCGCCGACCAGCGCGAGGGTCGTCTCCAGGGCCCCGAAGCCGGCCGCGGCGAACCGGCGGAGCCGTTTGGCGGCGAGGGAGCCGATGCCCATCGCGAAGACCATGACGGACAGCACGACCGATGCCTGGGTGACGGAGTCACCCATCAAGTACGAGGCGAGTGCGACGAGTTCGAGTTCGTAGACGAGACCGCAGGCCGCGCAGACGAAGACGCACGCGAGGACCAGGAACCGCCCGGTGGCCGGCCGGACGGGGAGCCGCGCGGGCCCCGGCGGGGGCGGCTCCCGGTCCGGCCGGACACCGGGCGGGGCCGGCGCGTGCGGTTCGATCACGACTGCGACGTTACGTTACGGCATGGTGGCCCTTCGTCACCCACACGTGTGGAATCCGATGCCCTTCGCGCAACGGACGTTTGAGCCGTCGGCGCTTCAGGCTCCCTGGGCGGAGGCGCTCACGGACAGGCCGGGATCGCCCGACCGCGCCCGGACACCCACCCTCGTCCTGGTCGCCACCAGCTGCCCGTCCTGCGGGTAGGCGTGCCAGGTGCGCCAGTGCACCTGGCCGTCGCTGCGGTGGGCGAGCAGGGCGGTGAAGGCGTGCGGGCTGCCGGGGAAGACACCGGCGAGGCCGTGCGGGTGCTCGGAGACGAGGGCCAGGAGTTCCTGGGCGCGGCCCGCGAACTGGCCAGGCGAGAGCTCCTCGACGCGCGCCGCGAACTCGTACTCCCAGTCGCCGACCCTCTTGGCGACGCCCAGCGGGAGCGGGGTGCTGCTGCCGGGGATGCAGGCGACCGTCTCGGAACAACTGCCCTGCTCCTCCTCCAGCAGCACCTGGTGCGATGCGCCGAGCAGTCTCAGCTGCAACCTGGCGGCGGACAGTTCCAGGTCGAGTGTGGCGAGGGCGGGCAGCGGCTCTCGCCCCAGGGCCCAGGCGAGATCGGCCGCGCGCGTGTCGGAGTAGGAGGTGTTCAGGGTCGTGAGCATGGATCGGCTCCGCGGAGACGCAAAGAGAGGAGGGGGCAGGTCGGCGCACCCCGGTCGAAGCCGGGAGAACGGCCCCGGTCGGCCCGGTCCGGAAGGTCGTCCGCACGGGACGTCCGAAGGGGTCCGAGGGGCTGCGTTGGTCGTTTAGAGGGAATCATGAACTGTGGTGGCTCCACAGCGTTTTTACCCAACTTCGTAGGGTTTCCATCCCTCGGGGGGTCCACAGCTCAATTGTTCAACTATGGCGTACCCCGGGCGGCCCAGGCGTGCATCCGCGCGCCCCACATGAAAGGGGCGACCGCGGGTAGACGATGCGGCCGCCCTGATGGTGCGACCGCGGAGCCCGTGGTCGGATCGGGCCCCGCGGTCCGGATGCGGCTCCCCCACGGGGAGCTCAGCTGCCCCGTGTCAGCTGCCTCCGCCGCATCCGCCGCCTCCGCCGCCTCCGCCGCAGGACGATCCGCCGCCCCCGCAGGACGACCCTCCGCCGCAGGAGTGGCCTCCGTGGTGACCGCCGCCGGAGCCGCCGTCTCCCCCGCCGGCCCACCAGCTGCCACCGCCGCCACCGGCCGAGCTGCCGCCGGCGCCGTACCGGCGCGAACGGCCGCCGCGGTACGACCCCGCGGCGCCGCGCCTGCCGGCGTTGGCCACCAGGGCCACCACGAGCACGATTCCGATCACCGCCAGGATGATGCCGAAGACCATGGCGCCACCCTCCTTCCGTGTCCCCCGAAGCGGCCCCCCGTGGGCGCCTCGCGTGGCGTCCGAGCGCCACGTGCACGGGGGATGCCCGCCCGTCTCATCTGCCAAAGCAGAGTTGAGGAACTCCAGAGCTTCGGCGCAGGATGACCGGCATGACCTCCACCGCGCGCCCCTTCCTCAACCGTCGCCTCGCCGAGTTCGGGACGACGATCTTCGCCGAGATGTCCGCCCTGGCCGCGGCGACCGGCGCGATCAACCTGGGGCAGGGTTTCCCCGACACCGACGGCCCCGAGGAGGTCCGTGAGGCGGCCGTGCGGGCGCTGCGGGACGGGCGCGGCAACCAGTACCCGCCGGGCCCCGGCGTCCCCGAACTGCGCACGGCGATCGCCGACCACCAGCGCCGCCGCTACGGCCTCTCCTTCGATCCGGACACCGAGGTCCTGGTCACCGCGGGCGCCACGGAGGCCATCGCCGCCACCCTGCTCGCGCTGCTGGAGCCGGGCGACGAGGTCGTCGCCCTGGAGCCGTACTACGACTCCTACGCGGCCTGCATCGCGATGGCGGGCGCCACGCGGGTGCCGGTGACCCTGCGCCCGGACCCCGAGCAGGCCCGGTTCCGCCTCGACCTGGACGAGCTGCGCGACGCGGTCACCGGGCGCACCCGGCTGCTGCTGATCAACACCCCGCACAACCCGACCGGCACGGTCCTGACCCGCGACGAGCTGACCGCGATCGCCGAGCTGGCGGTGGAGCGGGACCTGCTCGTCGTGACGGACGAGGTGTACGAGCACCTGGTGTTCGACGAGGCCGAGCACGTGCCGCTGGCGACGCTGCCCGGGATGCGGGAGCGGACGGTCACCATCGGGTCGAGCGGCAAGACCTTCTCGTTCACCGGCTGGAAGGTCGGCTGGGTCACGGCGTCGCCCGGGCTGGTCACGGCGGTGCGCTCGGCGAAGCAGTTCCTGACGTATGTGTCGTCGGGCCCGTTCCAGTACGCGGTCGCCGAGGCGCTGAGCCTGCCCGACGGCTACTTCGACGACTTCCGCGCGGACATGCGGGTCAAGCGCGACCTGCTGGCCGCGGGACTGGCGGACGCGGGCTTCGCGGTCTTCCGGCCGGCCGGCACCTACTTCGTCACCACCGACATCCGCCCCCTCGGCGAGTCCGACGGCTTCGCGTTCTGCCGCTCGCTGCCCGAGCGGGCCGGCGTGGTGGCCATCCCGAACGCCGTCTTCTACGACCACCGCGAGGAGGGCGCGCCGTTCGTACGGTTCGCGTTCTGCAAGCGGGTGAGCGTGCTGGAGGAGGCGGCCACCAGGCTGAAGGCGCTGGCGGGCTGACGGCGCCCGCCGGGCGGGAGCGGAACGCGCGGGATCGGGACGCACGGAAACGGGGCGCACGGAAGCGGGCGCCCGTCCACAGGCTGTGGACGGGCGCCCGTTCGGCGCTCTCAGGCAGGGTGGGGACCTAGTTGTCGCCCTCGGCGCCCTCGGCGCCGTCTTCGGGCTTCGCGTCGGCGTCGTTGACCGCCGACTCCAGGCCCAGCTGCTCCACGAGCCACTTGTCGAACTCGATCGCCGCCCGCACCCAGCTCACCGTCGAGGAGACGAAGAGCTCGATGTTCACACCGGCGCCGATCAGCAGCTGCGCCTCGCCGATGAGCCGGACGGTGCCGTCGTCGTGGGTGTGGGTGTAGACCTTCGGCCACAGGGTGCGGCGGTTCCAGTCGTCGATCGACTCGAGCAGCGCCACCTTGTCGTCGATCTTGTGGGGCCGGTCGTAGAACGTCCGCACCGAGTAGACCGCCTGGTCACCCTCGCCGCGGAACATGAAGTACGTACGGAACTCCTCCCACGGCGCCGCGAGGTCACCCTCGTCGTCGACGACGTACTTCAGCTCCATCTGGTCGAGGAGCTGCTTCACGAGATCCTGATCCGGGACGACGGGGCCCGCCGGTCCACCCTGGGGCTGCGGCTCCTGCTGGCCCCCGAAGTTCGGAATCGAGGACGGGTCGATGCTCACCGTGATTTTCCCTTCGTACGGATCCCGCCATCCTCCCCCATGCGGGGAGGGGGGTGGCAAGCCCAGCACGGGCCTGTCAGCCCTGAGCTGACATGATCCGGCCTGTTGCGCGAAGGGGCGGTGACAGGTGGAGGGGAATCGCATGGCGAACGGGCGAAGCGAGGCCGGAGCGTTTCCGGGACCGGGGCCACGGGGCCGGACCAGGTGGGGTGTGGTGGCCGCGGTCCTGGCCCTGCCGGTGCTGCTGGTGGCCGGCCTGCTGGTGCTGGCGCTCGTCTGGGTGCTGACCGACGACGAGGAGCAGGACGGGACCCGGTTGAAGAAGGTGCCCTGCGCCGAGGCGCTGGCGTTCGGCGGAGCCGAGCTGCCGGTGGGCGCCCAGGACGCCGCGTGCACGGTGCAGTCCTGGCTGGACACGAACTACCAGGCCGATTTCCGGATGCCGCGCGCGGGCTTCGACGCCTGGCTGGCCGACACCTATCCGGAGGCGCCCGAGCCGGGCGGCCCGGGGACCCAGGCCTGTGCGCACGGCTCGGACTACTGCTTCCAGCTCGACGTCACCGACCGCCCCGGGACGGACGCCTACTACGTCAACGTGACCATCACGCGGGTGAACGCCGAGACCGTACGGGTGCGGTACTCGGCGTTCACGACGTGAGGTGAGCCGGGACGGGGGCGTTACAGCGTCTTGCCCGACCCCGCCGTCACCGGGCCCACGATCAGGCCCTCGCCGAAGGTGTCCACCCGGACCGTGTCGCCGTCCTTGATCTCGCCGGCCAGGATCTCCTTGGCGAGCCGGTCGCCGATGGCCGTCTGGACCAGGCGGCGCAGCGGGCGGGCGCCGTACGCGGGGTCGTTGCCCTCGTCGGCGAGCCAGGCCAGGGCCGCGTCGGTGACCTCCAGGGTGAGGCGGCGGTCGGCGAGCCGCTTGGCCAGGCGGTCGATCTGGAGGCGGGCGATCCGCTCCAGCTCCTCCTTGTTCAGGGCCGAGAAGACGACCAGGTCGTCGAGCCGGTTCAGGAACTCCGGCTTGAACGAGGCCCTCACCACCTCCAGGACCTGCTCCTTCTTCTCCGCCTCGGTGGTCACCGGGTCGACCAGGTACTGGCTGCCCAGGTTCGACGTCAGCACCAGGATGGCGTTGCGGAAGTCGACCGTGCGGCCCTGGCCGTCGGTCAGCCGGCCGTCGTCCAGGACCTGGAGCAGGACGTCGAAGACCTCCGGGTGCGCCTTCTCGACCTCGTCCAGCAGGACCACGCTGTACGGGCGCCTGCGCACCGCCTCGGTGAGCTGGCCGCCCTCCTCGTAGCCGATGTATCCGGGGGGCGCGCCGACCAGGCGGGCGACGCTGTGCTTCTCGCCGTACTCCGACATGTCGATGCGGATCATGGCCCGCTCGTCGTCGAAGAGGAAGTCGGCCAGGGCCTTGGCCAGCTCGGTCTTGCCGACGCCGGTCGGGCCGAGGAAGACGAATGAGCCGGTGGGGCGGTCGGGGTCGGCGATACCGGCGCGGGAGCGGCGTACCGCGTCGGAGACCGCCTGTACAGCCTCCGTCTGGCCGATGAGGCGGCGGCCGAGCTCCTCCTCCATGCGCAGCAGCTTCTGCGTCTCGCCCTCCAGGAGGCGGCCCGCGGGGATGCCGGTCCAGGCGGCGACGACGTCGGCGATGTCGTCCGAGCCGACCTCGTCCTTGACCATGGTGTCCTTCGCGGCCTCCTCCTCGGCCTCGGAGGCGGCCTCCAGGTCGCGCTCCAGGGTCGGGATCTCGCCGTACAGCAGCTTGCTGGCGGTGTCGAAGTCGCCGTCACGCTGGGCGCGCTCGGCCTGGCCGCGCAGGTCGTCGAGCTTCTCCTTCAGCGCGCCGACCCGGTTGAGGGACTGCTTCTCCTTCTCCCAGCGGGCGGTGAGCAGGCGCAGCTCCTCCTCCCGGTCGGCGAGGTCGCGGCGCAGCTTCTCCAGCCGCTCGCGGGAGGCGGCGTCCGTCTCCTTGCTGAGCGCCAGCTCCTCCATCTTCAGCCGGTCCACGGACCGCTGGAGCTCGTCGATCTCGAGGGGCGAGGAGTCGATCTCCATGCGCAGGCGGGAGGCCGCCTCGTCGACCAGGTCGATGGCCTTGTCGGGGAGGAAGCGGGAGGTGATGTACCGGTCGGAGAGGGTCGCGGCGGCGACCAGGGCCGCGTCCGCGATCTGCACCTTGTGGTGGGCCTCGTAGCGGCCCTTGAGACCGCGCAGGATCGCGATGGTGTCCTCGACCGACGGCTCCGCCACCAGCACCTGCTGGAAGCGGCGCTCCAGCGCCGGGTCCTTCTCGATCCGCTCGCGGTACTCGTCGAGCGTCGTCGCGCCGACCATACGCAGCTCACCGCGCGCGAGCATCGGCTTGAGCATGTTCCCGGCGTCCATCGCGGAGTCGCCGCCGGCGCCCGCGCCGACGACCGTGTGCAGCTCGTCGATGAAGGTGATGATCTGCCCGTCGGAGTTCTTGATCTCGGCGAGGACGGTCTTCAGCCGCTCCTCGAACTCGCCCCGGTACTTGGCGCCCGCGACCATGGCGCCGAGGTCGAGCGCGACGAGCCGCTTGTTCCGGAGGGACTCGGGCACGTCACCCTTGACGATCCGCTGGGCGAGCCCCTCGACGACGGCGGTCTTGCCGACGCCGGGCTCGCCGATGAGGACGGGGTTGTTCTTCGTGCGCCGGGAGAGCACCTGCACGACGCGCCGGATCTCATGGTCCCGCCCGATGACCGGGTCGAGCTTGCCCTCGCGGGCGGCGGCGGTGAAGTCCGTCCCGAACTTCTCCAGGGCCTTGTACTGCCCCTCGGGGTCGGCGCTGGTCACCCGGCGCCCGCCGCGGGACTTCTGGAAGGCCTCCTGGAGCTTCTTCGGGGTCGCTCCCTGCCGGGCCAGCACGTCACCGGCCGCTCCGCCCTTGGCGGCGATGCCGAGGAGCAGGTGCTCGGTCGACAGGTACTCGTCCCCCAGGTCGCGGGCGCGGCTCTGCGCGTCGGCGATGACGGCGAGCAGCTCGCGGTTGGGCTGCGGGGGCGCGACGGTGGACCCGGTCACGCTGGGCAGCGCGCCGAGCACCTTCTCGGTCCCGGCCCGCACGGCCGCCTGGTCCGCGTCGACGGCGGCGAGGAGGTCGACGATGTTGTCGTTCTCCTGCCCCTGGAGCAGAGCGAGCAGCAGATGGGCGGGGATGAGGTCGGCGTGTCCCTGGGACACGGCCGTGTTACTGGCCGCGTTGATCGCGTCCCGGCTCCGGTTGGTCAGCTCGGCGTCCACGTTCGCTTTCTCCTCCTGGCGTCAGCAGTCTCCCGTGTCTGACTCAGTCAGCGTACACAAAGTTGAGTCTATTCCGCTCAAGGTGCGCGCGGGAGTCCGGGAACGGGTTAGGTTCCGGACCATGGCCGCATATCCCCAGGACCCGGGTTCCCCGGACGCGCCGTATCTCGCCTTCTGGCGCGAACGGCACCTGTGCACACTGACCACATCACGTCCGGACGGGAGTCCGCACGTGGTTCCGGTCGGAGTGACATACGAACCCGAGGCCCGGCTCGCTCGGGTCATCGCCGACCGGCGCAGCACGAAGGTCGGCAACGTCCTGGCGGCGGGCCCGGCCGGCGCCCGGGTCGCGGTGTGCCAGGTGGACGGCCGGCGCTGGGCGACCCTGGAGGGCAGGGCCTGCGTGCGGGAGGAACCGGACCGGGTCGCGGAGGCGGAGCGCCGGTACGCCGAGCGCTACGGGCGCACGCCGAGCCCGAACCCCTCGCGCGTGGTGATCGAGATCGAGCTGACCCGGGCGATGGGGCGCGGCTGACCCGGACGATGCGGCCGCCCCGGGGGGCGGGGCGCGGCCGACGCGGGGACGAGGCGAGGCCGACGCGGGGGAGGCGGATGACCAGATCCGTCCCCGTCGTTTTTCGGCCAACGCTCAAGCGGGTGCATGTACGGAAATGTCTCCGCAAATTACAGCGGCGTCACCGTGTTCAGGTCACGGTGACGCCGCTGCGGGGGGAAGCACCTGAGCGATCTGTTACGACGGGGGAATCGCGTCAGGCACTGCGGGGGGTGGCTGAGATGGTCTTCAGGGGCGGGGTCTCGGGCTCCACGAGCCTGTGGTCCCGCTGGTCCAGGTTCACAAAGATCATTCCGTAACGAATGGCGCACCGCACGGGCTGCGGTGCCCCCCGGGGCTTGCGCAGGCACCGGTAGGCCCGTACGTCCTCGTCCTCGTCGCGCGTCACGACCACCGGCTCGCCGAACACGGTCACCATCAACGAGTCACCACTGTGGGGGATGGCGGTGACCAGGTCGATGAAGTGCCAGCCGGAGCGGTAGGCGGTGGCCATTTCGCGGCGGAAGGAGCGGTCGTCGGGTGGAGTGGTCATGACTCGGCGACCCACGTACTGTCGCCGGGAGCGACCCATGTGCTGTCGCCGGGAGCGACCCACGTGCTGTCACCCGGCACGTCTGCCGCCGTGATCACCCACGTGCTGTCACTGGGCGCGACCCACGTACTGTCCGCGGGCGCCGCGACGGTCTCGGTACCCGTGCTCCAGGTACTGTCGCGCGCCGTGTCACCCGTCGTTCCCGCAAGGCCACTCAGCGCCCCGAAGGCCAAGGCGGCGGAGAAGGCGGCGGCAAGCGCCGAGCGAAGCATTCTCTTATGCATAGTCGGCTTCGTCCTCATTTGAAGGTCACCTCTCCCCCGTCCACTACGACGATGGCCCATTCGGGCACGTCATGGCCACACAATCGATGCATCATGTTCCTGCACGTTCAGGACCCTGGGGGGTGGAGATTTGACGAAAAATGAGACAAAGCAGACACATCCTCATGCGTCGACTGAGCTGTGCGAGGAAGGTCGCCGTCTCTATGGGAACGCTCTTCGGACGGGCCGCATAGCCCGTGCGGACGTGGAGCCTGCTCCGTGTTTGATGGAGTTCGCCCTGCTTCACGCGGACCCCGACGACGCGAACTGGCTACGTCCGGTGCCCCCGTCGATCGCCCTGTCCCAGCTGCTCAACCCGATCGAGCGCGAGATCACCCAGCGCAGACGGCTGTCGGTCGAACTCGCCGACGCATTCGAGCCGTTCATGACCCTCAGCGCCCAGCCGACGCCGACCACACACTCGATCACGGTGCTGGAGGGCATCGACCGGATCAACGCGGCACTCGATCTGGCCACCTCGCAGTGCCAGACCGAGATGCTCACCGTCCAGCCGAGCCGCCGGCGCCTCGAACACACCCTCGTCCAGGGCCTCGAGCGCGACAGACCGCTGATCGAACGCGGCTGCCGGATCCGGACCCTCTACCAGCACACGGCCCGGTACAGCCCCGAGACGCTGGCCTACGTCTCCCAGTTCACCGACGGCAAGGTGGAGTACCGCACCATCGACGAACTCGTGGAGCGGCTGATCATCTGCGACGAGACCGTCGCCTTCATCCCGACCCGGGACGACGGACAGGTCGCCCTCGAGCTCCGGCACCCCGGACTCGTCCGCTACCTGATCAAGGTCTTCGAGTTCATGTGGGGCCGTGCGGTCCCGCTGGCCACCGGTGCCCCCTACGAGACCGCCCCCGACGGCATCACGGACATCCAGCACTCCATCGCCAAGCTTCTCGTCGAGGGGCATGTCGACGAGGCCATAGCCCGCCGTCTGGGCATGAACGTACGCACCTGCCGAGCCCACATCGCGAAACTCGCCACGGCCCTGGGCAGCGGCAGCCGTGCCCAACTCGGCTTCCTCATAGCCCAGTCGGGGATCCTCAAACAGGAACCCTGACCGCGCGGGGGGCCGGAACCGAGAACCGGGCCCGGCACGCCCGCGCCGGCCGGGCCCGCGCGCCTCCCGGCCGCGCACCTCCCGGCCGCCCGCAGTCCGCAGTCCGCAGTCCGCAGTCCGCAGTCCGCAGTCCGCAGTCCGCAGTCCATCGTCCGCCGTCCGCCGTCCTCGAACAGGAGCGAGATTCGCAGTGAACGCGCCGCCGCACGCCCACCACGGCGTGGAGAACCTGTGCGCCGCCGGCACCAACCTCTACGAGGCGGCCCTGCGCGACGGACGGGTCAAGACCGAGGAGGCCGAGACGGCGGCCCCCTGTCTGCTGTCCTTCGGCCTGCTGCACCCGGTCGTGGACGACCCGGACCAGCTCGAACCCGTCTCCCCCGCGCTGGCCCTGCACCGGCTGCTGCGCGCCTCGGGCACCCGCATCGCCGACGAACGGCGCCGCGAGGAACGACTGGCGACCCTCTTCGAACCCCTGATGCGGATCACCGGCAGCCGCACCGCCGCCGCCGACCCCGCCTCCCTGCGGCTCCTCAGCGGCACGGAACAGATCAACGGGGCCATCACCGAGGCCACGGCCGAGGCGACGGACGAACTGCTCTGCATCCAGCCCAACGTCCACTACAGCGGGCCGCGCGGCGAGACGGCCCAGACCGTGGCCATGGCCCGCGACCAGGCCCTGCTCGACCGGGGCTGCCGCATCCGCACCCTCTACCAGCACACCCAGCGCCACCAGCCCCTCGTGCTGGCCCGCTACGAGCAGTTGCGGGGCGACGTGGCGGCCCGGACCCTCGACGAGGTCACCGACCGCCTGATCGTCATCGACGGCAAGGTCGCCTTCATCCCGGCCGGCGAGGACGGCCGACTCGCCCTGGAGGTGCGCCACCCCGCCCTCCTCACGTACTTCACCATCACCTTCGACCGCCTCTGGCGGCTGGCCACCCCGATGTACCCGCAGGCGGTGCACCGCCCGTCCCTCAACGGCGTCACCCCCCGGCAGCAGGCCATCGCCGCCCTCCTCGTCGAAGGGCACACCGACGCCGTCATCGCCGACCGCCTCGGCATGAACATCCGGACCGCACGCGTCCACATCGCCAAACTCGCCACCACCCTGGGCAGCGAGAGCCGCGCCCAACTCGGCTATCTCATCGGGCAGTCGGGGATCCTTGACCGGGTACGGAACCCGAACCGGGCGCCGGAGCAGGAGCAGCGGCCGGGTCCGGACCGGCTCCCGGCACCGGAAGACTGACCGGCGGCGGCTCCGCCTCCCCGGACGGCCGGTCGAGGCCGACCTGCGCGATCCGCACCCCCAACTGGGTCCGGCTGGCCGCGCCCAGGGTCTCCGAGAGCCGGGCGATGTGCGCACGGCAGGTGCGGACACTGATGCCCAGACGCTCGGCGATCACCGCGTCCTGGTGCCCCTCCGCCAGCAGCGCGGCGATGGACTGCTCCCGGTGGGAGATGCCCTCGATCCGGGTCTCGGGCAGGGGCGCGGTGAGCGGGATCGCCAGCCGCCACAGCCGCTCGAAGACCGTCACCAGGTAGGAGACCAGGGCCGGGTGGCGCAGCTCCAGGGCCATCGTGCGGTCGGTGTTCGCCGGGATGAACGCGACCGTGCGGTCGAAGAGGATCAGCCGGTCGATGACCTCGTCCAGCGTGCGGGCCTCCACCGCGTCGCCCATCAGCTCCAGGTAGGTCAGCAGGCCCTGGCCGTGCCGGGCGACGTGGTTGTAGATGTCCCGCATGCGCACGCCCCGGCCGCGCAGCTCCAGCGCCCGGTGCAGGCCCTCCGACAGTTCGTGCTCACGCCGGATGCCGCCGGGCTGCACGGTGAGGACCTCGGTCGTGCACGCCTCGGTCGCCGCGTCCAGGGCGGCCTGGATGCGGGAGGCGCCGTCCAGGACCCGGATCGCCGAGCCCTCGCCGGCCGTCCCGCCCCGCGCGGGACCGCCCAGGCCCGCGTACCACTCGAAGGCGGCGACCGCCGAGCCCATCCGGCGTCCGCTCGCGCTCACCTCGTCGTACAGACCGCGCAGCAGCCGGGTCATGACCTCCTGCGGGGAGGTCGGCACCAGCCAGTCCATGTCGTCGGGGTCCGGGTGCAGCAGGGCGAGTTCCAGCAGGCACGGGACCGGCTCGGCGTCGGTCCGCGCCACCCGACCGCGCCGCACGGCCCGGGAATACACGCGATCCCCGGCCTCGCACAGTCGGTCGGCACCGTGTGGATGCTCCTCCGTCCCGTGCCCGGCCATCGCCCATCCCACCCCCGCCGTACGCCTCTTCCGGAGCGCAACTATGCGCGGCCTGGACCAGCTCCGCAACACGGCTGCCCCGGCCGACGCCTGGGAAAACCACCGGTCTGTTCCTGTTTCTCCCGGCCTCCTCCCCTCGCACTGCAACAAGCTGACGGTGGTGCGGGGCGCTCGCGGCAAGGCATGGTGGATTCCGCTTGCCCCCGGGTGCTCCCCACTCGGGGGAGGGCAGAGCCAACCCGGCCGGACCACGGGGGAGTCCGGCCGGGCTCAGGCCCCGGGCCACCACACCCGTGATGCCCCGCGGCCCCACAGCCCCGCCGAGCACCCAGGCACCCGTGCACCACCCGAGCACTCCCGGAAATGCCGGAGTGATCGCCGTGTTACGTCCCCCACTTAACGTCGGCCCATGGCGGACATATTTGACGCGTACGCGCTGGTCGACGCGTGGGACGAGATGTTCGAGCGGCCGGGTGAGGTCAGGACCGCCTACGAGCCGGTACTGGCGGCGCTCCAGCCGATCGAACCGGGTGAACTGCGCTTCAGGGCCGACCAGATGGCCCGCGCCTTCACCGACCGCGGAGTGACCTACGCCTTCGCGGGCGAGGAACGGCCCTGGCCGCTGGACCTGGTGCCCAGGATCCTCGACGCGCTGGAGTGGGATTTCGTACAAAGAGGGGTCGCCCAGCGGGTCAGAGCCCTGGAGGCCTATCTCGCCGACGCCTACGGGCCCTGCCGCGCCTTCGAGGACGGCGTCGTCCCCTGGCGGCTGCTGCTGGGCTCCCCGCACTTCCACCGCGCCGCCCACGGCGTCGAGCCACCCGGCGGGGTACGCATCCACGTGGCCGGCATCGACCTCGTCCGGGACGAGGCGGGGGACTTCCGGGTGCTCGAGGACAACGTACGGGTCCCCAGCGGGGTGTCGTACGTCATCGAGAACCGGCGGGCGATGACCCGGGTGTTCCCCTCGCTCTTCGACGGGCAGCACGTCGTGCCGGTGGACGGCTATCCCGCGCGGCTGCTCGCCGCCCTGCGGGCCGCCGCGCCCGAGGGGACCGCGGACCCGCGGGTCGTCGTCCTCACCCCCGGCCCCAGCAACGCCGCCTACTTCGAACACGCCCTGCTGGCACGGCTGATGGGCGTGCAACTGGTCGAGGGACACGACCTGGTGTGCCGCAACCACCGGGTGTGGATGCGCACCACCAAGGGCGAGGTGCCGGTCCATGTCGTCTACCGGCGGCTCGACGACGACTTCCTCGACCCGCTCCACTTCCGCCCCGACTCGGTGATCGGCTGCCCGGGCGTCATGACCGCGGCCCTGGCCGGAAAGGTGACGCTCGCCAACGCCGTCGGCAACGGCATCGCGGACGACAAGCTGCTGTACACGTACGTCCCGGACCTCATCCGGTACTACCTCGGCGAGGAACCGGTCCTCCCCAACGTGGAGTCGTACCGCCCCGACGAACCCGGGCAGCTCGACGCCGTCCTCGACCAGCTGGACCAGCTGGTGATCAAGCCCGTCGACGGCGCCGGCGGGCAGGGCATCGTCATCGGCCCCAAGGCCGACGCCACCACCCTGGCGAAGACGCGGAAGGCCGTCGCCGCCGACCCGCGCGGCTTCATCGCCCAGCGGCCGGTGGCCCTGTCCACCTCCCCCACCCTCGCGGGCGAACGCATGGCACCGCGCCACATCGACCTGCGGCCGTTCGCCGTCAACGACGGCACCGACGTCTGGGTGCTGCCCGGCGGACTGACGCGGGTGGCCCTGCAGGAGGGCAACCTGATCGTCAACTCCAGCCAGGGCGGCGGCTCCAAGGACACCTGGGTGCTCGCCGAGGGCCCGGCGGACGGCCCGGCCGCCCTGCCGGCCGGCGACGCGCCCCCGGCCGTCGCACCCCGCCAGCTGGGCCCGGACGGGGTCCCCACCGCCGTACCGGAAGGGGCGCAGCAGCAGTGAACGACGTGATCCTCTCCCGCATAGCGGAAGCACTGACCTGGACCGGCCGCTACGTCGAGCGGGCCGACGCCACCGCGCGGATCCTCGACGCCTACCTCCACCGCATGCTGGAGGACCCCTGGCGGGACGAGGACGCCGCCTGCCGGTCGCTGTACGCGATCCTCGGCGTCGACGCGGGCCCCGACACCGTCGACATGCGGCAGGTCCTGGACCAGCTGGCCTTCGACTCCCGCTCCACCTGCGCCATCGAGGGCGCGCTGGGCGCCGCCCGGCTGAACGCGCGCAGCGCCCGCGAGGCCGTCTCCTCGGCGATGTGGGAGTGCCTGAACGCCACCTGGCACGCCCTCGCCGACCAGCGCCGCGCGGCCTCCCGTACGGGCCCCTACGGCTATCTGGAGCTCGTCCGCAGCCGTGCCGCGCTCTTCTTCGGGCTCGCCGACTCCACGATGAGCCGCGACGACAGCTGGCGGTTCGTCGTCCTGGGCCGGAGCCTGGAGCGGGTGGACATGACCGTACGGCTGCTGTCGGTGCGCGTCCTGGACGCCGCCCACGCGCCCGACTGGCCGACCCTGCTGAGCGCCTCGGGCGCCGACGAGGCGTACGCGCGCGTGTACGGCGGTTTCGGCGACACCCCGAGAGTGGCCGAATTCCTGCTCCTGGACCGGGACTTCCCGCGTTCGGCACTGCACGCGCTGACGACGGCCGAGGAGTGCCTGAGCGCGCTCGGCCGTCCCCGGCAGGACCCGGCCCGCCGTCCCATCGGCCGGCTGCGCACCCGCCTGGAATACCTCGACTCGCCCGCCCTGGAGGAACAACTACCGCTGCTTCTCGGCGACTTGCAGACGGCCTGTATGGCGTCGGCGGAGGCGGTGGCGGAGCGCTTCTACCCGTACCAGGGGCCCGTCGTGTGGGCCCAGGAAGGAGCGTGAGCACGATGACCACCGCGGCGACCACCCGCAGGCTCCGCATCCGGCACACGACCCGTGTCTCCTACACGCAGGCCGCCGTCCTCTCGCACAACGAGGTTCGGATGACTCCCCTCACCCTGCCGGGCCAGACGACGCTGGACTCCCGGGTGACCGTGCGCCCCGCGGCCACCACCTGGTCGTACTGGGACTACTGGGGGACCCAGGTCACCGCCTTCGAGCTGATGGACCCGCACGCGGACCTCACCATCACGGCGTCCAGTCTGGTGGAGACGGCCCCGCCGGACGCGCTGCCGGCGGCCCCGGGATGGCCGGAGATCGCCGCCCGCACGGCCGGCTCCCGGCTGCTGGAGTTCGCCGGCCCCACGGCCCGTACGACGGTCCCGCCGAAGCTGGTGAAGAAGGCGCGGAAGGCGGCCATGGGCCTTGACCCGCACGGGACGGCGGTGGCGGTGTCGGCGATGGTCGCCGATCAGGTGTCCTACCTGCCCGGCGTCACCGGCGTGAACACCTCGGCCGCCGAGGCCTGGGACCAGGGCGCCGGGGTCTGCCAGGACATCGCCCACGTCACGATCGCGCTGCTGCGCGGCCTGGGCCTGCCCACCCGGTACGTCTCCGGCTACCTGCACCCCGAGCGGGACGCGGAGCTGCACCGTCCGGTGGCCGGGCAGAGCCACGCCTGGGTCGAGTACTGGGCCGGTGACTGGCACGGCTACGACCCGACGAACCGGACCCGGCCCGACGAGTCCCACGTGGTGGTCGGGCGGGGCCGCGACTACGACGACGTCACCCCCCACAAGGGCATCTACCGGGGTGTCGCCGGCGGACCGCCGGAGGTGACGGTGGAGTTCACCCGGGTGGCGTGAGCGGCGGCGCGGGAGGACGCGGACCGGGCGGGCGGCGGGCCCGCGCCGGGCCGGACCGGTGCGCGGCCCACCGGGCGGACGGCTGCGGGCCGGACGGGCGGGTGCGCGGCCCACCGGGCGGGCGGCTGCGGGCCGGCCGGGCGGGTGCGCGGCCCACCGGGCGGGCGGCTGCGGGCCGGGCGGGTGTTCGGTCCGCCCGGCGTCCGGGGCTCGGCTCAGAGCAGGTCGAGGGCCTGGCAGGCGGCCTTGTACTTGGCGGTGCAGATCTCGGAGACCTTGTAGATGCCGTCGGCGACGATGGTCGACTTGATGTTGCTCTTCGTCAGCGCGACCACGGTCACCAGCTTGGCCGGGATGTCCTTGGTGGTCGGGCTGTCGACCCGGTCGCGGGTGAGCGCGTCGAACTGGATGTCGCGGCCCTGGACCTTGGCGACGGCGGCCTGGGCGGCGGCCTCCGCCTCGCCGGGGTACGGCTTGTAGACGCTCATGAACTGCTCGCCGCTGATGATGCGCTGCACGGCCGCCAGCTCCGCGTCCTGGCCGGTGATCGGGGGCAGGTCACCGTCGTTGAGGCCCGCGGCCTTCAGGGCCTTGATGATGCCGCCGGCCATGGCGTCGTTGGCGGAGTAGACACCGGCGATGTTGGACACGCCCAGCGACTCGATCGCCTTCGTCATGTTGGCCTCGGCGACCTCGGGGCTCCACTTGTCGGTGTCGTACGACTTCGCCACCGTGACCCGGCCGCTGAGCTCGCTGAGCGCACCCGCCTTGAACTGACCGGCGTTCGGGTCGGTGGGCGAGCCGTTCACCATGACGATCTTGTCGCTGGCCTTGACGCCGGGGATGGCCTCCACGAGGGTGCGGCCCTGCACCTCGCCGACGAGCTCGTTGTCGAAGGAGACGTACCCGTCGATCGGCCCCTGGGCCAGGCGGTCGTAGGCGATGACGGGGATGTTCGCGTCCTTGGCCTTCTGCACCATCGGCGCGATCAACTTCGAGTCGACGGCGTCCAGCAGGATGACGTCGACCTTCTCGTCGATCATCTTCTGCATCTGGGTGAGCTGCGTCTTGGCTTCACCGGCGGCGTTCGCGTACTCCGTCTTGCCCTTGTTCTCGGTGAGCTCGGCGACCTTCTTCTTGATGATGGGGTAGTCGAAGTCCGCGTACCGGGTGTTGGTCTCCTCCGGCATCAGCACGCCCACCGTGACGTCGTTGCTCCGGGTCGGTGTCGCGCTGCTGCTGTCCTCCGAAGCCCCCAGCATTCCGCACCCGGCGAGCGACAGGGACATCGTGGAGGCGACCACAGCTATGGCGATACGACGCATTCGGGGGCTCACTTCAGGTGCGTTCGGTGCGATTCCGGACACATGGGTGTGACATGTAGACCCAGGTGTCTGAAAAGACAACGCGGCGGCGGCCGTCGGCGTCAAGCGGAACTACTTAACGAAGTAGCAACATCACACTCCGCTTAACAGGTGAAGACACATGGAGAGCACGCGGAGACGTTGAAAAGACCTGGGCGGAGAACCCGCCGACGCGTGGGCAAAAAGGCGCACAACCAAGGCCGTTCCGCACAAGTCACGATCACGACAGCCTTCCTTCCGACCCGGGGAACGCATGGATCCCGCCAGACCCGCGACGACCGCCGCCCCGGCCACGACCGCCGCCCTTCTCACCACCGCCGTCACCGCCCCGGCCCTGACCAGTGGAATTGTCGCTTCCGCCGCTGTTGCGAAGTGGTGACGGAGCGACGATTGATCACCTGTGAGATCCGGGTGAAGATGAGCGCACCGCGAGCCGCCGGGGGGACGAGCAGGACCGGCGGGCGGTCACTCTTCCGGTTCCCTCGCCGCCGTGGTCACGGCGTGCGCTTGCCGTTCGATTCCTTGGGGGATTCATCATGTCCGCTGGTTCCGTCGCCGCCCGCCGCATCCGCACCGTGGCCGCGACCGCCGTCGTCACCGCGGTGGCCGGCGCCGCTCTCGTCCCGGCCACCGCGGTCGCCGCCGACAAGGCGGGCGACCACGCGCTGAAGATGACGCTGGGCGCGCCCGCCCCCACCGGCCCGCTCAAGCGCGGCGGGGCGACGGAGTCGATGATCCTCACGGTCGCCAACTCCTCCGACCGGGCACAGGACTTCTCGGCCTGGCTGCCGGGCACGCCGGACGGTCCGAGCCCGGTTCTGAAGGACTCCATCGTCTTCGACGTGACCGCGGTCGACGCGCCCGCGACCAAGTCGGCCGTCGGCCGCCAGGACGGTTCCTTCCAGGGGCTGTTCTTCCCGGCCACCGGGAACGCGGCGTCCACCTTCTCCATCCCGGCGAAGACCGAGTACACCTGGAAGGTCACGGTCGGCCTCGGCGCCTCCTACCCCACCAACGACGGTGACTTCACCCTCACCGCCGGGCGGCTGATCGGCGACACCGACGACGACCCGTCCCGCAACACCCAGGTCTTCAAGACCGACCCGGCGATCACGCCCGGCAAGCTCAACGTGGCGTGGGAGCAGAAGACGGGCGCCGTCGCGCGACCCGGCCGGCGTGCCGAGCTGGTGCTGAACGCCACGGCCACCGGCCCCGGCGAGTTCCCCGCCGAACTGCAGCGCACCGTGTCGGCCCAGCAGTTCCGTGAGGGCGCGGGCCACCCCGACTTCGTCCTGGAGGCCGAGGTCGGCGGCAAGATCGTCAAGCTGGAGGAGTCCAACGACAGCGAGTGGGAACTCCCCGCCATATCCAAGGGCTTCGGCTCCTCCAAGGGCACCGAGAGCATCAAGCTGTACCTCTCCCTGGGTGAGAAGAGCGACATCAAGAAGGACACCTTCGTCCCGCTGGAGGCGCTGTTCTCCATGGCCGACTCCTGGGGCTTCAACGGCGCCCGGACCCAGGTGAAGGCCGGCCCCGCCCTGGTCACCCCGCCGAGCGGTACGCCGTCCGCGACGCCGTCGGCGTCGGCCTCTCCCTCTGCCTCGGCCCCGGCCTCTCCGTCGGCGTCCGCGTCCGGCTCCGCGGCCACCACCACGGGCGGCACGACCGGCGGCACCACGACCACCACGGGTTCGCTCGCCGCCACCGGTTCGGGCGGCGGCGTCCTGTACGGCGCCCTCGCGGCCGCCCTGCTGGCCGTCGGCGGTGCGGCGGCCTGGTTCGGCACTCGCCGTCGGCGTTCCGCGCGCGTCTGATCCCGGCGGACGGCGACGGAGGACGGACGAGGCCGACGGACGACGACGGACGGGGGAGGGGCCCGGAGGCAGTCGCCTCCGGGCCCCTCCCCCGTCCTGTCCGCTGTCCTGTCCCTGCCCTGTCCTGTCCTCGGTGCCGCCGTCGGCTCAGCGCGCCCCGGGGTCGTACTTCTTCAGCGAGGCCTGGACCTCGGCGGCATACGCGCCCTCCCACCAGGGGACCGTCTCGACCAGCACCGGCTTGGTGCCGGAGGCGAGGACGAGGGCCCGGCCGGGCGGCATCGCGCCGAGGTCGGATACCTGCAGGACGCGTTCGCGGCGCGTGGACTCGCTGATCGCACGGTTGCCGGACCAGCCGCCGAACTCCGACTCACGGCTGATCTGGTACTCACGCAGGTCGTACTCGCCGGCCAGCTCGCTCAGGTCGCCCAGGAAGCGGGTGTCCGAGACGCCACCGCCGTAGACGCGCACGTTCGCGGCGGACCACAGCTTCTCCATGCCGCGCTCGCCCCACACCTCGATGCCCTGCGCCCAGGACTGGAGGATCGTCATCAGGATGATCCCGCGCGAGCCGTAGTGCGAGTACAGGTCGGGCAGCGTCCGCCAGCGGCACACGTTGGCCGCCTCGTCGAGGACGCCGACGAGCGGCAGCGGGAGACGGCCGCCGCGCTGGGTCGTGGCGTACTCCTCGGCCGCCTCGACGACGGCCACGGTCAGCGCGGTCACCAGCGGCCCGGCGGAGTCGCGCCCCTCCCGGCTCAGCGAGTACAGGGTGCCGCCGGTGCGGACGAACGCGTGCGGGTCGAACTCGCCCGCGTACTCGTCGGACGGGGGCGTGACCCACCGGTTGACCTCGGGATTGACCAGGCAGGACGCCATCTGCTGGGCGACACCGTAGATGCCGCTGCGCTGCTTGTCGGGGGCGTTGATCACGCCGGCCAGCCCGTCCGCGGACATGGCGTGCCCGGCGCCGCGCAGGATCCGCTCCGGGGCGTCGTCCTTGGGGTTGGACAGCCAGGTGTAGATCTGGGTGATCGGCGCCTTGGCGCAGGCGGCGGCCAGCAGCAGGTTGGCGAGCAGGTCCTGGCCGGCCGGGTCGAAGAAGGCGTCGGTGGAGGCGTTGGCGTCGCGCGAGCCGCTGGCGAAGTGGTCGGCCATCTTGCGGGCCTTGGCCACGTCGGTGACGTACGACAGCGGGTTCCACCACCAGCTCGGCTCCTCCTGCGCGACCTGCTGCGGGTCGAACACCCACACCGGGCCGCGCGCGGTCCGCGGACCCCGGGTCGCGTCCACGATGTCGCGCTTGTTGGAGGTGACGAGGACGGCGCCGGGTCCGTCCAGGATGGCGGGGATGGCGCGCCGGGTCGTCTTGCCGGTCCGCGGGCCCCAGATGTCGACGTGCATGTCCTCGTACGACCCGAACAGCGGCTGACGCCCCTTGACGGACCGTCCGATGAACACGCCGGGCGTGCTCGCCTGCACCCCGAGGCGCTCGGCGGTGGCGGCCGCGCCCTTCATCGTGAGCTTGCCGAGCTCCTCGCCCTTCGCGAGATGCCGGGCGGCGCCGTCCACCTTGGGCTTGTTCCTGAACCGCTCCCGCACCCGGTAGGCGGCCAGGCCGAGGATCCCGACCACCACCGCCTCACCGGCCGCGACGGCACTGGCCGCCGAGCCCGGCCAGCTGTAGTCGCCCTTGATCACCTCGACGAGGAACGTCAGCGGGTTGGCCGGCGGCGCCGGAGCGTCGGCGTACCCGGCCCCGACCTTCGCGGCCAGCCAGGCACCGGCACCGACGAGGAGCACGACCGCCACGGCGATGACGATCTCGAAGGTCCAGTCGTCCTCGGCGCGGGGTTTCTTCTGCTGGTTTGCGGTCACCCGCGGGTCCGTCCTTTCTGGACTGTGGACTTGCTGAGTTGTCTGGCGGGGTGGGGGTGCTGGGATTCGGTGGCCGCGAGGGCCGTGGTCAGGCCTTCTCCGGAGCGAAGACGAAGACGCCCTCGCTCGTCGCCAGCAGGGCGTGGCCGTCGGACGTGCGCTCCAGGACATCGACGTCGTCGTTCAACGAGGAGCCGGGCGCCAGGCCGGAGGCCAGTACCTTCTTGGTGCGCATGTCGAGCGCTGCCAGCCCCAGGTCGCTGACGGACGCGTACAGGACGTCGCCGGTCGGCAGCGCCACCGGCTCGATCTCCTGCTCGTCCTCCTCCTGACGCCAGAGCTCGTCGCCCGTCTCCACGTCCCAGGCGACCGCGCCTCCGCCGAACTGGGTGACGACGCTCTTTCCGTCCGCGGAGAGCACGACGAGCGGCTCGTGCGCGTCGTTGGGGTCGAGGGCGGTCTTGGGGCCTTCCACGAGGGTGCGCCCCGTCCGGAGGTCGACCACCGTCAGGAGCGCGTCGTACGTGTCGTCCTTCAGGCCCCAGGCGAGCAGGCCCTTGTCTCCGGCCAGCGGGAAGAGGGAGGCGGCCGCCCGGTCGCCGTCCGGGGTCTTCGCCGCCACAGCGGCGGGCAGGGTGACGCCCTCCGTGTTCCACAGCTCCCGGCCGGTGAGCCGGTCGGAGACCTGGAGCCGGTCACCGCTGACGTAGAACTCGGCCAGGGACGTCGCCACCCGGTAGCCGAAACCCGGCCCGATCGGCGCCTGGTCCTCCCACCGGTCCTGGACCTCGACGGCGGCGCCGCCGCCGAGCGGGGCGTAGGAGCCGCTGTCCTTCCCCTCCTTCAGCCGTACATGGCCGGCCTCGACGGTGTAGTCGGTGCCGTCCTCGCCGTCGTAGGCCGAGCTGCCGAGCTTCTCGCCGGAGGGGGCGTACATGGTGTACGTCGTCCGGACCGACTCCTTCTTCAGCCCGCTCGCCGGGGTCACATCGCCGTCGACGGCCAGGAGGGCGGGTGTGCCGTCCTTCCACTCGCCGATGGTGAAGAACTCGGCGGGCGCCGGGTCCCGGTCGCTCGACCAGCCGTCGGCGGGGATCGTGACCTCGACCGACTTGCGTTCGCGGCCGGTGGCCGCGTCGAGGAGGCGGGCTCGGAAGAGGTACTCCTCCGGTGTGCCGCCGGTGTTGTCGGGGTACGTCGTCGCGTCCTCGGTGAGGACGACGGCGTCACCGAGGACGCAGGTCTGCGAGTGGTCTCCGACGACCCTGCTCGTGGCCCGCGCGACCGGGTCGCCGGGGCACCCCGAGACACCGTCCGCGGTCAGGCTCCACACGGGCTTCCGGGCCATGCCGGGCAGTGCGGCGCCCTGATACGCGGGGCCCTGCGCGATGGACGCGGACGCCTTGGATGTCGCCTTCCCGTCCGTCGCGCCGTCCTTTCCCGTGTCGTCGCCTCCGCCGCAGCCCGCGACGAGCCCAAGTGACACCAGGGCCCCGGTGAGAGGGAGTAGGTGACGCCTCATCTGTTGGTTCATGCTCCTGTTCCGCTGTCTGTGCCATCGCCCTCGACCGCGTTCGTGCCCTGGGGGATCGGCACGCGGTAGACGCCGGTGATGTCGTCCTGGTAGTCCCAGTTGCTGAACTCGACGGACTTGCCGGGCCGCGGGGCGTGGATGATCTTGTGGCCCTTGGGGTCCCAGACCAGGCCGACGTGCCCGGAGTGATTGCCCTCCGGCCGGAAGAAGATGACGTCGCCGGGCTGCGCCTCGGACAGCGACACCTCGTACTTCTTGAGGTAGGGCTCCTGCGTGTAGGTCGTCGTACCGATGTTGATCTTCCCGCCGCTGGCCATGTAGTACGCCCACTGCGTGAAGCTGGAGCAGTCGAAGCTGGTGGGGTTCTCGCCCTGGAGCCGCGGGGCGCCGAACACGTACGGGACCCCGATGCCGCGCTGGGCCCAGCCGAGGACCGCGCGGATCACCGGGTCGTCGGCGTCGGGAAGGACACCGGAGGCGCCCGCGCCGTCCGGGGCCACCGCGGCACCGCCGTTGTCCTCGGCGCAGTCGGCGTACTGCGCGTCCCTGCTGCTCTCGTCGGATCCCGGGACGGTCCCGTAGTCGGGGTTGGCTGTGACCTTGCCCTTCATCCACTCGTCCGGGTCGACCATGCCCGGGCCCTTGTCCTGGCCGCCCACGAACGGGTTGTCGACACCGGGGACGAGGACCTCCCAGTGCAGGTGGGGTCCGGTGACGTTGCCGGTCGCGCCGACCGTGCCGATCTGCTGACCGCGCTTGACGGTCTGCCCGACGGACACCTTGATCGAGGTCTGGTGGCCGTAGAGCGTGATGACCCCGCCCGCGTGCTCGATCTTCGTCATGTTGCCGTACGAGCCGCCGGGCCCGGCGTGGACGACCTTGCCGTCGGCCGGGGCGTAGATCGGCGTGCCGCCGGAGGCCACCAGGTCGAGACCGGTGTGGTAACCGAGGCTCCACATACGGCCGTTCTGGTGGTACGGGGTACCGACCGTGTACGTGCCCTGCTTCATGGGCCACTGCCAGTCCTTGCCGGTGGTGGGCTCCTTGGCGAGGGGGAAGGACACCGTCGTCGCGTATCCGGCGCCGATGCTGCCGCCGTCGCTGCCCCTGATGCCGCTGATGTCGCTGCTGTACGCGGCGAGGGACATCGCGGTCGTGCTGCCGTCACCGCTGTCGTCGTCCAGCGCCGGCGTCGACCAGGAGCGGGCCGGGGTCGCGGCGATGCTGAGTGCGGAGCCGGGCTGGGCGTTGTTGCCGACCGGCTCGGGAATGTCCGACTGTTTCCCGAGAGTGGGAAAGCCGGGGTTCTTCTCGATGGTCTCCTTCAGATGCGCGTACCAGCGCTTGATGAGGTCCTGGTCGCCGGTGAGCACCCCGCGGTAGCGCGCGGCCTGGGTGAGCACGACCCGCGGGTAGATCGTGTTGGCGGCCGTGGAGCCGGAGTAGATCTGGAGCGCCTTGAAGGGAGCGGTCTCGGCCTTCTTGGCGTGCAGGAAGTTGGCGGCGGCCCAGGCCGCGTCGTCGATGTTGTACAGGTCCTTCGTGCCGTCGCCGTTGCCGTCGGCGCCATAGTCCGTCCAGGCCGGCTTGCCGAACTGGAGGATGCCCATGTAGCCGAGGGAGTTCTTGCCGCCGGGCGCGGCCGAGGGGTCCTGGCCGTACTTGGTCTCCTGGTACATCTGCCCGGCGATGAGCGTCCAGTCGAGGCCGTCGTAGCGGGCGGCGGCGCGCATCGCGGCGAGGATCATCTTCGGCGGTATCTCGTTGCGCGCCGTCTCGCTCGGCATGTACATCTTGCCGGCCGGCATGACCGGGTTGGTGGCCGCGGCGTCACCGGTGTTGCCGGCGTTGGCGTTGTCGGCGTAGTCGCCGCAGGAGGCGGCCGCGGCACCGGCGCCCACCCCGCCGATCATGCTTCCCACCAAGACCAGCACGAGGGTGCCGACACCGGCGATGGGCAGGCAGCCGACACCGCCGGCTATCCACATCCACTTGTTGTTCTTCTTGCCGCCGCCACCCTGGCCGCCGCCGCGCTGGGCCGCCGCCTTGGCCGCCTTCGCGGCCTTGGCGACCTTCGCCGCCTTGCTGGCGGCGGCCAGTACCGCTGGTGCAACCATGCCGGCTCACACCCCCGAGTCGTCGGACGCGCCCACGTCACCGAGGCCGAAGACGTCGAACCCGGAGACGAGCCAGTCGCCGCCGTCCTCCTTGACCGTCACCAGCCACTGGTTGGACTCGGTCGTGCTCTGCCCGTCCGCGGTGTGCGTGGCGGTCACCTTGACCAGGGTGGACATCGAGCGGCCGCTGTCACGCACCAGGTCGTCCGAGACCAGGGCATCGCGCACCACGACGGCCTCCCCCTTGGAGGAGCACTGCTCGGCCTGGCAGGTCGCCCACTCCTTGCCGGTCGGCAGCGAGGTCGCGGCCTTCATCCGGTCGTCGTTCGTGGTGAGCCGGACCAGCGGAACAGTCCAGGTGGCGGCATTGCTCGAGTGGTCGTACGTGGTGAGCCCGGCCATGTACTGGACCATGGCGGCGTGCGCCTTCACGGCTTCGGAGGCCGAGATGATCGGGGCGACCGCGGTGTTCTGCGACCCGTCGCCGCCGGTTCCCACCCCGTCCGCGCCTGCGGCGCTGCCGCCCGAGGTGGCGGTGGGCACCGCGGAGCCGCCCCCGGCTTCACCGCCGTCGCCCTCGTCGTCACCGTCGAAGACGGTGAACACGGTGAGCACGGCGATCAGGAGAAACCCGAGCACCCCCAGGGCCAAGAGCCCCGTGCGCTTGTTCTCCGCAGGCAAGTCCACGTTCCCGCGCCTCCCTTGTGCTGAGCCGGTACGGCGGGTGACCGGGACACGGTAGGGGGAGGCGGAAGCGGGGAGTCGGGGGAATTCCCGGCGAGGAAAAGAGCGGCCGGCATCGGGAAAGAGCGAACGGGAAGCGGGAGCGAAGGAAGGGGAGGGGGCTGCACCGCTCGGGTGCGGCCGGTCGCGATCACTCCGTCCGGTCCCACTTCACCCCGCTGCCGCGGACGGCGTACGAGAACGTGCCCCCGGCGGTCGACGCCCCCAGAGGAAGACGCCGCGCACCCCGGCACTCCTGTCGTACGACGTGTTCCCGACGGTTCGTCGTTCAGGAAGGCCGCGGAGCCACCGGCAGCGGATCGAACGGGTACGCCGTGTGACCGTCCTTGGGTGAACAGGCCGCGAACGGACCCGAGTCGGCGTCCATGAGGACCCGCAGATGCGGGTCGGCGTGGTGCAGCCACCACGTGGACATCCCGAGCGCCGGGTCCTTGCGCAGATGTTCCCAGGCCAGCCAGAGCGCGGAGAGGCGGGCGCCCGCCTCGGGGTGCTCCCACCACTGCGGGCACCAGGTGGCCGACGCGCCGTTGACCCGGCGACGGATCATCTGGGCGAGGTAGTCGGAGACGAAGACGAAGACGTCCGCGAAGAAGAACTCCGGCTCCTCGTCTGTGGGTTCGGTACCGGTCATCGCTCGACTCCTGCGGGGCTGCTGTTGGGAACCGGGGGCGGCAGGGTGAGGGCCGCGCGCTCTCAGGTCAGGACGATACCGAGCAGCAACAGCACCACCACGACCGCGCCCATCACGATGCGTGCCGTCGGGTCCTCGCGTTCCCACAGGTCGTGAACGACGGCCCAGCCCGTCAGGCGCGCAGCCCGACCGCTGTGGATGTCGGAGGCGGTCGCCTGCTGCTCCTCGTCCACCATCTCCTCGTCCGGCGACGACGGCTCGGGGTCCTCGTCGAAGCCGACCGGCATCCCCTGCTGCTCCTGCGCCACCAGGACCATCTGCTCGAGGAGTTCGGGAATCGTGTTCGGCGTGAGGGGATAGGCGAAGGTGCCGTACGGCGTCTGCACGCACAGGCTGGCCTGCCAGGGGTTGCCGGGCTCATAGCCGTCGACCCAGGCGTGCTCGGCCTGGAAGACCTGCGGGGCCTGGGCCGGCTCGGGGACCGGTACGGCGGCGGGGGCGGGGGCGGGGGCGGGAACGGGCGCCGGAGCAGGGGCGGAGACAGGAGCGGGCACGGGGGACTGCTGGACCGGGGGAGCCTGGGGGATCTCCCAGGTACGCGGGTCGGGCTGCTCCGGGGGTTGCGGCTGCTGCGGGTACTGCGGGTGCTGCGGGTGCCCGTTGTGGTCGGTCAACTCTCGTCCTTCGCCGGGTCCGTCGGGTCCAGGGGGTGGTGCGGGGTGGCGGCACCCAGCACCTCGGGCACATGTGCCCCGCGCATTGTGGGCCCAGGACGGGCCGGAACGGCACGGCACCTTCCCGACGTGTCCCTGACACTTTTCCCGGCCGGTTTCCTCATGCACACGGCATGGGGAATTCCCGCAGTCCCGGCGAGGAAAGAGACACCGGGCCGGTGACAGGTCTTTGTCACACTGCCAAGCGCACCTGGCCGGGCCAGGGCCCGTCGTGCGGTGCGGTCGTGAACCCGCCCAGGCGGACGGGGAACCGACTCGCTGGAGTAACCGACTCGATGACAGACCACAACAGCCCTGCTGGCGCGGTCGGCGGAGGCCAGCCTTCCGGGCAGCCCGGGTCCTTCGGTCCTTCCCAGCAGCCGCCGCAGCAGGCGTGGCAGGGGCAAGGGCAGCAGGCCCCCGCCCCGCAGCAGGCCCCCGCCCCGCAGCAGCCGCAGCCGCTGCCCTCCGACGCGGCCCGCGCACAGGTCGCCGCCGCCTGGGTGCGCAGCACTCCCCGGGCCGGCCAGGCCGCCGTCCCGTCGCTGCCGCCCCGTGAGACGCGGCCCCAGGGCGAGTCGAAGAAGGAGAAGCGCGAGCGCGAGCGCGCGGCCCGCAAGGCGGCGTACGAGCAGAAGAAGGCGGAGAAGGAGCAGCGCAAGCGGGGCGGCACGGCAACGGCCGCCACCGCCGCGACCACCGCACCGGCGCCCACGCCCGGCACGGCCGCCCAGCACCCGCCCCAGCACGGCCACCAGGCCCCCGCCCAGAGCTCCTCCACGATGTCCCTGAGGGCCACGGCGGCCCCGACCGCCCCGCCAGCGGGCGCCGCCACCCCGGGCCAGGCCACCGCGAAGCCCGCCCCCCGGCGTGACTTCGACGTGCCCAGGCCCGGCGGCCGCATCCCCGGCGGCGGGCGCCGTACCCACGTCGCGCTCCGCGCCACCCTGCTGATCACGACCTGCGTGTTCGCGCTGGGCTCGTGCGGCGTGATGGGACTGGTCATCGGCAAGTCCTCCGGCACCACCACCGCGGGGCTGGACTCCTCGGACGCCACCCGGTACCGCCTCACCGAGTTCCCCACCGAGCAGGCGGCGGCCTTCGCGGAGCAGTACGCGCAGCTCTGCATGACGTTCTCCCCGGACACCTCGTCCACCCGCCGCGACGACCTCGCCCGCTACGCCTCCGCCGGTGTCGACCCCGACTGCGGCTGGAGCGGTGAGGGCACCAGCAAGGCCGTCTCGGTCACTTGGGACGGCACCGCCGAGAAGCTTCCCGAGTACGGCGACCACGGCCGCTACATCGGGGTCCAGGTCCGCACCGACGACGGCACGCTCACCACTCTCACCGTCCCCGTGTACGTACAGAACCTCAAGACGGGCGAGGGCATGCGCGTCTCCGGCGACGTGGGTCAGATGCCGCTGCCGGCCGCCGCGGACGTGCCCGAGGTCGACCAGGGCGACGAGGTCGTGGACGACACCCTGTCCACGCAGCTCCAGAAGGAGGTACTGCCGGGCTACTTCGAGGCCTGGGGCGCCTCCGACGCCACCGCCATGGCCCGCTTCCTCACACCGGACGCGACCCTGACGGCCACCACCGGTCTGGCCGGCCGCCTGACGGGCCCGCAGATCGGCACCGTCGTCGCGCTCGTCCCGGCGAGCGCCCAGGACACCAAGCCGTACTCCTACGACACCGGCCAGGCTGTCCAGGTGCGGGTGGCCGTCGACTGGACCGACGCGAAGGGCGTCACGGTTCGCCGTGCGTACCGGATGACGATGGTCAACACGGCGCAGGGCTGGTTCATCAAGGACGTCCGGGGCGGCGTGCTCGACGCCGAGGGCGGCCGGGCCGACGACGACACCGACAGCGATGCCGCGACGGGAACGGCCGCACCCTCGGCAGGTGCCTCCGGATCCCCCTCACCCTCCGCCTCCGCCTCCGCGGCCGTCCCGTCGCCCACGGCCAAGCCCAGCAAGCCCTGACCGGACCACGCCGTCCACACCCCCACACCACTACCGCCGCTCCACCACCCGAGAGGAACCACCATGTACATGGCCGAGACGACCCTGAACGACATGTTCGGGCAGATCGAGGACATCCTGCGTAACGCGGGCACCATGGTCGCCGTCATCGCCCTGCTCATCCTCGGCATCCGCATGCTCCTGTCGATGAAGCGCGGCGACGGCATGCGCGAAGCCTTCCAGGGCTTCGGCATGATCGCGCTGGCCGCCCTGATCATCGGTGGCGCCGGCGGCCTCGCCGGTGTGCTGATCGGTCTCGGTAGTCAGATCGGCGGCGGCAACTGACGGACCGCTCGGGCTTTGCCCGACGTACCGTCAGCCGCCGTTCCAAACAGGGGAGTTCGCAGACATGAGCCAGGAGGCACCGGAGCCGCTGGTCGCGTACGACCACACCGATCTGGTCAACCGCCCCAAGCGGATCTGGAACTGGGGCAACATCCCGCTGCCCGGCTTGCTGCTGCCCGCGCTGGGCGCGGCCTTCGGCTTCGGGCTGGTCTGGCTCATCACCCTGTTCACCGTGTCGGCGTTCCTGCCCTTCCTCGGCATGTCGATGTGGACGTCGGTGCTCTACTTCGGCCCGCCGTTCGGCATCTACTTCGTCTGGGGGCGCCCACTGCCCTCGGCGCTCACCCTGAGCCAGCAGCTCGTGGTGTGGACCGACTGGTGGTTCCAGCCCAAGCGGCTGCAGGGCCTCGCCGCCGACCAAGAGCCGGAGCAACTGCACTGGCAGGTCATCCTCTTCACCCCCGGCTCGCCGCGCTGGCAGGCCCGCTACGAGACCGCGCGTCGCGTCGCAGCCGAACGCGGCAGCGCGTTCGCCGCCGCCAGGCGCTGACCCCGCGACCACCCCACCACTTCCCGATGTCGACTACCGCAGGATGAGTCCTCCATGTTCATGATGATCCTTCTGGGCGGGGCGGCCGCCTTCTTCGTGGTCGCCATGATCATGGCCGCCTCGTCGAGCAAGAAGAACGGCCAGGGCGGCTCGAAGCAGTCGTCCTCGGCTCGTTCCAAGCCGTCCGGCTCGTCGGCCGCCGCCCGCCGCGAGGACCTCCGCCTCCCCTACCGGTACGCCGACGACATGATCTTCGTGCACGGCGACTCGGTGTGGACGGGCATGGTCCTGCCCAACGCCATCGACGAGTACCTGAACGCCGGCGAGCTCCAGGCGATGGCGGAGGGCCCGGCCCGCGGTCTGCTCAACCTGGCGCGCGGTGACCGCAACGTCGAGTGCCACTACCGCAAGGTCTACCAGCCGATCACCGCGCTGACCTGGGCGGAAGACCTGAACGCGGTCGCCTGGGACCCCACCGAGAACTACAAGGCGTACAACCTGCGCAAGGCCGAGTACCAGGAGCGCATCGGCGCCAAGCGCGAGCGCAACATCCTGCTGGTGAAGCTGGGTTCGCTGAAGCGCACCAACGGCGGCAGCGGAGTCGTCGCCCAGGACGACGAGCCGTACGACGAGCCCGGCCTCCTCCAGGGTGTCCGCGGCGCCGCCGACCAGGCCGCCGCCACCGCGACCGGTGTCACGGACGAGTACCTCTCCCCGCACGTCCTCGCCGAGTGGACGCAGGTCGCCGTCGAGGTCCACGAGAGCCTGGAGGGCCTCAAGGGCACCCCACTCAGCCGCGAGGAGCTCGTCTGGCTGATCCGCAAGCCGCTCCACGGCGACCTGCCGGTCCCGCCGGAGCCGGTGCTCGGCTCGCGCGCCTGGGGACCCAACCAGTTCGACCTGGTCGTCGACTTCTCCGGCGAGAACCGCAAGACGCACATCGTCCTGAACCAGTACGACGAGGTGACGGGCGAGCAGCAGACCAGCTACACCACCACCCTCGTGGCCGCCAACTGGCCCGCGGAGACCCGCTTTCGCCAGTCGACCGCGTGGGCGCGTTACGCCGCCCAGCACGTGGACTTCCCCGTCGAGATCGACATGCGGTTCACGCTCATCCCGTACCTGAAGTTCAAGGACCGCGCCGACAAGATCCGCGGCAACCTCGTGGACGAGATGAACGACATGGCCAACTCCGGCCGCAGCCCCGACACCAAGCTGGCCACGCAGGTCACCCGCGCCCAGGAGCTCGTCGACGACATCGACGAGCACAAGATGCCGGGCATGGAGGCGCAGATCCGCTTCACGATCTCGGCGCACGACGTGAAGGAGCTCGAGCGCCGCCGCCGGGTCCTGGAGATGCAGTTCAAGCAGGACCTGAAGGTCACGCTGCTGCGCCCGACCCGCCAGCAGTGGCGACTGCTCCAGGCGCAGCTCCCCGGCGACGCGCCGAAGCTGCCGATCGCGCCCTACCTGCGGCTGCAGGAGGTCGAGCAGCTCGGCGCCGGACTGCCCACCGCGGGAACGGAGTTGGGCGACAACCCCGAGCACCGCTCCGGCAAGCGTCTGGGCTGGGTCGGCAACCTGGTCGGCTGGGCGGGCAAGATGCCGGTCCACTATTCCCTGCACGTCGGCCCCGCCCGCAACGACGGCGGTGGCCTGGCCATCGTCGGCGCGTCCGGCGGTGGCAAGTCCTCGCTGGCCCTCCAGAAGTTCTACGAGGAGTCGGAGTCGGGCGTCCGCTGCCTGGTCATCGACCCGAAGACCGACTTCGCCCAGCTCTGCTACTACCTGGCCTTCGGCAGCCAGGTGAACGACCCGGACTTCGCGGGCGACGCGGAGACCGGCCTCCTCGGGACCCCTGCCAGCAAGTTCCAGCCGGTGAACCCGGAGTTCTGGGCCGAGACGGAGGTCGTCGACCTCCTGAAGGGCCAGGCCGGCGTCCTGGACCCGTGGGTCATCGCCCGCGACGTCCCCGCGGGCCGCCTGCTCGCCGAGTCCATGCTCCGGGGCTTCCTCGGCGACGAGGACTACCAGCGCGTACGCCTCCCCGTCATCGAGGGCATGGCGTCCGTCATCGGCCGCTACAACTCCGCGATCCGCCAGGCCGTCGAGCAGGGCTACACGGCCCGCGACGCCGAACTCGCCGTCCCCCGGCCGACGTTGTGGCAGGTGGTCGACGAGGTCGTGGCCGCGTACGACCACGCGGTGGCCAGCGGCGACCGCGAGGCGATCAAGGACCTGAAGCTCGCGCAGATGCTCCTGACCGAGCTGCGCACGCTCCCCTACGCCCGTCTCTCCTTCGCGGAGCGCCCGCAGCCCCTGTCCAGCATGCGCAAGCGCCGTACGGTCATCACCCTGCGCGGCTTCCAGTCGCCCGCTGCCTCCGACCCGCGCAGCTGGAACCCTGCGGAACGCCTCGCTGCGACGGCCCTCATGGCGGTCGTGGAACTGGGCAGCCAGATGCTCGACGTCGGCTACGAGAAGAACCCGGTGACCGGCGAGATCGGGCTCCGCCCGAAGGCGCTCTTCGTCGACGAGGCGTACGTCGTCACGGCGACCGAGTCCGGCCGCGACCTGATGCGCCGCGCGCTGAAGCAGGGCCGCTCCTACCTGGCGGTCACCGTCCTGATCACCCAGCAGGCCATCGACCTGGTCCAGATCGAGGACTCCGAGGCCCGCAGCGGTGGCGCCAACCAGATCCACACGGTCTTCGCCTTCAAGCAGAAGTCGGCGCAGGAGGCGTCCATGGTGGCCCCGCTCCTGGGCCGACCGGAGAACGACCCGAAGGTCATCGCCGCCCTCCAGGAACTCCGCACCGGTGTGTGCCTCCAGCGCGACGCGGACAAGCGGGTCGGCACGGTCGCGGTCGACCTGGTCTTCAAGGAGATCCTCGCCGCCACGGACACCAACGGCACCACCCGCCCGGCCCGCCAGGGCATCAACCCACCGCTCAGCGTCTGGGACTGGACGTTCCTGCAGGAGGCGGAGGAGGACCCGGCACGGTCGGCGACCCCCGCGCAGGAAACGGCTACGGCTACGGCTACGGCTACGGCTACGGCGACGGCATGACGCGCCTCACCGGCCCCACCCCCACGCACACCCACCCAGGAGTCGGTTCCACCGTGCGCATGTCCAGAAGTCTCGCCACCGGGGCCGCGGCCCTCGCCCTGCTCGCGGCGCTGAGCGGGTGCGGGTCGGACTCGGAGTCCGGCTCGGGATCCAAGACCGGGGCGGACTCCGTCTTCGGCTCCGACGCCGACTCGGACGGCGGCAGCGGACAGACCACGACCGATGGCCTGCCCCAGGCGTCGGACACGGCGTCCATCGCGAGCTACCTGAACCGGTACACCTCCTGCCAGGACGTGGCGACGGGCGACGAGTACGACGGCGGGAATGACGGCGGGAATGACGGCGACGCCTGGGGTACGGACGAGTCGGAGGACCCGGCCTGGGGCATCGAGGAGCGCGCCGTGTGCACGGACGACTCGGGCGGGCCCATCGCTCTGCTCACCGTCCCCGACATGAAGAAGTTCCAGACCGCCGCCAAGGCGAGCGGCGACGAGTTCCTGGTCGGCGAGGACTTCGCGGTCGTTCCGGTCGGCGACGAGGCTATCCGCGGCCTCCAGCAGTCCGAACTGAGATTCCTGACGTGCGATGCGGGCCTCGCGGTGCCGAGCGGCTTCGACAAGGAGCCGGCCCTCGTGGACGGCTGCGTCCTGACCAACTACGTCCCCGAGTAAGGCGAGAAACCCCATGCGAATCAGGCGAGCGATCACCATCGGCGCCCTCCTCCTCATGTCGGTGTCGCTGACGGCGTGCGGCGACGACAGCGACGCCGGCGACAACGACGGCGACGGCAAGAGCAGTGCGAGCACGGGCAGCGGAAAGGGCGGCGGCGGCAGCGAGACGGCGAGCACGGAGCTGCCCGAGGCATCGGACATGGCGACCCTCGCGTACTTCCTCAACGAGCACGCCTCGTGCCTTGATCTCAAGGCGGGCGCCGAATACGACGATTCCAACTACGCGGACACGGACCCCGCCTGGGGCGAGGAGAGCATGACCCAGGATCCCGCCTGGGGCATCAAAGAGCGCGCCGTCTGCATGGACAAGTACAACGACGCCAACACGCTGCTCCTGCTGTCCGACATGAAGAAGTTCCAGACCTCCATCAAGGAGAGGAACTACAGCTCCATCCTGATCGGCAAGGACTTCGCGGTGGATCCGGGCGACGCCCAGACCATCCAGGAACTGAAGACATCGGGCCTCAAGACCCTGCACTGCTCTGCGGAACACCCGATACCCAGCGGCTACAAGCAGGAGCCCGCACTGGTCGCCGGATGCGTTCTCACCGACTACTACGACGACTGACCTCCTACCCGTCCCTGAAGGGCTTTTCATGCTGACCCGCTTCCGGCCGCGCTCCGGCCGTCCGGCACGGCCCCGGACGAGGCGCTCCCCGCGCGAGAAACTCATCAGCACCGGCATCGCCGCCAGGGCCGTGCTGTTCCTGGTGCTCGGGGTGATCGCGCTCTCGTTCTCCGCTCCACAGCAGGCGCAGGCCCTCTTCGACACCTGTGACTGGGCGCAGCAGAGCATCAACCAGAAGGCCGACATGCCAGGCCCCGCCGCGGAGAACATCTTCCCCTCGGTGAAGCAATGGGACGGGAAGCGCGAACTCGTCGCCGGGGCGACGAAGATGGACGGCCCCGCGTCGAAGTACACGCTCTACGAACTCAGCGCCATGCGCGGTCTCAACTGGGCCTCGACCCAGCAGAGCCAGCACGATGCGCAGCAGGGCGAGCGCGGTCAGGCCGCCGACGACGACGAGTGCAGCCTCCAGAACGAGATCTACAACAGCATCGCCCAGGCCATCTTCGACCTGAGCAAGATCATGAGCCGGGCCGCGATCAGCATCAAGGAGATCTCCTCCAACCCCAGCCCGCTGGCCGCCCTCTACGACGGCACGGTCTCGGGTGACGACAGCGTCGTCGACCGCCTGAACAACGGCGTCTTCAAGCTCGCCGTGCCCACCATGATCCTTCTCACCGGCCTCTGGGTGTTCGGCAAGTGGCGCAAGGGCGACATGCGCGAGGTCTGGTCGGGTGTCGGCTGGGCCGCGTTCGTCGTCATCGCCGTGTCGGCGTTCCTCGTCAACGGAAACTACGTGGCGGTGGTCGAAACCGCCGACTCGGGAATCGCGCAGGGAAACGCCGCCCTGACCGAGGCCGTGCTGGACGGTGCGATCAACGGTGTCGACCCGCCCTGCGACCTGCCCGACAACGCACCGCAGCGCGGCATGCGCATCTCCAGCTGTGCCATGTACGACACCCTCGCGTTCCGCCCGTGGGCCATCGGCCAGTTCGGCGACCCGGGCAAGGCACGCATGGAGTACAAGGGCACCGAGAAGTGCGACTTCGGCGCGGGCAAGCGCTGCACCGACCTACGGGTCAAGCAGGTGATCATCCAGTCGGTGACGAACATCGAGTACTACCAGCACCCTTCGCCGGTCGAAGTCGAGGAGAACGAAAAAGGCGACATCATCAAGGCGAAGGAGAACCAGTACGGCGAGCTGCGCCACTACATCGCGAAGAACGAGGATGCGCGCATCTACGAGCAGTGGTCCGGCGACAAACCCGCCAACCGCATCAGCATCGGGGTCTACGCCCTGGTCGCCTCGCTCATCGTCGGCCTGATGGTGGTCGTGCTCAGCGCCCTGACACTCCTGTGGCACGCGGTCACACTCATCATGGTGATCCTGCTGCCCCTGGTCGCGATCATCTCGATCCACCCGACCCAGCAGAAGCTGCTGCGGGGCTGGTGGCAGACCTTCGTGCACAGCTTCGTCCTGCGCGCCGGATTCGGCGTGATCCTCACGATCCTGCTGCTCTTCTACCAGCTGATCCTGCCGCTTCAGGTCCCGCTGGGCATGCAGTTGCTGATGCTCCTGCTGGTCACGGTCGCCGTGATCATGCTGCTCAAGAACCTGCTGTCCGGGAAGTTCAGCCCGCAGGTCCAGGGCGCTGACGACGCTCTCGGCGTCGGGGACATGGCCGGCAAGGTGACCGCCATGGCTCCCGGCCTGGCCGCGTCCGCCGCAGGCTCCACCGCCCGCACCACGGGCCGCGTCGCGAGCACCACGGCCAAGGGCACGGCCCGCGCGACGGGCAGCACGGCACGCGGGACCGCCTGGGCGGTGGACAAGCTCGCCTTCAAGGGCAAGGGCCGGGCCAAGATGCAGGAGAAGGGCTGGCTCGGTCAGTCCAAGCGCGAGCAGCGGCAGACGGCCTACCAGAGTTCGCAGGTCGCCCAGAAGAACTACGACCGGGAATTCGGCGAGCAGGGAGGCCAGGAGTCACCGGCTCCGGAGCCGCCCCGCACCCGAGGCCGCCGTGTCAGCGGGTCCAGCACCGCGCCGGCTCCGCAGTCCACGAAGCCGACCGAGTCCCGCCCGGCACCCGCTCCTGCTCCCGCGCCCGCTCCCGCTCCCGCCCCCGTACGGCAGGTGCCCGCCCCCCGCCCCCGTCCCGCCGAGCCGCCGGCGGCACCGACCCCGCCTCCGAGGGACCCGCGCGGCCCCAGCGGCCGTGTCTAGACCCACCCTGCCTCCTCCGCCTCCCGTCCCACACCAAGGAGCCATCCGATGCCCGCCCTGACCGCCGACCGCAGTCCCGACCAACTGGTCGCGGAACTGGACCGGCTCATCGGCGTGGACTGGCCCACGGTGTGGGCGGGGGTGCCGGAGGACACGGTGAAGCGGGCCAGGTGGTGCGCCGGGTTCGGCTGGCGTCCGCTGTGGGCCGAGGCGGGACTGCGCGTCCGTACGGCCCTGGGCGGCCGCCTGTATCTCGCGTCCGCCACCCCCGGCGGCCCGGTGACCCGGATCGACCACACGGTGTGGTCGGCCCGGGCCCGGGACACGGGCGAGAACGCCCTCGTCACCGCCCTGGCCGAGGACCGCTGGACCGCCTGCCTGACCGCCCTGCGCGGCCTCCTGGGCAACCCGTCCTGGAACGGCGCCTGGGACACTCCGGACTTCCCGGAACTGCCGGGTCCGGGGGCCTGGCCAGACGCCGGGTGGCGTGCGGAACACCAGGACCCGCACCGCGTCGCGGTGTGGCGGTTCCGAGTGCCGCAGGCGCCGGTGTTCGAGCTCAGGACGACGCTCGGCGCAGCGGCACGAGGTGGTCCCGTACCGGCTAATGCGAGGATCGGACTCGTCTGCCACGACCCCGACCACGTGGAGTCCCGTCGGCAGGCGCGGCACGGATGAACCGGAGCCGTGCGGAACGCGAGGAAGGTGACAAGCGATGACGACCCTCAGGATCGACCGTAGTCCCGAGCAGCTGGCCGAGGAACTGAAGGGCCTGGAGCACGTGGACTGGCCTGCCGTCTGGGCGGGCCCGCCGAATCCCGGTCAGGCGCTGGACGACTGGTGCGCACTGTTCGGCTGGAAGCCGACGTCGGCGGAGCGTGTGTTGTCGGTGCGCAGTGGCACGGGCCAGGACTTCACCCTCTTTCCCGTGCGTTCCGCCGGGTGGGCTCCGGTCAAACAGCTCAGCTGGACCAGTTGGCACCTGTCCGCGGACGACTCCTCCGAGAACGACGAGGTGCTCACCCGGGCTGCCGGGACTTGGGCCGCCTATGTCGAGGCTGCCCGCGCTGTGCTCGGTGACCCTTCCTTCGCGGGCGCCTGGGATGACCCCGCTTTCCCGGAACCGCCGCACGACCGGCACTGGCTCGCGCCCAGCGACCTTCGTCTGGAGGACAGGGACCCCTATCGGGTGGCGATCTGGCGGGAGAGCGGGCCGGAGGGCCGCGTCACCGTACTCGCCGTCAAGCCGGGATCCGTCCGAACGCCGGACGCGCTCCGACGCACGATGATCAAAGTGACCTGCTATCCGCCGGAGGCCGTGTGATCCAGGCACACATCCCGGACCGTGTCCTCGACAACGCTCGTGTCCGGCAGCGGACCGTCGAGCCCGAACTGACCGAGGCCGAGGCCAAGAGGATCGCGAGAGGGCTGCGCGAGGGTATCGACCACCTCCCGGAGAAGGAATACCGGGAGCAACTCCACGAGCGACTGCGGGCGTTCGCGGCCGCCCAGGACATGGAGCTGCCCAACCCCGACACCCGGTCCACCTTCTGGTCCTACCAGCTGGCGGATCATCCGCAGATCAACATGGAGCCCGGGGAAGAGCTGTACAGCATGCACATGGCGGCTGCGTACACCGAGGAACAGAACTCGATCGTGGAGGACAGCCTGCGGTACCTGGAGGGCACGCCTGGCGGAGAAGCACTGGGCCGGCTCCATCTGTGGGACGCGGAGATGCAGGACGCGCTGGACCTGGACGAGCAGGCGGGGCTGGCCCTGGCCTACGACGCCTGGGGCACCCTCTCCGAGAAGTACGCCGCGAAGACGGAGAACGAAGCCCTCTTCTTCATGGCCGAGCTCAACCCCGGAACCGTCGCATACCAGACGGAGTCCCGTCAGCTCCGCCAGGACGGCAAGCTCGACATCATCAACTTCATGTATCCGGCCCCGGCACAGAAGTACGCGCATCTCGCCCCGGAGACACAGGAGTTGCTGGCCTCCCAAGCCGTCCGCGCCCAGGTCCACACGTTCCCGTACGACGAGAGCGACGCGAAGTACACGCCGCTGACCAAGGCGGGCCACTTGGACCTCGAACAGCTGGCTGCGCTCCCCACCCCCGAGGCCCAGCGCGCCGCCGTGCTGGAGGTGTGCGCCCGGGTGGCGACCATGGACGGCCCCGCTCGCGCGGCCGACGTGGAGAAGCTCATCGAGGAGATCAAGGTCCTGCGTCCGGACCATGAGGTCACGCTGCCCAGCGTCGAGGACCAGCAGTGGGCGGCCGGACTACGCAGCCCCGAACCGGACTCACCGGCGGGACCGCCACCCGTCGCCGTCAGTACCCACGGCCAGTACCTCCCCGGTGTCACGGTCAACGCCAGGACGGGACCGGCCCCGCTCGACTCGCTCACCCTCCCGACGGCGCAGGCGGCGACCGCGCAGGCCCACAACTTCCTGCCCGGTGTCACCGCCCAGGCGAAGTCGGTCGTCGCCGCCCCGGGCAGGTCCGACACACCAGCGGCTCCGCCGAAAGCGCCTCCGGCTCCTGAGCAGTCGAACGACACCGGCATGGGAGTGTGACCCGCCCATGAGCCGCACCCCGGGCAACGCCCCTACCCCGCGCAGAACCGGCACCCCGCGCCCCGCTCACCCCGTTCCACAGAGCGCCGCCGTCCGGCCGGACGCCCGCAGCGCCGACCGGCCGGACAAGCCCACCGCTTCGGCGGCCGGCACTGCGACACCCACCGCCCCGGAACCCACCACCCCTCCGCTCCCCCTTTTCCGCCGTTTCCTCCGCCAGGAGAAGAGCGACGCCTGGGCCGTCCGCCTCCTCCCCCGCATCGTCTTCGGCGCGGCCGCGCTCTACACGGTGATCACCCTCGCCTCCCAGAGCGGCTCCAGCTTCGTCGCGGTCCTCACCGCCCTGCTCCTCGGCCTCGTGCTCTGGCTCCTCCGCCGCCGCACCCAGCTGCTCCTGGGGATGGGGGTGAGCATCCTCGCCATCGCCTTCACCGGCTACTTCTCCGCGGTCGGCGACGCGGCCCGCGCGAGCGAGGACGCCGGAGCCACCGTCACCGGCGCAGCCGCCTTCGGCTACTGGGCCCTCGCCGGAATGGCCCTCCTCGGCGCCTGGATGGTGAAGGAGCACCCGGGCCGGCGGGGCGTCACCGTCGTCCTCGCGAATGTGATCCTCGTCATCGCGTCCGTCGTCGGGATGTTCCTGCCGGAAGCGGGTGTACCGCTCGGATTCCTCGGCGTGCTCGGTGTACTGGCGATGCGCGGGAGCAGCGCGAAAGCGGTTGCAGGCCGGGCCCGCCAGGCACTTGGCCGTCTGCGCACGCACAAAGCCAGTGACCCGTCGGACAGTTGAGGCCCGTGTGAACGTTTCGTCTCGTCACTGTGCCAAGTCGGCACATGCTTTGCAGATGCGTTGCACGGGGTTGACGGAACGATTTAGGCTCCCCCCCGATCACGTATCACCACGGGGGACAACACACATGCCTATGGCCAGCCATACGGCGCTGCCCACGCGCCCCGCGCGCGGGGCGGTACGGGGAGCGGGGGCGGGGACGGGGGTCCACACCCCCGACGCCGCTCTGCCCTGCCAGCGCCGACCGGACGTCTTCCAGCACCCGCTGCTGGAGGCACCCACGGACATTCCGTACACCTCGCCCGAACAGCGCCACCAGCACCTCGTGCTGCTCCGCACCGCCCGCGACCTGTGCGCTTCCTGCCCGTTGTGGGCGGAATGCCTGCAGGACGCCGTCGGCCACGCCGAGCCCTACGGCTACGCGGCCGCGACCACTCTCGACGACCGCCGCTGGATCCGCCGCGCCCTCGGCGTCGGCGACGCGAACGGCGACCTGCCCACCCACACGGTGGACGGACCCGGCGCGGGCCCCGGCTACAGCTCCGGCGAAACGTCCCGCCGGCTGCTGCGGCTGCGCTCCCTCAGCACCGACACGGCCGCCCGGCACGACGCCGAGCGCGGCCAGCCCACGCTGGAGCGAATCCTCGACGCGTTCGACGCACGACAGGACCAACTGGCCAGGCCACGACGCGAGTTGCCCGCCATCCCGAGGCAGTTGCACGAGCACACCACCGCACAGCAGCCGCACAGCGGCGGCAGCGGCCACCGTCCCAGACAGACCCCCCCGGAAAGCAGGAGCGAGGACATGGCAGCGGCCGAGTCCGGGCAGCGGATCGCCTTCTCGTACGAGGATCCCGCCCAGGCCGTACGACAGGCTCTGCTGGCCCCTCTGATCCGCTCCGCCCTGCCCACGCTCACCGGCCTGGAGCAGCTGGTCACGATGCTGGCGAGCGTGCCCGGCGGCGACATCGCGCCGGAGATGCCGGACACCATCCGCGCCGCCAGGAAGGCCGTGGAGGCACTGGCCCCGGCAGGAGGCCCGGGCTCAGGCGACGCCGCCGACGGCACCCCGGACACCGCCGGCCCGCTCCGCGCCCTCACCGGCTCGGTCTCCGTCGAACTCGCCACCACCGACCCGGTGGCGGCCCTGCGCCGTGACTTCCTGGAACCGCTGCTGCGCGAACTGGCCGCCTCTCTCGCCAACATAGAGAAGGTGGCCACCATGCTGGCCGCGACGGGGGCCTCGGACCGCGACGAGGTACACCTGGAGCCGATCCGCACCGCCCTGCAGGGCATCCGCGCCTGTCTGCCGCATCCGGCCCCGACCGGCAGGACGTCCACCGGCACGGGCCAGGCCGCCGCCCTCGCCCCCTCCGGCGCCCCGAGCATCCGGGCGGCCGTGGAGACGGCCGTGTCGACCTTCCCCGGCCCCTTCTCCGCCCGTGACGTCCTGCGCGCCCTCACGCCCGGCGTCTACGGCGACCCCTCGAAGACGATCAGCAACGTACTGTCCGCCCTCGTCAAGTCGGGCCGCCTTCAGCGTCTCGCCCGCGGCACGTACGCTCGCACCGTCGACGTCACCATGGACGTCGCCATGGACGTCTCCGAGCAGGACGAGGCGAAGAGCGCCTGAGCCGGAACCGAGCCGGAAGGAACCCCGACCACCGATGACCGAACCGACGCCGCCACCCCCCGCCACGGCGGACGCCCAGGTGCACGTCTTCTCCCCCAACGCCGGCCTGATCGACGGCGTCCCGGTCACCGCCCCGCCCTACGGCGACATCCAGGACGTGGTCCTGGCGATCCTTCAGCAACGCGCCCAGCAACTCGGCGCCCCCACGCCCGCCACCATCACGGACAACCGCTACGGCGGCGCGATCCGCCTCCTGATCCACCCGGACGGCACGACGGAACAGCTGGGCTGAGCCGCCCGCACCGCCGGGCCCGCACTCAGCCCCGGGGGCCGGTCCCCCCGGGCGGGGGGCTGACCTCGTCGATGTCGGCGAGAATCTTCCGCGTGAGGTCGATGTCCATCTCGAGGATGTCGCGGTCGAACTTCGCCGGCTCGCGCTCGTAGCGGGCCCTGCCCACCTCGGAGGTGAAGGCGGAGGCGGGAACCGCGTCCTGCCCCGGCGGAATGAACTTCACCACCTCCTCGGAGGCGGCCAGCGCGTACGCCATGGCTCCCCGGTACTTGTGGTGCTCGGATTCGGGTGAGTTGAGCATGTCCAGTCCCGCGCGGCGCGAGATGTCGTGCGCGACCTCGGAGAACTCACCGGGGTCGATGATCTCGGAGGGCTCGGGGCCACCGAAGGCCGGCGGAGGCGGAGGGATCTCGTCCGCCATCAGGAAGGCGAAGTTCCGGTTGCGACCGCACTGGGTGCACGGCCCCTCGTACACGGCGACGATGCCGTCACCGCGCTGCTCCAGGCGGTGCCGGCGGACGAAGTCGGAGCTCCCGCACTCGCATGGGTGCAGGTCCATGTACAGGTGCGCTTCGAGTGAGGAACGGGCTCTCAACATGGGATGATCCTAAAGTCTGTTGTGCGGTGTGCATATGTACAGAGCCTGGGGGAGGGCATCACGTGGACACATCGGCCGATCCGCAGATCGTCATGGGCACGCTTGGCATGGGCGGACCCGCGCAGCAGCAGGATCTCGTGTGGGCCGCCAGGCGTGACATGGGTGCCGTGGCGGCCGTCGTCCTGGGGGACAGACTTGCCTCCCTCACTCCGGCTCAGACCGAGGACGGGCGTCAGTATTTCGTGCTGCAGGACAGTCAGGGGGAGTCCGCCCAGATCTGGGTGGACGCCATTCCGCTGACGACGGGAGCGATCGCCGACACGGCGACGAACACCACCTCGCAGAACTACGTCATCCGGGTGTCCGACCGCCTTCCCACCGCGATGCTGGGACGAGTCCTCGCCCACGAACTCGGTGAGCTCGCCGCCGTACGCGAACGCGCCGCCGATGGTCTTGCCCCTGTACGGGACAATCTCCTGCGCGAAGGGGCCGAACTCCCCGCCCATCAGGAGCTGTCCACAGCGGACCGGGGCCGCATAGGCGAGCTCAACTGGCTCGCTGCGCGGAGCTCGGCTCCCGATCTTTCCCCAGAGCAGCAGCTGGAAGCGCGTGCGGAGTTCTCGGCGCTGCTGGATCCCTACGGAATCCGGCCGACCGCCGCCGTCAGCGACGAAGAAGCGTTCCGCCCCCAGGAGAGAGCCGCCCGTGTGCGCCACCGGGTGTCGGCCGATTTTCTCTCCGCCGGCTCCCGTCGCCTGCTGACCGCCCTCGCCCACCCCATAGAGAACCTCTCCCCCGCCGACGCCACCGCGCTCCAGGCGTCCCGCGACGCCGCGCTGCGGGCCGAGCGGCAGGTCGAGGCGTTCATCGGGCGGCGTGAAGTCACCATGCCCATGCCCGGCTACGACCAGAACGGGCTGCCGCTCCCCCGCGACGAGCTGGAACCCGCCGCCGAGCGGTGGGCCGAGTACCGCGCCCAGGTCAGCGATCGCACCGTACAGACGCTGGAGGGGCAGCTCGCCGAAGGGCAACTCCCGCTGCGCAAGGTCGTGATCGGCGGCGGGGCGAGTCTCACCGGGCGGGATCCGGAGGCGCTGCTGGTGGACGGGGCGGGCCGCTGGCACCTGGACCCCGGTGCCGGGATCGTGCAGTCGGCGGATCAGGACCGCGACCTCGCCCAGTGGATGGGCGTGGACCCGTATTCGGCGGTCGAGGATCCCCGGCACCGCATCTCCATCCACGCCGTCCGCGTCTGGGAGGACCAACTCGCCACGCAGGGCGACGTGGTGAACGGCCACGCCCGGCTGCGCCTGGGGCAGAACGGCGAACTCCTCGCCGAGGTACGCACGTTGGGCGAGGATGGCGCGGAGAGCGCGACCCCCCTCTGGGTGGCCTGCGACGGCACCCCCAGCATCGCCACCGGCCTCACACCGGAACTCGTACCGGGAATGCCGCGCGGGGAATTCGCCGTGGAGAGCCGCAGCGAAGCCGTCCGGCTGATCAGCGATCGGCTGCGCGAGCTGGAGGGGCAGGGGTTCGCCGGCGCGGGCGAGATGCGCGCCTGGCTGACCCGGGCCGAGCGGGGCGGCACGGACGCCGGCACCGTGCTCGGCGCCCTGAACTCCTACGCGGAACTGAAGGACGCCCTCTCGGCCGGCCTGGGCGCCGCGGACGAGACCCGGATGGGCAACTGCTTCACCGCTCTCGACTCGACGCAGAAGTGGGAGGAGGCGCGCAAGGCCGCGGAGGGGCGGGCGCTGCTGGGCGACGAGGTCGCCGAGAGCCGTTTCGACCCGCACGCCGCCCAGGAGTGGATCGTCGTCGGGTCCGGCGGAACGGCCGTCGCCAACGCGGAGATCATCCTGATCCAGAATCCCGACGCGCACGTCACGATCATCGGCTCGAGGCCGCCGCCGGCGCTGCAGCACCAGGTCCAGTTCCCGGCGATGGAGGCGAAGTACGGCCACGGCGAGGGCGGCGAGAAGCGTCTGAGCTTCGTCGAGGCACGTGTCGGGGCCATCGAGACCTACCAGGACGAGAAGGGTGAGACCCGCTTCCAGGTCCCCTACGTGGAAAAGGGGACCAAGGAACCGAGGGTGGCCCGCAGCGACGGCTACGTCACCAGCCTCGGCCGCACCAACCCCCTGCCGCCCGCCCTCCAGGTCCTCGCCGACGAGGTGCGCGACCGGGGTGGGGAGATCTCCGGGGACCTGCTGTTCGACAAGGACGACCAGTACGTCGGCTACGGGCTCACCTTCGCCGTGGACGGCACGGAGCACCGTGTCGACGTGGACGGCGCCGCCTCCTGGCAGCTGCCGCGCGAGATCTTCACCCCGGAGACGGGAATCCAGGGCCAGTTGAACGGGATGGGCGTCCGCGGGCTGCCCTCCGAGACCGGCAACGCGGCTCCCGGCTTCTCGCCCATCGCCCGCCAGAGCGCCCTGCGCGCCCGCGCCGTCGCGGCGGCAGCGGCGGGCGACCCCGAGGCCGTACGACGGCTGTCGACGATCCCGGAACGCTGGCGGCGCCCGGACCTGGGCCCCGACCAGGCCCAGGACACGGGCAAGGACACAGGCCCAGACACAGGCCCAGGCACAGGCTCGGAGGCGACGCCACCGGCTGCGGGCACGGGCGGCGCCACCCCGCACCAGGAGAAGACCCAGCCCGCACCTGAACGGAAACCGGAGCAGGAACGGGAACGGGAACGGGAGCAGGAACCGGAACCGGAACGGGATCCGGAGCAGAAACGGGAACCGGAACGGGAACAGGAACGGGCGCAGGAGCAGGACCGGGTACGAGAGCCGGACCCGGAGCCCGTCCTCACCCCCGAATCGGCCACAGCCCCGGGCCAGTCTCCGACGACAACCCCGTCTCCGTCCCCGTCCCCGACGACAACCCCGGTGCCGGCACCGGCACCGGCACCGGGACCCGCCTCCACATCGACCCCGGCCACGGCACCGGGACCTGCCCCCGCATCGACCCCGGCCCCGTCCCCCGCACCGGACATCCCCGGCTCCCACCTGTGGCAGATGGGCGTGCCCCGGGGCGGCGGCAACCGGCCCCCGGCTCCCGTACGGGAGCCGGAGCAGCGGCCGCCGGGTCACGAGCGGCCGGAGCCGGGCGTCGACATGGGCGAGTGACGGCCGTAGAGAACGAGGCAGGGGCCGGAGACGAATCTCCGGCCCCTGCCTCGTACGCGTATGCCTCGGTCCTGAAGTCCCCAGGTCCAGAAGTCCAGAAGTCCCGAGTTTCCTGAGATCTCAGTCGGAAGACGGCTGCTGCGACCGCTTGGGCCGCCAGACCACCAGCGCGCTGGTCTGCTGAACCTCCTGGTACGGCACCAGGTCCCGCCGGTAGGAGGCGTGCACCGCCGCCTCCCGCTGCTGCATCGCCGCGGCCGCGCCGTCCAGCGCTGCCTCCAGCTCCGCGGCCCTGGCCTGGAGCGCGGCCACCTGGTTCTCCAGCTCGATGATCCGCTTGATGCCGGCCAGGTTGATGCCCTCGTCCTGGGACAGGGCCTGCACCGTGCGCAGCAGCTCGATGTCGCGGGCCGAGTAGCGGCGCCCCCGGCCGGCGGTGCGGTCGGGGGAGACGAGACCCAGACGGTCGTACTGGCGCAGTGTCTGCGGATGCAGGCCAGAGAGCTGGGCCGCCACCGAAATGACGTAGACCGGAGTCTCCTGGGTCAGTTCATACGGGTTACGCCGACGGCCGTCCATCACTCTCATGCTCCCTTCGCGGCCTCGAACAGCTCCGCCCGCGGGTCCTCGCCCGCGGTCGCCTCGCGATACGCCTCCAGCGCCTCACGAGCCTTCCCCGACAAGTCCTTCGGAACACTCACCTCGACGGTGACCAGCAGGTCGCCGCGGGTGCCGTCCTTGCGGACCGCGCCCTTGCCCCGCGCCCGCATGGTGCGGCCGTTGGGCGTGCCGGGCGGAAGCTTCAAGGTCAGGGACGGCCCGCCGAGCGTCGGCACCTTGATCTCGCCACCGAGTGCAGCCTCGGTGAAGGTCACCGGCACGGTCACCGTCAGGTTGTCCTCCTTGCGGCCGAACACCGGGTGGGCGCCGACATGGACGACGACGTACAGGTCGCCGGCCGGGCCGCCACGCTCGCCCGGGGCTCCCTTGCCGCGCAGCCGGATGCGCTGACCGTCCGTCACCCCGGCGGGGATGCGGACCTGCATGGTCCTCGACGACTTCGCGCGGCCGCTGCCCTTGCAGTCCAGGCAGGGATGCTCGGCGATCAGGCCGCGCCCCTTGCAGTCCGGACAGGGGTCGGTCAGCGAGAAGCCGCCTCCCGAGCCCCGTGCCACCTGTCCCGTGCCCACGCAGGTCGGGCACACGCGCGGGGTGCCGTTCTTGTCACCCGTCCCCGAACACGCCTTGCAGGGGGCCTGCGAGGACATGCGCAGCGGGACGGTCGCGCCCTCGATCGCCTCCGAGAAGGTCAGGGTGACCTCGGTGTCGATGTCCTGGCCGCGCCGGGGCTGGGTACGGGTCGTGCCGGGGCCGCCGCGATTGAACAGGCCGCCGAACACGTCCCCGATGCCGCCGCCGAAGCCGCCCTGGGCACCGCCGCCCTGGGCGCCGCCTCCGAAGAGGTCGCCCAGGTCGAAGTTGAAGGAGCCGCCCGCGCCCGGACCGGGGCGGAAGCCGCCGTTGCCGAAGAGGGCGCGGGCCTCGTCGTACTCCTTGCGCTTCTTGGGGTCACCGAGGACGTCGTTCGCCTCGGAGATCTCCTTGAAGCGCTCCTCCGCCTTGGCGTTGCCCTTGTTGGCGTCCGGGTGGAACTCGCGGGCGAGCTTCCGGTACGCCTTCTTGATCTCGGCCTCGGTGGCGTCCTTGGGGACGCCGAGGACCTTGTAGAAATCCTTCTCGACGAAGTCCTTGGTACTCATCCTCGACGTCCCTCCTCCCCATCACTCATCCGATCGAGCTCAGCCCTCGTCCGGGCCACCGCTCTCCTTGTCGTCGGCCGCCTCGGCCTCCTCGGCCTTCGCCGCCTGTGCACCGGGCTGCGGTTCGGCGACGGCCACCCGCGCGGGGCGGATGGTGCGCTCGCCGATCCGATACCCGGGCTGAAGGATCGCCACGCACGTCGTCTCGGTGACGTCGGGCGCGTAGCTGTGCATCAGGGCCTCGTGGATCGTCGGGTCGAAGGGCTCGCCCTCCTTGCCGAACTGCTGGAGGCCCATCTTGGCCGCGACGGTCTCCAGCGATTCGCCCACCGACTTGAAGCCGCCGACGAACTCGCCGTGCTCCCGCGCGCGGCCGATGTCGTCGAGGACGGGCAGGAGCTCGGTCAGGAGGTTCGCGATGGCGATCTCCTTGACCGCGATCCGGTCGCGCTCGACCCGGCGGCGGTAGTTCTGGTACTCGGCCTGGAGGCGCTGGAGGTCGGCGGTGCGCTCGCCCAGAGCGGTGCGCACCTGGTCCAGCTGAGCCACCAGACCGGCTGTCTGGTTCGCGTCCCCGGCCGGGGCCGCCCCCTCCGCCGAAGCGGAGGAGGAAGCGGCCTTCGGCTCGGCGTCTTCAGGGGTGGCGCCGGAGGGGACGTCGGGCTTCTCCTCGAAGCCCGGGGTCTCCTCCGTCACGCGGCACCGTCCTTGCGCTCGTCGTCCACGATCTCGGCGTCCACGACGTCGTCGTCCGCCTTCGGTGCGTCGGCCTTGGGAGCGTCGGCACCCTGGCCGGCCTGGGCGTCCGCGTACATGGCCTGGCCGACCTTCTGCGAGACCGCGGCGACCTTCTCGGTGGCCGTGCGGATCTCGGCGGTGTCCTCGCCCTTGAGCGCGGCCTTCAGCTCCTCGACGGCGGCCTCGACCTCGGTCTTGACCTCAGCCGGGACCTTGTCCTCGTTGTCCTTGAGGAACTTCTCCGTCTGGTAGACGAGCTGCTCGCCCTGGTTGCGGGACTCGGCGGCCTCGCGACGGCGGTGGTCCTCGTCCGCGTACTGCTCGGCCTCCTGGCGCATGCGGTCGACCTCGTCCTTCGGCAGCGAGGAGCCGCCGGTGACGGTCATCTTCTGCTCCTTGCCGGTGCCGAGGTCCTTGGCCGTGACGTGCATGATGCCGTTGGCGTCGATGTCGAAGGCGACCTCGATCTGCGGGACGCCACGCGGCGCCGGCGGCAGACCGGTCAGCTCGAACATGCCGACTGGTTGTCCTCGGCCGTCGTGAAGATCTCCGAACGCTTCGTCGGGATCGTCGTGTTGCGCTCGATCAGCTTGGTCATGATGCCGCCCTTGGTCTCGATACCGAGGGACAGCGGGGTCACGTCGAGGAGCAGGACGTCCTTGACCTCACCCTTGAGGACACCGGCCTGGAGCGCGGCGCCGATGGCGACGACCTCGTCCGGGTTCACGCCCTTGTTGGCGTCCTGACCGCCGGTCAGCTCCCTGACGAGCTCGGCGACGGCGGGCATCCGGGTCGAACCACCGACGAGAACGACGTGGTCGATCTCGGAGAGGTTGATGCCGGCGTCCTTGATGACGTTGTGGAACGGCGTCTTGCAGCGCTCCAGCAGGTCGGCCGTCAGCTGCTGGAACTGGGCGCGCGTGAGCTTCTCGTCCAGGTGCAGCGGGCCCTCGGCGGACGCCGTGATGTAGGGCAGGTTGATCGAGGTCTCGGTGGACGAGGACAGCTCGATCTTCGCCTTCTCGGCGGCCTCGCGCAGACGCTGGAGCGCCATCTTGTCCTTGGCGAGGTCCACGCCGTGGCCGGCCTTGAACTGCTGCACCAGGTAGTCGACGACGCGCTGGTCCCAGTCGTCACCACCGAGGTGGTTGTCACCGTTGGTGGCCTTCACCTCGACGACGCCGTCACCGATCTCCAGGAGGGACACGTCGAAGGTGCCGCCACCGAGGTCGAAGACGAGGATCGTCTGGTCGTCCTTGTCGAGGCCGTACGCGAGCGCGGCCGCGGTGGGCTCGTTGACGATACGAAGGACGTTGAGACCGGCGATCTCACCGGCTTCCTTCGTCGCCTGACGCTCGGAGTCGTTGAAGTACGCCGGGACGGTGATGACCGCGTCGGCCACCTTCTCGCCCAGGTAGGCCTCGGCGTCGCGCTTGAGCTTCTGCAGGATGAACGCGCTCATCTGCTGCGGGTTGAAGTTCTTCCCGTCGAGCTCGATCGTCCAGTCCGTGCCCATGTGACGCTTCACGGAGCGGATGGTCCGGTCCACGTTCGTGACTGCCTGGCGCTTTGCCACCTCGCCGACGAGCACTTCACCGTTCTTGGCGAAGGCGACGACGGACGGCGTGGTCCTGGCACCCTCGGCGTTGGTGATGACGGTGGGCTCGCCGCCCTCCAGAACGCTGACGACGGAGTTGGTTGTGCCCAGGTCGATGCCGACCGCACGTGCCATGGTGATCTTCCTCCAGCTGACTTGAGTGGAACGGACTCAAGTGTGCACGAGGCTCCCCTCTCGGTCAACAGACCTGAGTCGTACCCACTCAACTCTTATCCGTTCCTTACGCGCAAGGAAGCGTTGACCTGCGGCGATACGGATCGACCGGTTCGCCGCACACCGGCTTCCGGGTGGTGCGCCCGGTCCTCGGATTGACGCCGGGGCGCGTAGACCGACGCCGGAGCCGACCCGGGACGCTGCTCGGGGCGGGGCGCGGAACGGCCCGTGAGCCGCGCCTCCCGAAGCGTGCCGGCGGCACCGTGACCGGCACCGCCGGCCCCTCCCGCCGCCCGAGCGGCACCCGCGGTACGGGGCCGCCGCGCCCGCCCGTCACGTCGGCCACGCGCGCGTGGTGGCCCGTACACCGCGACCCGCAGCATCCCGAGCACCACGACGAGTGCCCCGCCGGCCACCCACAACACCGCCCGCGCCTCGGCCCATCCCGCGTGCACCAGCACCCCGACGAGCACCGCCGCGAAGGCGGCCGCCCCGACCAGGACGGTCACCCCCTGCGCGGTGAGCCCCAACCTCCGCAGCCGGTGGGCGAGATGGTCGGACGCGCCGCGCAGCAACGGCCGTCGGGCCAGCCGCCGGGACAGCGCGACCAGGACGACGTCGGCCATGGCCACCGCGGTGAGCGCTACCAGCACCCCCGCGCCGGCGACCGGATCGTGCCCCGCGCGGGCGATCACGGCGGCGGCGGCGAGGAGGAACCCCGCGAACAGCGATCCGCACGCCCCGAGGGCGACCCGCGCGGGGGGCCAGTTGTGCATCAGGAACCCGGTCAGCGCGGCCGCGAACACGCTCAGCAGAACCGCCAGCCCGTCCATGACCTCGACGGCGGCACAGGCGGCCACCCCGAAGGCGGTGACGACCCCTACGGTTCCGGCCACTCCGTCGGCGTGGTCCAGTGACCGGAAGGCGAGGGCGACGAACGTGATCCAGCCGACACCGGCCACCCCGGCCACCACACCCGTGTCGCCGTACGGCACCACGAAGGCGGCCGCGACCGCCGTGCCGATCACCAGGAACCGTGCGTTGAGCCGCCACACGTCCGCGACCAGTCCGAGCGCGGCGACGGCACCCCCGGCGACCAGGAGCACCTCGATGCCGTCACCGAGCGGGGCGATGCCCGTCCAGTCCCCGGCGACCGCGACGAGACAGGTGGCGAGCACCACGGCGGCACCCCCGAACAGAGGCACCCGCCGCTGCCGCTGCCGCCGGTCGAGCAACCCCAGGCGCAGGGCGGGCACGCGCAGCAGGGCGGCGAGGACGGCGGCGAGGAACAGGGCGGTGATGGCGGCGACGATCCCGTAGAGCACGGATATAAATTAGTCACATATGTACCAATTTGGTACGAATAACACGGCCGATTCGCCACCGGATCCCAGCCGGACCGCCGCCGGATCACCGCCGGACCACGGCCGGACCACGGCCAGGCCCCGGCCGGACCTCAACCGGAACCCGACACTCCCCCACCCGGACCCGACTCGAACCCGACCCCGGACCCACCCCTGAACCCGACCCCGAACCCGACCTGAACCCGACCTGATTCTGAGGCAACCCTCAGCGACTGAGATCACTCCGCATCCCGCTACAGTGCGACGGAGAATACGGGGTAGTCTCAAACGGACTGCATAAGTTACCGCTTAGTAATTTCCCTCGCAGGCCCGAGGAGCCCCCAAATGCAACTCGCCGCGATCATCGTGTCGCTGCTTCTGACCGTGGTCGGCGTCGCCCTGATCGCACGTGCCGTCGGCCAGTTCGTCCGGTACTTCAAGCTGGGCCAGCCGCTCGCCGCCGGAACCCGCAAAGACAACCCCTACGCGCGCAGCGTGACATTGGTACGGGAGTTTCTCGGCCACACGCGGATGAACCGCTGGGGCATCGTGGGCTTCGCCCACTGGTTCGTGGCGATCGGCTTCCTGACGCTTCCGCCGACCCTCGCCCAGGCCTTCGGCCAGCTCTTCGAGGCCGACTGGGTGCTGCCGGTCATCGGCGACTTCCTGCCGTTCGAGCTCTACATCGAGTTCATCGGCGTGATGACGATCCTGGGCATCGTCGTCCTCATGGCGATCCGCCTGCTGAACCTGCCCTCCCGCGCGGGCCGCAAGTCCCGCTTCGCCGGCTCCAAGTCCGGCCAGGCCTACTTCGTCGAATACGTCATCCTCACCATCGGCCTCGCGATCTACGTGCTGCGCGGCCTGGAGGGTGCACTGCACCACGTGGAGCACTACGAGGCCGGCTACTTCGCCTCGTACCCGCTCGTCCTGGCGTTCAAGGGGCTGGGCGTCACCACGCTCCAGAACCTGGTCTACCTGGTGGCGATGATCAAGATCGGGACGTCGTTCATCTGGATGATCGTGGTCTCGCTGAACACCAACATGGGTGTGGCCTGGCACCGGTTCCTGGCGTTCCCGAACATCTGGTTCAAGCGCAACGCC
>NZ_LMEQ01000001.1:1627465-2227698 GCF_001426425.1 Streptomyces sp. Root1310 | reverse complement strand
GATGGTACTGCAGGGGGGACCCTGTGGGAGAGTAGGACACCGCCGAACAAATATTACGGGAAACCCCCGCACCTCACGGTGCGGGGGTTTTCTGCGTTACGGTGCTTTCTATGTACACGTATGAGGTTCGGGTCGTACGGGCCGAAGAATGGGCCCTGGTGAAGGACCTGCGATTGCTTGCGCTCAGGGACCCGGTGGCACATCTGGCCTTTCTGGAGACGTACGAGACCGCTGCGGCGCGGCCCGACTCCTTCTGGCAGGAGCGGGCGGCCGGGGCGTCCGAGGGGGCTGCCGCCGGCGTACGGCAGTTCGTCGCCGAGGCGGAGGACGGACAGTGGGCGGGGACGGTCACCTTGCTCCTGGAGGACGCGGGCACCGTCGACTGGGCCGGTTTCCCCGTGGAACGGCGGCAGGGGCATATCGTCGGCGTCTATGTGCGCGACGAGTGGCGCGGCGGCGGGATGACGCGGGCGCTGCTCGACGCCGCCGTCGACCGGGCGTGGGAGTGGGGGGTCGAGCGGGTGCGGCTCATCGTCCATGAGAAGAACGTGCGGGCGCAGGGGGCGTACCGCAAGGCGGGGTTCATACCCACCGGGCGGACCGTGCCGTTGGGGCAGGGGTCCGGGGAGGACGAGTACGAGTTCGCCCTCGAGCGTCCCGAGGCGTCAGACCGGTAGGTCGTGGTGCGGCCAGCGGGCCTTGGCCTGTTCGCGGGAGCGGAGCAGGGCCAGGGTGGGCAGGCCGCGGTCGGTGCCGGTGGCCAGCAGATCCGGGAGCTGGGGGATGGGGGCCACGGCCGCCACATCGTCGAGCACCAGGGACATTGGTGGGTCGAGGCGACCGGAGGATGACCGTTCGGCCATGCGCCGGCCGCGCTCGACCACGCTGGAGACGAGGGCCGTCAGGAGCGGCATCGCGCCGGGACTGGTCCTGGGGTCCTCGATTGATTCACCGAGCACATAAAGACTTCCCCCTTCGTCCACGAAGGAATCCAAGGCGAGGGCGTCAGTTCGGTTGGGAGTGCACGCCTCGCGGATGTTCACCGTGGACAGGGCGGAAAGGGCACGGGAAGTCAGTTCCTGGGCGATGTCCCGGCGTTCGGGGTGGGCGGTGAGGGCGGCTTCGAGTTCGCCCGCCGCACCCGGGGCGGCCTTCGGGTTGGTCCGGAGGGTGCGGACGGCTTCCTGGATGCCGGTGCCCTGGGACCAGCGGTGGACGTGACGGATGGTGCGGCCGTCGATGGCCGCGGCGTGCAGGTAGCTGCGCAGGAGGGTTTCGGCGGTGTCGCTGACCGCCTGGTCGAGCCGCGAGGCGGGGCGCACGGGGGCGAGGAGCGCCGTCGCGCGCGAGGCCGCGGTCTGTTTGTCCTCGCAGCCCGTGGTGGGTGACCAGTGGAGACGGGCCGGGGTGTCGCAGAGGTGGCCGGGGTCGTAGAGATGGACCGGGCCCAGTTTGGCTCGGGCGTCCTTGGTCTCCTGCCAGAGGATGGGGCTGGAGGTGAGGATGACGGCGGGGCCCTCGGCGTCCCGGACGGCCTGGATCGCCGTCGCGTGCCGGGTCTCCGGCGGTGCATAGTGCGCGGCGCCCTCGAAGCGCCGGGCCTCCCACCCGACAGCGCGTTCACCGGGCACAGCCGGGAACAGAGCGGCGACAGCGGATGCCGAGGGCTGCGGCGGCTGTTGCTGCTGCTGCGGTTGGAGTGACGGTGAGAGCGAGGCGGCGGGCGCGGCCGGCGTCGGCTGACGGGACTGCGCCGGCGTCGGTGCCGTCGGTTCGGTGTCCGTTCCGGGGCCGGCCTCGACGCGTTGGGTCGGCACCTCGTGGTGCGCCGGTGGCAGCACGGTTTCCTGAACGGACGTCCGTGCCGCCAGGTCCGCGCGCTTCCTCGCTCGTACCGCCCGCCATCGGGCGAGGGTCCCCATCACGAACACCGTGAGGACTAGCAGGATCATCACCTGGCCGATGAACAGGCCCCAGAACAGCCCGTAGCCCGAGAAGTCCGCCGCCTCCGCTTCGGGCCAGGCGCCGGGGATGTCGTGGGGTTTGGCGATGAGGTGCCGCATTGCCAGCGGGGTGCGGGTGAAGGTGACGCCCGCGGGCCAGGAGCCGTGGGCGAAGAGGGCCGCCAGGCCGGTCGCCGTCCAGACCAGCAGGGTCATGCCGAGCAGGAACGCGAGTATCCCGACCAGCAGGCCGTCGGGGATGCCTCCCTGGCCGTGGCCGGGGTCGCGGCGCAGCTCGTCTCCCGGTCTCATGGCGACCCCCTCTCCCGCGCTACGCCACCGTCGACTCGGACGAGCCGTCCAAGTCGGCCAGGTGCTGTTCCATGAAGGCCGCCGCTCGTCGTTCCTGTTCCAGTTCGGCGGCGAGCAGGGCGTCGTCGTCGGACATGGTGCGGTCGGTGGACGACTCCGTCATCGCCCGGTCGGTGAAGACGAGGGGCCGCTCCGTCTCGGTGATCAGGTGTTTCACCACCTGCACATTGCCGTTGACGTCCCAGACCGCGATGCCCGGGGTGAGGGTGGGGATGATCTCCACCGCCCATCTGGGCAGGCCGATGACCCGGCCCGTCGCCCTCGCCTCGTCCGCCTTCTGGGCGTAGATGGTCCGGGTCGACGCCATCTTCAGGATGGCCGCGGCCTCCTTCGCCGCCGCCCCGTCCACCACGTCGGACAGATGGTGGACGACCGCCACGAACGACAGGCCGAGGCGGCGGCCGAACTTCAGCAGTCGCTGGAACAGCTGGGCCACGAACGGGCTGTTGATGATGTGCCAGGCCTCCTCGACGAGGAAGATGCGCTTCTTCCGGTCGGGACGGATCCAGGTGTGCTCCAGCCAGACCCCGACGATCGCCATCAGGATCGGCATGGCGATCGAGTTGCGGTCGATGTGGGACAGATCGAACACGATCAGCGGAGCGTCCAGGTCGATGCCCACCGTCGTCGGGCCGTCGAACATGCCCCTGAGGTCACCGTCGACCAGGCGGTCCAGGACCAGTGCCACGTCCAGGCCCCAGGCCCGTACATCGTCTATGGCGACGTTCATCGCCTCCGCCGACTCCGGCTCGGGGTGGCGCAGCTGTTCGACGATGTCGGTCAGGACGGGCTGGCGCTCCACGATCGTCTCGTTGACGTAGGCGTGGGCGACCTTGAGAGCGAAGCCCGAGCGCTCGTCCAGGCCGTGGCCCATCGCCACCTCGATGATGGTGCGCAGCAGCGCGAGCTGGCCGGTCGTGGTGATCGACGGGTCCAGCGGGTTGAGGCGGATCCCGTGGTCCAGGGCGGCGGCCGGGTCCAGACGGATAGGAGTTATTCCCATCGCCTGCGCGATGAGGTTCCATTCGCCGACGCCGTCCTCGCCCTGGGCGTCCAGGACGACGACCTGCCGGTCGCGGAAGCGCAGCTGGCGCATGACGTAGGTCTTCTCCAGCGCCGACTTGCCGTTCCCGGACTCGCCGAGGACGAGCCAGTGCGGGGCGGGGAGCTGCTGGCCGTACAGCTGGAAGGGGTCGTAGATGTAGCCCTTCCCGGAGTAGACCTCGCGGCCGATGATGACGCCGGAGTCGCCGAGGCCGGGGGCGGCCGTCGGCAGGTACACCGCCTGGGCCTGGCCCGTGGAGGTGCGCACCGGCAGCCGGGTCGTCTCGACCTTGCCGAAGAGGAACGAGGTGAAGGCGTCCGTGAGGACGGACAGCGGATCCCGCATCAGCTCATCAGCCCCTACCTTCGGATTCCGGTGGCGAACGGGAGGGTGTTCACGAACGCCCGGTGGTGCTCTCGGTCGCACCACTCCAGCTTCAGGTACGACTTGCCGGCCGACGCCCTTATCGTGCGTTTGTCGCGGGCGAGGGCCTCGGGATTGCGGGAGGAGACGGTGATGTAGCCGACCAGGTTCACACCGGCCGCGCCGGACGCCAGGTCCTCGCCGCGCTGGTCCAGCCGGGAGTGGGCGGCCACGTCGCGAGGGTCGACGGTGCGGTTCATCTTGGCGGCGCGGCTGGCCTCGGCGTCGTCGTTCGTCTTCTCCGTCAGCATGCGCTCGATGGCGACCTCGGTGGGTTCGAGGTCCATGGTCACGGCGACGGTGCGGATGACGTCCGGGGTGTGGACGAGGAGCGGTGCCAGGAAGTTGACGCCGACCGGGGTCATCGGCCACTCCTTCACCCAGGCCGTGGCATGGCACCACGGGGCACGGGTCGACGACTCACGGGTCTTGGCCTGGAGGTATGTCGGCTCCATGGCGTCCAGCTCGGCCGGCCAGGCGTTGCGCTTGGTCATCGCCTGGATGTGGTCGATGGGGTGGTCCGGGTCGTACATCGAGTGGACGAGGGAGGACAGCCGGCCCTGGCCCAGGGGCTGGCGGACGCGGATGTCCGCCTCCTGGAGGCGGGAGCAGATGTCCGTCAGCTCGCGGGCCATGACCACCGCCAGGCCCGCGTCGCGGTCCAGTTTGCGGCCCGACCGGGGGCGGGCGGCGCGGGCCATGGCGTGTGCCTCGGCGGCCAGTTCGCGGGTGTAGTGCATGCAGGCGACGAGGTAGGCGCGGTGCTGCTCGCTGCTCGTGGACACCATGGACTGGAGCTGGTCGTAGGAGCGGGCCAGCCAGTCGGGGGACTTCTCGTCCCCGCGGACGGCGACGTCCTTGGCGTGGGCGTCGGGGTCGGCGGGGAGGGTGCGGGCGAGCATCTGGAGTCGGGTGACGAAGCCGTCGCCGTTCGCCACGTGCTTGAGGAGGGTGCCGAAGCGGTCGACGAGGGCCTCCTGGTCCTCGCTGTCGCGCAGGCCGACGCCCGGGCCCTCGATCTCGATGGCGGCCGTCACGGTGCGGCGGTCGGCGTGCAGGAGCACGGCGATCTCGTCGGGGCCGAAGGGGGCGGCCAGCCAGCTGATGCGGCCGATGCCCGGGGGCGGGCCGATCTCGATCTCCTGGCCGTCCAGCCGGGTGCCCGCCTCCATGACGGTCGAGCGATAGGCCGTGCCCTGGCGCAGGGTGCGCTTGTAGCTGCGGTTGATCTCGAACCACTTGTAGAACGTGCGGTGCTTGTACGGCACGTACACGGCGGCCAGCGCGATCATCGGGAAGCCGCTCAGCAGCACGATCCGCAGAGCGAGCACGGGGACGAGGAGGCCGCACATCATGCCGAGGAACGCGCCGATGACGATGAGCGCGATCTCGCCGGTCTCGCGGTTGCGGCCGACGATCGCGTTCGGCCGGGCGCGGCCGATCAGATATGTACGGCGGGGCGTGATCGCGTGGGACACGTGGGAATCAGCCGTCAACGCCCTTCACCTCCCGTGCGGTTGTTGCTGCTGTTGCGGGTGTTGCTCGCGTGCGGGGTGTTGACCGGGCTGCTCGCGCGGGGAGCGGGTGCGGCGGAGGGGACAGATCCGCCGCCCCCGTTCGGGGTGCGCGAGCTGTGCGCGGCGACTCCGCCGGACGCGGGGTTGGAGGGGCGGGCGCCCGAGGACCCGGACTGGCCGCCGTTGTTGTCCGCACGGGTGCTGTGCGCCTTGATGCCCTGGGCGACGAGGGTCGCCGGGGAGCTGATGACGGCGGCCGCCTTGCCCTCGGCGCCCTGCATGATGCGGTTGTTGCGGGAGCCCGCGATCTCGTCGCCGAAGCCGGGGACGAAGCGGTAGATCATCGCGCTGGCGAAGATCGCGAGCAGGATGATGGAGAGTCCGGAGACGACGGCGGAGAAGGCGTTCGGACCGTCGGCGGTGGACAGTGCCCCGGCGAGACCGAGCACGATCACGATGACCGGTTTGACCAGGATGACGGCGATCATGATGCCGGCCCAGCGGCGGACGTGGCTCCACAGGTTCTTGTCGACCAGGCCCGCGTAGACGACGGTGCCGAGCAGCGCGCCCACGTAGAGCAGGGCGGCCCGGATGACGAGCTCCAGCCACAGCACTCCGGCCGCGAGGATCGACACCAGGGACACCACGATCAGCATGATCGGGCCGCCGCCGATGTCCTCGCCCTTGGACAGGGCCGCGGAGAAGGTGCCGAAGAACGTGTCGGTCTGGTTGCCGGTGGTCTTCGCGAGGACGTCGGTGATGCCGTCCGTCGCGGATACGACCGTGTAGAGGATGAGGGGGGTGAAGGCGGAGGCCAGGACGGTCAGCCAGAGGAAGCCGACGGCTTCGCCGATGGCGGTGGTGAGGGGGACTCCGCGCACCGCCCTCTTGGCGACGGCCAGCAGCCACAGCAGGAGGGTCAGGACGGTCGAGGCGGCGAAGACGACGGCGTACTGCTTGAGGAACCGTTCGTTGGTGAAGTCGACGTTCGCGGTGTCCTTGACGGCCTCGCTGAGCTTGTCGACGGTCCAGGCCGCGGCGTCGGCACAGCCCTTGGCGAGGGAGGAGAGGGGGTCGAGGGTGTCGGAGACGCCGGGGTTGGTGGTGGCGCCCGAGTCCGCGTTGCCCCTCTCGCAGTACTTCTTGGCCTCGCCGGAGATGAGGCTGCAGTCCAGGCTGCCGGACGGGGACGGCGAGGAGGAGGGCGTCGGGTCCGGCGTCGGTGCCGCGAAGGCGCGGGTGGCCAGCAGGACGGCCGAGGTCTGGACCGCCGTCACGGCTCCGGCGAGCGTGAGCAGGCGGCGCGGGTTAGCGGGCATACGTGAACCCTCCGTACTCCTCGATGGCCTTGCTGATCTCGTCGGAGGTGGCGGCCTGGTCGTCGCCGGGGACGGGGGCGGGCCCGTCCTTCTGCTCGTCGCTGACGATCTTCCAGTCACCGTCGGCCCACCGGAGGTCGAAGGTCCAGGTCTTCCACGACGAGGTGACGGGGTCCGTGGAACTCGTCCCGGACATGCCGATGAGGCCCAGGTACCAGACGGCGACCTTGGCGGTGGTGGCGGAGTAGGCCTGGGGCGTGGTCCCCACGGGTACCACCCGGGAGACGAAGGTCTCGCCCTGCGGGGCGTTCCCGTCGGCGTCCAGGCCCATCTTGGCGAGGAAGTCGGTCGAGTACGCCTGGTCCATGGCGGCCTGGAGCCTGGCCGCGGCGGCGGTGGTGTAGACGGTGTCGACGAGGTCGTGCCGGCTGTCCGTCCGGAACATCCCGGTGGAGCCGAGCGCCACCGCGTAGTTGGCGGCGGCCGACTGGGCACCCTGCTGGGTGTGTGCGAACCCCGAGGGGATGCCGCCCGTCTTCGTGTCCACCGGCTTCGTGCCGGTGGCCGCCGTGCTGGTCGCGTCCGGCTTGTCGCCGGTCGCGCCGCTGGCCGAGGTGGAAGGTGAATCGTCTCCTCCACGGTTCGCGAAAGCGATCGCCGCGATGAGGAGGACGACGACGCCGACCACCGTGACCAGGCTCCGTGAGGACGATCGGCCGCCTCTGCGGGCGCCGCCGTAGGGGTCGTTCTCGGGCAGCCGGAGGCGCGTCCTGCCGTACCCGTGCCCCTCGTCGGAGCGCGCGGATTCGCCGTAGTCGTGTTCGTCGCCGGGAGTCATGCCGCGTGGGCCCCCTCGCTGCCGTACCGGGACGCGTACAAGTACGACGGTAGCCGTGCTGGTTCCCGCGCGGGCGCGGTGTGGTGACTCGACATCAGGGACATCAGGGAAACGCAACCTCAGCCGGTGGGCACGACAGGTGGGTGGGGGTGGCGGGCCGGGCGTGCCCGGACGGTGCTGGGGGTGGTGCGGAGGCCGCGGCTACACGGCCATGCCGTACACGATGGTGAACAGCGTCCCGAGGGAGCCGATGATGAAGACCCCCGTCAGCCCGGCGATGATGAGGCCCTTGCCCTGTTCCGCGCTGAAGGTGTCCCGCAGGGCGGTCGCTCCGATGCGCTGCTTGGCCGCGCCCCAGATGGCGATGCCGAGGCAGAGGAGGATGGCGACCGCCATCACGACCTCGATCATCACCTTGGCCTCGTTGCCCAGGCTGCCGAAGGGCCCCCAGTCCGGAGCGATCCCACCGATGATGGTGTTGATGTCGCCTTTGTCGGCCGCAAACAGCATGTAAGTCACCGCCCCTGATGGGTAGTTCCGCAGGTCCTCTGCGGGTGTGCAGAGGTCACGCCTCATTCTCGCCGACAAAGTCGCCGTCGTATGTCGACTTGGCGTCATTGGCGGACGGGAGTCGTACGAATAGCTCGTATGGTCACTCTGTGTATCACGGCAGGTCACGCCGGGCAATGAGGCCGGAGCGGAACCTGTGGTGTGGTTCCGTCGTTAGCCCACTTCACGGCCCTGCACCGTTTCTGACGGCTGGTCGGGTGAGCGTACGTTTCGATGTTCTCATGACGTAGCGCACACCGTGCATGACGAACGGACCGCGGCTGGATGCCGAGGCCCGTTCGCCCTTCGCCACGTGTGGCCCCCACGGCCCACGGTGGCTGTTCAGTTGTGGCTCTCGCCTGACGGCGGGTCAGCCGGTGAAGGCGTCCGTGCCCTCCGGGGTGCCGAGGCCGGTGGGGCCGTCGTAGCCGGACCTGGCGGTGCAGAGGTAGGCGGCGCCGGTGGAGCAGGTGCCGTTGCTGCCGCTGGTGACGTCGTTCAGGGCGGAGGTGCCGGCGGCCGCGTAGGGGTAGGAGGCCGGGTAGTCGCCGCTGCCCGGGGTGCCGGCGAGGGCGTAGACCGCGGCGATGACGGGCGCGGAGGCGCTGGTGCCGCCGAAGGTGTACCAGCCGGCGGTGACGCCGTAGGAGTCGTAGACCGAGACGCCGGTCGCGGGGTCGGCCACGGCCGAGACGTCGGAGACGGTGCGCTTGGCGCAGCCGGTGTCGGTCTGCCAGGCCGGCTTGGTGTCGTAGGCGGAGCAGCCGGAGCCGGTGCCCTCGGTGGAGCTGGTGTTCCAGACCTTCTCGGTCCAGCCGCGGGTCGTGGAGGACCTGGACAGGGCGGTGCCGCCGACGGATGTCACGTACCGGGAGGCGGCCGGGTATTCGGCGCCGTAGCCCTCGTCTCCCGCGCTGACGGTGATGGCGACGCCCGCGTGCTTGAAGTACGAGGTGTCGTACGACGTGTCCGAGGAGGACTCCGAGCCGCCGTAGCTGTTGGAGACGAATTTGGCGCCCAGGGCCACGGCCTCGTTCACGGCCTTGCCGAGGTTGGCCATGGAGGCGGAGGTGGCCTCGACGAGCAGGATGTCGCAGTTCGGGCAGACGGCGCTGGCCATGTCGAGGTCGAGCGACTCCTCCTCGGCCCAGCCGCTGTCGGCGCCGGGCAGGGAGGTGGTGGAGCCGCTCTGGCTCACCTTCTTGAAGCAGCCGTTGGCGACCGTGCAGGCGGGGAGGCCGTAGTACGTGCGGTACTTGGCGAGGTCGGCGGCGGCGTTGGGGTCGTCGTAGGCGTCGACGATCGCGAGGGTCTCGCCCGAGCCGTCGGCCGAGGCCGCGCCGGTCAGGCCGTAGGCGTCCTGGAGGTCGGACGGGCCGTAGCCGGTGGGGCTCGCGGCGGCGGCCTTCGGGGTGACCCCGGGCGTCTCGCCGGTCTCGGCGGCGCGTTCCTTCTGGAAGGCCGTGGTGCCGCCGGTCACGCGGAAGGAGTTACAGGCCAGGTCGCCCTGGTGCTTGGGGGTGGCGCAGGGGGTGGCCGCCCAAGTGACCTTGGCGGGCGTGGTGTTGGCGGGGGTGGTGGGTGCCGCGCTCGCGTGGGCCGCGGTGCCGAGTCCGGCGAGCACGAGGGCGGCGGTGCCGAGGGCCGAGGCGCCGATGCGGCGCCATCTGCCGGATATGGGGGAGGAGTCGGGGGAAGTCGTCGTACGCAACGGACAGCTCCTGAAGGTGGGGTGACAGGGGCGGTGCGGGTGGGGGGTGGTGTGTGTCACCGGTGTGTGGTTCCCGGTGGCGGGCGGCGGCCCGCGGACGACTGTTCTCTTGTTGAGTACGCGACAACAAGAAGGCTGGCGGAATCCTGACTTCCGCAATACTGAAGGGGGTTCGGGGATTGCTGGTCAATGGCGGGCGGATGGTGCGGCGATGGCCGGCGCTTGACCTCGGGCGGGCCGGCGCTCTGGCGGCCGGGCCGGGGGGACTTCGGGGACTGCGGGGACTACGAGGGCTGCGAGGGCTGCGAGGACTGCTGCAGGGTCGCCTCAGGGCCGGGGCACGCTGATGGCGAGGACGGCCGTGTCGTCGTCGACGCCGGTGCCGAAGGTGTCGAGCAGTTCACGGATCGCGGCGACGGCGTCGGTCGCGGTGGTGGGCGCGAGGGCGTGGACGAAGTCGAGGAGCGCCTCGTCCCCGTAGCGGTCGTCGTCGCTGTTCGCGGCCGTATGGGCCTCGGTGAGGCCGTCGGTGTGGAGCAGCAGCGTGTCGCCCGCCTCGAGGTGGACGGTGGTGGTGGCGATATGGGCGTCGGGCAGGACGCCGATGAGCTGTCCGCCGGGGGTGTCCAGCTGGGCGACGCTTCCGTCCGCCCGCAGGAGCAGGGCCGGGGGGTGGCCGCCGCCGGCCAGGGTGATACGGAAGCCGCCGTGATCGGTGTCGGGGGTGAGCAGCCCGAAGACGACGGTGCAGAAACGGGGGTCGTCACCGTTGTACTCGTGGTTGAGGACGGTGTTGAGGTTGGTCAGGACGGCGGCCGGTTCAGGGTCGTAGACCGCTGCGGCACGCAGCGTGTAGCGGGCCAGGGAGGTGACGGCCGCGGCCCCGGCGCCCTTGCCGCACACGTCGCCCAGGAACAGACCCCAGGTCCCCGCGGCGAGCGGGAAGAGGTCGTAGAAGTCGCCGCCGACCTTGTCGGGGGAGGCGATGTGGTAGTGCGCGGCCACGTCCAGTCCGGGCACGCTCACCAGCGCCGGAGGCAGCAGCGTCCGCTGGAGGGTGGCGTTGAGGCGCATGAGCTCCGCGCGTTCGTCCTCCGCCTGCTGCCGGGCGCGCAGCAGTTCGGTCTCGTAGGCGCGCCGGTCACGGGCGTCGAAGACGGTGGTGCGGATCAGCAGCGGCTGCCCGTCGCCGCCGGTCTTGACCGTGGAGGTGACCAGCACGGGCAGTCGGCTGCCGTCGGCCGCCTCGAGTTCCAGGGCGATCCCGCTGATCTCGCCCTGCATGCGCAGCAGCGGGCCGAAGTGGGTCTCGTGGTAGATACGGCCCCCCACGGTCAGCAGGTCGGAGAACGTCCTGCGGCCCACCAGGTCGTCGCGGGCGTGGCCGAGCCAGTCCAGCAGGGTCGCGTTGATCTTCGCGATCGTGCCGTCCGGCAGGGTGGAGAGGAAGCCGCACGGCGCGTGCTCGTACAGGTCCTCGACGCTGTCCTCCAGCAGCGCGGAGAACGCCGCCTGGTCGTCTCCGGGCCGCTCCTCGGGCGGCGGGTGTCCGCCGCGCGCGCCGTGGCCGGTCCCGCCCGTCATCGTGCGGCGGTGACGCAGTGGGCGATCGTGGCAGCCGCTTCCTCCGGTGCGGCGGCCCGGCGGCGGTGGGCGGTCGCGTCCCGGCGGGCCGGCCGGCCTCCGCTCCGCACGGTCGTACGACGCGCAGTCATACGACACATTCTCGCAGAGCGTTTCCGGTACGGCCGGTGTCGGCGCAGGCGCCGTGCCCACGTCAGGCGTACGGAACATCGCCGCGGGTATAGGGGGTGGTCGGGCGGACGTCGCTCCCACCGGGTGGGTCGTGGTGCGGGCGTACGGACCGCTCGCCGCGCCCCGTGCCGGACCGGGCAGTGCGGCTCCCTTGTCCTCGGAGAGTGCCGGCAGGTGACGTCATGACCAGTACGCAGGACCGGCCCGAGCTGATCGCCCCCGCTGCCGACGCGTCGGCACCGGAGCGGGTGCAGGAGCGCGTCGCGCGGATACGCCGTCGCCTGGAGCGGCTCATCGGCATCGCGGCCACCGAGGGCAACTCGCTCACCGCCCTGCGCAACGGGGACGAGATCTTTCCGGCGATGCTGGCGGCCATCCGGTCCGCCGAGCACACCGTGGACATGATGACGTTCGTGTACTGGCGCGGGGACATCGCCCGCGAGTTCGCGCGGGCGCTGGCCGACCGGGCCGAGGCGGGGGTGCGGGTGCGGCTGCTGCTGGACGGGTTCGGCAGCCGGCTGATCGAGAAGGAGCTGCTGGAGGAGATGGAGCGGGCCGGGGTGCAGGTGGCCTGGTTCCGCAGACCCGTGACCCTGTCGCCCCTCAAGCAGAACCACCGCTGCCACCGCAAGGTCCTCGTCGTGGACGAGCGGGCGGCGTTCACCGGCGGTGTCGGTATCGCCGAGGAGTGGTGCGGCAACGCCCGCAACGAGCGCGAATGGCGTGACACCCATGTCGAGGTGCGCGGGCCGGCCGTGGACGGCATCGCCGCCGCCTTCGCGCAGAACTGGGCCGAATGCCACGACGAGCTCTTCGACGGCCGCGACCGGTTCGTCCCGCACCGCCCGCAGGGCGACGCGGTGGTGCAGGTGGTCCGTGGATCGGCCAGCTTCGGCTGGCAGGACATGCAGACCCTGATCCGGGTGATGCTGGAGTCCGCCGAGGACCGCTTCCGGCTGGCCACCGCCTACTTCTCACCGGACGTCTTCTTCATCGAACTCCTGTGCGCCACCGCGCGGCGGGGTGTGGAGGTGGAGATCCTGCTGCCCGGTCCGTACACCGACAAGCGGGTCTGCCAGCTGGCCGGTCAGCACTTCTACGAGGACCTCACCGCCTGTGGCGTGAAGATCTACCAGTACCAGCCGACGATGATGCACGCCAAGGTCATCACCGTCGACGGCGTCGCCGCGCTGGTGGGCTCGACCAACTTCAACCGCCGGTCCCTCGACCACGACGAGGAGATCATGCTCGCCGTGCTGGACCAGGAGTTCACGGCCACGCTCGACGGCCACTTCGACGACGACCTGAAGGCCGCCGCGCTGATCCGGGAGGGCCGCTGGAAGCGGCGCTCCGTGCTCCAGCGGGCGCGAGAGGTCGCCGTCCTGCCCATCCGCCGTTTTCTGTGAGTCCGGCCGGCCGCTTTTCGGGGCGATCCGTATTCCCGGGAATCCCGCACATATACATGGAAGATTTGAGGGCGTGAAGGGGATTTCGCGGGGCACTTGAATCAGCGGAGGTTGATAATCATGGTTCCCCTGCTTCTTGTTCTGCTTCTCGCGCTCATCCTTTTCGGTGCCGGCTTCGCCCTCAAGGCCCTGTGGTGGATCGCCGTCATCGTGCTGGCGGTCTGGCTGGTGGGCTTCGTGGTCCGGCCCGCCGGACACGGTGGCCGGAAGGGCCGCTGGTACCGCTGGTAAACACATCACCTGTAGGAAGGGCTCCGTCGGCCATGGCCCACGGGGCCCTTCGGTATCCCCCTCGCTATACCGCCGATACCCATCGGTATACCGCGGATCCCGCTCGGTATACCGCCGCGCTATTCGGTCCGGTCGTTTTCCAGTACACCCTCGACGAAGTGGTCGAATTCTCCTGCCTGGACGCCCAGTACGAACGCGTCCCACTTTCTGCGGTTCGTCGTGACGACGTTCTCCGGGTCACTGGTCTCTCGGAGATAGACGGGAGCCTCACCGTCGTCTCCCTCGCCGAAGGCGATCTCGATCCAGGGGCCGGGCCCGGTCGCGTCCGGCGGGGCCGCGCGGGTCCAGATGAGGTCGCAGGGGATGTCAGCCACCCGCCCACCGTATCCCCGCCCGGTGGAAAGGTGCCGTGGGTGGAGTGCGGGTAGCGTCGTAGGAGAACCATGCGTCTGACGTTTCTCTCACCTTCGTGGGACACAGTGAACCCGATGAAGCGAAACGCCCTGCTCGGTGCGGTCGTCCTGCTGGCCGTCACCTCGGCCTCCGAGGCGGCCGCCGACGGTGGACCCGGGCCCCTGGGGGTCACGGCCGTCGCTGCGGTCACGGCGCAGTCGGAGCGGGTCGGCGCGCTGTTCGACGCCGCCGATGCCGACGCGGGCAGGCTCGCCGGGGAGCACTTCTGCACCGCCTCCGTGGTGCACAGTCCGCACCGCGACCTCATCGTCACCGCCGCGCACTGCCTCGGCGGGCCGGGCGAGCCGGTCTTCGCCCCCGGGTACCGGGACGGCAGGGCCCCCTACGGGATCTGGCGGGTCGAGCGGGTCTTCCTGCCCGACGGGTGGGCGCGGGGGGAGGACGAGGACAGCGACGTGGCCTTCGCCGTCCTCGGCGAGCGGGGCGGCGAGCACATCGAGGACGTGGTCGGCGGCAACCGGTTCGCGACGCGTACCACCACCGGGGCGACGGCCGTGACCGTCACCGGCTACCCCGACTCCCTGGAGGTGCCGGTCCGCTGCACGAACCGGCCCACCGCCCACAACTCCACCCAGCAGCGCATCGACTGCCCCGACCTCACCGGCGGAACCAGCGGCAGCCCCTGGGTGAACGGCGACGGTGAGGTGGTCGGCGTCCTCGGCGGGCACGAACAGGGCGGGGCGACGTCCGACACCTCGTACAGCGTGGTGCTGGGGCCGGAGGCCGCCGAGCTCTACCGGGACGCGGTCTCCGCGCCCTGAGGCGTCACGCGACGCGGTGGACGAGCTGGGTGGTCAGCTCGTAGCGCGCTCCGACGACGGCCAGCTCGCCGGCGGCGATCCTCGCCGCCAGGTCGGGCTCGGCGGCGAGGAGGGAGCGGACGCCTCGTACGTTGGCGTCGATGGTCGAGTCGACGCGGGCGTCGCCCTCCTTCGTCCGGTCGATGTACGGGGTGATCCGGTCGGCCAGGTACTGGATGTGCCGGGGCAGACCCGTGCCGGCGAGGTCCGCCTGGACGGCCGCCTTCACGGCGCCGCACGACTGGTGGCCGAGGACCACCACCAGAGGTATGTCCAGCTCGAGCACGCCGTAGGCGACGCTGCCGAGCACGGCCTCGTCCAGGACCTCGCCCGCGCTCCGGACCGTCATCAGATCGCCCAGCCCCTGGTCGAAGACCAGCTCGGGCGGCACCCGGGAGTCGATGCAGCCGAGGACGAGGGCGAAGGGCTGCTGACCGGCCGTCAGGCTCCGCCGGACAGCCGGTGTCTCGTCCGGGTGCCGCTCGCGGAAGGTGCGCCAGCGGCGGTTGCCGGCCGCCAGTTCCCGCAGGGCCGCCTCGGCCGTGCCGGGGCGGGGCGTGGTGCGGGGACCGCCGTCCGGCGTGGCCGTGGCGGCGGACGCGGGGGCGGTGGTGAGGGCCGCGCCGCCCAGGGCGACGGCCCCGGCCAGGCCACCGCGCAGCAGGGCGCGGCGGGCGGTGGTGGGGGAGCTGGGGGAGCTGGGGGAGGTGGGGGAGGTGGGGGAGGTGTCTTCGGTGGTCACGGGGTGGAACGTATGTCCGAGCCCGAAGCCGGGTGCCCGCGTTGCCCGATCATGGTGGTGGTTGGGCGATCCGAGGCCGTTCGATGGTGGTCGCTTGAGCCGCCCCACAGCCGTTCTTTACGCGACGGTGCGGCCCGGTGGTGCAGCCCGGCGGTGCGGCCCGGTGGTGCGGCCCGGTGGTGCGGCCCGGCGGTGACGCGCGGGGAAGCCGGGTCCGACTCCCTGTACTGACCGGATGAGGTGCCCTGTTCGACGCGTAACCCCCTTGCGGAAACAGGGAGTCGAGGCAGGGCGTGTGAAGCGCGGGACGCGGGGCCGCCACGTGCGGTTTCTCCTTGTTCGTGATCACCCCGCGGGACGGGAGCCGCCTCTACACTGTCGGGGGCGGACTTCCGGGCGGACTCCTGGGCGGCGAGGGGCGGTTGACGGTGCGTAAGACATGGATCCTGGCGACCGCCGCCGTCAGCGCCGGTGCCGCCTTCATGATGGCGCTCGTCGTCGGGGTGTACCTCGTCGGCGGGAGCGCCACCAGCGGCGTGGGCGGTGCGGGCAGAGCACTGGCCAAGGGAGCCGTGCCCGCCGCCTACCGGACGCTCGTGGAGAAGTGGGGCAATCTGTGCTCCGCCATCAACCCCGCGCTGCTCGCGGCCCAGCTCTACCAGGAGAGCGGGTTCAACCCGAGGGCGCAGAGCGCCGCCGCCGCCCAGGGGATAGCGCAGTTCATCCCGGGCACCTGGGCCACGCACGGCATCGACGGCGACGGAGACGGCGACCGCGACGTCTGGGACCCGAATGACGCGATTCCGTCGGCCGCGTCCTACGACTGCCAGCTCGCCTCGTACGTGAAGGACGTCCCCGGGGACGCCACGCACAACATGCTCGCCTCGTACAACGCGGGCGCCTACGCGGTCATCAAGTACGGGGGCGTACCGCCGTACAAGGAGACCCGGAACTATGTGAAGACGATCACGACACTGGCGGAGTCCTTCGCAGCGCCCGTCAGCCGGGTGGATCCGTCCGAGCAGGCCGCGGGCGCCATCTACTTCGCTCAGAAGAAGCTCGGCACGCCCTACCTCTGGGGTGGCAACGGCACCGCTGACCAGGGAGGACGGTTCGACTGCTCCGGGCTGTCCAAGGCCGCCTATGAGAGTGTCGGGATCACGCTGCCACGGGTCGCCAACGACCAGTACAACGCGGGGCCGCATCCGCAGCGCGGCGAGCTGCTGCCGGGGGACCTGGTGTTCTTCTCCACCGACCCGAACAACTCGCGGGCCATCCACCACGTGGGGATCTACGTGGGAGGTGGGTACATGATCAACGCGCCCTACACCGGGGCCGTCATCCGGTTCGACCCCATCGACACGGCCGAGTACTTCGGGGCCACCCGCGTCACCGAAGATGGCGCGAAAGCGCTGCCCACGACTGTCTGAAGGGCCCTCGCACCCGGCCCCTGAGCTGCGGGGATCCATCTCTGTTCGATAACGTCTGAGTGATCATTCAGTGGAGAGTGGAACGTATCAACCGGGGCCGTGCGTTCCTGTTGGACGGGCGCATGTGAGGTGCGCCGGGCAGAACACGACGAAGGGGCCGCAGCACCATGGCTGGACTCGCCGAATCCGGGTCGAACCCCGACGTCGACCTCCTCTATGACATCAACGGGCTCGCGAAGGACGCTCCGCACTGGCTCGACCGGACCGTCGAGTTCGTGGGCGAGTACGGGCTGCTGCTCGCCATGGCGCTGCTGATCGTGTGGTGCTGGTGGGGAGTCCGCCGGCGGCCCGGCGGGGCCGAGGAGGCCGCGTCCTCCGTCGCCGCCCTGATCTGGGCGCCGCTCGCCGCCGGTATCGCCGTACTGGTGAACGTGCCCATACGGGGATTCGTGGAACGGCCCCGGCCCTTCCTGGACCACGAGGGGCTGGAGGTGCTCGTCTCCGGAAAGACCGACTACTCCTTCGTGAGCGACCACGCCACCCTCACGATGGCCATGGCCGTCGGGCTGTTCGTCGCCCACCGCAGGCTCGGGCTCGTCGGGATAGGGATCGCCCTGCTCGAAGGGTTCTGCCGGATCTTCATGGGGGTGCACTATCCGACGGACGTCGTCGGCGGGTTCGCGCTCGGCACCGCGGTGACCCTGCTGCTCTCGCCCGTCGCCTCCATGCTGCTCACCCCGGTGCTGAAGGCCGTCGACCGGTCGCCCCGGGTCGGATGGGTCGTGCGCGGCCGGGCCGCCCGGGTCGGTCAGCGGGACGGCTTCATCCCCGGCGCGCGGCCCGAGGTCGCCGCCGAGGAGCGGGACCTCGCGGCCTAGGGCGCGTCAGAGAGCTTGCGGGTAGCTGAAGAAGCCGTTCGGGTCGTACTGCTTCTTCAGCCGGGTCAGGCGCGGCAGCGCGTCGCCGTAGTACGCCTTGCGCCAGTTCGTGAGCGTCGGGTCCGCGTAGTTCTGGTAGGCCGCCCCCGAGGCGTACGGGGCCATCGCCTTGTGCGCCGTGTTCAGCCAGGACTGGGCCGCCGTCCCCGCCGTGCCGGCCCGCCACGCCCCGATGTACTGCGCCAGCATGCGCGAGCGGCGGTGGACGAACGCCGTGGCCGTCGGCGAGACCCGGTTCACCGCGCCGCCCAGCGCGGTGAGGGCGATGCTGCCCGAGCCGCCCTGCACGGACTTCATCTGCCGCAGGAGGGTCTGGATGCCCGCCGCGGAGAGCGATACGTCGAAGAAGTCGGAGCGGGCCGCGTACGTCTCGCGGCCCAGCGCGCCCTGCGGGGAGCGGCCCGGCGTCGAACCCGGCAGATGGCACTGGGCGTCGGAGGAGAACGACGAGCAGCCCGCGTAGATCTCCATCGCCGTCTCGTAGGAACGGCGGCGGAGGGAGACGTTCGTCGCGGGGGCGCCCACCCGGTCCGCGAGGCGGTCGACGGCGTTCTGGAGCTGGCCGTAGGTGCCGATGCAGAACGCGGCGACGGAGATGGTGGGGGTGCCGCCGGTCGCGTTCGCCAGGTGCAGGGAGGACCAGATCTCGTCGGGCTGGGAGGGGCCCCACTCCTGCCAGGCCTTCACCACCGCGGCCGCCTTCGACCAGGGCCAGGTGAGGTAGCCCGTCACCGCCTGGGGCGCGGGGTGGGTCCTGAACTCCAGCTCCGTGACGACGCCGAAGTTGCCGTTGCCGGCTCCGCGCAGGGCCCAGAACAGGTCCTTGTTCGTCGTCGCGTCGGCGGTGAGCTGCTTGCCGTCCGCGGTGATGATCGTGGCCCGGGTGAGGCTGTCGCAGGTCAGGCCGTAGGCGCGGGAGACGACGCCGTGGCCGCCGCCCAGCACCAGGCCGGAGACACCGACCGTCGGACAGGAGCCCGCCGGGATCGTCACGCCCTTCGCGGCGAGCGCCCGGTAGACGTCGATCAGCTTCGAACCCGCGCCGACCACGGCCGAAGTGCCGCTCGCCCGGACCCGGTTCAGCTTGGAGACGTCGACGATCAGCCGGCCGTCGCCCGAGGACCAGCCGCCGTAGGAGTGGCCGCCGTTGCGGATCGCGGCCTTGATCTTGTGGGCGCGGGCGTACGCCAGAACCGTACGGATGTCGTCGGCGTGCGCGACGTACGCCACCGCGGCCGGCTTGAGGTTGTCGAAGCGGGTGTTGTAGAGCTGGCGGGCCGCGGCCCAGGAGGCCTCGCCGGGGCGGACCAGGGTGCCGTCCAGGTCGCGGGCGAGCGCGGCCCAGTTGGCGGGGGCGGCGACGCTGGTCGTGGTCAGGGGGGTCGTGGTGGTGTCCCCGGTGGCCGGGGCGGAGCCGCCCGCACCGCCGCTGTTCGCCTTGCACGCGGTCGCTGCCGCCGCGACGGCGGCCGTGCCGCCCGCGATGAACGTACGCCGTTCCATGTTCTTGCGCCTTCCCTCGGCCGCCTGTCGGCATGCTGCGCCTTCACGGAGCGAGACGGGGTCGTGGGACCACGGGTTCCAGCGGGGTCCGGCGGTGACGGAACGGTGACGTCAGCCGGCCGGACGGTCCGTTTCGTGGCTGACCGGACGACAGGTGCCGGCCGGTCAGCCGCCCGTGTGCAGCTCCCCGTCCGTTCTCGCCATGCTTCTCGCCCTGCGGGCCGGGCCGCGCCAGCCGCAGGTGCAGCGGGCGAGGCAGAACCTGCCCTGTTCGACGGTCGTGGTGCTGTGGTCCCCCTCGGTGCGGGGGTGGGGCGATCCGTCCTGCTGCGTCACAAGGACAACGTTACCCAGGATCGGTAGTCGACCCGCATGGCGGTCGCAGACCTTCGGACCGGCGTGACGGCGGCACCTACCCGTCGTTATCCGAAACGACAGGAAGTCCGTGAAGGACGTACCGGTTGGGGGTGCACAGGCCATGGCGGAGCGGCGGCGCGGGCTGGTGGGCGCGATGGTCCTTTCGGGGCTCGTGGCGGGGGTCTGTGCGGGGGCGGCCGGGTGTTCCGCAGGCGGGGCCGCCGCGGAGGACGGCCGTGCGGCCGATCCCGTCGCGACCTTGCACCGGGCCGCCGACGCCCTCGTCGCGGCGGGCACGTCGAAGGCCCGTACGTCGATGGAGATGGCCACCGGCGGGACCCGGGTGACCATCCGGGGCCAGGGCGTGTACGACTACCGCAAGCAGCGCGGTGAGCTGAAGGTGCTGCTGCCGCAGGATCCGGCCGGGACCAGTGAGCACCGCCCCATCACCGAACTCCTCGCGCCCGGAGCCCTGTTCATGAAGAACCGGGGGGCGGGGGTGCCGGACGACAAGTGGGTGCGGGTGGAGACGGCGACCCTGTCCGACGGGAACCTCGTGACCGGCGGGGCCACCGATCCGTTCGCCGCCGCCGAGGTGCTGCGCGGGACGCGCACGGCGACGTACGTGGGGAGGACCGAGGTGGCCGGGACCGCGGTGCGGCACTACCGCGGGACGGCCGATCTGGCGGTGGCCGCGGCCGACGCCTCGGCGGGCGGCCGGGATGCGCTGCGCGCGGCGGCGAAAGGGTTCGCCACGGCGCGGGTGCCGTTCGATGTCTACCTCGACGACGCGGGGCGCATCCGCAAGGTCCGGCACCGGTTCAGCTTTGTGAACGGGCAGCAGAAGGAGGCCGTCGCGGTGGCCTCCACGACGCTGCTGTACGACTTCGGGGCGCCCGTCGAGGTGCGGCTGCCGGCCGCCGACGACATCTACGCGGGGCGGATCGCGGAGGAATGAGCCCGCGCCGGTGCGGCACGGGCTTGCGCCGGCGCGGTGTGAGCCTGCGCGGTGTGAGCCTGCTCGCCGGTGCGGTGTGAGCCTGCGCGCAGGTACGGAATGAGCTGGGCCGGGCGGGCCTGGGCGAGCATTTTCGGCCACCGGGTGGACACAAGGACTAGCCCGTCCGTGCCATGCGCGCGGTGTATAGCGCTCCCTACTCTAGGAAGTCGGTGACGGCAGGGACGAGGTGATGCGCGTGGCTCCGGGCGGCGGTACGGCAGTTCAGGACCACGAGGCCCTCGCCGAGATCGAACTGTGCGGGGAGCTGATCATCGCCGCCTCGGCGGCCGGGGAGGAAAGGCTCAGTCTCGCGAGCATCGACCAGGTGCTGCGGGTGGGGGAGGAACAGGCCGGGGGCGACTCCGGGACGGGGGCCGGTGCGGGACGCTGATCAGGTGCGCAGCAGGCGGCCGATGGCCTTGGTCGCCTCTTCCACCTTCGCGTCGATCTCGGCGCCGCCCCTGAGCGCCGCGTCGGCGACGCAGTGGCGCAGGTGTTCCTCCAGGAGCTGGAGCGCGAACGACTGCAGGGCCTTGGTGGAGGCGGACACCTGGGTGAGTATGTCGATGCAGTAGGTGTCCTCGTCGACCATGCGCTGGAGGCCGCGGATCTGGCCCTCGATGCGGCGCAGGCGTTTGAGGTGCTCGTCCTTCTGCTTGTGGTAGCCGTGGACCGTCCCGGGGGCGTGGTCGGCCTCGACGCCGGATTCGGCGGCGGGTTCGCCGGCCTCTGTGGTCGTCATCGTGTCCTCCAGCGCTCCGGCTCCGCAGATATACCCCTACTGGGTATATCGTACCGAACTTCGGTGGGTATACGCCCCGAGCAGGGACTTCGCCGGCCGCCGACCGGTCGGTCGCCCCCCTCCCGGTCGCTCTGTCCGATGGGCGACACTGGTGGACGGCCCATTAGCCGTGGCCGGATGATGCGCCTAGCATCAGCCTGACCGAAACCGATGCATCCTGAGGACCCCACGTGCGCTTTCGTCTGACCCCCAGGGAGACGAGCTTCTACGACATGTTCGCCGCATCCGCGGACAACATCGTCACGGGCTCGAAACTCCTGATGGAACTGCTCGGGGCGGACCCCGCCGGCCGGGCCGAGATCGCAGAGCGTATGCGGGCCGCGGAACACGCAGGTGACGACGCCACCCATGCGATCTTCCACCAGCTGAACTCCTCGTTCATCACGCCCTTCGACCGCGAGGACATCTACAACCTCGCCTCCTCCCTCGACGACATCATGGACTTCATGGAGGAGGCCGTCGACCTGGTCGTCCTCTACAACGTCGAGGAACTGCCCAAGGGCGTCGAGCAGCAGATCGAGGTACTGGCGCGGGCGGCCGAGCTGACGGCCGAGGCGATGCCGAACCTGCGGACCATGGAGAACCTCACCGAGTACTGGATCGAGGTCAACCGGCTCGAGAACCAGGCCGACCAGATCCACCGCAAGCTGCTCGCGCATCTCTTCAACGGCAAGTACGAGGCCATCGAGGTGCTCAAGCTGAAGCAGATCGTGGATGTGCTGGAGGAGGCCGCCGACGCCTTCGAGCACGTGGCCAACACGGTGGAGACCATCGCGGTCAAGGAGTCCTGAGCACTTAATGGACACCTTTGCTCTGATCGTGACCATCGGCGTCGCGCTCGGATTCACTTACACGAACGGTTTTCACGACTCCGCGAACGCCATTGCCACGTCCGTTTCGACCCGGGCGCTGACGCCTCGGGCGGCGCTGGCCATGGCGGCGGTGATGAACCTCGCCGGCGCGTTCCTCGGGAGTGGTGTCGCGCACACCGTCAGCAAGGGGCTGATCGAGACGCCCGACGGGTCGAAGGGGATGGGGATCCTCTTCTCCGCGCTCGTCGGGGCGATCGTCTGGAACCTGGTCACCTGGTACTTCGGGCTGCCCTCGTCGTCCTCGCACGCGTTGTTCGGCGGCATGGTGGGCGCGGCGCTCGCCGGTGGTACGGACGTCATCTGGTCCGGCGTCCTCGACAAGGTCGTCATTCCGATGTTCGTCTCGCCGGTGGTGGGGCTCGTCGCCGGTTATCTGGTGATGACGGCCATCCTGTGGATGTTCCGGCGGTCCAACCCGCACAAGGCCAAGCGGGGCTTCCGGATCGCTCAGACGGTCTCGGCCGCGGGCATGGCGCTGGGGCATGGTCTCCAGGACGCGCAGAAGACGATGGGCATCGTGGTGATGGCGCTTGTCATCGGCGATGTGCAGGGGGCCGACGATCCGATTCCGGTGTGGGTGAAGATCGCTTGCGCGGTGATGCTTTCGCTGGGGACGTACGCGGGTGGGTGGCGCATCATGCGGACTCTCGGGCGGAAGATCATCGAGCTTGATCCGCCGCAGGGGTTCGCCGCGGAGACGACCGGGGCGTCGATCATGTTCACCACGGCGTTCCTGTTCAAGGCGCCGATCTCGACCACGCATGTGATCACTTCGGCGATCATGGGTGTCGGGGCGACGAAGCGGATCAATGCCGTGCGGTGGGGTGTCGCCAAGAACATTGTCCTGGGGTGGTTCATCACGATGCCGGCGGCGGGGTTCGTTGCCGCGTGCGCGTTCTGGGTTGTGAACGTGGCGTTCCTGTAGGGGGTGCTTGCCCACCCGCCCGCCCGACTCGGTGGGGAGAGGGCTCCCGTCACGGGGCTGTGCCCCGGACCCCCTGCGGGGACTGCGTCCCCTGCACCCCGGGTGCTTGCCCACCCGCCCGCCCGGCTCGGTCGGGTGAGGGCTCCCGTCACGGGGCTGTGCCCCGGACCCCCTGCGGGGACTGCGTCCCCTGCACCCCTGCGGGGACCGGATCCCCTGGCCTCGGGTGTTCACCGGTCCGCCCGGCTNATGGTGGGGAGGGGGCGCCCGTCACGGGGCTGTGCCCCGGACCCCCTGCGGGGACTGCGTCCCCTGCACCCCTGCGGGGACCGGATCCCCTGGCCTCGGGTGTTCACCGGTCCGCCCGGCATGGTGGGGAGGGGGCGCCCGTCACGGGGCTGTGCCCCGGACCCCCTGCGGGGACTGCGTCCCCTGCACCCCTGCGGGGACCGGATCCCCTGGCCTCGNGGGGCTGTGCCCCGGACCCCCTGCGGGGACTGCGTCCCCTGCACCCCTGCGGGGACCGGATCCCCTGGCCTCGGGTGTTCACCGGTCCGCCCGGCTCGGTCGGGAGAGGGCTCCCGCCGCCGGGCGCCCGCCCCACCCCTCCGCCGGGCTTCGCCCCACCCCTCCCGCTCAGCCGCCGGAGGCACACGTGGGCCCGCCCCCCTTCGGGAGGCGGGCCCTTCGCGTCCTCGCGGTGGCACCGCCATGCAGCACCGCGAGGGGTCGGGGGAGGCAGCGGGCGGTCAGCCGAAGCGGCCCGAGATGTAGTCCTCCGTCGCCTGGACCGACGGGTTGGAGAAGATGCGTTCCGTGTCGTCGATCTCGATCAGCTTGCCGGGCTGGCCCACGGCGGACAGGTTGAAGAAGGCCGTGCGGTCCGAGACGCGCGCCGCCTGCTGCATGTTGTGCGTCACGATGACGATCGTGAAGCGTTCCTTGAGTTCGCCGATCAGGTCCTCGATCGCCAGGGTGGAGATGGGGTCCAGGGCCGAGCAGGGCTCGTCCATCAGGAGGACCTTCGGTTCCACGGCGATGGCGCGGGCGATGCACAGGCGCTGCTGCTGGCCGCCGGACAGGCCTGAGCCGGGCTTGTTCAGGCGGTCCTTGACCTCGTTCCAGAGGTTCGCGCCCTTGAGGGACTTCTCGACGACGTCCGCCAGTTCCGACTTCTTGTAGCTGCCGTTCAGCCGCAGGCCCGCGGCCACGTTGTCGAAGATCGACATGGTGGGGAACGGGTTCGGGCGCTGGAAGACCATGCCGACCTCGCGGCGGACCGAGACGGGGTCCACGCCCGAGGCGTACAGGTCCTCGTCGTCCAGGAGCACCTTGCCCTCGACCCGGCCGCCCGACGTCACCTCGTGCATCCGGTTCAGCGTGCGCAGGAACGTCGACTTGCCGCAGCCGGAGGGGCCGATGAAGGCCGTCACCGAGCGCGGTTCGACCGTCATCGAGATGTCCTCGATCGCCTTGTGGGATCCGTAGTAGGCGGTCAGACCGCTCACATCGATTCGCTTCGCCATTTTTTCTACTTCACTTCCAGTCAGTCGCTGAGGGGGCCCCGCGCGGCGGTGGCCGCTGATCGCTGTTTCAGCGACCGGTCTTCGGGGCCTTCCAGCGGGCGATGCCGCGGGCCACCATGTTGAGGATCATCACGAAGGCGATCAGGGTGAGCGAGGCCGCCCAGGCACGGTCGTAGGCCGCTGTCGAACCCGCGCTCTGTGCGTACTGCTGGTAGATGTACAGCGGGAGCGACGCCTGCGCACCCTCGAAGGGGTTGGCGTTGATGAACGGGTTTCCGAAGACGAGGAGGAGTACCGGCGCCGTTTCGCCCGCGATACGGGCGATCGCCAGCATCACGCCCGTGATGATGCCGCCGATCGAGGTCGGGACTACCACCTTCAGGATCGTGCGCCACTTCGGGACGCCCAGGGCGAGGGACGCCTCGCGCAGCTCGTTCGGGACCAGCTTCAGCATTTCCTCTGTTGAGCGTACGACGACCGGCATCATCAGGATCGCCAGGGCGAGGGAGCCCGCGAAGCCGAAGGGCTGCATGTCGAGCATCAGCATCAGGCTGAGGATGAACAGGCCCGCGACGATCGACGGGATGCCGGTCATGACGTCCACGAAGAACGTGACCGACTTCGCCAGGCCGCCCCGGCCGTACTCCACCAGGTAGATCGCCGTGAGGATGCCGATCGGGGCACCGATCGCGGTCGCCAGGCCCACCTGCTCCAGGCTGCCGAGGATCGCGTGGTAGATGCCGCCGCCGGCCTCGCTGTCCGCCACCACGCCCATCGAGTGGGTGAGGAAGTAGACGTCCAGGACCTTCACGCCGCGCTGGATCGTCGTCCAGAGGAGGGAGACCAGCGGGACCACGGCCAGCAGGAACGCCACCCAGACCAGGCTCGTCGCCACCCGGTCCTTCGCCTGGCGGCGGCCCTCCACCTTCGCGGCGATGCCGAAGGTGCCGAGGATGAAGAGGATGCCGGCGATCAGGCCCCACTGGACCTTGCTGTCGAGGCCGCCGGCGAGGCCGATGCCGATCGCGAGGGCGAGCGAGCCGGCGGCGATGGCCCAGGGGGACCACCGCGGGAGGCTGGCGCCCTGGAGCGTGCTCGGGGACTTGTCGGCTACTGCTGCTGCGTGGCTCATGCGTTGGCCCCCGAGTACTCACTGCGGCGGGCGATGATCATGCGTGCCGCGCCGTTGACCAGCAGGGTGATGACGAACAGGACCAGACCGGAGGCGATGAGCGCGTCCCGGCCGAACTCGGTCGCCTCGTTGAACTTGCTGGCGATGTTCTGGGCGAAGGTGCCGCCGCCGGGGTTGAGGAGGCTGGCGTGGATGTCGAAGTCGGGGGAGAGGACGGTGGCCACCGCCATCGTCTCGCCCAGCGCGCGGCCGAGGCCGAGCATCGAGGCGGAGATGACTCCGGAGCGGCCGAAGGGGATCACCGACATACGGATGACCTCCCAACGGGTGGCGCCCAGCGCCAGGGCCGCCTCCTCGTGCATCTGCGGGACCTGGCGGAAGACCTCGCGGCTGACGTTGGTGATGACCGGGAGGATCATCACGGCCAGCAGGATGCCCACCGTGAGCATCGAGCGGGGGGCGCCGTCGTCCCAGGAGAAGACGCCGGTCCAGCCCAGGTAGTCGTTCAGCCAGCCGAAGAGGCCGTCCATGTGCGGTACGAGGACCAGCGCGCCCCAGAGGCCGTACACGATGGACGGGACGGCGGCGAGCAGGTCGATCACGTACGCGACGGGGCCGCTCATGCGACGCGGGGCGTAGTGCGTGATGAAGAGGGCGATCGCGACGGCGATCGGGACCGCGATGACCATCGCGATGATCGACGAGACCACCGTGCCGAAGGCCAGGACCGCGATGCCGAACTTCGGCGGGACGAGGCTGGTGTTCCACTCGAAGGTGGTCAGGAAGTTGGCGTCGTCCTTGCTGATGGCGAGGTACGCCCGGTAGGTGAGGAAGACCGCGATCGCGGCCATGATCACCAACAGGAAGATGCCCGAGCCGCGGGAGAGGGCGAGGAAGATCCGGTCACCGGGTCGGGTGGCACCGCGCGCCGCGCGCTTCTGCTCGGCGGTCACGGCCGGCGGGGCGGCAGGGGGAGGCGTGTCGTCCGTGTCTGTGTGCTGTGTCGATATGTTCATGGAGGTCTCCGGTCTGCGGAGCCGCCTGCGGGTGTGGGGGCGGCTCGGGTGGGGCCGGGTTACGGTCGGCCCCTGGCGGCGGTGCACCGGACGGGTGCGGTCCGGACCGGGTGTCCCCCGGCGCCGGACCGCACCGCTGGGATCAGCTCAGGCCCTCGATGGTGGTGCGGACCTTGGTGATGATGGCGTCGGGGATCGGCGCGTAGTCGATGCCCGACAGGATGCCCTGGCCGTCCTCGCTGGCGATGTAGCGCAGGAACGCCTTGGTGGCCGGCAGGGTGGCGGACTTGTTGCCCTTGTCGCAGGCGATCTCGTACGTGACCAGGGTGAGCGGGTAGGCGCCCTCGGCCTTGGTGTTGTAGTCCAGCTTCAGCGACAGGTCGCTGCCGGTGCCGACGACCTGCGCGGCGGCGACGGCCTTGGTGGCGCCGTCGGAGGAGGCCTTGACCGGGGCCGATGCGCCCGTGTCGACGGCGACGGTGCCCAGACCGTCCTTGGCGTACGACAGCTCCATGTAGCCGATCGCGCCGTTGGTCTGCTTGACGCCCTGGGCGACACCGGAGGAGCCGGCCGCGGCCTGGCCGCCCTTGGCCTGCCAGGCCTTGCCGCCCTCGTACTTCCAGTTGTCCGGGGTGGCGGCGATCAGGTACTTGGTGAAGTTGTCCGTGGTGCCGGACTCGTCCGAGCGGTGGTACGGCTGGATCTTGAGGTCGGGCAGCTTCGCGTCGGGGTTGAGCTTGGCGATCGCGGCGTCGTTCCAGTTGGTGATCTTGCCGTCGAAGATCTTCGCGATCGTCGCGGCGTCGAGGACGAGGTTGTCCACGCCCGAGACGTTGTAGGCGACGGCGATCGGACCGGCCACCATCGGCAGGTCGATGCCCTGGCCGCCGGTGCAGACCGACTTGGAGGCGGTGACGTCCTCGGGCTTGAGCGCGGAGTCGGAGCCGGCGAAGGCGACCTGGCCCTGCGTGAACGCGGTGACACCGGCGCCCGAGCCGGAGCCCTTGTAGTTCACCTGGACGCCCGAGCAGGCCTGGGTGAAGTTCTTGACCCACGCGTCGATCGCGTTCTTCTGCGCGGAGGAGCCGTCGGCGAGCAGCTGGCCCTTGGCGTCGTCACACTTGATGGACCCGGCGGCCGCGGTGGCGGAGGAGCTGCTGCCACTGCCGGAGCCGGTGTCGTCGGAGCCGCACGCCGTGAGGGCCAGGGCGCCGGAGACGGCGAGAGCACCGAGGGAGAGAGCCCGCCGGTTCATGCGCTGAAGCTTCACTTGAGGAAGATCCTTCCAGGAGCCGCCGTCCTGAATCCGGCGGCGTGCGGAGTGTGCGGAAGTCTGCTCGGCACGGACACGACCACCCGGGTCGCGCACCGCACCGCGTAAGGCCGAAATTAGGCAGAACAGGTGAAGGCGCCTACGGGCGCGAGTGAACGGGGGGTGAACCCCTGGGGACGGTGCGGTTAGGTCACGGAACGCTCACGTCGAGGACACGAGGCGATTCCGGCGGCCGGCCGGTTCCGCCCACCCGTTATGCCAGGTGCAGGACGTACAGCAGGGCGTCCACGAGGGTGCGGTCCCTCGGCTGGGTGAGGCGGTCCCGGGCGGCCGGCGGAGGGAGCCAGAGGAGGCGGTCCACCTCGTCGTTGGGGGCGAACGCGCCCGACACGGCCTCGGCCGCCCAGTAGCGGACCTGCTTGGGGCGGCCGTTCGCCTCGTAGTCCACGGTCGGCAGCCGGGTCCCGGGCACCGCCCGGTAGCCCGTCTCCTCGAGGACCTCCCGCAAGGCCGCCGCGAGCGGGTCCTCGGCACGTTTCAGCTTGCCCTTGGGGTGCGACCAGTCGTCGTACTTGGGGCGGTGGACGAGACAGAGCTCGAGCCCGCCGTCCGCCGGTGAGCGGCGCCACAGCACACAGCCCGCCGCCTGGACGGGGAAGCCGTCGGGGTTGTCCGCGGTGCTCACCTGGTCCTCACCACCTGTCCGGTCAGGGTGCGCCGATGGTCTGCTTCTGCCACGACCGCTGGAACGCGTACCGCGCCGCCTCCACCTCATGCCGCTGATCCGCGTGCAGCACGCCGAGCGCGTACGCCGTCGCCGGGGCGATCCGGGGGGTGCGGGCCGCCTGGGCCGCGGCGGAGGACGCCTCCGAGGCGTCGCGGTGCCGGTCGAGCGCCTCGCCTGCCGCGAGCAGACGGACGTCCAGCGGGGTGTTCCGGCCGTGCACGACCTCACAGGAGTAGCGGTGCAGCCGCAGCAGCAGGCGGACCTGGTGCCAGGGCGCGTCCTGCGGGTGCGGGGCCGGGTCCGGGGAGAGGCCGTGGACCAGGGCCTCCGCGTTGTACGGGCTGCCCGCGGTGACGAGCGGCAGCGCGGTGACCGCGTCGGCGAGGCGTTCCCGGGCCGCGCCGGCCAGGGGGCGCAGATCGGTGTCGGGCGCGGTGGGGGTGAGCGGGACCTCGCTGGCGAGGACGGCGACCTTGTCCGCGACCGCGTGGAAACGGGACGAGCCGAGGGCCTGGAGGGCGGTGGAATGGGCCCGGGTGCGGGCGAGGGTGAGCTGGCGGTCCAGGAGGGCGCCCGCCTTCGCCGCGCCCACGGTGAGGTTCCCGCGGTCCGGGGTCGCCGGGTGGACGGCGGCCCGGGCGGCCGGGCCCGGACCGGCCGGGCCCGCCGCGCCGACCGGTTGGCTGGGTACCGGCGCGGCGCCCGACAGCCGGTTCAGCGCCAGCAGCAGCCGCTCCAGGCGGGCCCCGTACGCGTGCTCCAGCGCCAACGTGCCCGACAGCCAGGCCAGTTCGGGGCGCATTCCCTCCGACCACTCGGGCTCGAGGAGTGGTCGGAAGGTGTGCAGGCTGCCGCTGATCCGACGGGCCGAGCGGCGCAGGGCGCGCACGGCGTCGACGCGCACCTCCGCGCTCGCCGGACCACCCGTCGAGGCCCCCGACGAGCCGTTCGGCACGGCGCCGCCCGTCTCGCGGTGCAGGCGCAGTGCGCGGAGGAACTCCGTGGCCTGGCCCCGGAGATAGCCCGCGAGGGCGTCTCCGGTGGACACGGGCCCGGCCGTGGGGTCCGTCAGGTCATGGTGTCGCTGTGCCACGCCGGCGCCTCCGGGCGTCTATGAGCATCTCCTGGACGTTGCGCAGGGGCGCGCCGTCCGCGTCGTGCGAATGCCGGATCCACTCGCCGTCGGGGCCGAGGTGCCAGGAGGCGGTGGAGTCGGACATGCCCGTTTCCAGGAACCGGTTCAGGGACGCCCGGTGAGCCGGGTCGGTCACCCTGACCAGGGCCTCGATACGGCGGTCGAGGTTGCGGTGCATCATGTCGGCGCTGCCGATCCACACCTCGGGCTCTCCGCCGTTGCCGAAGCCGAAGACCCGCGAGTGCTCCAGGAACCGGCCGAGGATGGAGCGGACCCGGATGTTGTCCGACAGACCCGGCACGCCCGGGCGCACCGCGCAGATGCCGCGCACCCACACGTCGACCTGCACGCCCGCCTGGGACGCGCGGTAGAGCGAGTCGATGAGGGCCTCGTCGACGATCGAGTTGACCTTGATGCGGACGTGCGCGGGGCGTCCCGCGCGGTGGTGCTGGATCTCCTTGTCGATGCGGGCGATCAGGCCGTCCCGCAGGGACTTGGGGGCGACGAGGAGACGGCGGTAGGTCTCGCGGCGGGAGTAGCCGGAGAGCCGGTTGAAGAGGTCGGAGAGGTCCGCGCCGACCTGCGGGTCGGCGGTGAGCAGGCCGAGGTCCTCGTACAGCCGGGCCGTCTTCGGGTGGTAGTTGCCGGTGCCGACGTGGCAGTAGCGCCGCAGCGTGTCGCCTTCCTGACGGACCACCAGCGACAGCTTGCAGTGCGTCTTCAGGCCGACGAGGCCGTAGACGACGTGGCAGCCGGCCTCCTCCAGCTTGCGCGCCCACTTGATGTTGGCGTGCTCGTCGAAGCGGGCCTTGATCTCCACCAGGACGAGGACCTGCTTGCCGGACTCGGCGGCCTCGATGAGCGCGTCGACTATCGGGGAGTCGCCCGAGGTCCGGTACAGGGTCTGCTTGATCGCGAGGACCTCCGGGTCCAGCGCGGCCTGCTCCAGGAACGCCTGCACGGACGTCGAGAAGGAGTCGTACGGGTGGTGCAGCAGGACGTCCCGGCTGCGCAGGGCCGCGAAGATGTCCGGCGGGGACGCCGACTCGACCTCGGCGAGGTCGCGGTGGGTGCCGGCGATGAACTTCTTGTACTTCAGCTCGGGACGGTCGAGACCGTGGATGCGGAAGAGACCGGTGAGGTCGAGCGGGCCCGGCAGCGGATAGACCTCGGCCTCGCTGATCTTCAGCTCGCGCACCAGCAGGTCGAGCACCTCACGGTCGATGGACTCCTCGACCTCCAGGCGCACCGGCGGCCCGAAGCGGCGCCGCATGAGCTCCTTCTCCAGGGCCTGGAGGAGGTTCTCGGCGTCGTCCTCCTCGACCTCGAGATCCTCGTTGCGGGTGAGCCGGAACGCGTGGTGCTCCAGGACCTCCATGCCCGGGAAGAGCTCCTCGAGGTGGGCGCCGATGACGTCCTCGATGGGGACGTACCGGCCGGGGGAGCTCTCCAGGAAGCGGGACAGCAGCGGCGGCACCTTGACGCGCGCGAAGTGCTTGTGGCCGCTGACCGGGTTGCGCACGACGACCGCGAGGTTGAGCGAGAGACCCGAGATGTACGGGAAGGGGTGCGCGGGGTCGACGGCGAGCGGGGTCAGCACCGGGAAGATCTGGTGCCGGAAGAGGGTGAACAGGCGTGCCTGCTCCTTCTCCGTCAGTTCGCCCCAGCGGACCAGGTGGATGCCCTCCTCCGCGAGGGCGGGGGCGATGTCCTCGTGATAGGTCGCGGCGTGCCGGGCCATGAGCTCGCGCGAGCGGGCCCAGATCATCTCCAGCACCTCGCGCGGCTGGAGGCCGGAGGCCGAACGGGTGGCGACGCCGGTGGCGATACGGCGCTTCAGACCGGCCACCCGGACCATGAAGAACTCGTCCAGGTTGCTGGCGAAGATGGCGAGGAAGTTGGCCCGCTCGAGGAGGGGCGTGTTCGGGTCCTCGGCGAGTTCCAGAACGCGTTCGTTGAACGCGAGCCAGCTGCGCTCCCGGTCGAGGAATCGGCCCTGCGGCAGCTGGGGGCCGTCGTACGGCGCCTCCTCGTACGTGTCGAGGTCGGCGTCGATGTCGGGCTCGAGATCGGAGACCACGGCGGAGACGGTGTGCGGGCGGTGCGCGGCTATGGAGCCCACGGAGGGCTGCGCGTGCTGGACCTCGGCCTGGGCGTCTGACTGGCTCATGGACCCATTCTTCCGCGCCAGGAGCGTGACAGGCGCGTCGGAACGTGCGGGCGGGATCGCGTGGGGACTTCCGTGGGGCTGATTTCCCCCGGGAGGCGGCGAAGGCTCGGGCACGGCGGGCTTCATTCGCCGAGCGTCGCAAGGTCGTCTGAACCGATGGTTACGGTGACATGGCGTGCGGGATATCGGGGAGCGGCTCGCGGGGGTCGATGCCGTGGGGCGCCGGGCGGCGGGCGGACGGACTGCCGGGGAGGACGTGTCGGCGGCGGCCGGGCGGCGGAGGACCTGTCGGAGGCGGCCGGGCGGCGGGCTGCGGCGGCGCGGGCTGGTCGCCGTGTGCGGGCGGTCCTGGCGGCGGGGTGTGCTGCCGGGTGCCCGTGGGGTGAGTCGTGCGGCGGGGCGTGGTGTGTGCCGTGTCGGGTGGGGTCCCTCCCCCCGTGGAGGGACCTCCATACCCGCACCCCGGGGCCCGGGGTGCGGGTATGGAGGCAGGGGGGCCGGATCAGGCCGCGGAGGCGGTGGCCGTGCGGCGGCGCAGGAGGAGGAACGCGGCGGCGGTGGCGAGGGCGGCCACGGACAGGACGACGCCGGTCTCCACGAGCTGGATCGGCCAGTAGTGGGACTCGGGGTGGTAGGTCGTGTAGTAGCCGGTGACGCCCAGGTCGTCGAGGCAGCGCCGGGCTTCGGCGACCGTGCCGTCGCAGTTCCAGTAGTCGACGTCCGGGGTGCGCCGTCCGCGGACCAGCACACCGTTCTCCAGCTCCCAGGCGTTGTCCGGATAGTCGACGGCGTCCGCCGCGGAGGTGCGGGTGACGGCGGGCCAGAAGGACCCGCGGTACCGCGCCACGACGAAGGAGAACAGCCCGCTCGCGGCGACGGAGACGGCCAGTGCGGGCAGCGCGCGGCGCAGCACGAGCGCGGTGAGCACGCCGAGGGCGAGTGCGCACAGGACGTACGCGAGGCCGGCCGGACCGCGTGAGAGGTACGCGTCGTCGCCCATCCACCCGTTGTCCGTCAGGGCCCGGTGGGCGCCCCAGGCCCAGCGGTACACCAGGGTCAGCACGGTGACGCCGGCCGACAGGGCGAGCGCGGGGACGGCGAGCTTGGCGGTGAGCCAGCGGGCGGGGGTGATGCCCTGGGCCCAGGCGAGGCGGGCGGTGCCGTTCTCCAGCTCGCGGCCGATCAGCGCGCCGCCCGCGAAGGCGGCCACGGCGAGGAAGCAGTAGGAGATCAGCAGGCCGACCCAGCCGAGGGACTCGCTGTAACCGACCCAGCCGATGGTCATGTCGCACAGGTCCTGGCCCGCACGCTCACAGGCCTCCCAGGCCGCGCGTTCCTCCTCGACGGCGATCTCGGTGAGCCACACCAGCCAGCCGCTCAGGGCCAGTACGACGGCTGCCCAGCCGAGGAGGCCGGTGCGGTGCAGGCGCAGCACGGTGCGGACGGTGCCCCAGGCGGTGCGGCCGCCCCCGCCGCTGCCGCGAGCCGGTCTGTGCGGCGCCTCCTCGGCGGCGACGGCGGTCATACGGAGGCCCCCGTGCCGACGCGCGCGGTGGAGGCGGTGGTGCGCTTGAGCAGGACGAACGCCGCCACGGCGAGAGCGGCGGCCACGGCCGCCACGACGGCGGTCGTGGTCAGCTGGAGCGGCCAGTAGTGGGACTCGGGGTGGTAGGTCGTGTAGAAGCCGGTGGCGTCGAGCTCGGCGTAGACCGCCTGGCAGGTGGAGGAGACGGAGGTCGGCCCGCAGCCTGGATCGGCCATGTGCGCGCCGGTGGCGGTGACCAGGCCCGAGTCGACGCCGAGGCCCGAGCCCCGGTAGCCGTCGGCGAGGCTGGTGACGCGGGTGACGGCCGGCCACAGGTGCGGCATGAGCTGGTCGGCGAGGAACCGCACGGCGGCGACGCAGGTGAGGGCGAACGTCAGCGCGGGCAGCGTACGGCGCAGCAGCACGCCCCCGAGGGCGCCGGCGGCCAGGCCGGTCAGGGCGAAGGCGACGGTGGTGGGCCCGTTGGTGTGCAGGGTGAGGTTGTCGTACCAGGTCTTGGCGGTGTCGATACGGCCGTCGCCCGCCGACCACATCAGGCGGTGCAGCGTGACCAGCAGTCCGGTGCCCGCGGCGACCAGGACCGTCGGCACGATCAGCTTGGTGGCCAGCCAGCGGGCCGGGGACAGGCCCTGGGTCCAGGCGAGCTGGGCGGTGCCGTGCTCCAGCTCGCGGCCGAACAGGGCGGCGCCCGCCCAGGCCGCGACGACGAAGGGGAGCGCGGTCAGCGCGCCGGTCGTGTACATGTACACGCTCTTGTAGCGGACGATCGAGTCCTGGTCGTAGTGGCAGTCGCGGTAGTCGTTGCAGGCCTCCCGGTACTGCCGCCAGGCCGCGACCGACGAGTCGGTCAGCGGACCCCACAGCCACACCAGGGCGGCGGCGAGGACGGCGACGACGCCGATCCAGACGTACAGGGCGGGCCGGTGCAGGCGGAGCAGCCAGCCCGCTCCGGGGGCGCGGCCGGTGGTGGCCGAGGCGTCGGGCGACAGGGCGAGTGCGGTCATACGGCGGCCTCCTCGGGCTCGGCCGGGGTGAGCGGGGCGGCCTGCGGGTTGCGCAGATAGGCGAGCACGAGCTCCTCCAGGGAGGGCGTCGAGGTGCGCCAGTCGGCGGCGAGCGGGCCCGCGGGGCGCACCAGGGCGGTGAGCTGGCGGCCGGTGACGCGGGACTCGACGACGGTGTGCGGGGCCAGTTCCGGCAGGCCGCCCGGGGCGCTGTCCGGGGAGACGCCCGCGGGGGCGGGCCCGGTGGCGCCCGTGGTGGTGCTCACGCGCGTGTGGGCGGCGAGCAGGTCGTCGATCTCACCGGCGAGGCGTACCCGGCCGCCCCCGACCAGCAGCAGGTGGTCGCAGGAGTCCTCCAGCTCGGCGACGACGTGCGACGACATCACGATCGTCGTGCCGTGCTGCGCCGCCCGCGCCATCAGGGTGCCCATCAGTTCGTGCCGGGCCAGCGGGTCGAGGTCGGCCATCGGTTCGTCGAGGAGGAGCAGCTCGGGCCGCTTGCCGAGGGCCAGGGCGAGCGCGACCCGGGTGCGCTGGCCGCCGGAGAGGGAACGGATCTTCTTCCTGGGGTCGAGATCGCCCGCGGAGACGATCCGCTCGGCGGTCTCGGCGTCCCAGCGCCCCGGGTTGAGATCGGCGCCCACGCGCAGGGTCTCGGCGACGGAGAGCTGGGGGTACAGCGGCTTGTCCTGGGCGACGTAGCCGACACGCGCGCGGGCGGACGCAGGATCCGTGCCGAGGACGGTGACCCCACCCTCGGTGGGGGCCAACAGACCCGCGGCGAGGGCGAGGAGCGTGGACTTGCCCGCGCCGTTGGGGCCGACGACGGCACAGACGCGCCCGGAGGGGAGGCGGAACGTGCAGTCGCGCAGCGCCCAGCCCCCGCGCCGGCCGAAGCGCTTGCCGAGCGCGGTTGCCGCCATGGCGGTGTCGGTCATGAAGGGTCTCCAGAATTCAGGTCGGGCCGGTCGTGCATGTCGGTTCGGCTGTGCCGGTCGGTTCGGCCGTTGGGGTCCGGCACGGCGAAGTGCTCGTCGAGTACGGCGGTGAAGAGCGCGGCCACGTCGTCGCGGTCCAGTGCGGCCTCCCGGGCCCGGACGGCCCAGGCGTCCAGTTCCGCGCGCAGGGGCGAGTCGGCCGGGGTGGTGTTCAGCCCGCGCCGCACGAAGGTGCCGACACCGCGCCGGGCCTCCACCAGCCCGTCGCGCTCCAGCTCGCGGTAGGCCTTCAGCACGGTGTTCGGGTTGATGGCCGTCGCCTCGACGACCTCGCGGGCCGTGGGCAGCTTGTCGCCGGCCTGCAGTACGCCCAGGCGCAGGGCCTGCTTCGTCTGCTGGACGATCTGGACGTAGGTGGCCACGCCGCTGTGCCGGTCGATGCGGTATTCGACCACTGGACAACCACCCTTTCACTAATTGAGTAGTGAAAGGGTGGTGGAAGGTGGTGCCCGAAGTCAAGAAAAAATCGTGCGGCGAACCGTGAACCGATCGGCGGGGCCCGTCCGATGAGGGGATGTGAGCGAAACGAGAAGCGACGGGGAGCTGCTGCGGGCCATCGCGGCAGACCGGGACCGTCACGCCTTCGAGGAGCTGTACCGGCGGTACGCACCCTGGCTGACCGCCCGCCTGCGCGGCCGCTGCGCGGACGCCGGGACGGTCGACGACGTCGTGCAGGAGACCTTCCTCGCGGTGTGGCGCGGCACCGCCCGCCACCGCCAGGACGGCTTCTCCGACGACGCCGCCGGCTGGCTGTGGCGCATCGGCTCGCGGCGGCTCGTCGACGCCGTGCGCGGGGACGGGGCGCGCGGCCGGCTGCGCCAGGCGCTCTACCGGCTGCGCCACCGCGACGAGGCCTCGGCGGAGGAACGCGTGCTCGCGGGGGTGGAGCACGGGGACCTCGCCGGGGCCCTCACCCGCCTCTCGCCGGAGCTGCGGGCCGTCCTCCAGGCGACCGTCATCGACGGCCTCACCACCCGGGAGGCGGCCGTTCTGCTCGGCATCCCGCCCGGCACCGTCAAGACGCGGGCCCTGCGTGCCCGCAAGCAACTGCGGGAGGCGCTGGCATGAGGCGGCACGTGTGCGGAACGGACCTGCGCGGACGCGTGGGCGACGGACAGTCGAGGGAGGTCGTGGCATGACGTGGCATGTGGCTGAAGAAGACCTGCGGGCGTACGCGCACGGCGAGTTGGCGCCGCCGCTGCTGTGGTCCGCCGACACCCACCTCGCCGCGTGCGCGCAGTGCCGGGCCCAGCTCGCGGGGACCACCGACCCGGTCGCGCTGGACGCCGGCTGGGAGCGGCTGGACGCCGAGCTGGACGCACCGCGGCAGGGCCTGCTCGAGCGGCTGCTGGTGCGGCTCGGCGTGGCCGACCACACCGCGCGGCTGCTGACGGCCACGCCGGTGCTGCGCCGCTCCTGGCTCCTGTCGGTGCTGTTGCTGCTGGTCATGACGGTGCTGGCGGTACGCATGGCGGACCAGCCGGCGCTGTTCCTGGCACTCGCCCCCCTGCTCCCGCTCGCCGGGGTCGCCCTGTCGTACGGCCCGTCCCTGGACCCGACGTACGAGATGGCCGTCGTCGCCCCGCTGCACGGCTTCCGGCTGCTGATGATCCGCACGGTCGCGGTGCTCACCGCGGGCCTGGCGTTCAACGGCCTGGCGACGCTGGCGCTGCCGGGGTACGGGCTGCTGGCCCTGGCCTGGCTGCTGCCCGCGCTCGCCCTCACCGCGACGGGACTCGCGCTGACCGCCCGGCTCGGTCCGGTCGTCGCGCCCGGCCTGGTCGGCGGCGCGTGGGTGGCGCTGCTGGTGGTGGCGAAGAGCCAGGTGCACGCCCACGACGTGCTCGCCCCGTTCACGGTGGCCGGCCAGTCGGCCGCGGCGGCCGTGGCGGCCCTCGCCGCTCTCCTGCTCTACCAGGCCCGCGACCGCTTCGACGCCCGCCCCCTGGGCGGCTTCCCGGACGGCGGCGCCGGGTGACGCGGCCCGCCCGCACGGCCCCCGCCCCGCCCGCCCACCGGACTTCCAGGAGCTTCACATGACCACCGCTTCCACCGGCCCCGCCACCCTGACGGCCACAGACCTCTCCCTGCGCTTCGGCGGTACCCGCGCCCTCGACGGGGTCTCGCTGCGGCTGACGCGCGGTGTCACCGGGCTGCTCGGCCCCAACGGCGCCGGGAAGACCACCCTGTTGCGGGTGCTGGCCACGGCCGTGCCGCCCGACGGGGGCGCGTTCACGGCCCTCGGGCACGACCCCGGCACCGCGGCCGGCCGCCTCGCCCTGCGCCGCACGCTCGGCTATCTGCCCCAGACCCCCGGCTTCCACCCGGATTTCACGGCTTTCGAGTTCGTCGACTACGTGGCCATCCTGAAGGAGCTGACCGACCGTGGTGCCCGGCTGCGCGAGGTACGACGCGTGCTGGAGGCCGTCGACCTCTCGGAGGTGCGCGGCACGCGCATCAAGCGGCTGTCCGGTGGTATGCGGCAGCGCGTCGCCCTGGCCGCCGCGCTCGTCGGCGAGCCCGGCTTCCTGGTGCTGGACGAGCCGACGGTCGGCCTCGACCCCGAACAGCGCATGCGCTTCCGTGAGTTGATCGCCCAGGCAGGCGAGGGACGCACGGTACTGCTGTCCACCCACCAGACGGAGGACGTGGCGATGCTCTGCCACCGGGTCGTGGTGCTGGCCCAGGGCCGCGTCCACTTCGAGGGCACCCCCGCCGACCTGACCGCCCGCGCGGCCGGCCGGGTCTGGAGCAGCACGGAACGCGACCCGAACGCCCTGGCGGGCTGGCGCACCGGCACCGGAAGCTTCCGCAACATCGGCGATCCGCCTGCCGGCGCCGAACTCCTCGAACCCACCCTGGAGGACGGCTACCTGCTCGCCCTCGACGGCGAGAGCGCGGAGGTGGCGGCGTGAGCACCACGAACCCGACGATCACGGAACCCGCCGCCACGCTCACCGAGCCGCCGCGCGAGGGCCACCGCGCCAGGGCCGTCCTCGCCCTCGCCCGCTTCGAGACCCGTGAACTGCTGCAGCAGATCCCGGTGCTGTTCTTCTTCGCCCTGTACGTCGTCCTCACCGCCCTGCGGCTGATGAGCAGGGACGGCATGGACGACTTCCCCGTCCTCAACACGGTCGACCGCCGTACCCAGGCGATGCCGCTGCTGTTCGCCCTCGCCGTGTTCATCTGCGCCAACGCGGCCGCGCTGCGTTCGCGCAAGCACGGCACGGTGCAGCAGTTCGGGGTTCTGGCCATGGAGCCCTGGCGGCGCACCCTCGCCCATGTCCTCTCCGTGATCCCCTACGCGGGGCTCACCGCGCTCGTCGTCGCGGCCGAGTACACCCGGGAGGCGCTGAGGCCCGGCGCGATCGGCCACGGCTCCTTCGGTGAGCTGGCAGTCGGCCCCCTGAGCGTCCTGCTGGCCGGCGTCACGGGCGTGCTGCTGGCCCGACTGCTGCCCTCCCCTTTCGTGCCCATACTGTTCGTCATCGCCGTGTACGTGCTCGGCGTCCTGGTCTCCGGGCTCGTCGACGTCCGCCAGGAGTGGGTGGCGTGGCTCGACCCGGTCCAGTTCTTCTCGTCCAGCGGCGGCGACCCGGTCCCCTCCGACCTGCTGGGCCGTCCGGCCGGCTGGCACGCGCTGTACGTGACGGGTCTGTGCGCCGTGCTGAGCTGTGCGGCGCTGCTGGTCGCGGGCGGTCGCACCCGGGCCGTCAAGGCGGTGACCGCGCTCGCCCTCGCGGCCACCGCGGCCGGTGTGGTCGGCCAGCTCCCGGGTGACACGGCGGCTCTGGACGCGGCACGCAGGACGGCGTCCGAGTCCCCGGAGAAGGTCCAGTCGTGCGTGACGCACGACGGCTCGACGTACTGCTCGTTCCCCGAGTGGAGCGGTGTGCGGGACGACTGGGCCGAGGTCGTCGACCGCGTCAGGTCCGGGGCCGGCGGCGCGGCGGAGGCCCCGCTGACGGTCCGCCAGCGCATCTACACGGACGGCGGAGTGGAGACGGACGGCGCCCTGGACCCCTCGGCCACTCCCGGCGAGGTGACCGTCGGTACGCGCTGGGGCGGCAACCGCGTCCCCGAGTTCGCGGTCGGTGTCGCCACGGTCCTGGTGGGGGGCTCGGAGGACGTCACGACCGAGCCGATGTGCGACGCCCGCGCGGTGACCATCATGTGGCTGGTCCTGGGCCAGGACCCCGACCCGACGGCCACCTTCCGGAACGTCCGGCTGGACGACAGCACCACCGGCTCGGGCGTGGTCCTGGCTCCGACGAACGGACTGAGCCTGTCGGCCCCGCAGACGACGGTGATCCGGGAACTGCTGGACCGGCCGCGTGCCGAGACGACGGCCCGGGTCAAGGCCCACTGGACGGAACTGACGTCCGCGAGGACGACGACCGCCCAGGCCGCGAAGCTGCTGGGCGTCGAGGTGCCGAAGGAGGCGGACGAGTGCGAGGAATAGCGCAAGCGGCGACGACGAGGTGGGGGCTCCCGGCGGAACTGGTGCGGTCCCTGGTGCGGCCGGTGTGGCGCGGCCTCCCCCGGCGGGCGCTGACCACGGCCGGCGGGCTGGGCCTGCTGCTCGCGGGCGCCACCCGGCTGCCGGACCACGCTCCGGACGCCGAACTGGGGCGGCTGGTCCTGCGCCTCACCGCCCTCGCCGGCGCAGTGGGCCTGGCCTTCGTGCTGGACGACCCGGCCCGCAACACCACGGCGACGACACCGGTGGGCCGCCCGCGGCGAACCGTGCTGCGGCTGGCCGTCGTCGCCCCCCTGGCGGCCCTGTGGTGGGCGGCGGTTCTGCTCCTGACCCCTGCCCCGACCCGCCCCGCGCTCGGCCCGGCCACGCTCGAGGCCGCGGGGACGGCCTGCGCCGCCCTCGTCCTCGCGACGATCGCCGTCCGTTTCACACAGACGGCGGAAGTGGGCAGGAGTACGGCGGTCCGGCTGGGGGCGGCGGCCGCGGTGGCGGTCCTGGTCCCGAACCGGTGGGGCCTGCTGGGCACGCCCCAGGACCCCTACTGGGCGGCGACACAGGTGAGATGGGCGGTGGTGCTGGGGGTGGCGGTCACGCTGAGCGTGCTGTGGACACCGGAGCCGCTGCGGGGACGACCCCGTAGACCCGGCCCGGCCCGGCCCGACCCGTCCTGCGGCCGCCTCTCCGGCTGAGGCCCCGGACCTCGGGGCGAGACCCCGGCCCTCGGCTATGGCCCCGGCTCTCGGCTGAGGCCCGGCTGTCGGGGCGAGGTCCCGGCTGTCGGCTGAGGCCCCTGCTCCCGGGTGAGGCCCGGCTCTCGGCTGAGGCTCGGCTCTCGGGGTGAGATCTAGGCCGTCGGCTGAGGCCCCGGCTCCCGGGGGTGAGGCTCCGGCCCTCGGCTATGGCCACGGCTGTCGGCTGAGGCCCGGCTGTCGGGGTGAGGCCCCGGCTCTCGGGTGAGGCCCGGCTCTCGGGGTGAGATTCAGGCCCTCGGCTGAGGCCCCGGCCCTCGGTTGAGGTTCGGGCTCCCGGGGAGTGACTCAGGCTCTCCGCGGCCGGCTCAGGTCTCCGTCCGGTACATCAGGTCCGTCTCATGGGTGATGAACCCCAGCCGTTCGTACACCGACACCGCGGCCTTGTTGTCGGCGTCGACGTACAGCATCGCCGTCGGCAGGCCCTGCGCCGCGAGGTGCCGCAGACCGATCGTGGTGAGGGACTTGCCGAGGCCGCCCCCCTGCTCGCCGGGGGCGACCCCGAGGACGTACACCTCACCGAGCTGCTCCTCGGCGTGCACCTTCGTCCAGTGGAAGCCGACCAGCAGCTCGCCGCGGAAGGCGAGGAAGAAGCCGGCGGGGTCGAACCATGGCTCGGCCCTGCGGGCGTCGAGGTCGCGCTGGGTGAGGGAGCCCTGCTCGGGATGGTGGGCGAACGCGGCGGCGTTGACGGCGAGCCAGGCGGAGTCGTCCTTCCCGGGGACGAAGGCACGGACGGTCACGCCCTCGGGCAGCACCGGATCGGGCAGGTCGAGGTCGGTCAACGGCCGCCGCATCTGGCGCAGTTCGCGGAACAGGGAGAGCCCCAGGACCTGGGCGAGGTGCCGGGCCGCGGAGTGACCGCCGTGGGCCCACACGCGAAGCCGCTTGCCGGAGGCGGCGAGCAGGGCGGAGCCGAGCGCGCGGCCGTGTCCGTGGCCGCGGTGCGAGGGGTGGACGACCAGTTCGGCGGCGGGTGCCTCGACCGGATCGGTGTCCTCCAGCTGGGCGTAGCCCACGAGTTCGCCGCCGAGGGTGAGGACCAGGTGGGAGACACCTTCGCGGGCGCCTCCGCGCAGCTGGAGGCGGCCCTGTTCGGACACCGCCTGCTGGCCGTCCGTCCGGGCGGCCTCCGCGAGCAGTTCGAGGACGGCCTCGGTCTGTTCGGGGGAGAGCTCGGAGTGGGTCTCGATGGATCGGGAGCCGGGGATCCGTGCGATGTCGTCGCTGGTCATGCGTACGAGGGTAAGGGGCGGGACGCACAAAGTGGCGGCAAGGGGAGAGGCGGAAGGCTGCGGTCCGGAAAGGCAAAGCAGAGGGTAAGCGCAGGACAAAGGGAAACCAGGATGTAACCAAGAACCCCCTGTCGCGCTACGCGCGTTGACCCTAGGCTGCGCCGGACGGGGCCACTTCCTCATACGTCCCCCAGGGCCGGTCGGGCCCGGGGGACGCAGACACCACAGGCAGACACCTCAGGGGGGCGCATGCCAGCCACTTCCCAGCCGCATCCGAACGGCAGACGTCGTACGTACCGTCTTCTCGCGGCCGCCGCGGGTCTCGCCACCGCCGGTGCCATGGCCGCCGCGCTCCCGGCGGACGCCCACGACACCAAGCACTCCAAGCCGCTGCCGAGCCGCTACCAGGACGTGCAGCTGCTGTCCTTCAACGACCTGCACGGCAACCTCGAGCCGCCGTCCGGCTCCTCCGGCCGGGTCACGGAACTCCAGGCGGACGGCACGACGAAGACGATCGACGCGGGCGGTGTGGAGTACCTCGCCACGCACCTGCGTGAGGCCCGCAAGGGCAACACGTACTCGGTCACCGCGGCCGGCGGCGACATGGTCGGCGCCTCCCCGCTGATCTCGGGCCTCTTCCACGACGAGCCCACCATCGAGGCGCTGAACAAGCTCGACCTGGACGTCACGTCGGTCGGCAACCACGAGTTCGACGAGGGCGCCAAGGAACTGGCCCGGCTCCAGAACGGCGGCTGCCACCCGACGGCCGGCTGCTACACGGACCAGAGTTTCCAGGGCGCCGACTTCCCGTACCTGGCGGCCAACGTCCTGTCCGAGAAGACCGGGAAGCCGATCCTCAAGCCGTACTTCGTCTGGAAGAAGAAGGACGTCAAGATCGGCTTCATCGGCGTGACGCTGGAGGACACCCCCGGTGTGGTGTCCGCCGAGGGCGTCAAGGGCCTGAAGTTCAAGGACGAGGTCGAGACGATCAACAAGTACGCCAAGGTGCTGCAGAAGCAGGGCGTGAAGTCGATCGTGGCGCTGATCCACGAGGGCGGTCTGCCGGCCTCGGGCTCCTACAACTACAACTGTGACTCGCCGGGCGCGGGCGCCGGTATCTCCGGCCCGATCGTCGACATCGCGAAGAACATCACGCCGTCGGTGGACGCGCTGGTGACGGGTCACACCCACGCCGCGTACGCGTGCACGATCCCGGACCCGTCGGGCAAGCCGCGCACGGTCACCTCGGCCGCGTCCTTCGGCCGGCTGTACACGGACACCACGCTGACGTACGACCGCTTCACCGGCGACATCGCGCGGACGGCGGTCAAGTCGGCGAACCACGTGGTCACCCGGACCGTCGCCAAGGCGCCCGACATGACCGAGCTGATCAGCAAGTGGAACACCCTGGCGGCCCCCGTCGGCAACCGGGCGATCGGCTACATCTCCGCGGACGTGCCCAGCACCGGCACCGAGTCGCCGATGGGCGACCTGATCGCGGACGCCCAGCTCTGGTACGGCAAGGGGCTGGACCCGGAGACGGACCTCGCGCTGATGAACCCGGGCGGCGTCCGGGCGGGCCTCACCTACGCGGCCAAGGGCAGTGAGGGCGACGGCGTGGTGACCTACGCCGAGGGCTTCACCGTCCAGCCGTTCTCCAACACCGTCAACCTCCAGGACTTCACCGGCGCCCAGCTGATCCAGGTCCTCAAGGAGCAGGTGAGCGGGACGAACGCGAGCGCGCCGAAGATCCTTCAGCCGTCCGCCAACCTGGCGTACACGCTGGACCTGACGAAGAGCGGCGCCGACCGTGTCGTCACCGACTCCATCAAGCTGAACGGCGCGGCGATCGACCCGGCCGCCACCTACCGCGTCGCCACGAACAGCTTCCTCGCGGGCGGCGGCGACGGTTTCACCACGCTGGGCCAGGGCACGAACGACCTCGTCGGCGCCGACGACCTGACCGCGCTGGAGCAGTACCTGCTCGCCAACTCCTCGGCCACGGGCCCGATCGCCCCGCCGACGGCGAACCGGATCGCGATCGTGCAGTAACCCTTTCTGCAGGACAGTCAAGAGGCGGCCGCGTCACCGACGCGGCCGCCTCTTCGTATTAAGACCTGTGTGAGTTCCTGGTTGGTTCCCACTGCTGCCTGAAAACTCGTCTCAGCCGCAATTCATCGAGGTCTAAGCGGAATTGGCTTTCTCCTCTCCGGTCGTCCCGTAGTGTTTTCCATGTCGAAAGCGAACGACGCGAAAGCGAAGTGAGCGAAGTAAGCGAACAGCGTGAACGGAGAAACACCATGAGCTTCCACAAGATCACCCCCGTCAAGAAGGCCCGCAAGGCCGCTGCCGTCGCGGCCCCGAAGCCCGTCGCCAAGAAGAAGGCCGCGAAGAAGGTCGCCCCGAAGCGTCGCCCGATCTCCCACAAGGGCTGATGCCGCAGCCGCCTCGGTCGACACTGTTGCAAATCCGCGACAAATAAGCCGCTCGTAAAAGCAACATATTCAGCGCCTGATAAATGGAGAGGTAATTCCCATGAGCTTCCACAAGATCACCCCCGTCAAGAAGGCCCGCAAGACGGCTGCCGTCGCGGCCCCGAAGCCCGTCGCCAAGAAGAAGGCCGCGAAGAAGGCCGCCCCGAAGCGCCGCCCGGTCGCGCACAAGGGCTGACGGCACGCCACGAGGCGGGGTCACCGGTGCGAGCCGGTGACCCCGCCTCGGCCGTGCCGTTCGTACACGCAGGGAGTCGAGGGAGTTGCTGACATGAGGGAAGCCCGTGAGGCCTTCCGCCGCTTCTGGCCGCTGACCCGCGGTGACCGCGGATGGATGCTGGTGATCGTGGGGTGCGTGGTGGTGTCCGCGCTCGCCGAGACGGCATCCATCCTGCTGTTCGCCGAACTCACCGACAACGCCCTGGCGGCCGGCTCGCTCAGCGCCTTCTGGGGTCCGGCCGGCGCCTGGCTGGGTGTCGCCGCGGTCGGCGCACTCGTCGGCTACCTGGGCAACTCGCTCGCGACCTGGACGGCGGAACGATTCGTCCTCCGGCTGCGCGCGAACGTCTTCGGGCACGTCCAGGACCTCCCGCCCCACTTCTTCCAGCGGCACCGCCGCGGCGACCTGGTGGAACGCCTCACGGGAGACGTGGAGGCCATCGAACAACTGGTCGTGTCGGGCGTGGTCGGCACCATCTCAGCGGCCTTCTCGGCCGTCTTCTACGCGGCGGCGGCCCTGTGGCTCCGCTGGGACCTGGCCCTCGCCACCTTCGTCCTCGCCCCGCTCTTCCTGCTCGCCGCCCGCCGCTTCTCCGGCCGGATCAAGCAGGCCTCCCAGGACGAACGCGTCGCCGACGGCGCGATCACCTCGGTGGTGGAGGAGTCGCTGGGCAACGTCGTGCTGACCCAGGCGTACAACCGCCGCCGCGACGAGGAGCGGCGCCTCGACAAGGAAGCCCGCGCGTGGATGCGGGCCAGTGTGCGCGGTGCGCGGCTGAGCGAGATGTACGAGCAGTTCGTCGAGGTCGTCGAGACCCTCTGCGTGCTGTCGGTGATCGGCCTCGGCGTCTGGGAGATCTCGGCCGGCCGGATGACCCTCGGCGCCCTGCTCGCCTTCGCCGCGTTCATCGGCTACCTCTACCCGCCGGTGCGCAACCTCGGCCAACTCGGCCTGACGGTCACCGCGGCCACGGCGGGCGCGGAACGCATCGCGGAACTCCTGGACGCACAGCCGTCGGTGCGGGACCCGGACGTCCCCGTCCCCGCCTGGCCGGTCCGGGGCCGGGTCAGCCTGCACGGCGTCTCGTTCCGCTACCCCGACGCGGCCCGCGAGTCGCTGCGGGACGTGACCTTCACCGCGGGCCCCGGCGAACTGGTCCTCGTCACGGGCGCGAGCGGGGCCGGCAAGTCCACCCTCTCCAAACTCCTCACCCGCTTCTACGACCCCGACGCGGGCGTCGTCTGCCTGGACGGGGTCCCGCTCACGGACGTCCCGCTGGAGTTCGTCCGCGAGAACACGGCGCTGCTCCCCCAGCAGACCCTCGTCCTCAACGGCACGATCCGGGAGAACATCGCGTGCGGCCGCCCGGGCGCCACGGACCTGGAGATCGAGCGCGCGGCCAGGTCGGCCGCCGCCCACGAGTTCGTCGCCGCCCTCCCCGACGGCTACGACACCCACATCGCCCCCGGCACCGCGGCCCTCTCCGGCGGCCAGCTCCAGCGCGTCGCCATCGCCCGTGCGATGCTCCGCGCGGCCCCGGTCCTCGTCCTCGACGAACCCACCGCCGGCCTGGACTCGGTGGCCGCCCGGCAGATCGTCCAGCCCCTGCGCCGCCTGATGTCGGGCCGCACCACGATCATGATCACTCACGATCTGAGCCTTGCCCGCGACGCCGACCGCATCCTGGTCGTGGACGAGGGGCGGCTGCTGGACGCGGGAACGCACGACGAGCTCATGACCCGCTGCGCGGTCTACACCAGGCTGGTCGAGCCGTGGTCGGAGCCGGCCCGGCGGACCACGGCGGCGCACACGGGGGAGAAGCGGCCCACCGACGACACGCTGGCACTGCGGCTGTGAGACAGCCCCGTCGGCGCCGCCGGTACCGCCGCGCCGGCACGGCCGTCCGCGTCGGCACGGCCAGTACCGCCACGTCAGCACGGCCGTCCGCGCAGGAATGCGGCCGCGTCAGTACCGCCGGACCGGTCAGCGCTCATCCCACCCGCAGCATGTACCCCAGCCCCCGCGCCGTCTGGATCAGCCGGGGTTCGCCGTACTGCTCCAGCTTGCGCCGCAGGTACATGACGTAGACGTCGAGCGTGTTGGACGTCGGTTCGAAGTCGAAGCCCCAGACGTCCTTGTGGATCCGGGCACGGCTGAGGACCTTCGTCGGATGGCGGAGGAAGTACTCCAGGAGGGAGTACTCGGTGGGGGTGAGGTCGAGCGGACGGGCGGCGCGCATGGCCGTGTGGGAGGACAGGTCCATGACGATGTCGTGGAACGTCAGCCGGGCGGGGGCGGCGTCGGCGGGCGGGGCCGCCCGGCTGGTGCCCCGGCGCAGCAGGGCCCGCACCCGCGCCAACAGTTCCTCCGCGGCGAACGGCTTCATCAGATAGTCGTCCGCGCCGTTGTCGAGGGCGACGATGCGGTCGCCGACCGCGTCCCGGCCGGTGATCATCAGGATCGGGACGGTGGAGCCGGAGGCCCGGATCCGCCGGGTCGCGGCCAGACCGTCCAGGCCGGGCATGGTGACGTCCATCAGGACCAGGTCGGGGGCGTTGCCGGGGGCTCCGACCGGATCGAGCGCGAGGTCGAGGGCGAGCCGTCCGTCTCCGACGAGGACGGTCTCGTAGCCCTCGAAGCGGAGCAGCCGGCCGAGTCCCTCGCGGATGTCCGCGTCGTCGTCGGCCAGCAGTATTCGCCCCGCCCTCCCCGCTCGCCCCGCCGTTCCCCCGCCCGCCGCCGTCCCCGCCGTCCCCGCCGTCCCCTTCACCGTTCGTATCACCATTCCCTCACGGTGGGGCGAGGGGCTGTGGTGGAGCTGGCAGAGGGATGTCAGGAGGCCGTGGGGGTCCAGTCGCCCAGCCAGTCCGCGACCTCCTGGGCGGCGGCCTGGGCGTCGGTCAGCAGCGGGCGGTCGGCGCTCGCGGCACCCGAGCCCGCGCCGGTGTTCCTGTACTCCGCGAACCGGTCGTCCTTCCAGGAGAAGCCGCTCATGTCGGTCCACGGTGTGGTCCTGATGGCGGCGCTCAGGGCGGTGTTGCGGACGGTGGTCTGCGGGTCCAGGGTCGCGTCCCCGCCCGCGTGCCAGGGGCGGCCGAGGTAGAAACTGCGGTCGGCGACGTCACCGTTGACCGTGGAGTTGGCGATCAGGATGCCCTTGCGGTCGGCGGCGGTGCTGGGGGCCGTGACATAGCCGGCCGAGGTGCCGTTCCAGCGCTTCTTCAGGGTGATGACGGACTTGTCGATCACCGCGGTGGCCCGGCCGAAGATGAAGTCGGTGTTGCCGATGACGTAGGAGTTGGTGAGGTAGACGCGGCCCAGCTTCTCCTTGGCCGCGGTGTCCACCAGCAGGGTGTCCTGGTCGCCGCTGACGATGACGCTGTCGAGGAACACCTTGTCGGCGGAGGTGCGCAGGGCGACCGCCTGGTTGGCGATGTCCTGGTGGGCGGCCTCGTCGAAGTCGTTGGAGATGGTCAGGTTACGGGCCTGGAAGTCGTCGCCGTCGACGGCGACGGTCGCGCTGCCGCCGGTGCCGTACGTGCCGGAACCGTCGGGCTTCGGCGTACCGGACGCGTTGTCGTAGACGATCGTGGTGTCCTTGCGGCTGCCGCCGGTGCCCTGGATGGTGACGTGCGGCTTGTTGGACGGGACCTTGACCAGCTCGCGGTACGTGCCCGGCTTGACGGCGATCACGACGCGCGCGGGATTGTTCGTCGGCACGGCGTTCACGGCGGCCTGCACGGTCGTGTACTGCCCGCTGCCGTCCTTGGCGACGGTGAGCGTGGTGGCGGCCGCCGCCTTCGTGCCGGCCGCCGCCTTCGTGCCGGCCGCCGCCTTCGTGCCGGCCGTCGTCGTACTCGTCGAGGTGCCGATGGAACCGCGCGGTCCCGCGCCCGACTTGAGCAGCGCCGGCACGTCGGCCGCCTGATCGAGGGTGTACGGGTAGTACGTCTTCGGGTCCCAGGCCGCGCCCGTGCCGCCGCTCTCGTTCTTGCCGGTCGTGCCCGAGAAGACGTTGCCGCGCTGGACGAGGGTGGCGCCGGCGTCGCGGACGACGGGGTTCGTCAGGCCCTGGAAGTAGGAGTTCTCCAGGACCATGTTCGTCGCGCCGCGCGAGTAGTTGCCGTACGAGGACTTGATGTCCGTCCCCGCCACGTCCTCCAGGAAGTTGTTGTACAGGTGCGCGTGGGCGACGTTGTCCGTGGACGGGTTGCGCTGCTCGGTCTCGCGGATCCAGTTGTGGTGGATCGTGATGTCGGCGGTGACGTTGTCGGTCCAGCCGATGCCGAACGCCTTGTTCTCCTGGCTCAGCCTGTTCCAGGAGACCGTCAGATAGGTCGTGTCCTTGCGGCTGTCGATGAGCCCGTCGGCCATGTGTCGGATGTCGTTGTGGTCGATCCAGACGTGGTGCGCGCCGTCCATCTGGATGCCGTCGTAGTCGTGCTCCTTGTCGTTCCAGACGCCCTGGTAGGCGTCCCGGATCGTCAGGTTCCGGATGATGACGTTGTGGACGCCCTGGCCGAGGAAGAAGCCGCCGCCGACGATGTGCCCGGCGGTCCCGGACCCCACGATCGTCTTGTCCGACTGGACCTTGATCTCTTTCCCGACCGGGTCCATGGTGATCGTCGCGGCGACGACGATGACGTACGGCTCGGCGGCCGTCGCGTACTTCTCCAGGTCGGCGAGCGTCTTCACGGTGACGGTCCTGCCGTCCCGCCCGCCGTACGTACCGTTCTGGCCCAGGGCGTCGACGGAGGCGAAGCCGTCGGCGGTGGCGGTCGCCCAGGCGGGCGTGGCCGCGGTCGCTGCCGAGGCCCTCGCCTGCGCGTCCGTGCCGAAGAGCCCGAGGTCCGCGCCGTAGGCGAGGGTGCCGGCGGCGGTGAGGGCGAGGGGTACGCCGATCGCGACCGCGGTGCCGCGCCTGCGATGCCGGGGCCTGCTGGTGCCTCTGTTTCGGTGCGCGCTCATACGACCATCCGTTCCGTGCGGGCGGGGGGAGTTGATGCGCTGCTGGGTCGCCGCCCGGATCGGAAAGGTTGCCGACCTCACGGAGGTTCGTGAGGAGAGTGCCGTCCGCCCGCTACGGGGCGACGGCGGGATCCTCCGGCGGCGGGGTCGGTGCCCCCGGCAGCCGGACCGTCGCCACCGTGCCGCCGCCGTCCGCGCGGGCCAGACCGACCTGGCCGCCGGCCTGTTCCACGGTACGGGCGACGATCGAGAGACCGAGGCCCGAGCCCGGGAGGGCCCGCGCGCTGGGGGAGCGCCAGAAACGGTCGAAGACGTGCGGGAGTTCCTCGGCCGGGATGCCGGGGCCGTGGTCGCGGACCGTCAGCGTCCCGTGGCTCAGCCGGACGTCGATCGTGCCGCCCTCGGGGCTGAACTTCACCGCGTTGTCCAGGATGTTGACCACCGCCCGCTCCAGCGCGGCCGGCTCCGCCCGGGTGTACCAGGGCTCCAGCGAGGCCGTGATGGTCAGCTCCGGGCCGCGCAGCCGGGCCCGGCGCAGCGCAGACTCCACCGCGTCCTCCAGTGAGACCACCTGGACGCGTTCGCCGCGCTGACCCTCGGAACGGGACAGTTCCTGGAGGTCGCCGATGAGCGACGCCAGCTCGGTCATCTGCGCCTTCACCGAGGCGAGAAGCGCCTTGCGGTCCGCCGGGGGGATCGGCCGGCCCGTCTCCTCGCTGCGGGTGAGGAGCTCGATGTTGGTGCGCAGGGAGGTGAGGGGGGTGCGCAGCTCGTGCCCGGCGTCCGCGATCAGCTGCTGCTGGAGCTCACGGGAGTTGGCGAGGGAGGCGGTCATCGAGTTGAAGGAACGGGAGAGGCGGGCGATCTCGTCGTCGGTGTCGTCCTCGACGGGGATGCGGATGCTCAGGTCCTCCGTCCGGGCGACGTGTTCGACGGCCTCGGTCAGCTTGTCCACGGGGCGCAGTCCGGCCCGCGCGACCGCCAGCCCGGCGGCGCCGGCCCCGACGACTCCGATACCGGAGACGAGGAGCAGGACCAGGGCGAGGTCGTTGAGGGTGGATTCGGTGCTCTTGAGGGGCGCGGCGATGAGGAGCGCCGTGTCCGGGTAGAGCTGGGGCGGACTGCCCATGCCCTGAGTGACGATCAGCGGTGCGGTGAGTACGCGTACGGCGTTGCCGTCCGAGTCGGTGCCATTGCGGATGATCCCTTCACCGCTGCTGCTCGCGTCCTTGATCACCTTCTTGTCGGCGTCGGTGACCTTGACGGTGCCCGCCGAGGTCGCGGAGACACAGGCCGTCCCGTCCGCCTTGACCAGCTGGATGTAGGTGTTCCGGGCCCGGAGGTCGCTGATGTCGGGCCCGTCGGTCTGGGCGGACTGAGCGGCCTGGGGACAGCTGGCGAGGAGGTCCTCGACCTGGTTGTACCGCTGCGGCTGTGACATCTTCCTGAGGTCGTTGTCGACCTGGTCGTACAACTTCCCCTGCACGATGAACCAGCAGGTCACCGAGACCGCCGCCACCGCGAAGGCCACGGCGGCAGCGACGAGCATCGACAGCCGGGCCCGGATGGGCAGGGTCCGGAACCGCCGTACGAGCTTTTTCACTCCGCCCCGCCCTGTCGCAGCACGTACCCGACGCCCCGCACGGTGTGCACCAGACGCGGCTCGCCACCCGCTTCCGTCTTGCGGCGCAGGTACATCACGTACACGTCCAGCGAGTTGGACGACGGTTCGAAGTCGAAGCCCCAGACCGCCTTCAGGATCTGCTCACGGGTGAGGACCTGACGCGGGTGTGCCATGAACATCTCCAGGAGGGTGAACTCCGTGCGGGTCAGTTCCACGGGACGTCCGCCGCGGGTGACCTCGCGGGTCGCGAGGTCCATGCGCAGGTCGGCGAAGGTGAGGGCCTCGTCCTCCTCCACGGTGCCCGCTCCGGCCGCCGCCGCGTAGGAGCTGCGCCGCAGCAGGGCCCGTACGCGGGCGAACAGTTCGTCCAGTTCGAAGGGCTTGACCAGGTAGTCGTCAGCTCCCGCGTCCAGGCCCGTGACCCGGTCACCGACCGTGTCGCGGGCCGTCAGCATCAGGATGGGCGTGGTGTCGCCGGCCCCGCGGATGCGGCGCGCGGCGGTGAGGCCGTCCATGCGCGGCATCTGGATGTCCAGCACCACCAGGTCGGGCCGGTAGGCCGTCGCCTTCTCCAGCGCGTCCGCGCCGTCCACGGCGACCTGCGTGTCGTAGCCCTCGAAGGCGAGGCTGCGCTGGAGTGCTTCACGCACCGCCGGCTCGTCGTCGACGATCAGGATGCGCTGGGTGTCACGGTCGCCTTCGGCGGGGCTCATGGGCGTGGTTTCCTCGGGTGCGGTGGGACGACGGGAGGCCGGACCTGCTGAACGTGCTGAGTGTCCTCAGCCTCGCACGGTTCCCGGTGTGCGCGTGAAGAGCGGGTTGTGGTGAGATCAGCCGCGCATCGTCGCGAGCCGGTTCAGCGGCACCTTGCGCTGATGCGGGCGGGCGGCGGTGGTGCGCAGACCCATCAGCTGCGGGGCCGCCACCTCAGGCGCGCGGGTGGGCGCGACCGGCGGGTGCAGCTCGTACGCCACGTCGAGGGCCAGGCCGAGGTCGGCCGCACCGAAACCGGTCACCGTGTGCGAAACCTGCTTGATCATGACGTACTCCCTGACTCGGTGGTGGGTTGTCAGCTGTCGGAGCCGCCGGCCCGCAGCGTGGCGAGGTCGGCCTTGACGGTGTTGATCGGGATGGCGAAGCCGAGGCCGACGCTGCCGGCGTCGGCGGAGGAGGACGAGTCCGTCGCGGCGGAGTACATCGCGGAGTTGATGCCGATGATGTTGCCGCTGGCGTCGATGAGCGCGCCTCCGGAGTTGCCGGGGTTCAGGGAGGCGTCCGTCTGGAGCGCCTTGTACGTCGTCGTGGACGTGCCCGTGTCGCCGTTGAACTGCTGGCCGCCGAACTGGAACGGCCAGTTGCCGTCGCCGCCCTGGCCCTGCCCCTGGCCCTGACCCTGGCTCTCGTCGGTCGAGACGGTCACGTCCCGGCTCAGCGCGGAGACGATGCCGCTGGTGACGGTGCCGGTCAGGCCCTCGGGGGAGCCGATCGCCACGACCGTGTCGCCGACCTTGACGCCGTCGGAGTTGCCGAGGGTCGCCGCCTTCAGGCCGGACGCGTTCTCCAGCTTGATGAGCGCGAGGTCCTTCTTGCTGTCCGTTCCGACGACCTTGGCGGTGTACGACTTCCCGTCGCTCGTCGACACCTTGATCGAGGTGGCGCCGGAGATGACGTGGTTGTTGGTGATGATCTCGCCGCCGCTGGTGATGATCACACCGGAGCCGGTGGACGTCCCGTTGCTGAGTGTGGCGCTGACCTCGACGACGCTCGGGCTGACGGCCGCCGCGATGGTGGCCACGTCACCCGTCTTGCTGGAGGGCACCACGCTGGTGGTGGTGGACGAGGAGACCACCTCGTCCTTGCCGGTCAGCTCCTGGATGCCGTAGGCCGTGCCGCCGCCTATGGCCGCCGCGACGATCGCCACGGCGGCGAGCAGCGCGAACGGGCCGCGGGCGCGCTTCTTCCGGTCGGGCGCGGGCTCGGAGGCCACGGGGGTGAGGAGAGCGGTTCCGCCGCCGTTGCCGCCCTGGCCGTCGTAGCCGCCATAGCCGGCGCCGCCTGCCGCTGCCTGGGTCTGCCACACCGCGGTGGGCTCGACGGCCGGCTGCTGCTGGTGCGCCGACGGCTGCTGCACGGGCTGCTGCTGCACCGACTGCTGCTGCACGGGCTGCGCGACCGGCTCGTAGGCCGGCGGGGGCGGCCACTCCGGGTTCACCGGGGAGGAGCCCACTGGGGCGGAGGCGTGCTGCTGGGCGCCCTCGTACGGGGCCTGGTACGGGTTCTCGAAGTTCTCGTACTCGCCGCTGCGGCGGATGCTCTCGGTCATGGAACGAAGCTTCTCGCCCGACCATGAGAGCTCCCTGAGTGCTCCCTGAGAAGCCCGCCAGAACCTCGTATGCCCGATATAAAGAGCCATCCCGAAGTCGGGCGGACCCTCTCAGACGCGTCTCATGCACGGCTCGTACAGGCCCGTGCACGGCTCATAAGGGCCGGTGCACGGCTCATACGGGCCGGTGAACGCCTCGTTCAGGCCCGTGCACCGCTACTCGCAGCCGCAGGACTGCCGTACCACCAGCTGTGACGGGAACACCTTCAGCCGCTCGCGCCGCGACCCCGCGACCCGCAGACCGTCGTCCAGGACTAGGTCGACGGCGGCCCGGGCCATCGCTGAGCGGTCCGATGCGATCGTTGTCATGGGCGGGTCGACAAGGGCCGCTTCCTTGATGTCGTCGAAGCCGATGACCGCCAGCTCGCCCGGCACGTCGATGCGCAGCTCGCGCGCCGCGCGCAGCAGACCGATCGCCTGGTCGTCGGTCGAGCAGAACACGGCCGGCGGCCGGTCCGGGCCCGCCAGCAGTTCCAGGGAGACGCGGTAGGCGTCGTAGCGGTTGTACGGCGCCTCGAAGAGCCGGCCCTCGGTGCTGACGCCGGCCTCGTCCATCGCGCGCCGCCAGCCCTCGACGTGGTCGGAGACCGGGTCGCCGACGGAGGGGGTCTCCGCGGTGCCACCGACACAGGCCACGTACTCGTGGCCGTGCTCCAGGAGGTGGCGTACGGCGAGCTGGGCGCCGCCCAGGTCGTCGGTGACGACGGCGACGTCGTCGATGGCCTCGGGGCGTTCGTGCAGCAGCACCACCCGGGCGTCCCAGGCGTCGATCTCCGCGGCCGCCAGGTCGTTCAGCGCGTGGCTGACGAGGATGAGGCCCGAGACGCGCATCCCGAGGAACGCCCGCAGATAGTGGACCTCGCGCTCGGCGACATAGTCGGTGTTGCCGACCAGCACCATCTTTCCGCGCTCGGAGGCGGCCTGCTCGACCGCGTGCGCCATCTCGCCGAAGAAGGGCTGACGGGCGTCCGGGATGATCAGGCCTATGAGGTCGGTGCGCCGCGACGCCATCGCCTGGGCGACCCGGTCGGGCCGGTACCCCAGCTCCTTGATGGCGGCGAGGACACGCTCGCGCGTGGCCGGGGCGACCGGCCGGGGTCCGTTGTTGATGACATAGCTGACGACAGCGGTCGAAGTACCCGCCAGTCGCGCCACATCATCCCGAGTCACCTTGGCCACCCGCGGAGTCTACGCGGATGGACCCGCTCTGGGCAGGGCGTACAGGAGCTTCCCTGTGCGCGGGCAACGCCCTTCCCGAGCGGGTGCCGGGCTTACCGGCGGGTACTACGCCTCCGCTGTGACCTCTGCGGCGTCCAGGGCCGTCACGTTGTCCGTATCGTCCGCGTTTGCCTGCTCCGACCGGTCCGTCTTGGCCTTGGCGTCGTCACTCGCGCGCTCCCCCTTCTCAGGGGTAACGAATCGATAACCGACGTTCCGGACGGTTCCGATCAGCGACTCGTGCTCGGGGCCGAGCTTGGCGCGCAGGCGTCGTACGTGGACGTCGACGGTACGGGTGCCGCCGAAGTAGTCGTAGCCCCAGACCTCCTGGAGCAGCTGTGCGCGGGTGAACACCCGGCCCGGATGCTGGGCCAGGTACTTCAGGAGCTCGAACTCCTTGAAGGTGAGGTCCAGGACCCGTCCCTTCAGCTTCGCGCTGTAGGTCGCCTCGTCGACCGACAGGTCGCCGTTGCGGATCTCCATCGGGGAGTCGTCGTTGACGATCTGCTGGCGGCCCATGGCCAGTCGCAGCCGGGCCTCGACCTCGGCCGGTCCGGCGGTGTCCAGCAGTACGTCGTCGATGCCCCAGTCGGCGGTGACGGCGGCGAGACCGCCCTCGGTCACGACCAGGATGAGCGGACAGCCGGGTCCGGTGGAGCGCAGCAGCTGGCAGAGGCTGCGGACCTGGGGCAGATCGCGGCGGCCGTCGATCAGGATGACGTCGGCACCGGGGGTGTCGACGAGAGCCGGGCCTTCGGCCGGGGCCACCCGCACGTTGTGCAGCAGCAGTCCGAGGGCCGGAAGCACCTCCGTCGACGGCTGGAGAGCGTTGGTCAGGAGCAGCAGAGAACTCATACGTCTGGTTCCTCCTCGGTCCCTGCGAGGACATTGCGGCACTGCGGCTTTTGCGGCACTGCTCTGCGATCCCGGGGGGCCGTACACCTGCGGTCACCTGGCGTTTCCCGCCCGGTTCCCATTTCGTATACAACGCTTCCGAAAGCACAAAAGGACCCGGGGGCTACGCTGCCCGAGTCCTCTGTCCAGCAGAATAGCCCACATGAGCAGCGGTCCGGCAGGTCATGTGGCACGTTCCACCGTTCGTCCGTATTCCGAGACGGGCACGCGCGCACCATTGCGGACGTTTCTGCCCACCGCCGACGGGATTTCCGTCGATTCCGTATACGAACCGGGTGCGGCCGTATACGACGCCTCCGCGCCGTCCAGCCGTCATCCGGTGTTCGTCGTCGCCCACGGGTTCACCGGCGACGTGGACCGCCCGCACGTGCGGCGCGTGGCGTCCGCCCTCGCCGGGTACGGCGCCGTCGTCACCTTCTCCTTCCGGGGCCACGGCCGCTCCGGCGGGCACTCGACCGTCGGCGACCGCGAGGTCCTCGACCTGGCCGCCGTCGTGGAGTGGGCCCGCTCGCTCGGGCACGCGCGCGTCGTGACCGTCGGCTTCTCGATGGGCGGCTCGGTGGTCCTGCGGCACGCGGCGCTCCACGCGGGGACGGTGGACGCCGTCGTCTCCGTGAGCGCCCCCGCCCGCTGGTACTACCGGGGCACGGCCCCGATGCGCCGGCTGCACTGGATGGTGACCCGCCCCGAGGGCCGCCTGGTCGGCCGCTACGGCTTCCGCACCCGGATCCACCGCCGGGAGTGGGACCCCGTCCCGCTGTCGCCGGTCGAGGCGGTCCCGAAGATCGCGCCGACCCCCTTGCTGATCGTGCACGGCGACCGGGACGGCTACTTCCCCCTCGACCACCCCCGGATGCTGGCCGAGGCGGCCGCCGGGCACGGCGAACTCTGGCTGGAGCACGGCATGGGCCACGCCGAGCACGCGGCCGACGACGGCCTGCTGGCCCGTATCGGGGACTGGGCGGTGGCGCGGGCGGGCTAGCCTGACCGTGTACACAGCCGATTGATTGAGGAACCTGATGCCCAAGGTCACGGTGCGCTACTGGGCGGCAGCCAAGGCCGCGGCCGGGGTGGCCGAGGAGCCGCACGACGCGGCCACACTCGCCGAGGCGCTCGACGCCGCACGTGCGCGACACCCCGGTGAACTCGTGCGTGTCCTGCGGCGATGCTCGTTCCTCGTCGACGGTGACCCCGTGGGCACCCGCGAACATGAGACGGTACGGCTGGCCGACGGCGGCACGGTCGAGGTGCTCCCGCCGTTCGCAGGAGGGTGAGATGACCGACCAGCCGTACGACCAGCAGGGCCAAGAGGGGTACGAGGGCTACGACCCGTACACCCGGCAGCCCCAAACCCCGCAGGCTCATCAGTCCCAGCAGGCTCATCAGTCCCAGCAGGCTCATCAGCCCCGGCATGCCCAGCAGCCCCGGCATGCCCAGCAGCAGGCCTGGCCTGGGCAGCAGCAGGGGTACGAGGACCCGCAGGCCCACCTCCAGCACACGCAGCAGTGGCAGGGCCAGACCTGGGAGACGAGCGTCCAGGCGCCGGTCACCCCGGCCGACCCGGCCCCGACCGCCTATCTGCCCCCGCAGACCGGCGAGGCGCCGATCTACGGCAACCCGCAGCCCGCGTACGGCAACGCTTCCGCGTACGACGAGTCCTCCGGCTACGGAAACGCCCCCGGGCACGCGGATCCCGGGTACGGAGACGCCCCCGCGTACGGCGGTGGCCCGGCGTACGGCGGCAGCCCCGCGGGGCGCGCACCCCTGCCACCGGAGAACCACGCACAACCGCAGGACCAGGCCCAGCCGCACGGTCACGCCCAGACTCAGGACCAGGCCCAGCCGCACAGTCACGCCCAGCCGCACAGTCACGCCCAGCCGCACAGTCACGCCCAGCCGCACAGTCACGCCCAGGCGCAGAACCACGCCCAGGCGGGAAACTGGCAGGCCCCGGCGCCGCAGCAGGCCTCCCGTCCGGCCTCGGCGCCCGCCGCCCCCCTTGCTTCCGCCCCTGTGCCGGAACCCGCGACCGGAGAGACCGGCATGACCTACGGCCCCGCCACCCTGGCCGGCAACGCCCGTGTCACCGACGCCCAGCGGGCCCGTCTGGAGGGGCGTTCGCCGATCATCGAGCCGGGGATGCAGCCCGCCGCGCTCACCGCGCTCCTCGGTCTGCTCCTCTCCGGCGCGGCGGCCATCGGCTCGTACGCCCTCCTCGTCCCGCTCGTCGTGCTCCAGGCCGTCACCGCGGCGGGCTGGTTCCGGCTGAACGGCATGTGGCCGGCCCGCCAGGGCATCGCGCTCGCCTTCCTGGGCGCACTGGTGTCGGACGCGGCGCTCCTCGCGGCGGGCCGGGAGAACGCGCCCGCCGCCATCTTCGGCACCCTCGGCGTCTGGGTCCTGCTCTGTCTGGTGCTCCAGCTGCGCTCGCACGCCGACCCCGACGAACGTATGTACGGACTGATGGCGACCGTCGCCTCCTCCGCGCTGGCCGTCCTGGCCACCGGGCATCTGGGCGCCGAGCCGGACGCGGTGACGGTCGGCACGGCCGCGGTGGCGGTGGCCGTCCTGGCCCGGGCGCTGCCGCTGCCCACCCCGGCCTCCGTCGTGGTGGCCCTGCTCGCCGCCGCGGGCGCGGGCATCGCGGTCGGCGGGATGACCGGCCTGGGCGCCAAGGGTGCGCTGCTCGGCGCGGGCGCGGCGGTCTGCGCGCTCGTCGGCCACCGGGTCGCGAGCTACGACTACCCCTCCCGCTTCGTCCACTTCACGGCGGGCGTGGCCCTGCCGCTGGCCGCCGCCGCGCCCGCGGTCTACGTCCTCGGGCGGGCGCTGGCGTAGAGGTAAGGGGTAAAGAGCGGTGATGGTCTGTCACAGGTGATCGACAAATCGCCGGTGCCCCTTCCGTGCGGGGTTACCTTGAACCGTTGTCAATGAACCGTTCAGGCCATCCGGGTGGGGGAACTACCGCATGCGTGCGCTTCGAATACTGCTGGTCGTCGTCGTGGTCCTGGGCGGCCTGTTCGTGCTCGCGGACCGCCTCGCCGTGAACTTCGCGGAGGGTGAGGTGGCCGACAAGCTGAAGGCCAACGAGGGCCTCGCCACCACCCCGGACGTGTCCATCAAGGGCTTCCCGTTCCTCACCCAGGTCGTCGGCGGCTCGCTGGACGACGTCGAGGTCGGCATGAAGGACTACGAGGCGGCGACCGGCAAGAGCGGTCAGTCGATCCGTATCGACGACCTCCAGGCGGACATGAAGGGTGTCGAGTTCTCCGGCGACTACAGCTCCGCCACCGCCTCCAGCGCCACCGGCACCGCGTCCATCACCTACGCCGAGCTGCTGAAGACGGCGAAGTCCGAGCCGACGCAGGTGATGCAGGGCGTCACCGCCAACGTGGTCGGTCTCTCCGACGGCGGCAACGGCAAGATCAAGGTCGCCGTCGAGGCCACCGTGCTCGGCACCAAGCTGCCGCAGCCCGTGTACGTCCTCAGCACGGTCACCGTCGAGGGCGACACCGTCCGCGTGCACGCCGACTCGCTGCCCAGCTTCGGCGGGGTCCGGGCCGCCGAGAGCGAGGTGCGCTCCATCACCGACTTCCAGCAGAAGATCGACGACCTGCCCGGCGGGATCCAGCTCGACAAGGTCCAGGCGGGGACGAACGGGGTGGACATCTCGGTGAAGGGTTCGAACGTCAGGCTGGCCGGGTAGGGCTGACCCCCGGACCGGCCATGGGCCGACCATGGACGTCGAGCCATGGACGACGAACCATGGACCGACCCCTGATGGACGGCGAGTGTCCGACAGGCGAGACGCCGCCGTCCGTACCGTAGGGGTGACGACGGACACAAGCGCCCGGAAGCCGTGCTGCAACGGCCCGGGCGCTTTTTCTGTCCCACTATCCGGACGATCGCATCTCAGCATTCGGCATGCTGGTGACATGCCCACCTGTCCGTCCCTACGATCGTCGACATGATGCAGCGACAGGCGGATCTCACGAAGCGGCGGGCAGTAGACCTGTGCCGCGTCGCCGCCATGCTCTGTCGCACTTTCTGAGCGGAAGCGCCGCCGGCCTTCCGCGCCTCCCGGCGCCCTCATTCGAGGGCATCCGTGCGCCGGCCGCCGGCGAGACCCGGCCGCGCGCCCCTCTTTCTTGCACACCCCCGCCGCAACTGCCCCGGAGGAGAACGAGCATGAGCCGCAGTGACGTCCTGGTCGATGCCGACTGGGTCGAGGCCAACCTCGACAACGCCGACATCGCCATCGTCGAGGTCGACGAGGACACGTCCGCGTACGAGAAGAACCACATCCGGAACGCCATCCGGATCGACTGGACCAAGGACCTCCAGGACCCGGTCCGCCGTGACTTCGTCGACCAGGAGGGCTTCGAGAAGCTCCTGTCGGCCAAGGGCATCGCCAACGACACCCTGGTGATCCTCTACGGCGGCAACAACAACTGGTTCGCGTCCTACGCCTACTGGTACTTCAAGCTCTACGGCCACGACAACGTCAAGCTTCTCGACGGTGGCCGCAAGAAGTGGGAGCTGGACGCCCGCGAGCTGGTCGAAGAGGTGCCCGAGCGCCCCGAGACCTCCTACCAGGCCAAGCCGCAGAACAAGTCCATCCGCGCCTTCCGCGACGACGTCGTGGCGGCCATCGGCTCGCAGAACCTGGTCGACGTCCGCTCGCCCGACGAGTTCAGCGGCAAGCTGCTCGCCCCGGCGCACCTGCCGCAGGAGCAGTCGCAGCGCCCGGGCCACGTCCCGTCCGCCCGCAACATCCCGTGGTCGAAGAACGCCAACGACGACGGCACCTTCAAGTCGGACGACGAGCTCAAGGAGCTCTACGCCGACGAGCAGGTCGACCTGGCCAAGGACACCATCGCGTACTGCCGCATCGGCGAGCGCTCGGCCCTGACCTGGTTCGTGCTGCACGAGCTGCTGGGCGTGGAGAACGTCAAGAACTACGACGGCTCCTGGACCGAGTACGGCTCCCTCGTCGGCGTCCCGATCGAGCTCGGCGCCAACAAGTAACCATCCGAAAACCGACCTGAACGACCTCTGGAGAAGCACATGTGTGGAGCGAAGGCCGGCGGCCCGGACGCCTCGACGATCAAGCCCGGTGAGACCACGATCCAGGGTCAGGTGACCCGGGACGGCGAGCCGGTGACGGGCTACGTCCGTCTGCTGGACTCGACCGGCGAGTTCACCGCGGAGGTCCCGACCTCCGCCACCGGACAGTTCCGCTTCTATGCGGCCGAGGGCACCTGGACCGTTCGCGCCCTCGTCCCCGGCGCCACCGCCGACCGCACGGTCGTCGCCCAGCAGGGCGGCCTCGCGGAGGTCGCGATCGCGGTCTGAACGACACCGTGAACCACTGAAGGGCCGCACCCTGCGGGTTGGACACCGGGGGGCGGCCCTTCGGCGTGCACGGACCTACGCTGGAGATATGTACGCACGGCGACGGCACGTCTACTTCGCCATGATGGGGACCTGCATCGGCCTCTTCGTCCTGGCGTGGGCGGTCGTGCGCCTCTGGTCGATCCCGGTGGCCGTGGGCATGTGCGTGGTGGCCATGCTCATCCCGCCGCTCGCCGCGATGGTCGCCAACCGGCGCGGTCCCGAGGACCGCTGGTGGGACGACCCCTCCGGTGACCCGAAGTCCGACGAGTGGTGGGACGAGCTGGACGGCAAGAAACGCCGTCCGTAGGCGCCGCCCCGTCGAGCCCGCCCCGCCGAGCCCACCCCGTCGAGCCCGGCCCGGCGGCCCGTTCCGGTGGACGAACGCCCGTTCTAGTAGACGAGCGCCTGGACGCCGTCGGCCAGCGCCTCCTGCACGAACACCTGCGCTCCCGCGATCCGTACGCCCTCGATGACGTCCTTCTCCGTGATGTCCCGGCGGGCCGCGCACTGGGTGCACAGGGTGAGGCGGCCACCGGCCAGGACCGACTCGAGCAGACCGGGCAGCGGGGCCGCGTGCGGCAGCTCGAACTCGGCGGCCCGGCCCGGCAGCGCGAACCACGCGGACTCCCCGGTCAGCCACAGTGAGACCTCGACCCCACTGGCCACGGCGACGGCCGCGACCGTGAACGCCTGGGAGCACCGCTCGGGCGCGTCCGCGCCCGCCGTCACCTTGATCACGAGCTTCTTCGCCATGCCTGAATCGTAATCAACTCCACTACGACTGCTGGTGTCGATCACGGGTTCCGGTGAGCGCGAGAGGGAATCGGCGGCCGACGACGTCTGCGGGGAGCTCACCACCCATGGAGCGGAGCCGCCGCGGCGGGCCTGCCTCCGCGCGGGTGACGTCGTCGCCGTGGTCCTCCGGTCCCGCAAGGGCACCGCCGCGGCCGTCCCCTTCCAGCAGACCGTCACCCCGCAGAGTCAGCTGCCGGGCTGACCCCCGTGAGGGAGTACCTCACACGGAGGGCCGGTCCCCGGCCGCGTAAGCTGGGGGCCGGCCCTGTAGTACGTACCCCGAAGCACGCTCATCCGAGGAGCACCCCGTGGAGATCTTCTTCGAAGCCCTGCTGGTCCTGGTCTGCGTCGGCACCCTCGCCTTCGCCGGTCTGACCGTGAAGAAGCTGTACCAGGGCCAGCGCTGACCGACCATCTCCAGGAACTGTCACTCATGATCGAGATTCCGTCCGACCTCCACAAGGACCTCGTCCCCCTCGCTTTCCTGCTGGGCAGCTGGGCGGGCGCGGGCGTGCATGACTTCCCCGGCTCGGAGAAGTGCAACTTCGGACAGGAGGTCACCTTCGGCCACGACGGCCGGGACTTCCTGGAGTACCACTCCCACACCTGGGTCCTGGACGGCGACGGCAACAAGGTCCGGCCGCTGGAGTCGGAGTCCGGCTTCTGGCGCGTCGACGCCGACCGCAAGGTCGAGGTGACCATGGTCCGCGACGACGGCGTCGTCGAGATCTGGTACGGCGAGCTGGCCGACAAGAAGCCGCAGATCGACCTCGTCACCGACGCGGTGGCCCGCACGGCCGCCTCCGGCCCCTACACCGGCGGCAAGCGCCTGTACGGCTACGTCAAGAGCGACCTCATGTGGGTCGGCGAGAAGCAGACCCCCGAGACCGAGCTGCGCCCCTACATGTCGGCGCACCTGAAGAAGGTCGTCACCCCGGAGGACGTCGAACGCTGGGCGAAGGCCCTCCCCGACGACATGCCGGACGACGGGATCGCCTTCTTCAAGTAGTTCTAGACTCTTCGGTGTGGTGAGCACTGAAAGCACTGACTGGAAGAGCGACCTGCGGCAGCGCGGTTACCGGCTGACGCCGCAGCGCCAGCTTGTCCTCGAGGCCGTGGACACCCTGGAGCACGCGACCCCCGACGACATCCTCGTGGAAGTGAGGAAGACGGCGTCGGGGGTCAACATTTCCACCGTGTACCGGACCCTGGAGCTCCTGGAGGAGCTCGAGCTGGTCAGCCACGCGCATCTCGGGCACGGGGCACCGACGTACCACCTGGCGGACCGGCACCATCACATCCACCTGGTCTGCCGCGACTGCGGCAATGTCATCGAGGCGGATGTACAGGTGGCCGCGGAGTTCCGGGACAAGCTGCGCGAGACCTTCGGCTTCGACACGGACATGAAGCACTTCGCGATCTTCGGGCGGTGCAAGGACTGCACGCTCAAGGGTTCAATTACCAAGTCGTAGGCTTGGGCCCATGAAGAGCCCTCTGCTGTCCCTGCCCGGCGCCGTCCCCGCCGAGGGTGTGGACGAAGGCGTCGCCGGTCACTACGGCGACCTGTTCCGCGAGCAGCGCGCCCTCGCCGACGGCGCCGGTTTCGTCGATCTCTCGCACCGCGGAGTCGTCACCGTCTCCGGCGAGGACCGGCTGAGCTGGCTGCACCTTCTCCTCACCCAGCACGTCACCGACCTCCGTGTCGGCGAGGCCACCGAAGCGCTGATCCTCTCCGCGAACGGCCACATCGAACACGCGCTCTACCTGGTGGACGACGGCCTGACCGTCTGGATGCACGTCGAACCCGGCACCCAGGAGGCGTTGATCGCGTACCTGGAGTCGATGAAGTTCTTCTACCGGGTCGAGGTCGCCGACCGCACCGCCGACCTGGCGGTCGTACATCTCCCCGCGGGTTCCATCGCCCCCGTCCCGCCGGGTGTCGCCGTCCGGGAGACCGCGTACGGCCGTGATCTCTTTCTCCCCCGCGCCGACCTGGAGGCGTACGCCGGGCAGGCGGGTCCGCCGGTCGGGATCCTCGCCCACGAGGCCCTCCGCGTCGAGCAGCACCGCCCGCGTCTCGGCTTCGAGACCGACCACCGCACCATCCCGCACGAGCTCGGCTGGATCGGCACCGCCGTGCACCTCCAGAAGGGCTGCTACCGCGGCCAGGAGACGGTGGCCCGGGTGGAGAACCTCGGCAAGCCGCCCCGCCGTCTCGTCTTCCTGCACCTCGACGGCAGCGAGGTCCACCTGCCGGTCGCCGGCACCGAACTCCGCGTCGCCGACGACGGCCCCGACGGCCGCAAGATCGGCTTCATCACCACGTCCGTACGCCACCACGAGCTCGGCCCGGTGGCCCTGGCCCTGGTGAAGCGGAACGTGCCGGTGGACGCGCCGCTGCTGGCCGGGACGACCGCGGCCGCGCAGGAAACGGTGGTGGAACCCTAGGGGGCAGCCCCGGGATCCCGGGGGCCCGGTGGCCCAGCCGGACCAGGAGCCCAGGAGGCCTGAGGGGCCAGGAGACCCCTAGACCTCGATCAGCACGGTGAACGGGCCGTCGTTCGTCAGCGACACGCGCATCTGCGCGCCGAACCGGCCCGTCGCCACCGTCGCGCCCAGCTCCCGCAGCCGGGCGACGACCTCGTCGACGAGCGGCTCGGCGACCTCGCCGGGGGCGGCCGCGTTCCAGGTGGGCCGGCGCCCCTTGCGCGCGTCCCCGTACAGCGTGAACTGGCTGATGACCAGCAGCGGGGCGTCGATGTCGCTGCACGACCTCTCGTCGTGCAGCATGCGTACCGACCAGAGTTTGCGGGCCAGCCGGTCCGCCTCCACCTTCGTGTCCTCGTGCGTGACCCCGACCAGGACGCACAGTCCCTCGCCGTTGATCTCCCCGACCGTCTCGCCGTCCACGACGACGCTCGCGCCGTCCACCCTCTGCACCACCGCTCGCATGCGGACCATGATGCCGGGTCCCCCGCACCGACCCGTGAGGGGCCCATTTTTGATCCTTAAGCCCCTATCTGGGGCCGTTCGGGGGGACTCGGTAACCCGGCGGTCGATCGGGGTGGCACGATGCTTCCCACACGCCGGTCGAGGGGACGGTAGAAGGACATGAGCACACCGAGTACCAGGCGGCCTGCCACACAGCGGCCGCCGGCACAGCGCAGCGACAGCCCCGTGCTGCCCGTGGAACAACCCGAGCACGACCTGACCCGGCTGAGCCTGCCCGAACTGCGCACCCTGCGCCGGGACGCCCAGCGCGACGAGGCCGACCTCAGCTACGTACGACGGCTGCTCCAGGGCCGTATCGACATCCTGCGCGCGGAGCTGGCCCGCCGCTCTCCGTCGGGCGCGGCCTCCGTGGTGGAGCGGCTGTCGGAGATCCTCACCGACGCCCCGGCCCGGCACCGTTCCTCGGCCCGGCACGTCACCCTGGGCACCCCGCACAGCGAGGAGTACCGGCGGCTGGCCGCCGACATGCTCGCCGACGTCGAACTGTCCGACCTCGACGCGCGCACAGATCCCGAGCTCCACGACGCGATGGGCTGCCTGGTCCGCTACGAGCAGCAGGTCTCGAGCCGCCGCCAGCGCCTCCAGCGGACGGCCGACGAGTCGGGCGCGGAGATCACGAGGCGCTACCGGGAGGGAGAGGCACAGGTGGAGGACCTGCTGGTGTGACCCCGTCGTGGTCCCACCGGGGCCGCGGCGGGGGTGCTCGGGCCGGCTCCGAGGCTTGGGCCGGTTGCGAGGAACGGGCCGCGGCCGGGGCTCGGGCCGGGGCGGCGAAGGCGGGAAAAATCTTCGCGCCGCCCGCCCGCCCCTGCCTACGGTGATCCCATGACCCGCCGAGCCAGCCAGCAGCCGATCGACGTCCGCGCAGTCACCGACGCGGAGCTTCCCGAGTGGACCCGTGCCGTGAACACGGGCTTTCTGCGCCCGCCCACCGTCCCCGACCAGATGCTCGCCGACCGTCGTCTCGCGTTCGCCGACTCCCGTGTCTCCGGCGCCTTCGACGCGGGCCGGTGCGTGGCGACGTTCCGCTCGTTCGACCAGGAGCTGACGGCGGTCGGCGGCGCGACCGTCGCCGCCGACGCCATCTCCAACGTCACCGTCGCGCCCACGCACCGCCGCCGCGGAATCCTCACCCGCATGATGGCCGACGACCTGACGGCGGCGAAGGACCGCGGGGACGTCGTGGCCACCCTGATAGCCGCCGAGTACCGGATCTACGGCCGGTACGGCTTCGGTCCGGCGACCACCATGACCGAGTGGTCGATCGACGTGCCGCGCGCCGGCCTCGACCCGAACTGGTCGGGCCCGCAGGACGGCGGCCGGATCGACTTCGCCGACCCCGAGGAGATCCGCCGGATCGGTCCCGAGCTGCACGAGCGGCTGCGCAGCGCCCAGCCGGGCGCGATCGACCGGGACGAGCACTGGTGGGCGGCGCGCACCGGGCGGTTGTGGCTGTTCGGCAGTGCGTGGGTCGAGCCGTTCTTCGTGGTCTACCGCTCGGCGGAGGGTGTGGTGGAGGGCATGGCCTCCTACAGCGCGGACGACGAGTGGAGCGACGGCAAGCAGCCGCTGAACACGGCGACGGTGAACTGGCTGAGCGCGGTGACCCCGGCCGCGGAGCGCGCCCTGTGGCACTACCTCTGTTCCATCGACTGGATCACCCGGGTGAAGACGGGCTGGCGCTCACCGGACGACCTGCTCCCGCTCCATCTGCCGGACCCGCGCGCGGCGCGCATCACCACGCAGGCGGACTGGCTGTGGGTGCGGATCCTGGACGTCGTGCGGGCCCTGGAGGCGCGGACGTACGACGCGTCGGGCGCGTTGGTCCTCGAGGTCACCGACCGGTCGGGCCTGGCCGGAGGCCGCTTCCTGCTGGACGCCACCCCCGACGGTGCCTCCTGTACGCCGACCACCCGCGGCGCCGACCTCACTCTGGACGTGGCCGAGCTGGCGACGCTGTGGCTGGGCGACGAGTCCGCGGGGCGGCTGGCGGTGCTGGGCCGGCTCCGGGAAGAACGAGCGGGCGCCGCCCGGGAGGCCGACGCCCTGCTGCGTACGTCCGGGCGGCCTTGGTGCCCGGACATCTTCTGACGACTCCTTTCCGTGCGGCTGTACGTCTGTACTGCTGACTGCTGACTGCCGTGTGTCCGTGGTTCTTCGAATGCGGGTATCCGTAGCTGTTCAGTTGTGGCTGTGCGATCGATCTGAAGTTGTGGCTGTGCGGGCGATGTTCAGTTGTGGCTGTACGTCGGTGTCGACTGCTCGGGCTCCCGGCTCCCCTCCGGAAGGGAGCCCGACCGCCAACCGTCTGAAAGTTTGACCATGTCGTTGAAGTTGGCTGCCAACTTCACTGTAACTATGTCCGCTTGGAAGCGTCCTATAACCATCTCTCTTTGAACTGCCCAAAGATGGCGGGAAGTTGTAGTGTGCGGACGTGGAGCCGGAACATGCCTCCGTCAATGGGCGGAGGGGGGCGGTGCGGCCGCAACGGTCACATCGCGAGGTGGCCGACGAGCTGCGCACCCGGATCAGGACCGGAGTGCTGCGGCCGGGGCAGCGCATGCCGACGCAGGCCAAGCTGGCGGACGAGTTCGGCGTCGAGCGTGGTGCCGTACGGCAGGCGCTGCGCATTCTTCAGTCCGAGCAGCTCCTCACCAACGTCTCCAAGGGAAGCCCGGCGACGGTCGCCGCGCGGCCGGGTGCGGCCGGCCTCCCGGCGGGTCCCGCGGCGGCCCCGCAGCCCTCGATGGTGGCCCTTCCGCCGAAGATCACCGAGGCCTTCGCGGCCGATCACGTCGAGGTCGACGCCCTGTGCCTGACGGCGGTCTCGCTGACGGCCGCGATCGGTGAACCCCTGCGGCAGATCCACGCGGGGCAACTGAAACCGGCCAAGATCGACGTCCGTGTCCTGTTGCCGTCCCGGAACATCGAACTCGCCTTTCCGGCACCGGTGGACATCACGGAGACCGGGCGGCTCCAGCGCCGCTGGCTGGCCCATCGCAACGCCCAGGGCCAGGTGCTGCGCCACAACCTGCTCACGCTGCGCTCCACGCACGGAATCGACGTGCACGTCACGTTCCGCGCACTGCCCTTCACCCCGCCCGTCAAGCTGTATCTCCTCAACGGGACGGAAGCGCTGTTCGCGTACTACACGGTCAAACGGCGCGAGCAGACGATCGACCACGAGCACCTGGAGATGTACGACGCCGAAGGCACGCGGTCGGTGCTGTTCGCCTTCGAACAGGGCGCCGGGCCGCGTGACACGGCGTTCGTGGAACAGTCCCACCTGTGGTTCGACGCACTGTGGGAGACGATCAGCTCGGAGCTGGTGCTCACGAGCTGACGGCGGGCCCGGTGGCGAGAAGGGCGAGAATCACGGCGCCGGCGGAGCTGATGACCGGGCTCTTGGCCTTGATGCCGACGCTGAGCAGGAGCAGGCCGATGGCGCCGGCGGTGCCGTACTTCCACTGGATGGTCTGCTCGACACCGACGACGAAGACGGCGCAGAGGAGGACGAGGACGGGCATGGTGGTTCCCCCCTTCCGAGATGGGAGTGGGAGGCAAACCTTCCGCCAACTCACTCAAGTTGGTTGCCAACTATGACTATGTTGTCCCCACTTGGCGGCAGCTGTTAAACAACTTTCAAACAACTCCCGCCAGATGGATCTAAGTTGTAGCGTTTGGTCGTGACCCAGGAGAACGTGGCAGTGAACGGCAGCAGGCTCTCACCGCGTGAGATCGCCGATGTCCTGCGCGAACGCATCCGCGTCGGGGATCTCAGGGCCGGTGACCGGTTGCCCACCCAGGCCGAACTGGCCGATGAGTTCGGGGTGGAGCGCGGTACCGTCCGCCAGGCCCTGCGGGCGCTCCAGGACGACGGGCTGCTCACCAACGTGAGCAAGGGCAGTCCGCCGCGGATCGCGGAGCCGCCGGCCCCGGACCGCGGCGAGCCCCAGCCCACGATGGTGGGCCTGGCCCCGCGGCTCACCGCCGCGTTCGGCGTGCCGCACGTACGGATCGACGCGGCCTGTCTCACCGCCGAGAGCCTGATCCCGGCCCTGGGCGAGCCCCTGCGGCTGATCCACGCCGGCAGCATCCGGCCCCAGAAGATCGACGTCCGTATCCTGCTGCCGTCCCGGGACATCAGTCTCGCCTTCCCGGTCTCGGTCGAGGACCGCGGGGACGACGAGGACCCGGTCCACCAGCGCTGGCTGTCGATGCGCAACGCGCAGGGCCAGGTGCTGAGTTACAACCTCCGCGCACTGCGCTCGCACGGCGTGGACGTCAACATCACCTTCCGCGCACTGCCCTTCACCCCGCCGGTGAAGCTGTACCTCCTCAACGGGCAGGAGGCGCTGATCGCGTACTACATGGTCGCGCGCACCGAGGAGACCACCGACAGCGGAACCCTCGACATGTACGACGTGCGGGGCACCGAGTCCCTCCTCTTCTCCTTCGAGAAGGCCGCCGGTCAGCGCGACGCCGCGTTCGTGGAGGAATCCCAGAAGTGGTTCGACGCCCTCTGGGAAACCATCACGACGGACCTGACACTCTTCTAGTGACCTCTGATACGACGCAGACTGAGCAGGTGGCAGCAGGCACCGGGAACGGGAACGCGGATCTGCGGGAGCTGATCACCCGCACGAGGGTCGTCCTGTGGGACTTCGACGGGCCGATCTGCCGGCTCTTCGCCGGGCACTCGGCGGAAGGAGTGGCCGACGGTCTCGTCCGGTGGCTGGAGGCGCGGGGCCTGCACGGCCTGCTGACGGACTCCGAGCGGGAGTCGCTGGACCCGCACGTCGTGCTGCGCGCGGTGGATCGTCGGCACCCGGGCAGCGACCTGGTCACGGAGCTGGAGCAACGCCTCACCCAGGAGGAACTGAAGGCCACGGCCACGGCGATGCCCACGGCGTGGGCCGATCCCCTGATCCGCACCCTGGTGGCACGGGAGCTGCGGCTGGCCATCACCACCAACAACTCACCCCGGGTGGCGACCACGTACCTGGCGAGCCGCGGGCTCACCTCCTGCTTCGCGCCGCACATCTACGGCCGCACCCAGGAACTGAGCCACCTCAAGCCCCACCCGCACTGTCTGAACCGCGCTCTGCGTGCCATGGGATCGTCGCCCGGCACCGCCCTGATGATCGGCGACACCACCTCCGACTTCCTGGCCGCCCGTGAGGCCGGCGTGCCGTTCCTGGGCTACGCGCGCAACGCGCACAAGGAGAAGCTGCTCAGGGGAGCGGGTGCCACGACGGTGGTCGACTCGCTGGAGCTGTTGCTGAACGCGGTCAGGCGGCCCTGAGCAGCAGCACCACGAGCAGGACGGCCGCCCCGACGGCGAGGACGTCGTGCCGGGCCCGTATGCCCACGGCCAGGGTGAACAGCAGCATCACGCCCACCGCTCCCAGCTTCGCCTGCACCGTCAACCCCGCGCAGAACGCGAGGAGTTCCCAGAGTGCCGATAACAGGAGCACGGCCTTCCACCTTCCTGCCAGTCTCTGTGAAGCTTTCAAATCCCAGTCCAATTGGCCTGGTTGACTTGAAGTGGATTTCCCCTGGCCGGTTGATCCTTAATCGACCTGAACCGGCCGGTACTTGACCGGGATTGGTTTGCCATTGGATGGATAGCGGTACGGTCGCTGTGTGGACGCTCAGCAGAGTGGTGACAGCGGCGGCCGGGAGTTCCACCGGGTCGCCGACGATCTGCGTGCCCGGATGGCGAACGGGACCTATCCGCTGCGCTCGTTCCTGCCGTCGCAGCGGGACCTCGCCGAGGAGTTCGGAGTCTCGCGGGACACCGTTTCCCGTGTGATGAGGGAACTGGCCCACGAGGGCTGGATCGAGTCCCGCCAGGGGAGCGGATCCCGGGTCGTCAAGACGCAGCGGATCCAGTCCTCCACGCCCAAAGCCACCCGGCAGCGCCAGGGGGCGACCCTGGGGCCGCTGCTCAGCGAGGCCTTCGAGCAGCCGGAAGTCACCCTGGACGTCTACACGTTGACGTCCGAGTCGCTGGACGCGCACATCCGCTTGCAGGCGGAGCGGATACACCGCCGCTCCATCGCACCCCAGCACATCGGCCTGCGGATGATCCTGCCCTCCGAGGAACTGGTCCTGCCCTACCCGAGGGTCAAGGACGACAAGGACGACGACCGGCTGCGCAACCGTCTGCACGGCATCACCAACCGGCACACCGAGTCACTGCGCGGGGTGCTCAGGGACCTGCGGACCGAGAAGCTCGTGCCGTCCGTCGACATCCAGATCCGGCACGCCCCGCTGACCCCCACCCTCAAGCTCTACCTCTTCAACGGAGCCGAGGCGCTGCACGGCCCCTATGAGGTGATTCAACGGCAGATCGACGTCGGCTCGAACGACGAGATCGAGGAGATCACGGCTCTCGACGTGCTGGGTCTCGGCGCCACCCTCAGCCATCAGGTGAAGGACGGGGACCCGAACTCGCCGGGCACCGTCTTCGTGGACACCTGGCAGTCGTGGTTCGACTCCGTCTGGAATTTTCTCGCCGAATAGCCCGGTCCCCGTGCGCTAGCATGCCTCAATCGCGCGAGCAATCGCTCTCGTCCATACGTATGAGACGGCGAACAGGCCCGTCTCGAACCGCCCGACGTGAGTGAGTGGCAAAACCACCAATCGGCTCAGCTGATCATCACTCCGGTCGTGCGGCGCGTTTACCGTTTGCCCTACCCTGCCCAGCGCGAGTACCGGAGCGGCCAGTGGTCGACCACCTTGTTCCCCCTCGTCACCTCGGGGAACGAGCAGCCGAGGACGTACCCGGGGCGCTGAGGGCCTTCGTCAGGGCCGCCGAGGCGACCCAGGAGTCCAGCGGCCATCACAATCGCAACTATGTGCTGCCGTTGACGGAGCGGGTCGCCCCTCTGGTGGGCCGCCCCCCGGGGACCTCGGTGATCGTGCGGATCAGGCGCTCGGACGCGCTGCCGGTGGTGATCAGGACCTGGCCGGAGGCGGCGATCCTCGACGCCGTCCGCGGCGCCCTGCCGCACGCACCCGAATGCCTGATCAAGACGCCTGGTTACGCCATCCACAGTCATGTGGAGGGCGTACCGCTCTCCACCATCTGCGGAAACGGTAAGCCTGTCGACAACCTGCTGATCAAGGCGCTGGCCGGGTTGCTGGCGCAGATGACCCAGGTGCGCCGCCAGGCACTGCCGCCGCTGCCCGGTTCCTGGCCCGCCAACCACAGCGACAGCCAGGCCTTCCTGAAGACCCTGACCCTGTGCGCCGACGAACAGATCCGCAAGCCCAACTGGGGTGAGTTCGGCGGGCTGTTCAAGGCGCTGGGGATCTCCGACGACGCTCTGCTCCGCCTGGCGGAGCGGGTGCCCGCGATGACCCGGCGGCCGTACAGCCTGCTCCACGCGGACCTGCACCGGGACAACCTGATCGTGTCGTACGGCGGGGACCCGCCGCTCGTGTGCGTGGACTGGGAGCTGGCGACCTTCGGCGACCCGCTGCACGACCTCGCCACCCACCTGGTGCGCATGCAGTACCCGGACCACCAGTGGGGCGAGGTGATCGAGGCCTGGGCGCGGGCCATGCGGAAGTTCCGGCCCAGCGCGATCAAGGGCCTGGACAAGGACCTCTCCCACTACGTCGCCTTCGAGCGGGCGCAGTCGGTCTATCCGGACGTGATGCGTGCGGCGAGGTCGCTCCAGGAGTCCTTCACGCAGAAGGGGTGCGACGAGGCGACGGTGGAGGTGCACCGGGCGCTGAAGGCGGCGGCGGAGCCCCTGCGGCTCGGGAACGTGCCGACGTACGACGAGATCGAGCGGGCTCTCGTCAGGTGGCTGGCCTCGCGGGTGGACCGGGGCGACAGCGGCCGGCACTGGATCGCGAAGGCCTCCGCATGGCGGCCGGACCGGCGCCTGTCCGAGAATCCCCGCTTTCCGGCGTCCGCCGTGCGGGAGGCGCTGCTCGCCGAGGGCGCCGCCCCCGCGCACCGGGTGTTCAAGGGAACCGCTCATCTCAACTCGGTCGTGTGGGTGCGGGACATGCCCCACCCCGTGGTCGTGCGCCGCAAACTGGCCAACGTCTCGCGGCGGGAGCCGAGTTACCTGAGCGAGCACGCCGTCCTCAACGCCATCCAGGAGTCGCGCGCCCGGGTGGCGGCACCGCAGGTCCTGGCGCTCGGCGAGAGCTACCGGGACGACGCCTTCAGCATTCACACCTATGTCGGCACCCGGGTCGACCAGCCGCCGAGCCACCCGGTGAACGGTCTGCTCCCGCACGAGGCCGACGCGCTCGTCGATCAGTTGTGCGAGCTGACCCGGGTGGACCACCGGGCGATCGATCCTCAGGCCGGGGACGTCGACTTCTACGAATGGCTGAAGGAGCAGCTGGTCGGCCTGGTGCGGAACCTGCCGAAGGAGTCGCTGCAACTGGCCCGCACGCTCGGGCTGCCCGACGAGTGGCGGCTGCGCGAGATCCTCTCCCGGCACCGGCTGAGTCACCGGGCGCCCGCCCTGCTGCACGGTGACCTCAACCCGTGGAACCTGGTGCGCCGCAACGACCACCGGGCCCTGACCATCATCGACTGGGAGATGGCCCTGGTCGGCGATCCGCTGTACGACCTGGTCCGGCACATGCACCTGACGCCGATCCGGCCGGAGATCAGGGACCGCATGTTCCGTCGCTGGGAGCGGAACATGCCTCCGGAGTACAGCAGGGACTGGCGGGTGGACTGGCCGGTCTACCGCTGGAGCGAGATCATCCGCTCCGCCTATGTCGATCTCGACCGGCTGGCGACCAGGACGGGCCTGGACGCCCCCAATGTCCGCAGGGCCGTCGACTCCTACGCCGAGACGCTGGCCGCGGCCACCGCCTCCCTCGGCCTTCCGGCCTCCCGAACGGCCAACCCCTACCTCAAGCTGGCCCTGACACGCGGACGGTCCTGACAGGCGAAGAGTCCTGACCCGGGTGGTGCGCGGGCGGGCGCGGGCGCCTGTACGGGCGCGGGCTCGGTCACCCCCTTCGGGCCTCAGACATCGAGGACCACCTTCCCGAGCGCCTCCCGCCCCTCGATCGCCGCGTGCGCGGCGGCGGCCTCCGTCAGCGGAAACCGGGCGCCGATCACGGGACGCAGCCGACCCGCGGCCGCCTCCGCCAGGACGTGCGAGGCCAGGCGGCGCGCCTCGGCCTCGCCGAACTGCACGTCCCCGATGCCGAACAGGGTGACGCCCCGCCGTTCCGCCTCTGTCGCGTCCACCGGCGCGAAGCCACCCGTGGGCGCCCCGTGCGCGGAGAAACGTCCACCGTCGGCGGTCAACGGGAAGGCCGCGAGGCCGAGATCACCGCCGACACCGTCCAGCACGACATCGGCGGCGGCTTCGGTGGCGGTCCCGGGGGCGGCTTGGGTGGCGTCTTCGGTGCCGGTCCCGGCGGCACGGGTGGACTCCGGGCGGCGCCCCAGGGCCTGCCGGGCGCGCTCCACCCAGTCCGGCTCCGACACGTCCACCACCGCGTCCGCCCCCAGTTCCCTTACCAGCGCCGTCTTCCGCGTTCCCCGCGCAGCGGCCACCACCCTGGCGCCCCGGGCGCGGGCCAGCTGGATCAGCAGGGTGCCCATGCCACCCGAGGCGCCGAGGATCAGGACGCGGTCACCGGGGCCCACGGCGGTGCGTTCCAGCAGACCGGCGGCCGTCACCCCGTCGTGGACGAGGGCCGCGGCCGTGCGCAGGTCCACGCCGTCCGGGACCGGGGTAGGCGCGGTGGCCGGGGCCGTCACGCGCTCGGCGTAGCTGCCGGTCACGAAGGACGTCACCCGGCGCCCCACCCACTCGGCGTCCACGCCCGCGCCGACCGCGGCGACCGTGCCGGCCACGCCGCCGCCGGGGACGTACGGCGGCTCGACGGGGAAATAGGCACGGAAGTGGCCCGAGCGGACCTGGGTCTCCACGAAGATCGTGTCGGCGTGGGCGACCTCGATCAGGACCTCGCCGGGGCCGGCGACCGGCTCCGGCAGCTCCACCGTGGCCAGGACCTCCGGTCCGCCGAACGCCTTCACCTGTGCTGCTCGCATGACATACCTCCACCGCGGTGCCGTTGAATGCGTGTGCATGAAGTCTTCGGCCTCAACCACGGTTGAGGTCAACCCCGGCAGAGATCGGGCGGGATTGAGGCCGTCGAGGCCGTGCGGTGTCGAGGCCGGTCGGTGTCGAGGCCGGTCGGGCGGGTGTGGAGGTCGGGCGCGCCCGGGGTCGAGGTCGGGCGCGCCCGGGGCGGGCGGTCGGCCCCGTAGGCTCGGTCCATGAGCGAGACCGGGCTGCGCGAGCGCAAGCGGCAGCGGATGTACCAGGTCGTGTCGGACATCGCCGTCCGGCTCTTCGTCGAGCGCGGCTTCGACGCGGTGTCCGTCGCCGAGATCGCCGCGGCGGCCGACATCTCCAAGCCGACCCTGTTCCGGTACTTCCCGGCCAAGGAGGACCTGGTCCTGCACCGGATCGCCGACCACGAGCAGGAGGCGGCCCGGGTGGTGACGGCGGCGCGGGCCGAGGGGGTCGCGCCGCTGCCCGCCCTGCGCCGGCACTTCCTGGCCGGACTGGCCGCCGGCGACCCCGTCACCGGCCTCAACGACCATCCGAGCGTGCGCGCCTTCCACGCGATGCTCTACGGCACGCCCTCCCTGGTCGCCCGTCTGTACGGCTATCTGGAGCGCTCGGAGGCGGCCCTCGCCGACGCCCTGGCGGACGAGCTGCCCGACGCCCTCGACGCCCGGCTGGCCGCCGGTCAGATCGTCGCCGTCCGGCGGATCCTCGCCGAGGAGAACTGGCGGCGGATCGCGGAGGGGGAGCGGGTGGAGGACGTGCGGGGGGACGCGGAGGCGGCCGCGGACCGGGCGTTCGCGGGGCTGGGGGCGGGCCTGCCGCAGCTGGGCCGGCCGGTATCCAGCTGACTGAGACAGAGTAAAAAATGTGACTCGGTTACGTTATTCGCTACCCTTCGCGTATGACGACACCCGAGCCGGTCCCCGAGGGCGACCCGAACGGCCCGCCGGATCTCGGCACCGCGTTGCACCACGAACGCGCCCACCACGACAGCTGCCGCGCCGCCCTCGCCGCGATGGTCGAGGGCGCCGACCTCCACGTCGTCACCGGCGAGGACGTCTCCGCCTCCGGCGCCGACGCCGAGGTGCTCGGGTTCCGGCTGCGCAGCCACGCCAAGGCCCTGCACGAACTGCCCGAAGGCCCCCTGTTCTTCGGCCGGCTGGACTTCGCCCACGGCACGGGCGGCGAGCACGAGGGCCTCGCCCACCACATCGGCCGGCTCCGCATCAGCGAGCACCCGGCGGCCCCGCCCCTCGTCGTCGACTGGCGCGCCCCCGTCTCCCGCGCCTTCTACCAGGCCAGCGCCCGCGACCCCCAGGGCGTGGCCGTCCGGCGGCGGTTCGGCTGGGCCCCCGGCAGCCGGGGTGACTCCACCGACCTCACGGGCCTGGAGGACGAGCGCCTCGACGCGGGCGGGCGCGTCGACGGCGGGGAGCGGGCCGGGGGCCACGTGCCGGGCGGGGCGGGGCGGCCGGGCGGGATCGTCGCCCGTGAGATCGAACGGCCCCGCGTCGGCCCCATGCGGGACATCGCCGCGACCATCCAGCCCGAGCAGGACGAACTCGTCCGCGGGGAGCTCGCCGAGTCCGTGTGCGTGCAGGGCGCCCCCGGCACCGGCAAGACCGCCGTGGGCCTGCACCGGGCCGCCTACCTCCTCTACACCCACCCGCGCCGCATCCGGCGCGGCGGCCTGCTGATCCTCGGCCCCAACCGCACCTTCCTCTCCTACATCGCCGAGGTGCTCCCCTCCCTCGGCGAGACCGGCGTACGGCAGTCGACCCTGCGCGACGAGATCGCCCGCCGGCCGGCGGCCGGGACGGACCCCGACCGGACCGCCGCGGTCAAGCACGACGCCCGGATGGCCGAGGTGCTGCGCCGGGCGGTGTACGGACGGGTGACGGCCGGCCGCGCCGACGACCTCTCCGTCCCCGACGACTCCTACCGCTGGCGGATCTCGGGCGACCGGCTGACGGAGATCGTCGCCGGGGTGCTCGCCGAGGAGCCGCCGTACGAGATCGGGCGCGAGCGGGTGCGCAGCCGGATCGTGCGCCGGATCCAGGAGCAGGTGGAACGCCGGAGCGGGCCGCGCCCGGCCTCCTGGACGCGCCGCATCGAACGGTCCCGGCCGGTGAGCGCGTGCGTGGAGGCGCTGTGGCCGAAGCTGCGCCCGGAGGAGGTCCTGGCCCGACTCCTCACCGAGCCTGCGGTGTTGGCGCGGGCCGCTGACGGTCTCCTCGACCCCGAGGAGCAGCGTGCCCTGCACTGGTCCCGGCCGCCCCGCTCACCGAAGTCGGCCCGCTGGTCGCCCGCCGACCTCGTCCTGCTCGACGAGATCGCCGGTCTTCTCGATCATCCCCAGGGCTACGGGCATGTCGTCGTCGACGAGGCTCAGGACCTCTCCCCGATGGAGTGCCGGGCGGTCGCCCGCCGGGTCCGCTTCGGCTCGCTCACCGTCCTCGGCGACCTGGCGCAGGGCACCACGCCCTGGGCGGCGGACTCCTGGCGGGCGCAGATGGCCCACCTGGGCAAGCCGGACGCGACGATCGTGCCGCTGACCACGGGCTTCCGTGTCCCGGCCGCCGTCCTCACCCTCGCCGGTCGCCTGCTCGACCTCCTCGACGCCGACGTGCCGCGCGCCGAGTCCCTGCGCAGGGACGGCGAACTGCGCGTCCGGCGAGCCGACGGTGACCTGCGCTCCGCGGTCGTGGCCGCCGTGCGCGACGCACTTCCCCGGGAGGGCTCGATCGGCGTCATCGCCGCGGACCGCCAGGTCGACGAGGTCCGCGCGGCCCTGGCCGGGGCCGGCATCCCGGCCTCCGGCCCGGACGACGCGGCCGCCCGGGTGACGGTCGTCGCGGCGACCCTCGTCAAGGGCCTCGAGTACGACCACGTCGTCGCCGTAGAACCGGCGGCCATCGCGCAGTCGGAGCGACGCGGCCTGAACCGGCTCTACGTGGTGCTGACCCGCGCGGTCTCGCGACTGGAGGTGGTGCACGAAAGGGAGTTGCCGTGGGAGGCGTGAGCAGGGACGGGTAGGTGTCCGTTCCCCGATGATCTGAATCGATGAGGTGTCGCCGAGCTGGGCCTTGTCAGTTCTGCCGGTACTGCGAATCCGAAGCCGGGCGGCCCAGTGGACCTGCACGGTGATGCGCCTGCTTGAGCGCGAGCCGGGCCGGCCCCGTTCGTTCTGTCGGACGGTACGGCCGCGGTCCGGTGTCCTTCCGTGCGAGAGCCGAGTGTCACACCGGCGGTGGGGTGAGTTTGGCGGCCACGGCGTCCAGGACCCAGTCCAGGCCGGTCGCGAAAGACGTCTCGGCGTCCACGTCCGTGCCGTCGTACACGGCCCTGGCCAGCGCCGGGAAGCGGCCCGTGGCCAACATGCTGGTCACACGCGGGCCGTGGGCACGCTGCCAGTCGTGCTTGGACAGGCCCGTGGCGCGTTCGGCCCGCAGGTTCGCGGTCTCGCGTCTGATCGCGCCGATGAAGTAGGCGCTGACGGTCTCCACGGCGCGCAGGACGGTGTCGATGTCGGCGACGCCGTCGAAGGCGGACAAGGTGGCCTCGGTCATGGCGAGGCCGTTCGGGCCCATGGCCGGGCGACCGCCGAGCAGGTCGGCCAGCCATTCGTGGCGGAGGGCGGTCTGCCTGGTGCGCTGGGCGAGGACGCGCAACGCCTCCCGCCAGTCACCTGGCTGCTCTTCGGGGCGGATCTCGGCGTACACCTCGTCCACCATGAGGTCGAACAGTTCCTCCTTGGTGGAGATGTATCGGTACAGCCTCATCGGACCGGCGTCCAGGCGGGCGGCGATCTTGCGCAAGGACACCGCTTCCAGCCCGCCCTCGTCGGCCAGCGCGACGGCGGCGGTGACGATCCGCTCCCGGTCGAGCGGTACGGGCTGCGTCGGCGGCTCCGGGCGGTCCCACACGGTCATGGGGACATCGTACCGTTGCGATACACCGTAGTGCGCTAATACAGTGTATCGACATGAGACGCCGCATCGCAGTGGTCGGCAGCGGTCCTGCCGGCCTTACCCTCGCCCGCGTTCTGCACCGTCACGGTCAACCGGTCGCCGTCCTCGAACGCGATCCCGCCCCCGACGCCCGCCCCCCGGGCGGCACCCTGGACCTGCACGAAGGGCTGGGCCAGCTCGCGCTGGACAAGGCGGGGCTGCTGGCGGAGTTCCAAGCGCTGTCCCGTCCCGAGGGGCAGGCCATGCGCATCCTGGACACGGACGGGACCGTCCTCCGCGACTGGCAATCCCGCCCGGATGACCGGGCCAATCCCGAGATCGACCGCGGGCAACTGCGTGACCTGCTGCTGGGGCCTCTGGACGTCCGGTGGGGTCGGGGCGTGACGCGGGTGGTGCCGGGGGCCCGGGACGGTGTACTGGTCCATTTCGCGGACGGGCGACAGGAGGTGTTCGACCTCGTGGTCGGTGCGGACGGCGCCTGGTCCCGGACCCGCCCGGCGGTCTCACCTGTGACGCCGCACTACACCGGCGTCACTTCGGTCGAGACCTCGCTCGACGACGTCGACACCCGCCACCCTGACCTCGCCCGGTTGGTCGGCGACGGTTCCGTGGCCGTGTACGGCGTAAACCGAGCTCTCGTTGCCCAGCGCAACAGCGGCGGCCACGTCAAGGTGTACTCCCAGTTCCGCGCGCCGCTGGACTGGCACAAGGGCCTGGACCTGGCCGACCCCGAGGCCGTCCGGTCGAGCCTGCTGGCTCTGTTCGACGGCTGGGCCGCTCCCGTCCTCGACCTCCTTCGCCACGGCACGGCTTTCGTCCACCGCCCCCTCTTCGTCCTGCCCGTGTCCCACACCTGGACCCACGTCCCGGGGGTGACGCTACTGGGCGACGCCGCCCATCTGATGCCCCCGTTGGGGGCGGGCGCGAATCTCGCGATGCTGGAAGGTGCCGAACTCGCCGAGTCCATCGCCACCGCCGGCCCCGAAGATCTGGACGACGCCGTCCGCGCCTTCGAGGAACGGATGTGGGCACGGGCCGGCAGGTGGGCGAAGATCACGACGGCGGGTCTGGAGCGCCTTGTGAGCGCGGACCCCGCCGAAGCGCTCGCCCTCTTCGACCAGGTCCAGCCATCCTGACCGCCAGCGCGAGAGCGCCGGCGCCAACGGCCCGCCACGGCTTCACGGGACGGTACGGGCGCTACCGCGGTCCGTTCACGGCTTGCTGCGCGGGTCGTCCGGGACCCGTTCGCTTCACATCGCGGACTCCGCGGGAGCCCACGGACGGACAGGACCGGACAGTAGGGCGGGGAGGATGGGGCACCCGGTCCGGAGTGGCGCGACACACTATTGCAAGCAGGTGCTTGCAATAGTTAGCAAGACTGGTGCACAGTGGAGTCATGGCATCGCTCAACGTCGGCAATCTCGGTGAGTACCTGCGCGAGCAGCGGCGCAACGCGCAGCTGTCGCTCCGGCAACTCGCCGAAGCCGCCGGCGTGTCCAATCCGTACCTGAGCCAGATCGAGCGCGGGCTGCGCAAGCCGAGCGCGGAGGTGCTCCAGCAGGTCGCCAAGGCGCTGCGGATCTCCGCCGAGACGCTGTACGTGCGGGCCGGCATCCTCGACGCGGAACGGGACGGGCAGGAGTACCGGGACGGTGCGACCCGCGCGGTCGTCCTCGCCGACCCCACGCTGACGGGGCAGCAGAAGCAGGTGCTGCTCCAGATCTACGAGTCCTTCCGCAAGGAGAACGGATTCGCGGACGGTGACGGTGCGGCGGGCCCACGGAACCACGAGAGCGACGCCGACCCGCAGCAGACGGCCGGTTGACCGGACCAGGGGACCGGCCGCCCCGCTGCGGACCTGCACGACCCTCAGCCGAAAACGACGTATGTGAATCCGGGAGGACCTTCACCATGGCCATCACCGACGACCTGCGCAAGACCTTCAGCGACCCGACTCCGTTCTACTTCGCCGCGGGCACCGCCGATCTGGCCCTCCAGCAGGCGAAGAAGGTGCCGGGTCTGGTGGAGCAGCTGCGCACCGAGGCCCCGGCCCGTTTCGAGGCCGTCCGCAACACCGACCCCAAGGTGGTGCAGGAGAAGGCCGGCGCCCGCGCCAAGGAGGCGACCGCCAAGGCCAAGGAGGCGCAGGAGACCCTCCAGGCCAAGGTCACCGACTTCATCAGCAGCCTCGACGGGGACATCAAGAAGCTCGGCAGCACCCTCGACGCCGACCTGAAGAAGTTCGGCGAGTCCGCCCAGGACTTCGCGCTGCGCGGCGTCGGCGTCGCCGCCGAGTACGCCGTCAAGGCCCGTGAGACGTACGAGAAGGTCGCCGAGCACGGCGAGCAGGCCGTGAAGACCTGGCGTGGCGAGGCCGCCGAGGAGATCGAGGAGCTCGCCATCGCGGTCGAGCCCAAGTCGGAGCCCAAGCCCGCGCCCGTGGTCCAGCCGGTCGTGGTCAAGGACGAGCCGAAGCCCGCCGCGGCCGCGGCGCAGTCCGACGCCGCGACGGCGAAGAAGCCCGCCGCCCCCAAGAAGGCTCCGGTCCGCAAGCCCGTCGCGAAGAAGACCACGCCGCCGGCCAAGTGAGACCGACGGCCGGGACGGACACGGCGGACAAGGACATACAGTCACGGGCCGGGCACTCATGTGGTGCCCGGCCCGTTGTACGGGTAGCGGGAGTGCGGTAGCGGGTACGGTGACCGCGTAAGGACGAGCGAGTCGAATCGCGTCGAGTCGGGTGGTGGACGTTGTGCTGATCGAAGGCTTCGCCGGGCTGGTGTGGCTGCTCTACCTCGCCATGCTGGTCCTCGCCGTGGTGGCGCTGGTGATGGCCGCTCTGTTCCGTGATGACGCCTACCGGGCCGCCGACAAGCAGAACAAGGGCTTCTGGCTGATCATCCTCGGTGTCACGGTGGCGGTGAACCTCCTGGTGCCGATGCTCTTCCTCCAGCTCGCGGGCCTGGTCGCCACGATCGTCTTCTTCGTGGACGTACGGCCCGCCCTCCGTCAGGTCGGCGGTGGCGGCGGCTGGGGCCGCAGGCGCGGCGGCAGCAGCAGCGACGGCCCGTACGGCCCGTACAACGGCGGCCGCTGACCCCACAGGAACCTTCCGCGCCCCGCAGCCCCCTCCCAGGGGGCGCGGGGCGTCGCCCTGCCCGGCTCCGCCCCCCCCCGCTCCCGACCGGTTCCCGGTGCCGGCGCCGGCGCCGACCTCGACGCCGGCTCGACCGTGCAGGCGCTCCGCCCCGGGGGATTCCCGCAGGGGCCGGCCCGCTTCGGGTTACGGGAGCGGGTTACGGGAGCGGTGCGGGGACCCGGTCCAGCAGGACGAGTGCCACGTCGTCCGTCAGCTCGCCACCGTTGAGCTCGCGTACCTCGTTCACCGCGGCCCGCAGCAGTGCCTCGCCGCTCAGTCCCTCGGAGAGCTGGCGGCGGATCATCTCCACCATGCCGTCCTGCCCCAGCCGTTCCCGGCCCTCGCCGATCCGCCCCTCGATCAGGCCGTCGGTGTACAGCATCAGGCTCCACTCGGCGCCCAGTTCGACCTGTGTCCGCGGCCAGCGGGCGCCCGGCAGCAGGCCGAGGGCGGGACCGTTGTTGTCGTACGGCAGCAGGCGCGCGGGCCGGTCCGGGCGGGCGATCAGGGGCGCGGGGTGGCCGGCCAGGCACAGGCCCGCCCGGCGGCCGTCGGGCGCGATGTCCACCGTGCACACCGTCGCGAAGATCTCGTCGTCGTCCCGCTCGTGCTCCAGCACCTGCTGAAGCGTGTTCAGCAGCTGGTCCCCGCACAGGCCCGCCAGCGTCAGCGCGCGCCAGGCGATGCGCAGCTCCACGCCGAGCGCCGCCTCGTCCGGGCCGTGCCCGCAGACGTCGCCGATCATCGCGTGCACGGTGCCGTCGGGCGTACGGACGGTGTCGTAGAAGTCGCCGCCGAGCAGCGCGCGTGAGCGGCCGGGACGGTAGCGGGCGGCGAAGCGCAGCGGGGAGCCCTCCAGGAGGGGCGTGGGCAGCAGGCCGCGCTCCAGGCGGGCGTTCTCCTGTGCGCGCAGCTTGCCCTCGGCGAGCCGCCGCTCGGCCGTGTCGGAACGTTTCCTCTCCACGGCGTAGCGGATCGCACGGCTCAGCAGCCGTCCGTCCAGCTCGTCCTTGTAGAGGTAGTCTTGGGCGCCCACGCGGACCGCCTCGGCGCCGCGCTCGGCGTCGCCGGACGCGGTGAGCGCGAGCACGGCGTGCCGGGGCGCGAGCTCGAGCACGTGCCGCAGGACGGCGAGCTCGTCGTCGGACTCGCTCGCCCTGCCGGGCGCCGGCAGCGCCAGGTCCAGCAGGATGCAGTGGACGTCATGCGTCAGCAGCCGCTCGGCCTCGGTGAGGTTGCGGGCGGTGCGTACGCGGATCGGCCTGCCGTCCGCGTCGAGCAGGTCGTGGACGATCGGCGCGGCCGTCGGGTCGTCCTCGATCAGCAGCAGGGTGAGCGTGGTGTGGGCGGTGCCCACACCGGTGGCGCTCACGCCGGTGGCACTGACGCCGGTCGTGCTGACGCCGATGGTGCTCACGCCGGGCGTGCTCACGCCTTGGTGGACGCCGTCGGCCGGCGTCGCGTCGAGCGCGGTGTTGTTCCGGTTCTCGGCCGTGGTCGCCTCGTTGCGAAAGGTTTCTTCCTTGGAGGGGCCGCCGACTATGGGCGCGGCCTGCGCCTGACCACTTTCCACGGCCGGGATCGCTCTCTGCCGCGGTACGGGTACGGGCATCGTCTTGAGTTCCTTCCCTCCCCCCGAGGGCATGGTGGGGACGAGGGACCTCGACCCACCGACGGGGACCATAGCGGCAGAAGGCGCCGCAACGGAATGGTGTGAGGCAGGCCGCTTGATCTCTGGCCACAGTCATATGCCGCGTTCTGTCCCGCATTTGGGCAGGGCGGGTGTGGTGCGGGGATGACGAACGTCACGTCCGCGCGGAGTTTGCCTGCGGGGTGGAGGTGGCCTGGGTCACGCGGAGGACGGGGTCCGAAGGGCCGCCCCGCCGACGGGCCTCACGCGTCCGGCCGGACCACCCCGAGGATCGGCATCGAGCCCGCCCCCGCGACCGTGACCGTGCGGCCGGGCCGCGGGGCGTGGATGATCGCGCCGTCGCCCACGTACAGGGCGACATGGCTGGCGTCGTCGAAGTAGATGATCAGGTCGCCCGGGCGCATGTCCTCGACGGCGATGTGCGGCAGTTGCTTCCACTGCTCCTGCGAGGTGCGCGGTATCGCCTGCCCGGCGCTCCGCCAGGCCTCGGAGGTCAGTCCGGAGCAGTCGAAGCTGTCCGGGCCCTCCGCGCCCCACACATACGGCTTGCCGATCTGCGCGGTGGCGAACTGCACGGCCTTCTTGCCCTGGACGGAGGCCGCGCTGTCGATCTCGTCGAGGACGCCGGTGTCCAGCCAGGCCGTCTGCGCCTCCAGCGCGGCCTGCGCCTCCAGTTGTTCGAGGCGCTCCTTCTCCTTCTTCTCGAGCCGGGACTCGAGCTTCTCGGCGGCCGCGATCTGCTTCTCGATCCTCTTCTGTGCCGCGGCCTTCGTCTTGCGGCCCGCCTCCAGCTTCTGCCACTGGGTGGAGGCGTCCTTGGAGTACTGCTCCAAGTCCTGCTGGGTGCGGGCGAGTTCGCCGATGAGGCCCTTGGTGGCGCGCTGTCCCTGGAGCGCCCGGCCCGCGCCGTCGAGGAACTCCGACGGGTCGTCGGTCAGCATCAGTTGGGCCTCGTCCGGCAGGCCGCCGGTGCGGTACTGGGCGCGGGCCGCGGCACCCGCGCGGTCCTTGAGGTCGTCCAGCTTCTCCTGACCCGCGACGATCTTCTTGGCCAGCTCGACGATCTCCGCCGACTGCTTCTTCGCGGCTTCCTCGGCCGCGTTGTAGGCGTCGGTGGCGACCGCGGCGTCGTGATAGAGCGCTTCCAGCTTGGTGCGGACGGCTTCGAGGTCCTTGTTGGACGCGGTGGAGGGGAGCGGCGGGGTCGTGGAACTCGCCGACGGCGACGGCTTGGGGCTCGGGCTGGCGAACGCGGTGCCGGGTGCGCCCAGCACGGTGACCGCGCAGACCACCGTCACAGCCGCCGTGAGCAGGCCGCGCTTCCCCGTTCCCATACCCCGTCCCCCAACCCCTGATTAACCGTCAGTAACTTACGGTGCCCGGGGGATCGTGCCACGTCACGGCCGAAAACGACAGAGGTGGTGACGGAACGACGGAGCGGTGCGGCGACCGAAGCAGTCCTTCCCCGCTTCGCCACCCCGCCATGACGATCTCCCCGCCAGTGTGACGAACGACTCACGGAGATCGTTCCCGGCGGCCCGGGGAACGGGGGTTCAGCCGCCGGCTCGGTTCCGGGGCGCCAACGCCCCCCACCGCACCGTCACTTCCCCCTGCCGCCACCGCGCCGGCCCGTCCGTCACCGGCCAGTCGGCCGTCAGGTCCCGCACCGCGCGGATCCACCGCTGGCGGGCGCCGTACGACGCGTAGGGCGCGGCGGCGGCCCAGGCGCGGTCGAAGTCGCGCAGGAAGGCGTGCACCGGCTCACCCGGGACATTGCGGTGGATCAGCGCCTTGGGCAGGCGCTCCGCCAGGTCCGAGGGGCGTTCCAGGGAGCCCAGCCGGGTCGCGAAGGTGACCGTGCGCGGCCCCTCCGGTCCGAGCGCGACCCATACGTGCCGACGCCCGATCTCGTCGCAGGTCCCCTCGACGAGCAGCCCGCCGCGGGACGCGGTCACCGGATCGGCGGGCGCGAGCCGCGCGCACAGGCGCCGCCAGACCGCGGCGACCTCGTCCTCGTCGTACTGCCGCAGCACGTTGGCGGCGCGCACGAGGTGCGGCCGCCGGGGCACCGGGATCTCGAACCCGCCGTGCCGGAAGTCCAGCCCCTCGCGCTCGTACGGCTTGGCGGCCGCCACGCGGGCCGGTTCGATCTCGACGCCGACGACACGCGCGCGGGGGGCGACGGAACGCAGCCTCCGCAGCAACTCGACGGCCGTCCAGGGCGCCGCCCCGTACCCGAGGTCGACGGCGAGCGGCTCGGCGGCGCGGCGCAGCTCGGCGCCGTGCGTCGCGGCGATCCAGCGGTCCATGCGGCGCAGCCGGTTGGGGTTCGTCGTCCCGCGCGTGACCGTGCCCACAGGGCGGGCGGGGGCGCGGGATGTCATGCCTACGAGGGTAATGCGACGCAGCCGCCCACCCACAGGAGTCCCACCCCCCCCTCCGGCCTGCCCGGCATCTCGCCCCCTTCCGCATCTCGGCCCCTTCCGCATCTCGACCCCTTCCGCACCTCGGCCCGTCCCGCATCTCGGCCCGTTCCGCATCCGGGCTCGGCCTGTCCGGCATCGCAGCCCGTTCCGCAGCCGCGCCCCTTCCGCAGCCGTGCCCGTTCCGCATCCGGGCCCGCCCGGCATCTCCGCCTCTCCGGTGTCTCGGCCCGTCCGGGCCCGCCCGCTGTCTCGGCCCGTTCGGTTTCTCAGCCCGTCCGGGCCCGCCCGGTATCTGGGCCCGTTCGGTTTCTCAGCCCGTCCGGCGTTTGAGGACGAGGCCCTTTCGGGGCCGAGGCGGGGGTTCGGGGGCGGCGGCCCCCCGGGTCGGGACGGGAAGGGGCGGCGGGGGCGAGAACCTCCCGGGTCCACCCCGGGACGCCCCTCGCTCTCGAACGGTTGAGCGATACGTGGTAATGGCTGGGCAAAAACCGCCCCATCCGAAACCCGCCCGGAATGGGAACGCCTTCCTCCGGCGTTGCAGCCCCTTGGAGGGCCCCACACCCTCTTTCCGGCATGCCCGCAGCAAGGAGGAACGCCCCGTGAGCCAGTACACCAACAGGCTCGGGCGTCGCTCTTCGGCGGCACCCTCGCGGCTCAGGCTCCACCGCCGCCCCCGCCGCGTCGCGATGCTCTCCGTGCACACCTCTCCGCTCCACCAGCCCGGCACCGGCGACGCGGGCGGCATGAATGTCTACATCGTCGAGCTCGCGCAGCGCCTCGCCGCGATCAACATCGAGGTCGAGATCTTCACGCGCGCGACCACCGGCGGCCTGCCGCCGACCGTCGAGCTGGCCCCCGGAGTCCTCGTCCGGCATGTCGACGCGGGCCCCTACGAGGGCCTCGCCAAGGAGGACCTCCCGGCGCAGCTGTGCGCCTTCACCCACGGCGTGATGCAGGCCTGGGCCGGTCACCGCCCCGGCTACTACGACCTCGTGCACTCGCACTACTGGCTCTCCGGCCACGTCGGCTGGCTGGCCGCCCAGCGCTGGGGCGCCCCCCTGGTGCACGCCATGCACACCATGGCCAAGGTCAAGAACGCCAACCTGGCCGACGGCGACACCCCCGAGCCCGCCGCGCGCGTCATCGGCGAGACCCAGATCGTCGCCGCCGCCGACCGCCTCATCGCCAACACGGCGGAGGAGGCCGACGAACTCGTCCGGCACTACCACGCAGGCCTCGACAAGGTCGCCGTGGTGCATCCCGGCGTCAATCTCGACCGCTTCACCCCGGCGGACGGCAGGGCCGCCGCCCGCGCCCGTCTGGACCTGCCCCAGGACGCGCTGGTCCCCCTCTTCGCGGGCCGCATCCAGCCCCTGAAGGCTCCCGACGTGCTCCTGCGCGCGGTGGCCGTCCTGCTCGACGAGCGCCCCGAGCTGCGCTCGCGCATCGTCGTCCCGGTCGTCGGCGGCCCCAGCGGCAGTGGCCTCGCCAAGCCGGAGGGGCTGCAGAAGCTGGCCGCGCGGCTGGGCATCGCGGACGTCGTGCGGTTCCGTCCACCGGTCGGCCAGGACCAGCTCGCGGACTGGTTCCGGGCGGCGTCGCTGCTGGTCGTGCCCTCCTACAGCGAGTCCTTCGGGCTCGTCGCCATAGAGGCGCAGGCGGCCGGCACCCCGGTGCTCGCCGCCTCCGTCGGCGGGCTCCCGGTGGCCGTGCGGGACGGCGAGACGGGCTTCCTGGTGCAGGGCCACGATCCGGCCGCCTACGCGCGCGTGCTCGAGCGTTTCGCCGACGGTCCCGACCTCCCCGCCCGGATGGGCGCGGCCGCCACGGCGCACGCCCAGTCCTTCGGCTGGGACACCGCGGCCGCCGCCACCGCCGACGTCTACGCGGCCGCCGTCCAGTCGCACCGCCGTCGCGTACGCTCCGAGCATGGGTGACGTGGAGAAGACGGCCGCACAGGTCATCGAGGGTTTCCTGAAGGACGCGGAGCTGGAGTGGGAGGGCCCGGCCCCCGGAAACTACGTGGTCCAGCTCCCCGGTACCCGGAAACTCAAGACGACGGTCTCCCTCATCGTCGGCCGCCACTCCCTCTCCCTGAACGCCTTCGTCGTCCGTCATCCCGACGAGAACGAGTCCGGCGTCCACCGCTGGCTCCTGGAGCGCAACCTCAAGCTGTACGGCGTGAGTTACGCCGTCGACCCGCTCGGTGACGTCTATGTCACCGCGCGCCTTCCTCTCGCCTCGATCACCGGCGACGAGATCGACCGCCTCATGGGCCAGGTACTGGAGGCCGCCGACGGAGCCTTCAACACGCTCCTGGAGCTGGGCTTCGCGAGCGCCATCCGCCGTGAGTACGAGTGGCGGGTCTCCCGGGGCGAACCGACGCGCAACCTGGACGCGTTCGCCCATCTGACGCAACGCCCGGCCGACTGACGCCACGCATCCCGACGCACCCCGACCGACGCCGACTCACCCCGACCGACGCCGACGCACCCCGACCGACGCCGGCTCACCCGTCAGCGGCCGGTGAACGGTCAGGAGGCGTCCGGGGCTTCGGGATCCCGGGCGGGAGCGGTCGGCGTGGCCGGAGGGTCGAGCCGGTCGGCGAAGGCGCGCAGGGCGTCGGCCAGTTCCTGCTTGGTGGGCAGCTGGTCCAGCTTCCGGTCGATCGCGTTCAGACGCCGGTTGATCTCGTCCAGGTCGGCCGGCGCGGTGGGCGGGGAGGAGGGCGTGGACGGTGTCTCCGTCGCGTCGGGGCCGCTCCCGCCGTCGGCGCCCACGCTGGTACCGCCGTCGACTCCCGTGCTGGTTCCGCCGTCGACTCCCGTGCTGGTCCCTCCGGAGACGTCGCCCCCTGTGTCGCCCCCCGTGTCGCCCCCGGAGTCGGCGGGCTCCCCGGTGACCGACGGCCGGGTGGACGACGCGCTGGGCAGGGGGGTGGCGGGAGCCTCGTCCGAGGTGGCCGCGAGGGCGATGCCGACGCTCAGCGCCACCAGGGTCGCCGCCCCCGCGACGGCGACGGCCGTCCGTCTCGCGTGCAAGCCGCCCCGGGCGGAGGGCGCCGGGGACTCCTGCGGGTCGGGTGTGCCGGAGGAGTGCGGTGTGCTGTCGGTGTCCATACAAGCGACGCTATGCGCCGGTCATCAGCGGACGGAGGGCTTCCGTCGATCTCCGTACCGCCCGGGTGTGACCCCCACGAGCTTCCGGAAATGCCGGGTGAGATGCGCCTGGTCGTAGAAGCCGGCCGTCGCCGCGACCTCACCCGGCGGCCGCCCGTCGAGCAGCAGCCGGCGGGCCAGGTCGACCCGGCGGGCGGTGAGGTACTGGTGCGGCGCGATGCCGTACGCCGCGCTGAACGCCCGTACCAGATGGGCCGGATGGGCCGACACGAGCCCGGCGGCCTCGTCCAGCGTCAGGCCCTGGACGACCCGTTCGTCGAGCAGCTCACGCAGGCGTCGCGCGAGGTCCGGATCGCGGCGCGCGGCGGCGGTGCGCGGCCCCGCGCGCAGGTGGGTCCGCAGCCGCTCGCCGATCAGCGTCAGCCGGCTGTCGGCCTCCAGCTCGTCGCCCGGCAGCGCGAGCGCGGAGTGCAGCTGCCCGACCCGTCGGCGCAGCACGGGATCGCGCAGGTCGGGGGAGTCGACGGCGGCCCCGATGAGGTCCTCGCCGAGCACCTCGGCGTCGAGGTACAGGACCCGCTTGCGGAAGCCGCCCGAGGTGGCCGGTGAGCCGTTGTGCGGCACGTGCGGCGGCAGCAGGGACACCGTGTCGTGCGGGGTGCCGTGCTCGTGCCGGTCGAGGTCGTACCGTACGGCGCCGTCGTCGACGATCAGCAGCGTCCAGGCCTCGTGGACGTGCATCGGGTACGCGTACTCGCTGAAGTGGGCGTGGAAGACCTCCACGACGCCCGGGACGGCCGGGCGCCAGGCGGAGACGTCGGCTGTCGGCTGCGGGGCCATGCAAAGAACGTACAAGACGGCGCCGTCGGCGGCTCGGCAGTCTCGGACCATGAACGACGAGACCCCCGCTGCCCCCGCCGCATCCCCTGTCCAGGCTGCCCCCGCCGCCTCCACCGCCTCCACCGCCTCCACCGCCTCCGCCGCCTCCGCCGCCCCCCTTCGCTTCGACACGAAGATCGCCGTCCTGCTGCGCGAGGACCTGGAGACCTGGCAGCGCCTGAACGTCACCGCGTTCCTGGTCAGCGGCCTCGGTACGGCCCTCCCCGAGGTGATCGGGGAGCCGTACGAGGACGCGGACGGCGTGGCGTATCTGTCGATGTTCCGCCAGCCGGTGCTGGTCTTCGAGGGCACCAAGGAGACGCTGACCGCCGCTCACGCGCGCGTGCTCTCCCGGTCCCTCCCGCGCGCGGTGTTCACGAGCGACCTCTTCGCCACCGGCAACGACCACGACAACCGCGCGGCGGTGCGTGCCGTACCGACGGCCGGGCTGGATGTCGTGGGACTGGCGGTCTACGGTCCGAGGAACGCGGTGGACAAGGTGCTGAAGGGCGCTCGGATGCACCCCTGACACCCGCGCCCGCCCGCGCGCATCCTTGACGCCCGCCCCCCGGCGCCCCTCCCGCGCCGCGCCCGCCGCTCAGACGGCGCTGGCCGCGGGCTCGGCGGCGCCCCCGGCCTGCTCGCCGGGGGCGGTCGCCGCGACCTGCCGGCCGGGAACGGTCGCCGCGACCTCGGTCTTCCCGCCCTCGCCCTTGCCCCTGCCCTCGCCCTCCTCCGGAAGGCGACGCATCAGCACGGCGTATCCGACCCCCGCCGCCGTCCCGACGACCGCGCACATCCCCCACAGCCACTCCGCCCCGAACCGGTCGATGACGAAGCCGGACATCACCGGGGCGACCAGGGAGGCCACGGCCCAGGAGAGCGTGTACATGCCCTGGTAGCGCCCGCGCCCGTGGGTGGGGGAGAGGCGGACGACGAGCCCGGTCTGGGTCGGCGCGTTGACGATCTCCGCCAGGGTCCACACGCAGACGGTGAGCGCGAAGACGCCGACCGACCCGGCGAAGGCGGTGAGCCCGAACCCGTACCCCGCGAGCACCGAGGAGACGACCAGCAGTCGCCGCGGGTCCCGGTGCTCGATGAACCGGGTGACGGGGATCTGCAACGCGACGATGATCACGCCGTTCACGGCGATCGCCATGCCGTAGTCGGCCGGCGTGAACCCGGCCGCGCCCATCGCCACGGGCAGCCCCACGGCCCCCTGCTGGAAGACGAGCGCGACGAGGAAGGACAGCCCGACGACGCTCATGAACCGGCCGTCCCGCAGGACGGTCCCCAGCCCGACGCCGTCCTCCCGTACGGCCTTGTCCTCCCGCTCGGGCCGCGACTCGGGCAGCTTGAGGAAGACGACGACCGCGCAGACGAGGGTCATCCCGGCCTCGAGCAGGAACCCGGCGCGGTAGCTGACCTCGGCGATGAACCCGGCGGCCATGGAGGAGACGGCGAACCCGAGGTTGATGGCCCAGTAGTTGAGCGAGAAGGCGCGGACCCGGTCCTCCGGCCGCACGATGTCGGCCATCATCGCCTGCACGGCCGGCCGGGAGGCGTTGGAGGCCATGCCGACCAGGAAGGCGACACCGGCGATGGCGACGGGATGCTCCACGAACCCGAGCAGCGCGACGGAGGCGGCCGTCGAGGTCTGCGCGACGAGCAGCGTGGGCCGCCGCCCGAGCCGGTCCGCCATGACCCCGCCGCCGAGCGACGAGACGACCCCGCCCAGCCCGAGCAGGGAGGCGACGAGCCCGGCGTAGGAGGCGGAGTACCCGCGGTCGAGTGTCAGGTACAGCGCCATGAAGGTGGCGACGAAGGCCCCGAGCCGGTTGACGAGGGTGCTGGTCCACAGCCACCAGAACTCGCGTGGCAGCCCGGACAGGGTCTCGCGGGCGGCACGTCTCAGGACGGCGACGGACATGGCGGATCCCCCGGGAAGCAGCGGCTCGTGTAAGTGGCTCAGGCGGCGCTCAGAACTTACGAGAGGCGAGACGCGGAGGGCCACTCAATTAACAGATCCCGTCAACCGGCAGGGGGCGTGTCCGCTGTACGAGCGGGCGCACAACGGATCGGAGCGGTGGATTACGCTCATACGCATGGCCGACGCACCGTACAAGCTGATCCTCCTCCGTCACGGCGAGAGCGAGTGGAACGCGAAGAACCTGTTCACCGGCTGGGTGGACGTCAACCTCAACGAGAAGGGCGAGAAGGAGGCGGTCCGCGGTGGCGAACTCCTGAAGGATGCCGACCTCCTCCCCGACGTGGTCCACACGTCGCTCCAGAAGCGCGCGATCCGCACGGCCCAGCTGGCCCTGGAGTCCGCGGACCGCCACTGGATCCCGGTCCACCGCTCCTGGCGCCTGAACGAACGCCACTACGGCGCCCTCCAGGGCAAGGACAAGGCGCAGACCCTCGCGGAGTTCGGCGAGGAGCAGTTCATGCTCTGGCGCCGCTCCTACGACACCCCGCCCCCGCCGCTGTCGGACGACTCCGAGTTCTCGCAGGCCGCCGACCCGCGCTACGCGTCCATCCCGCCGGAGCTGCGCCCCCGCACGGAGTGCCTGAAGGACGTCGTCGTCCGCATGCTCCCGTACTGGTACGACGGCATCGTCCCGGACCTCCTGGCCGGCCGCACGGTCCTCGTCGCCGCCCACGGCAACTCGCTCCGAGCCCTCGTCAAGCACCTCGACGGCATCTCCGACGCCGACATCGCGGGCCTGAACATCCCGACGGGCATCCCCCTGGCCTACGAACTCGACGCATCCTTCAAGCCGCTCACCCCCGGCGGCACCTACCTCGACCCGGACGCGGCCGCGGCGGCGATCGAGGCAGTCAAGAACCAGGGCAAGAAGAAGTAACACGACACCGGTAAGCCCCCGACCTGCGGTTTCTTGGCAGGCCGGGGGCTTTTTGGTGGGGGCTGGGCCGTCTCTGGGCCGTCAGGTGTGCTGGCGCCAGAGGCGGACCCGGATGTCGAGGATGATCAGCAGTGCCACGGGGACGACGATCGCGGCGGGGGCGTCGGCCCAGAGGACGGGATGGGCGCTGAGGTGAGTGGGGGCGGCGCGAGTGGGATCATCACCTGTGACACTGATTAAGTACATGACAAGCGGCAACGGTGAGCGATGGTGGATACAGGGTCTCGGGCTCACGGCCGCAGCGGTCTGGGCCGGCGCCCGCGCGGTGGGTGACGGACGACCGCCACTACTTAGGCTGGGCTTCGCCGCAGCGGCGATCTGTTTCCTGGCCGCACTTGCAGGACTCATCATCGACCGAATGCGAGCAGCCAGGCGAGGCCGCAGAGGTTCCGCGGATGACACGGCCGCGGGCGAGCCGCAAGAGCCTTGATCGATGAGGTTTCGAGGGGGTCGCGGGGTGGGCCGTCCCTGGGAGCCCGCCGCCCCTGAGCAGCGAAAACGCGGGTCGACAAGATCCCCGGCAAGCCCCGGGGCAAGACGAAATAGGCAGCCCCGTTTGGGCCCCCGACCCGCGGTTTCCTCGCGGGGTGGGGGCTCTTTGGTTGCTTGGGGACCCGTCGAGGCGCTGCCGATCGTGATCGTGGCGGGGCGTAACCGGTGGTCTGCGCCGTCCCGGGCCGTTGGTCGGGATGCGAGGTGGTTTGGGTCGTTGGATGGTGGAGTCATGAACCAGCACCAGCCTCATCGGACGATCGACATCGACACCCGGCTCGTCAGGACCGGTGCCGTGCTCACCGCGACCGGTGCCGCGGTGGCGTGTGCCGGACTGGCCGTCTGGGCCTTCGCCGCGTTCACGGCAGGTCGGCGCATGATCCGCGACATGGACGTGCCGCCGGCCCAGCAGGCGGCTGCGAAGTGGCAGCAGGCCAAGGAGGCGTCCCGAGCGGCTTCGGAGGCCTGGCAGGCCGCGTCCCACGCCCATAACGGGTCGCACGCTCGCTAGCTCGGCGAGGCACACCGCCGACTCCGGTCCCGGCCCGGGCGCAGCCGACTTCGCTCCGGCCGGGCGATCCCGGCTGCGCTGGTCGGCGACGCCACGGTCGGCGAGCGGGCGGTGCGGACATCGACCGGTCACGACATTCACCGCCGGTCAGGACATTCACCGGTCAGGACATCCACCACCGGTCACGACACCCGCCGGTCACGACATTCGCCACCCGTCACGCCATCCACCCGTCACGCCATCCCCCCGTCACGACGGCTGTCTGCGTGGACTCGATTCCTGCTCCTGCTCCGGCTCCTGCTCCGGAGCGGGAAGAGGTGTGAGCCTTGCCGTCATGACGTAGGAGACCACGACCGCGACGATCACCAGGGGCATGACAGTGAGCCCCTGCGACCCGATCAGCAGGGTGGCGAGCAGGACGGAGACCAGCGGAAGCCGCAGCATCGCGGCGCTCATCGCTCCGATCCCCATCGCGAAGCCCGCGACCAGGGTCAGCCCCGGCAGGTGGGAGAACAGAATGCCGCCCGCCGCTCCCACGAACATGGCGGGAAAGATCGGACCTCCGCGGAAACTGCTGAGCGATGCGCAGTAGGCCAGGCTCTTGCACAGGACCAGCAGCAACAGGGCACCCACCGAGAACGCGGCGTTGTGTGTCAGGAGTGGATCCAGCGCCGTCTGCCCCGAATACAGCACGTCGGTCGCTGCGTTGCCGGTGCCCTCCGCGTAGCCGATCGCGAGCCCCGCCACCACCAGGCCCATGACCACCGTGGCCGGCACCCGGCGCCGTTCGACGTGCGCCCTGAGCCGGACGGCGACCCATCGGATTCCCACCCCCACGAACGCGGCCGACACTCCGATGACCAGAGCCCAGCCGAATTCCGCCGCCGTCGGGGTGGCGGCCTCGGGCACGTCGTGCAGTGCCAGCGAGTAGGTGCCCAGGCCGGTCCAGGACCCCAGTCCGACGAAGATGAGGGCGCCGATGCCCGCCGCGAGCAGGCCGGGCACCAGTACCAGCGCCATCATGGGCCCGCCCAGCCCGGACGCCTCCATCAGGAGGAACGCTCCCAGCAGGGGCGAGCCCAACAGCGAGCTGACGGCCGCGAAACTGCCCGCCGCGCCCAGCACCGCGCTCACCTGCTCCGGGGGGTCCCGTCTGACCAACCGCACGGCTCCGGCGGCGAGTCCGCCGCCGAGCGCCAGCAGAGGCGCCTCGGGTCCGAGGACGGCGGCGAAGCAGAGGGTCGCCAGGGCCGCGAAGAAGATGCCGGGCAGTTCGATGGGTGTGGGCACGCCGGCGGCCTTGAACCCGGCTGTGGGTTCATGGCCGCCGTGCCCCGGCAGGTACCGCACCGTCAGTGCGGTGAGCAGTCCGCCGACGGCGAGCAGCGGCAGGGGCCACCACGCCGGCGTTCCGTCGAACCCCAGCGACTTGGGAAGATCCGTGTAGATCAGTGGCTGGACTTCGCCGACCAGCGCGAGGAAGCCGAACGCCGCCGCGGACACCGGCACGCCGATCAGCGCGGCCATCACCAGGAGCACCAGGTACTGACGGCTCCGTAGAAGCGTCAGCGGATCCGGGTGCGACGCGGCCTCGGATCCCTTCGTGTCGACCGGCATGCGCATGGCCTCCTCGCGATGCGGACCCGTTGGTCTCGCCGGCTGCTTCAGCGAACCCGGAACGCTCCGTCATCCGTTGGGAGCGGCGCGGTTCCGAGCCTGGCACGCCATTGCCGTACGGGCATTTCGACGCCGCCCATGCGGGGAGGCCCGGAGCTTCCGAGTCGTCCCCCCGGCCCGGCGTCGCCCCCCCCCGGCCCGCTCGCGCTCGCGCTGCGGGGACCCGGTGGCGCGGGGCGGCGCGGGGCTCGCTGTCACCACGGCAGCTGTCGAAGTATGCGCTCGGTTCGGGAGGTGTCCTCGACTCCCGGTCATGGGGAAGCATCACCGAGGGGCGGTCGTCGCATTCGGCGCGCGTCGTCCTGAGGGGGAGGATGCTCGTGTGCCTTCGCCGCGCTGGTCGTCGTCGCGCCGGCTGTGACGCTGCTGACCGGTGGCCGAGGGCGGAACGCCGTAGGCGCCGCGTACAGGTCCACCTTCGGCTGGGCGGGCTGGATCACGCCCTAGGCCGCCTCCGCGGATCCTGCCTGACCCGCGACGCCTGGCACCGCGTCTCGATGCGTATCCGAAAGCCTCGCGGCGTATCCGGAAGACTCAAGGCGTATCCGGCGGAAGACTCGCGGCGTATCCGAAAGCCTCGCGGCGTAGCCGAAAGGGAGGGCCTGACTAGTCGGGTCCGGTCCAGTCGAAGGTGATGTGCTTGCTGGACAGGCCTTCGCGCCTCCAGAGGAAGCCGTGGGCGTCGGCGCTGTCCATCGTCGAGCGGCCCCAGGTCGCGACCTGGCCCGGTCCGGTCTCCGCGCCCGGCAGGTTGGTCGACTGGACGCGCGCACCCTCCGGGGTCGTGGGTCCGGTGAGCGCGACCGCGCTCGCCTCGACGCGGTCCGGCACCACGGCCCGCCAGCTCGCGAGGTCGTCGGCGACCTCGATCTCGATGGGGGCGAACTCCATGCCGCGCATTTCGCCGCCCATCATGCTCACCATCTCGGCGGGCCAACTGCCCGCCTGCCCACCGAAGATCATCTGAAGTGCCTCGCGCTGGGGGCCGTCGGCGCGCTCGTCGACGAAGACCGCGGCGTACGTGTCCGTGTGCTCGGCCCAGATGTTGCCGACGAACGAGGCCAGCATCAGCACGTTCAGGCCGTCCAGCCGCACGTCACCGTAACGGCCCTCGCGGATGTGCCAGGCCAGGATGCCGTCGCAATCGCCGTGGGTGGGCAGCTGTGCGAACGAGCAGGGGCAGGGCACGTCGCACTTGCAGGTGTCGAACCAGTCGCCCGCCGCGTGCCACCGGGGAACGGTCGCCGTCGTCTCGGACATCTCCCTGCCTCCTCGTGACCGTGCCTGGACGTCGGTCTCGGGAGGACGGCAGAGCTTCCGGGAACCCTCGCCGGCCCACGCCCGGGTCGTACGGATATCACTACGATTGTCCCACCGCAGGGGTCACCGGGAGGAGGTGCTTTCCGCTTACATGCGTTTTACATGCGTTCCCGCGCGCACGTGCGGGTCCGACGTGTTGTGCTGGAGGTGTGCGCCTCGACCGGAAGGCCCTGTCACCCCCTCTGCGTCCGGCTAATCTGCTGTCGGCCAGGCAACTGGCGTTCGCCTGGTCCGTGATGGCGTCGATCGCGCTCCTCGCCTGGGTGCTGGTGGCCGACCAGGCCCGTGACATGGGGGTCGAGCCGGGAACCATGGGTATGGGCGTCCCGCTGTTCCTGCTGCTGTGGCTGGTCATGATGATCGCCATGATGTTCCCGTCGGTGGCCCCGGTGGCCCTCACCTGGGCGCGGGCCATCGGGCGCCGGTCGCCCACGGGAGCCGTGCGGGTGGCTCGTACCGCCCAGTTCGTCGGTGGGTACCTGCTGGCCTGGACGGCCTTCGGCCTGATCGCCTACGGGCTCCTCGCCGGGACCGGGGCCCTGGTGGACGAGCACCCGGGTGCCGGGCGCTGGATCGGTGCCGGGGCCTTCCTGGTCGCCGGGCTGTACCAGTTCGGCCCGTGGAAGGACCTCTGCCTGCGGCACTGCCGGAGCCCGATGGGCCAGCTCGCGCGCTACACGGGCTTCCGGCCCCGGGTCCGGGATCTGCGGGTCGGGGCGCACCACGGGGCGTACTGCGTGGGCTGCTGCTGGGGGCTGATGGTCGTGCTCGTACCGCTGGGCGTCATGAACGTCCTGGCGATGGCCGCCGTGTCCGTGGTGATCTTCGTGGAGAAACTCTGGCGGCTGGGCCCCGTCTTCTCGCAGGTCGTCGGGGCCGCCTTCCTCGTACTCGCGGTACTGAGCCTCTTCCAGCCCTGGCTGCTGCCGGGCCTGATCCCGCCGGAGACGCCCATGACGGACATGCTCCGCCCCTAGACCAAGACCGTGTCCTCCGGATCGCCGGGTCGCCGGGTTGCCGGGTCGCCGGGTTGCCGGGTCGCTGGATCGCTGGATCGCTGGATCGCTGGATCGGCAGGTCATCGGATCACCGGATCCGCCTTACGCGGTGACGGGTCAGGCCCGTGCGCCGGCGCCGGCGTCGGCGTCAGCGCCGGAGTCCTGCGTGGCGGCGGTGAAGGCCTCCGGGCCCTGTTCCGCGGCCGGCGGATCCATCCACATGACCTGCCAGCCGTGGCCGTCGAGGTCGAAGAAGCTGCGTGCGTACATGAAGCCGTAGTCCTCGGGGCCGTCCGCCTCCGAGCCGCCCCCCGCGAGCGCGGCGGCGCTGACCTCATCGACCTCGTCGCGGGACGACACGCTGAAGCAGTACAGGGCCGACGTGTGCGTGGTGGGATCTGCCGTCGGCAGTTTCGCGAGCTGCCCGAACCTCTCACGGCTGAGCAGCATGACGAAGGCGTGCTCACCGACCAGCATGCAGGCGGCGGTCTCGTCGGTGAAGTTCAGGTGGAAACCGAACCCGAGCGCGGCGAAGAACGCCTTGCTGCGGTCCAGGTCCGCCACGGGGATGTTCACGAACAGCATGCGGCCGGCGTGTGCGGGATTCGTCATGGTGGTTCTCCAGTCGGCGTCTCGTTGCGTACGTCCTGGTTGCGTACGTCCTGGTAGACCGGATCGGCCGGCGGAACTCATCGGTGGCTCTTCCGTGCCGAGGCCGACGGACGGAGATCGCCGACGTGCTGGTGGGCCTGATCGTCCAACTCGTACTGTGGGTCCGTCCGGTAGGGGAAGCGGTCGCGAAGCAGGCGGGGGAACTCATGGGACGTGCAGGCAAGTTGTGCATACCGGCTGCCGCCGTGGCGGTGCTGCTCACGGTCTCGGGGTGTTCGGACGACGAGCCGGCCGCCGAGGCTTCCCCGTCCGAACTCGCTCACTACACGGCCGCGCCCGGCACGGTCACCCCGACGCAGACCCCGACGACGGCCGCGCCCGCGGAGTGCGTGAAGACCAGGGGCATGAGCGTCGAGCAGCTGACCGGCTATCTGAAGGAACTGCGCAGCGGCAGCGGTGAATACCGGTCCAAGGGCTTGACCCTGGACTCCTCCGGCCTGAACTTCACCCCGGAGGCGACCCGAAGACCGTGCGAGGCGGTCACGGTGAAGCTCGCCCGCTACTGGGTCGATGTCGAGAAGACGAGGGAGGCGACTGCCGTCAGCCCGGCCCGCTACGAGTACGACTACACGCTGATCGACGTCACGTCCCACAAGGCCGGCCCGAAGGACGGCAGGGTCCCCGACACCGCGCCGCCGGGGGGCGCCGACTGCCAGGGCACGGTTTCGGTGGTCTACCTCGGCGAAGACATCCCGGTGCGATCCCTGCCCTACGACTTGGAGCTGACCGATACGACAGCGCCGGTCCCGGTCGAGGTGGACGGAGACGGGGTGCTGTCCGCGATCTACGTCTCGCCCGTCGGCGTGGAGTCCTGCTGACCGCCGTGGCCCCGCCGGCCGCGGGCGGGCGCCTCAGGTCCCGTCGGGTGCCGGTGCCGGTGCCGGTGCGGGTGCGGGTGCGGGTGCGGGTGGCGGTGTGGACAGTGCTGTCAGGTAGGGAGGCAGGGCTGTCGTGGTGGCGGGGAGCGGGAAGCGGGTGGCGAGGTATCCGTCGGGGCGGATGACGTAGGCGGTCGGGCCGTCGGGGCGGTAGAGGCGGGCGAACTCGCCGGTGGCGTCGCGGTAGGCGGGGACGCGGAGGGTGTTCGGGGTGGACAGCTCGGGTGCCGTCTCGCGGGCGAGTACGGCGATGAGCTGAAGGTCGGGGCCGGCGGCGGCGGTTGCTCTCGCCGTCGCCGTCACGGACTCGGCCGCCGCAGCCACCGTCGTGGGGTCCGTCGTGTAGAGAAGAACCACATGCCCCGTGCGTCGGCGCAGGACGTCGAGCAGGCGCCAGGGGTACGCGGACCCGGACGCGGTCAGGCCGGCGCAGTCCGGGGCGCGGTCGCCCGGCCGGGGTGTTCCCGGGGAGCCGGCGAGGTGGGGAGCCAGGGGGCCGTTGCGGTAGTCGACGAGGAGTTGGGCCTCTCGGAGCAGGACGGTGCGTGGGTCGTCGGGGTCGGCTTCGATGCCCCGGGTGGCGTGGCGGACCGTTCGGCCGACGACCTCCTCGCCGATCGGGCGGCGCTCGGCGTCGTAGGTTGCCAAGAGGGTGGGTCCGGCTTCTCCCCGGATGACGAGGGCCAGTTTCCAGGCAAGGTTGCACGCGTCCTGGATGCCGGTGTTCATGCCCTGGGCGCCGGTGGGCGGGTGGATGTGGGCGGCGTCGCCCGCGACGAAGACGCGTCCGTCGGCGTATCGGTCGACGATGCGGTGGCTGATGCGGAAGACGGAGGACCACCGCAGCCGGGAGAGGACCGCCGGTTGCGGGGCGAGGCGGTCGACCACCGCTTGGAGGTGGTGCAGCTCCGGGGCGCGGCCGCTCTCCAGGCCGTGGGCCACGCCGTCGTCGCGCGTCCCGCCGTGGGCGCGGGCCGCGCCATCCCCGGTCGTCTTGCCGTCCGGGCCGTCCGTGCCGTCCGGGCCGTCCGTGCCGTCCGTGCCGTCCGTGCCTGTCCGCGTGGAGAGTTCGGGTGGGACGAGCATCGACATGCGGTAGCGGCCGGGGCCGGGGAGCGGGATGCAGACCAGAATGTCGTCGGTGGAGCCGTCGGCGGCGAGGTGGCTGGCGCGGATGCCGTAGCCGTGGGGGATGTCCCAGTCCGTCTCGACGTCGCCCAGCATGTACTCCTCGTCGAAGGCCGCCCCCGCGAAGTCGAGGCCGAGCCCCTTGCGCACGGTGCTGTGGGCTCCGTCGCAGCCGATCAGATAGGCGGTCCGCACCTCCTCCTCCGTGCCGGAGGCGGTGCGCAGGCGGGCGGTGACCCCGTCCTGGTCCTGGGTGAACGACAGGAGTTCGGTGCCCCGTTCGATGGCCGTACCGAGGCCGGCGACGTACTCCTCCAGGAGGCGTTCGGTCTCGTACTGCGGTAGCGCGGCGAATGCGTAGGGCACCTCGGGCGGCAGCGTGAGCTCGATGCGCGCCCGCTCCCGGCCGTTGACGTAGATCAGCTGACCGCGCAGCACCGCGGCGGCCTCCAGGACCGTGCGGGCCAGGCCCATCCGGTCCCAGATCTCCAGGGTGCGGGGCTGGATGCCGACGGCCTTCGCGTACGGGAGACGGGCGGGCAGCCGGTCCACGAGCCGGCAGCGCACCCTCTGTCGGCGCAACTCCGCCGCGGCGCTCAGGCCGACCGGACCGGCGCCCGCGATCAGTACGTCGGTCGTTCCGGTGTGTGGCACGGGTGCCTCCCAGTGCGGCGCTTGACCCCCGGGCCGGTTCTGTCACCCATGGTCACCCGGCGGCGGCCGGGCGGCGAGCGGGGCGGTCAGCCGCCACGACCGACCGGTTATTCCGATTTACGGGGTTCAGTCGATGTGGCCGGATATCGTCACCGATGCGTCACAGGTCGGTCCCCGGGAGAACCCGTCTGCCTGGCCGCTCTGTCTGGGTTGACGGACTACACGCAGGCGAGCGGGTGGCTTGGTGGGTGCCGAGGGCCGTCGCCCTCGGCGATTCGGATCCGGGGGGCGGCATGCGCTACGCGAAGACGAACGAGAACGCGAACGCGAACGCGAACGAGAAGGCCAACAGGTACGCGGACGCCGACACGAACAGGTACGCGGACGTCGACACGAACACGGACGCGGACGACAACACGAACACGGACGCGGACGACAACACGCAAGCGAACAGGAACGGGAACGGGTACATGCGCTGGAACAGGGTCGGAATTCGGGGTTCCGTGATGGCGGCCTTCGTGGCCTCGGCCGCTCTGGTGGTGACGGGGTGCGATTCGGGGGAGTCCCCCAGCACCTCCGCGAGTCCCGCCTCCGACAGTCCCGCCTCCGCCGGCTCCGCGTCCGCGACCCCCAGCGCCGCAACGTCCCCCTCCGCGGCCTCTCCCTCCGTGGCTTCCCCTTCCGCGGCCTCCGCCTCGGCGAGTGCCGCCGCCGCGACGCCCGCCGCGGACAGTTCCCGGGGTGTCGGTGCCGCCGCGCCGGCCTGTTCCGCGGGGAGCTTGAAGGTCGCCGCACGGCAGGCCGCCGATCGGCCGTCGGGAACGGGGACCGGGGCGGCGATCGTCGAGTTCACCAACAGCTCGGCCAAGGCCTGTGTCCTCAAGGGTCATCCGACCGTGGCGGGAGCCAGCAACGGTTCCCCGGAGAAGAACGCCCCGCTCGCCGTCACGCCCACCGGATCCGCCTCACCGGTCACGCTGGCCCCCAAGGGCAAGGCCTGGGTGAAGCTGACCTTCGTACAGGTGCAGGGGGAGGCCGACGGGTTCTGCGAATCCGGTGCGGAGCCCGTCGTGTACCCGACGCTCGTCATCGGACTGCCGGGCGCGGGGAAGCACCAGGTCGCCCTGGACGACGGCCAGTTCGCGCAGTGCGACAACAAGGTGACCGTCACCGCCGTGTCGGCGGTCAAGCCCTCCTGACCCGGGTCGGCGCCCCTCGGCGGAGGCTCCGAGCGGTCTCACACCGTCAGCGGCACCGGGTGGATCTCGTCCGCCATGTGGCCGGTGCGCTCGTGGACGCGGAGGACGGCTTCCGCCGAGGGCCCTTCGGAGAGGCAGTAGACGGTGCCGGACTCCGGGTCCGCCCAGGCCCGTTCGAAGTGCACGCCCTCCTCGCCCTCGACGGCGAGGTCCGCCCGGTGGGCCTCGAGGAGCTGGTCGGCGGTGATGCCGTGCATGCCGTGGTGGACGTCCATGAAGCGGGTCATGACTGCCCGCCCCCTTCCAGTCGCCGTGCCTGTGTCTGTACCTGTACCTGTGCGTGCCACTGTGACTGCGGGTGTGCGTGTGCGTGTGCGTGTGCGTGTGTCTGTGCCCGCGCTCGCGCGCCTGCACTTCCATGCTGCGCTCGCGTTCCCGGCGCGGCGACCGGACGAGGAGCGACCCGGGCATGACGAGGGCCCGGGCATGACGCTGGACCGCACATGACGAGGGCCCGGGCAGGACGAGGGGCCCGGTGCCTGTATCGGCACCGGGCCCTCGTTCAACCGCGTTCGTCGTGCGTCTTCAGCCGCACTGGCAGGGGTTGCCCGACTGGCACCCGCAGCCGCACCCGGAACCGCAGCCGCACGCGCCGATGAGCATCAGGTTCCTGATCTCGGCGGGCTGCTCGGTCGGGCGTTCCTGTGCGGGGTCGGGCGTGGGAGTGGTGGGGGACTCGGCCATGGGTTCCTCCCGGAGGCGTAGGACCTGTGCCCATTGCATGCCCGTTCCGCTGGGCGCATCAACGGCTCAACGGCGCACGGTGGCTTGCGCACGCCCTGAGGGGATCCGTACGCCCCTGCCGGACGGGCCCCCGCGGTCACCCACTCACCACCGTGGCCTCCCGGCCACTCAGGTCCCACCTGCTCACCGTCGCGGTGACCTGCTCACCGTCGCGGTGACCTGCTCACCTTCGCGGTGACCTGCTCACCGTCCCGGTCACCCGCTCACCGTCCCGGTCACCCGCTCGCCGTCCGGCTCAGACGCCCTCGGCCGCGGTCCCTGTCCCCGTGCCTGCTCCGGTCGCCGGCTGGATGTCCGGCTGGATCTCCGGCTGGAGCTCGTCCGCGTGCTCGCCCGTCACCAGGAACACCACGCGCTTGGCGACGGCGACCGCGTGGTCGGCGAAGCGCTCGTAGTAGCGGCCCAGCAGCGTGACGTCGACGGCGGTCTCGATGCCGTGCTTCCAGCGGTCGTCCAGCAGGTGCTGGAAGAGGGTGCGGTGCAGGAGGTCCATCGCGTCGTCGTCCGACTCCAGCTGGAGCGCGAGGTCGACGTCCTTGGTGACGACGACCTCCGCGGCCTTCGCCATCAGGCGCTGCGCGAGCTGGCCCATCTCCAGGATGGTGGCGTGCAGGTCCTGCGGGACCGCGCGGTTCGGGAAGCGCAGCCGCGCCAGCTTCGCCACGTGCTGGGCGAGGTCGCCGGAGCGCTCCAGGTCGGCCGACATCCGCAGGGACGTGACGACGATCCGCAGGTCCGTCGCCACCGGCTGCTGCCGGGCCAGCAGTGCTATCGCCCGTGCCTCCAGGTCGTGCTGGAGCTCGTCGACCTTCTTGTCGGCCTCGATGACGCTCTCGGCGAGCTTCAGGTCGGCGTCGAGAATGGCGGTCGTGGCGCGCCCGATCGCCGACCCGACCAGCCGGGCCATCTCCACCAGGCTGTCGCCGATCGAGTCCAGTTCCTCGTGGTACGCGTCCCGCATCAGGGTTCCCTCTCGTACGTCGTGCTTGGGGTTCGGGTTCGGTTCCGGGGGCCAGAACCGGCCGCGAACCGGGTCGTCACCGGCTGCTGCACCGGCGCCGACCGGCCGTGGAACCGGTGCTGCGAACCCCACGGTGCCACGCTCCGCCCCGTACGCGTCGATTTCCGGCACCCCAAATGAACCACCACTGGCTCCAAGGTGAACTCTGGGCGACGAGTGTTCGAGGTCGCACCTCGATAGCTGTGGCCAGGACCGATCGCGTGCCTAACCTGGTGGCATGGACGTGAACGCGGCGGTCGCCGCAGCGGCAGCGATCGCCGGGGTACTCACCGGTGTCATCGCCATGCTGGCGTTCCGCTGGAGCGAGCGGGAGCAGAAGCGCCCCACGCGCACCTCGCTGCACACGGACCCGGTGCTTCCGCCGGGTGTGGACACCGTCCTGTCCGTGCTTCGCTCCTCCGCCGTCGTGCTCGACGAGGCCGACGCCGTCGTGAAGGCCAGCTCCGCCGCCTACGCCCTCGGGCTGGTACGCGGCGGCCGGCTTAGCGTCGAGCCGATGCTCAAGATGGCGCGGGACACCAGACGTGACGGAGAGATACGCCAGGTCGAGCTGGACCTCCCCCGGCGCGGGACCGGGCGCGGCGAGGCCCTCGCCGTGTCGGCCAGAGTGGCCCCGCTGGGTTCCCGGCTGGTCCTCCTGCTCGTGGAGGACCTCACCGAGGCCCGTCGTATCGAGGCGGTCCGGCGGGACTTCGTGGCGAACGTCAGCCATGAGCTGAAGACCCCGGTCGGCGCGCTCTCCCTTCTCTCCGAGGCCGTCATGGACGCCTCGGAGGATCCGGAGGCGGTGGAGCGGTTCGCCGGCCGTATGCAGATCGAGGCGACCCGGCTGACCAGCCTGGTCCAGGAACTGATCGACCTCTCCAGGGTCCAGAACGACGATCCTCTGGAGGACGCCGAGCCGGTGGGCATCGACGAGCTGGTCGCCGAGGCCGTCGACCGCTGCCGTCACCAGGCCGGCACCAAGCAGATCACCATGGCCGCCGGCGGCACCGCCGACCTGCGGGTCTTCGGGAACCGGGGCCAGCTGGCCGCCGCCCTCGGCAACCTGGTCGAGAACGCCGTGAACTACTCGCCCGCCCGGACCCGCGTCGGCATAGCCGCCCGCCGGGTGAGCGCGCCGGGCGGCGACCTGATCGAGATCGCCGTGACCGACCAGGGCATCGGTATCTCCGACAAGGACAAGGAGCGCATCTTCGAGCGCTTCTACCGCGTCGACCCGGCCCGCTCCCGCCAGACGGGCGGTACGGGGCTCGGGCTGGCGATCGTCAAGCACGTGGCCGCCTCGCACGGCGGGGAGGTCACGGTGTGGAGCGCCGAGAACCAGGGCTCCACGTTCACCCTGCGGTTGCCGGAGGTGGGCGTGGCCCGCGACCGCGCGCAGCAGCATCCCGACCCGGACGAGGCCGACGACGTCGACGACCTCGGTGACGTCGACGACGTCGAAGGCCTCGACGAGGTCGGCCACTCCTCCCCGCACCGCTCCACCCAGACATCACCCCGCGCCTCATCCCCCGATTCGTCCGCGTACCGGACGCTTTCCGCCCCGGAGGTCCTTCCGTGACCCGAGTGCTCGTCGTCGAGGACGAGGAGTCCTTCTCCGACGCCCTGTCCTACATGCTCCGCAAGGAAGGCTTCGAGGTCGCCATCGCGGCCACCGGGCCCGACGGACTCGACGAGTTCGAGCGCAACGGCGCCGACCTCGTACTACTCGACCTGATGCTGCCGGGTCTGCCCGGTACGGAGGTGTGCCGTCAGCTGCGCGGCCGCTCCAACGTCCCCGTGATCATGGTGACCGCGAAGGACAGCGAGATCGACAAGGTCGTCGGCCTGGAGATAGGAGCCGACGACTACGTCACCAAGCCCTTCTCCTCGCGCGAGCTGGTCGCCCGTATCCGGGCCGTTCTGCGCCGCCGGGGCGAGCCGGAGGAGGTGACCCCGGCGGCCCTGGAGGCCGGTCCGGTCCGTATGGACGTCGACCGGCACGTCGTGACGGTCTCCGGCTCCAAGGTCGACCTGCCCCTCAAGGAGTTCGACCTGCTGGAGATGCTGCTGCGCAACGCGGGCCGCGTCCTGACCCGTATGCAGCTCATCGACCGGGTCTGGGGCGCCGACTACGTGGGCGACACCAAGACCCTCGACGTCCACGTCAAGCGCCTGCGCGCCAAGATCGAGCCCGACCCGGGTGCCCCGCGGTACCTGGTGACGGTCCGCGGCCTGGGGTACAAGTTCGAGCCTTAGACCGGCCGCGGCCGCGGTCGCGGCCGCTCCCGGCGACGGGCGGGGACGGACGGGCACGCGAGGAGGGCGGCACCCCGGGTGGGGTGCCGCCCTCCTCGCGCGTGCGTACACGCGCGGGTGCGCGGGTGAGGTCAGTGACCGGCGGCCGCGGACTCCGACTCCGACGCGGAGGCCGAGTCCGACGGGGAGGCCGAGCCGGACTCCGCGGTGCCGCCCCCGGCGGCGGCCGCGCCCGAGGCCGACTGGGACGGGGACGCCGACGCGCTCTGTGAGGGGGACTCCGCGGCGCTTGGCATGTCGCTCGGGCCCCACTTGGTGAAGTAGCTCTCGGCGGGGACGACGAAGGCGCGCAGGCTGACCTCGCCGGTGTCGCTGAAGGTGAAGGTCACCTTCTGCGCGTCGCCGTCCTTGACGGCCTCACGGCTGCTCGTCAGGACGGCGGAGGCGTTGTTCGCGCCGCCGATGACGACCGAGCCGCCGGCCGGGACGGTCAGCTTGCCCTTGCCCTTGGCGGGCGAGAGCTCGGCGGACTTGCCGCCGTCGAGGGTGATGGAATCGAGCGTCTGCGCCTTGCTGCCGCTGTTGAAGACGGTCGCCGAGATCACGGCGGGACCGGTCGACTCCAGGTCGGGCTGGGTGATGACGAGGACGTTCTGAAGCTTGATGTCGCCGACGCTGGTGGCGGCGTTGTCCGGCTTGATCTCCAGGGTCTGGGAGTCGTTGCCGGCCCCACAGGCGGCGAGCGAGGCGATCGAGAACGCGATGGCGGAAGCGGCGAGGGCGCCGCGTCGAAGGCTGCTGCTCACGGCGGCGGCAACTCCTTGAACACACGGACGGCCTTCCTTTGGATAAAGCCGTCCTAAGGGTCTGTCAGCGGCCTTAGGTTACCGAGCCGTTCTCGCGCCATCGCACCCGACCCGCCTCTAGAGCGATCCCGTGCCTCGACGGACGCGCTGAACGGCCTCCGGCACCACCCGTCCCGACCGCCGCAGGTGACCCATGAGTCACTTTGGCTTCACCCGTCGTCTTCACGCTCGTCTTCTCACTTCGTCCATTCGTATAACCGCGCCGGACGTCCCCTCGCGGATTTTCGGTGAAGGAATGCGAGGTCGTCCCCGGAATTGATCACGGGCCGGGTCGGGGGGTCGATGATCAATTCCGGAAACGGCTCGTATCCGGCCACGTGAACCGAACGGAGTAGCGGAAGTCGCACTCCTGGAAGCGGACATATGTGGACGTTCGGCCGTTCGGGCGGGGCTCCGGATGTGTGTAACGTGCTCGTTTCTCCCCCCTCGGAGAGCACCTCCGACCTGCGAATACCTGCTTCCGCCGACCCTGCGCAGCACGTTCCTGTTGCTGTTGTCAAGCCCCGAGATATGCCCTGACCTGCGAAAACGCCATTCAGAACCCGCAGTTTCCGTGTTACCCTGGATAGCCACGGAAGGGGTACCTGTCACATGACGTTCAAGGTTGGCGACACCGTGGTCTATCCCCATCACGGGGCCGCGCTGATCGAGGCCATCGAAACTCGCCAGATCAAAGGCGTGGACAAGACCTACTTGGTGCTGAAGGTCGCCCAGGGTGACCTGACGGTACGTGTGCCAGCGGACAATGCGGAGTTCGTCGGCGTACGTGATGTGGTCGGTCAGGACGGGCTGGACCGGGTCTTCGAGGTGCTGCGCGCGCCGTACGCCGAGGAGCCCACGAACTGGTCGCGTCGTTACAAGGCAAATCTGGAGAAGCTCGCCTCCGGCGATGTCATCAAGGTCGCGGAAGTCGTGCGTGACCTGTGGCGTCGTGAGCGCGAGCGCGGACTCTCCGCCGGTGAGAAGCGCATGCTCGCCAAGGCCCGCCAGATCCTGGTGAGCGAGCTCGCTCTCGCGGAGAACACCAACGAGGACAAGGCCGAAGCCCTGCTCGACGAGGTGCTCGCGTCCTGAGCTCGACGCGTTTTTCGAGTGCTGATGCCGGCCCGAGACCGGTCTCCGCGCTCTGAGGAACACGCACACTGAAGAACACCGAAATGCCGCGGTGCCCGATGACGAATTCCCCGTCGCCGGGCGCTGCGGCATGTTCGCGCCAGGACAACCGTCGTACGCCCTACCCCCACAGGGGTGGTCGGTCGATACTGCCCCGAACCGCCCCCGATAATGCGACCGATGCTTCGATACTTGGTGTGCCGGGCCCGGGCTGCTGCCTCGACCGGCACGTCACGGAAGGGTCCGGTCAAGGCGTCGCGCCCGGCACTTCCAGGGCCATACCCACGCCGGGCCGGAACACAAACCTGACAGGAACCGATGTCTGACGATTCGCGTCCCTCCCCCGCGCCCACCCGTACGGCCGCGGTGATTCCGGCCGCCGGGCGGGGTGTCCGCCTCGGTCCGGGCGCCCCCAAGGCGCTCCGCACGCTGGGCGGCACACCGATGCTGATCCACGCGGTGCGCGCCCTCGCCGCCTCCCGCGCCGTCTCCCTGGTCGTCGTCGTTGCCCCGCCGGACGGCACCGCCGAGGTGAAGTCGCTGCTCGACGCGCACGCGCTGCCCGACCGCACCGACTTCCTGGTCGTGCCCGGCGGCGAGTCCCGCCAGGAGTCCGTGAAGCTCGGTCTGGACGCGCTGCCGCCCGGCCACGACATCGTCCTGGTGCACGACGCCGCCCGGCCGCTCGTCCCCGTCGACACGGTGGACGCCGTGATCGAGGCCGTACGGGAGGGCGCCCCCGCCGTCGTCCCGGCGCTGCCGCTCGCGGACACCGTCAAGGAGGTCGAACCGGCCGCGACCGCGGGCGACCCCGAGCCGGTCGTCGCGACACCCGAGCGCGCCCGCCTCCGCGCCGTGCAGACCCCGCAGGGCTTCGACCGGGCCACCCTGGTCCGCGCCCACGAGTCGGTCACGGAGAACGTCACCGACGACGCGAGCATGGTCGAGCAGCTGGGGCTGACGGTCGTGGTCGTCCCCGGCCACGAGGAGGCCTTCAAGGTCACCCGGCCCCTCGACCTGGTCCTCGCGGAGGCGGTCCTGGCCCGCAGGAGGCTCAACGATGGCTACTGAGACGCGGCCCGTGCTTCCCCAGGTCGGCATCGGTACCGACATCCACGCCTTCGAGGAGGGCCGCGAGCTGTGGTGCGCGGGCCTGAAGTGGGAGGGCGAGGGCCCCGGGCTGGCCGGGCACTCCGACGCGGACGTCGTCGCGCACGCCGCCTGCAACGCGCTCTTCTCCGCGGCCGGCCTCGGCGACCTGGGGCAGCACTTCGGCACCGGGCGCCCCGAGTGGTCCGGCGCCTCGGGCGTCACCCTGCTCACGGAGGCGGCCCGGATCGTCCGCGCGGCGGGCTTCGTCATCGGCAACATCGCCGTACAGGTGGTCGGACCCCGCCCCAAGATCGGCAAGCGGCGCGACGAGGCGCAGAAGATCCTTTCCGAGGCGGCGGGCGCGCCGGTGTCGGTGTCGGGCGCGACGACGGACGGGCTCGGGTTCCCGGGACGCGACGAGGGCCTGATGGCGATCGCGACGGCGCTGGTGGCGCGCGCCGGCTGACCGGCGCCGTGGGCGCCGGCCGACATATGCCATGGCATGTCACGAATGTGTGGCCCTTGGGCGGAAGGGGCTCGGGGCATCGCTTCGCGCCCACTACCCTGGAGAGGTGACCATTCGCCTGTACGACACCAGTGCCCGGCAGATCCGTGACTTCGCCCCGCTCCAGCCGGGTTGTGTCTCGATCTACCTCTGTGGTGCCACCGTGCAGGCGGCCCCGCACATCGGGCACATCCGCTCGGGCCTGAACTTCGACATCATGCGCCGGTGGTTCGCCCACCGGGGCTACGACGTCACGTTCATCCGCAACGTCACCGACATCGACGACAAGATCATCGCCAAGTCGCACGACCAGGGCCGTCCCTGGTGGTCGATCGGGTACGAGAACGAGCGGGCGTTCAACGACGGCTACCAGGCGCTGGGTTGCCTGCCGCCGACCTACGAACCCCGCGCCACCGGGCACGTCCCCGAGATGATCGAGATGATGCGCGGGCTGATCGAGCGCGGTCACGCCTACGAGTCCGAGGGCAACGTCTACTTCGACGTGCGCTCGTTCCCGGAGTACCTCCAGCTGTCCAACCAGGAGCTGGACAACCTGCTCCAGCCCTCGGGGGACGGCGAGACCGGCAAGCGCGACCAGCGGGACTTCGCCCTGTGGAAGTCCGTCAAGCCGGGTGAGCCGAGCTGGGAGACCCCCTGGGGCCGAGGCCGTCCCGGCTGGCACCTCGAGTGCTCGGCCATGGCGCACAAGTACCTGGGCACCGCCTTCGACATCCACGGCGGCGGCCTCGACCTGATCTTCCCGCACCACGAGAACGAGATCGCCCAGGCCAAGGCCTACGGCGACGAGTTCGCGCGGTACTGGGTGCACAACGCCTGGGTCACCATGGCCGGGGAGAAGATGTCGAAGTCGCTGGGCAACAGCGTCCTCGTCTCCGAGATGGTGAAGCAGTGGCGCCCGATCGTGCTGCGCTACTACCTCGGTACGCCCCACTACCGCTCGATGATCGAGTACAGCGAGGAGTCGCTGCGCGAGGCCGAGTCGGCGTTCGCGCGGATCGAGGGCTTCGTGCAGCGCGTCGTCGAGAAGGCCGGGGGAGTCGTCGAGCCGGCGGCCGAGGTGCCGCCCGCCTTCGCCGAGGCGATGGACGACGACCTGGGTGTCCCGCAGGCGCTCGCCATCGTGCACACGACGGTCCGGCAGGGGAACTCGGCCCTCGCCGCCGACGACAAGGAAGCCGCCGTGGCACGCCTCGCCGAGGTCCGTGCCATGCTCGGCGTCCTCGGTCTGGACCCGCTCGACGCCCACTGGGCCGGCGAGGAGAGCCGGGGTGAGGACCTGCACGGCGTGGTCGACAGCCTCGTACGACTCGTCCTCGACCAGCGCGAGTCGGCCCGCGCGCGCAAGGACTGGGCGACCGCGGACGCCATCCGCGACCAGCTCACCCAGTCCGGCCTGGCCATCGAGGACGGCCCGCAGGGGCCGCGCTGGACCCTCGGCCCGCGGTAGGGCGGGCCCCGGGGCCTGTCCTTGATCGACTGTGCCGCCCGGCCTTCCGGGCGGCACACTGCATAAGACGTACGTACGAAAAGCTCACGGAGACGAGAGACTCATGGCAGCCAACAACCGCCGCATGTCCGGCAAGAAGGGCGCGCAGGTCGGCAGTGGCGGCCAGCGGCGCCGGGGCCTGGAGGGCAAGGGTCCCACCCCGCCCGCCGAGATGCGCAAGAAGCACAAGGCGAACCGGATCGCGACCGCCAAGGCGAAGCAGGCCGTGCGCCGGCCCGCACAGCGCGGCCGCGGCGGCAAGGGCACGTCCGAGATGGTCGTCGGCCGCAACTCCGTCGTCGAGGCGCTGCGCGAGGGCGTGCCCGCGACGATGCTCTACGTGCAGCAGTTCATCGACAACGACGAGCGGGTGCGCGAGGCGCTCCAGCTCGCCGCCGAGCGCGGTGGCATCCACCTCATGGAGGCTCCGCGTCCCGAGCTGGACCGCATGACCAACGGCCTCAACCACCAGGGCCTGGTCCTCCAGGTCCCGCCGTACGAGTACGCGCACCCCGAGGACCTGGCGTCGACCGCCTACGACCACGGCGAGGACCCGCTGATCGTGGCCCTCGACGGCGTGACCGACCCGCGCAACCTGGGTGCAGTCGTCCGTTCCGTCTCCGCCTTCGGCGGTCACGGCGTCGTCGTCCCCGAGCGCCGTGCGGCCGGTATGACGGCGGGCGCCTGGAAGACGTCCGCCGGTGCGGCCGCCCGTACGCCGGTCGCCCGCGCCACCAACCTCACCCGCGCCCTGGAGGCCTACAAGAAGGCCGGTATCGCGATCGTCGGCCTGGCCGCCGACGGTGAGCACGAGGTCGGCACGCTGAAGGCACTGGACGGCCCGGTCGTCATCGTCGTCGGCAGCGAGGGCAAGGGCCTCTCCCGCCTGGTCGGCGAGACCTGTGACTTCCGGGTGCGGATCCCGATGCCGGGTGGCGCGGAATCCCTCAACGCGGGTGTGGCGGCCGGGATCGTGCTGTACGAGGCGGCTCGGCGCCGGGGCTGAGGCAGACAGGCCGGGCCGCGCCGGCCCGGACCGGCGCAGCTGGCCGGCTCGGACCGACGCGGCCCTGCGACGCCGCGTCGCGCGCGAGGGCCGCAGGGGGCGAAGGCTCACTGCGGTTCACTCGGACGGGTTAATCCCGGCGAGTAGTGCAACCTTGACGGAGTCCGGACACATCCGGCGGGTCAAAGCAGTGTCCTAAACACACGTCACTCGGTTAGATGAGTGTGGACACCAGAACACCCCGCACACCCACGGGGGACCGCTCGTCGGGATTCGACGACGCTCCCGCGCTGAGCATGGTGAAGGTGCCGAGCGATCCGGCGCAGATCATCGTCAGCCACGCGAGCTTCCGCGTGCAGCTGGGCGCGTCGGCGCGGCGTAACCAATCCCCGCGGATCGCCCGGCACGTGAGCGCCATCGATGACACCGCGCGCATCGCCGCCGTCGGGTCGGCCGGCAGAGCGGGCGCCGCTTCCGGTGGCCGTCGGCGGGCCGTCGTCTGGAGCGGCAAGTCCGCCCCGGACGACACCGGCGCCCACCGACTGCTGCAGGCCGTGCGGGCAGGCAGCGTCGGCCACGGCGAACCGCCCGGTGCCGACGCCGGAGCCACCCAGGTCATCCCCCGCGTCGGCATGGGCGACCGCGGGTACGACGGCGACCTCGCCGCGCAGACCCTCGAGACCCCGATCGTCGGCGCCCAGCGGACGCCCGTCGACGGCGAGCGGCGGATCCTGCCGAACATGCGCGGCGTCGGCAGCGCCTACGACGAACCCGCCTACGACGACGCCCAGTTCGAGGACTTCGGGGAAGCCGACGTCGACCCGGACCCGGCGCCCCGGAGCCGGCGGCAGGGCGACGACCCCGCCCGGCACGCCTACTACCCGGGCCGCCGGATGAACCTCGGCGTGGTCCTGCTCCCGCTGCGCATCTTCCTCGGCTTCATCTCCATCTACGGCGGCATGGGCAAGTTGTGCGACCCCGTCTACTTCGACGGCGGCAAGCGCGGTTCCATGGTGAAGTGGCTCAACACCCTGCACCCGTGGGAAGTGGCCGAGCCGCTGCGCCAGTTCGCCCTGCACCACCCGGTCGGCTCCGGCCTCGTGATCGCCTTCCTCCAGGTCGTCGTGGGCGTCCTCACGATCCTGGGCTGCTGGCAGCGGGTCGCCGCGGTCGTCGGCGCCGGGCTCTCCGCGGCGCTCATCGTCACCGTCAGCTGGAAGACCGTCCCGGTCTACGACACCCCCGACATCATCTACCTCGCCGCCTGGTCGCCGCTGATCATCGCGGGCGCCCCCGTCTACTCGGTGGACGGTCGGCTCGCCGCCGGTGCGTGGCGCCGGCTCGGTCCGCGCTCCGACCTGTGGGAGCTGCGCCGTTACGTGCTGCGTCGTGGGGCCCTGGTGACCGCGATCGCCGTCGGGCTCACCCTGCTCGTCGGCTCGCTGCTCGGCGGCGCCGTCCGCGACGCCGACCGGGTGGTCGTCCCCGGCCCGGGCGAGCCCCCGCGCAACGAGCTGCCCGGCTCGCCGCTGCCGGAGAAGTCCGGCACGCGCAAGGCGTCCCGCGAGCCCTCCGCGTCCAGCTCGCCCACCCAGGGCGCCACCTCGGCGGCCCCGACGGCGGGCACGGACAGCGAGCCGTCGAAGGCACAGGACTCCGGCACCACCGGCAGCGGCGACGCCGGCGCCCCCAGCCAGACGCAGGGCACCGCGGGCGAGGCCCCTCCGGAGCAGTCCACTCCCGTGGAGCAGGCGCCCGCCACCAGCTCCGGCCCGTCCTCCGGCGGCTCGGCCGGCTCGGGCGGTTCGTCGAGCGGCGGCGGTGGCGGCTCGGACGGCGGCTCCTCGTCCTCCGGCCAGCCGGGCCTGGTGGGCGGGCTGCTCGGGTAGGGAGGGACCGCGGAAGGGCCGGGGTGCCGTGCGCTGACAAGCGCACGGCACCCCGGCCCTTCCGCTTTGTGAGGGGGCGCGGGAACTGCGTTACCGGCCCCCACCGGGCCGGTGGCCGACGAGGAACCGCTCCGGTCCACCCGCGGAGCGACTCCCGGCGACTCCCGGCGACTCTCAGCGACTCTCAGCGACTCAGCGCCGCCAGTTCCTTCGCCGCCTCCGTGAGGTCCTTCGCGGTGTCGATGGCCCGCCAGTACGCCCCCTGCGGGAGCGGGAACCCGGCCAGCCGCCGTTCGCGGGCGAGGTGCGGGAACGTGGTCCGCTCGTGGTCCCCGCGCTCGGGGAGCAGACCGGCGAAGGCGGGGGAGAAGACGTAGACGCCCGCGTTGATCTCGTACGTGGTGGGCGGCGCCTCGATGAAGTCCGTGATGTGGCCGAACCCGTCCGTCTGCACCGCACCCCACGGAATGCGCGGACGGGCCAGCGCGAGGGTCGCTATGGCGTCGCGCTCGGTGTGGAAGTCGGCCATCTCGCGCAGCGAGAAGCGGGTCCAGATGTCGCCGTTGGTGGCGTACCAGGGCCGGTCGGGGTGGGGCAGGTGGGCGGCCGCGTACTTCAGCCCGCCGCCGCGGCCCAGGGGCTCGGTCTCGACGACGGTGGTGACCTTGACGGGCAGGTCGGCCGACTTCAGCCAGTCCTGGAGGACCTCGGCGAGGTGGCCGCAGGAGACGACGACGTCGGTGACGCCCTCCTCGGCGAGCCAGACGAGCTGATGGCCGATGATCGGCGTCCCCGTGCCGGGGATCTCGACCATCGGCTTGGGCCGGTCGTCGGTGTACGGACGCAGCCGCGACCCCTGGCCACCGGCCAGGATGACGGCTTGCGTGGGGCGGGACGCGGCGTGCGGATCGGTCATGCCCGCACTGTACGTGCCGCTTGTTGCGGGGCGTACGGCTCCCCCGGCGGGAGGGAACCGCACGCCCCGGTCGCTGCGGGCCGGCCCGGCGACCCGGTCGCTCAGCCCCGGGCCGCCAGGACACCCGAGGCGAAGGCCGTGTCGCACACCGGGCGGGAGTACGACTGGGCGCGCGAGGGGCCGTACACGCGGACGGCCGCCCGGCCCAGGGCGCGGGCGATGGAGGAGCAGTGCTTCGCCAGCGACGGCTTGCCGTTCACGGCGGCCTGGAGGTGGGTCAGGGCGGTGCCCGGATCCTTCTCCTGGAGCTCGGTCAGCAACTGGTCGCGCAGCACGTCCTGCGGGGCCTTGGCGGCCTCGTGCGAGGACTGCTGCGCGGCGGAGACGTCGGAGGCGGTGAGCACCGAATCCGAGGGGTTCCCCGACCAGTTGACCCGGGTGACCGCGAGGGTCCCGGAGAGCACCATGACGACGGGCAGGACGAGGGCGAGCGAGCGGCCGATCCGGCGGGCTGGGCCGCCCTGGCCGCGGCGCGTGCGCTGGGTGGTGGAGTGGTTCGCGGAGTGCTTCACGCGTGAGAGGGTAGCGTGCAGTAATGATGTGGCGACATTGAGTCACTCGGACGGGGGATGAAGCTGTGCTCCCTTTTGGGTAAGGGGTTGACGGACCTCGGTCGGAATGTCCGCTGTGCCGGGGATTTCCGCGGGCAGGGAAAAGGGCCCCGCAGCAGCCTGCGGGGCCCTTTTCGTCAACCCGGGTGAATCACCCGGGTTCAAACCGGGTCAGTCGGAGAGGCGTGCACCCGTCGACGTCGAGAAGACGTGGGTCTCGCCCGCGCGCGGGACGACGTGCAGCGTGCTGCCCTTCTCCGGGACGTCACGGCCGCCGACGCGGACCACGAGGTCCTTCGACTCGCCGCCGACCTTGGCGGTGCCGTAGACGAAGGCGTCGGAGCCGAGCTCCTCGACCACGTTCACGACGACCGCGAGGCCCGTGTCGGCGTCGGAGCCGGCCACGTCGAAGTGCTCGGGGCGGACACCGACGGTGACCGTCTTGTCGGTGGCGGCGGCGAGCGCGTCGCGCTGGACCGGGACCACCGAGTTGCCGAACTTCACGCCGCCGTCGGCGATCGGCACCTCGACGAGGTTCATCGCCGGGGAGCCGATGAAGCCGGCCACGAAGAGGTTCGCGGGCCGGTCGTACATGTTGCGCGGGGTGTCGACCTGCTGGAGCAGACCGTCCTTGAGGACCGCCACGCGGTCGCCCATGGTGAGGGCCTCGACCTGGTCGTGGGTGACGTAGACGGTGGTGATGCCGAGGCGGCGCTGCAGCGAGGCGATCTGCGTACGCGTCGAGACGCGGAGCTTGGCGTCCAGGTTGGACAGCGGCTCGTCCATGAGGAAGACCTGCGGCTCACGCACGATGGCGCGGCCCATCGCGACACGCTGGCGCTGACCACCCGAGAGGGCCTTCGGCTTGCGGTCCAGGTACTCGGTGAGGTCGAGGATCTTCGCGGCCTCTTCGACCTTCTGCCGGATCTCCGCCTTGTTGACGCCGGCGATCTTGAGCGCGAAGCCCATGTTGTCGGCGACCGACATGTGCGGGTAGAGGGCGTAGTTCTGGAACACCATGGCGATGTCCCGGTCCTTGGGCGGCAGGTGCGTGACGTCGCGGTCGCCGATGCGGATCGCGCCGCCGTTGACGTCCTCGAGCCCCGCGAGCATGCGGAGCGAGGTGGACTTGCCGCAGCCGGACGGGCCGACCAGGACGAGGAACTCGCCGTCCGCGATGTCGATCTCGAGAGCGTCGACGGCGGGCTTGGTGGAACCCGGGTAGATCCGGGTCGCCTTGTCGAACGTGACAGTGGCCATGGTGAAGGGCCCCCTTCTACCGGCAGGAACGTGCCGGACGATCCGTTGTAGGAAGGTGGTTGGTGTAGTCCACATGAGCGAACTGGGTCAGGACGGTACCTGGCGTTTCCCCGTCTGTCAGTACCCGCAGGCATGTGAACTTCGCGGAAACTTTCGCGTGGGGCCGAGCCGTCCGCCGGTCAGGGCCGCGCGGACCGCGCAAGTCCGTGGCCCGGGGAAAGCGGGGCTGTGTACAGTGGTCCCGCCCTCGCGTGCGTGCGGTGGCGCGCGCGATGCCTCCTTAGCTCAGCTGGCCAGAGCAGCTCACTTGTAATGAGCAGGTCGTCGGTTCGAATCCGACAGGGGGCTCTCCGAAAAGCCCAGGTCAGCTCTTGTGCGACCTGGGCTTTCGCATGCCCGCGACCGGTGATTCGCCGATACTGGGCCGGGTGAGACGGCTCAGCGGGCTTTCCGGCGTCCCGCGGGCGGTGTGGGCGTACGTCCGCAGCGCGCCCGGCACCTATGTGTGGCTGACGGTCCTGTTCGTCACGACGGTGGCCCTGCACCACATGTCGCCGGAGTTCGAGCAGGAGTTCCTGCGGCAGCGGTCCACCAACATCCATGAGCTGACCCGGCACCCGGTGCGGGTGCTGGTGGCGAGCGCGATGTGGATCGACGGCGGGCACTGGCTGCCGTACGCGGTGCTGTACTCCGTGTTCCACGCCCGGGCCGAGCGGTGGCTGGGCACCGCTCGGTGGCTGGCGGTGTGCGCGGCGGCCCATGTGCTGGCGACGCTGATCAGCGAGGGGGCGCTGGCGAAGGCGATCCGGGACGGGCTCGCCCCGCAGTCGGCGGTCAACACCCTCGACGTCGGGGTGAGTTACGCGCTGTCGGGCGTGGTCGCGGTGCTCGTCTACCGGATCCGCCCACCCTGGCGGTACGGGTATCTCGCGGCCGTGCTCGTCTTCTACGGCTTCCCGCTGACCGCCGGACCGACGTTCACGGACTTCGGCCACTTCGTCTCCGTCCTCATCGGGCTGGCGTGTTATCCGCTGGTCACAGGACGTGAAAGACAACGGAATCCGAAGGAGACAGCGCCCGTGCCGCCGGGTTAACGTCCGGCCATGAGCAGCTCGGCAAGCGGTGTCGTGGACGGCGTCGTCAACGGCGGCATCTCCTTCTGGTACGCGGACGACGGCCTTCCGGCGGTGCGGGAGCCGCTCGCCGGGGACGCCTCCGCCGATGTCGTGATCGTCGGCGGCGGGTACACGGGGCTGTGGACGGCGTACTACCTGAAGAAGGCGGCGCCCTTCCTGCGGATCACCGTCCTGGAGCAGAGGTTCTGCGGATACGGCGCCTCCGGGCGCAACGGCGGCTGGCTGTACAACGGCATCGCGGGCCGGGACAGATACGCGAAGCTGCACGGCCACGAGGCCGCCGTACGGCTCCAGCGGGCGATGAACGACACCGTCGACGAGGTCGTCCGTGCGGTGGCGGAGGAGGGCTTCGACGCCGGTGTCCACCAGGGCGGGGTGCTGGAGGTGGCCCGGACCCCCGCGCAGCTGGCGCGGCTGAAGGACTTCCACGCGCACGAGCTGTCGTACGGGGAGCGGGACCGCGAGCTGTACGGCGCCCGGGAGACGGCGGAGCGGGTGCGGGTGGCGGGCGCCGTGGGGTCGAGCTGGACCCCGCACGGGGCGCGGGTGCACCCGGTGAAGCTGGTCAAGGGGCTCGCGGCCGCCGTGGAGGCGCTGGGGGTGGAGATCCGCGAGTCGACCCCGGTGACGGAGATCCTCCCGGGACGGGCGGTGACGCCGTACGGGACCGTGCGGGCGCCGTACGTGCTGCGTTGCACGGAGGGGTTCACGGCCGCGTTGAAGGGTGAGCGGCGGACCTGGCTGCCCATGAACTCCTCGATGATCGCCACCGAGCCGCTCACCGAGGAGCAGTGGGCGGCGGTCGGCTGGTCGGGGCGGGAGGCGCTCGGCGACATGGCCCACGCCTACATGTACGCCCAGCACACGGCGGACGGCCGGATCGCGCTCGGCGGGCGCGGGGTGCCGTACCGCTTCGGCTCGCGGACGGACAACGACGGACGCACGCAGCTCGAGACCGCCGGGGCGCTGCGCGAGATCCTGGTCGGGTTCTTCCCGGCGCTGGCCGGGGTGCGGGTCGAGCACGCCTGGTCCGGGGTGCTGGGCGTGCCGCGCGACTGGTGCGCGACGGTCACGCTGGACCGGGCCACGGGCCTCGGCTGGGCGGGCGGTTACGTCGGCTCCGGCGTCGCCACCGCGAACCTGGCCGCGCGGACCCTGCGGGACCTGGTGCGGCTCGACTCCGGCCAGGAGGGCCGCACCGACCTCACCGACCTGCCCTGGGTCGGACACAAGGTGCGCAGGTGGGAGCCAGAGCCGCTGCGCTGGCTGGGGGTGCAGGGCATGTACGCGACCTACCGGGCGGCGGACCGGCGGGAGACGGAACGCCACGCGTCGGGCTCCTCGCGGCTGGCCCGGCTCGCGGACCGGGTGGCGGGACGCCACTGACGGGTCGGCCAGCGGCCGGTCGGGGGGCAGGGGCAGCGTCGGGTCGGGAGGCAGGGGTGGGTCGGGTCGGGTCGGGCAGGGGTGGTCGACGGCGAAAGCGGTCAGGCCACCGATTCCGGTACGGCCGCTGCCGGGGCGTGTCTCGGGGGGCCGGTGGTGACCATCAGGCCCGCCACCAGGCCGGCCAGCAGCATGATGCCGGCGGCCCACCAGATGGCCACCGTGTAGCCGTGCACAGTGCCCTCCGCGATGACCTGGGCCCGGCGCGCGGGGCCGGTCGGACGGGCCGAGATGTAGGCGGCGCTGCTGGTGGTGGCGATCGTGTTGAGCAGCGCGGTGCCGATGGAGCCGCCCACCTGCTGTGAGGTGTTGACGGTGGCGGACGTGACGCCGGCGTCCTGCGGGGCGACCCCGGCGGTGGCCGTGGAGAAGACCGGCATGAACGTCAGCCCCATGCCGAGGCCCATCAGGAGCAGGGCGGGCAGGATCTCGTCGGCGTAGGAGGAGTCCACCGTCATCCGGGTCAGGATCATCATGCCGCCCGAGGCGAGGAGCATGCCGGGGACCATCAGCATGCGCGGCGGCACGCGGCTCATCAGCCGCGCGGAGATCTGGGTGGAGCCGATGATGATCGCCAGGGTGAGCGGGAGGAAGGCGAGGCCCGTCTTCAGGGGGGAGTAGCCGAGGATGACCTGGAGGTAGTAGGTCATGAACAGGAACAGGCCGAACATCCCGATGATGGCGAGGCCCATGGTCAGGAAGCAGCCCGCGCGGTTGCGGTCCTTGATGATGTGCAGGGGCAGCAGCGGCACCCGCGCCTTGGTCTGCCACCACACGAACACCGTGAGCAGGACGATCCCGCCCGCGAAGAGCCCCAGCACCAGGGGGTCGGTCCAGCCGCGCGGTTCGGCCTCGCTGAAGCCGTAGACGATCGCGACCAGGCCGCCGCAGCCCAGCACCGCGCCGGGCACGTCGAGACGGACGTCCGCGTGACCGGGGCGGTCGTGGAGCAGTGCCAGGGCGCCGAGCACGGCGACGACGGCGATGGGCACGTTGACGTACAGGCACCAGCGCCAGTCGAGGTACTCGGTGAGCAGGCCGCCGACGATGAAGCCGATCGCGGCGCCGCTGCCGGCGAGCGCGCCGTAGATACCGAAGGCCTTCCCGCGTTCCTTGGGGTCGGTGAACGTCGTCGTCAGGAGGCTGAGCGCGGAAGGGGCGAGCAGGGCCGCGAAGGCGCCCTGGAGGGCGCGGGCGCCGAACAGCATGCCCGAGCCGGTGGCCGCCCCGCCGAGCGCGGAGGCGACGGCGAAGCCGATGAGCCCGATGACGAACGTGCGTTTGCGGCCCACCAGGTCGGCGATGCGGCCGCCGAGCAGGAGCAGGCCGCCGAAGGCCAGGGTGTAGGCGGTGATCACCCACTGGCGGTCGCCGTCGGAGATGCCCAGGTCCTCCTGTGCGGAGGGGAGCGCGATGTTCACGATCGTCGCGTCGAGGACGACCATGAGCTGGGCGAGGGCGATGATCACCAGGCCCCACCAGCGGCGGGGATCGGGTTCGGTGTCTGCGGAGGATTCACCTGTTCGGGTGACACTCATCCAGACAGAACACCATGAATCATCTCTTGTCGCATCCCTGGACCGGTTGGCCCTGGTGGGTCATGGCACCAGGACGACCTTTCCGACCGTTCCCCGGGTCTCCAGCGCTCGGTGCGCGGCGGCGGCCTCGGCGAGCGGGAAGGTCTGCACCGCCGGGTTCAGCCGGCCGGCGGCCGCCTCGGCGAGGGCGCGAAGCTCCAGGGCCCGCAGGCCGCCCGCCTTCTCGATCATCACCGGTCCCAGGACCGACCGGGAGACTCCCTCGACGAAGTAGCCCTTCCCGTCGCGGACGCCCTCGGCGGACCAGCCGAACACGAGGTGCCTGCCGGTGGGGCCGAGCAGGGCGACGGCCGCACGGCCGACGTCACCGCCCACGCCGTCGAAGACGACGTCGGCGGTCCGGCCGCCCAGCCGGGCGCGGACCTCGGCGGGCCAGCCGGTGTCCGTGTAGTCGACGGCGAGATCGGCGCCGTTCGCCGCCACCCGGGCCACCTTCTCCGGCCCGCCGGCCAGCCCGACGACGGTCGCGCCCACGTTCTTGGCGTACTGCACCAGGAGCGTGCCGATGCCGCCCGCGGCCGCGGGGACCACGGCGACGGACGCGGGCCCCAGCTCGGCGAACTGGAGGATCCCCAGCGCCGTCCGGCCGGTGCCGATCATGGCGACGGCCCGGGCGGGGTCCAGGTTCGGCGGGATCTCGTGCACACGGTCGACGTCGGTGACGGCACGTTCGGCGTACCCGCCGGGCGCGAAGCCGAGGTGGGCGACGACGCGTCTGCCGAGCCAGCTGTCGGGGGTGCCCTCGCCGACCGCCTCGACGAGGCCGGCGATCTCCCGGCCGGGGATCGTGGGGAGGGTCGTCGGCGCGGGGGCGGGTCCCTGGAGGCCCTCGCGCAGGGCGGTGTCCAGGAGGTGGACGCCCGCGGCCTCGACGGCGACACGGACCTGGCCGGGTCCGGGCACCGGGTCGGCGACCTCCTCGTGGCGGAGGTTCTCGGCGGGGCCGAAGGCATGGAGGCGGATGGCGTGCATGGTGATCCCCCGTGGGTGGTGGGCGGTGGCTGGTGCGTGGTGCGTGGTGCGTGGCGGGTGGTGCGTGGTGGGTGGCGGGTGGTGGGTTCTTGGTTACGGGTGCGGGGCGGCGGGGCCGGGTCGGGACCGGCTGTTGCCCGACCGCTCCCACCCTTCAACCTGAACCTTGCTTGAGGTCAAGGGCGTTCCGGCTGCCGGGAGGGAACGGAGGGAGGACGGGGAGGGAGGGGGACGGGGAGGGAGGGGGACGGGGAGGGAGGGGCCAGGGGGATTGTCAGTGGTGGGGTGCAGCATGGGGGCATGGCGAGGACTGGGACCGGGAGAACCGGCAGGGCCGGCGGCGGCACGGGCGGCAGCGTCGGTGCGGCGGTGAAGGGTGCGCGGCGTCCGGAGGTGCGGCTGCCGCCGCTCGAGCCGTACGAGGGCGGCGGGCTGGAGCCCGACGGCGACTACGACGGCGTGGATTTCCGCGAGCTGGACCTCGCCGGGCAGGACGGCGGGGGAGCCCGCTTCATGGACTGCGCCCTGACGGGCTGCGCGCTGGACGGGACACGGCTGCGCCACGCCCGCTTCCTCGACTCGGTCCTCACCGGCATCCGGGGCGTCGGCACCGACCTCGCGGAGGCGACCCTGCGCGATGTGGAGCTGCTCGACGCCCGCCTGGGCGGCACCCAGTTGTACGGCGCCGTCCTGGAGCGGGTCGTGATCCGCGGCGGCAAGATCGACTACCTGAACCTGCGGCAGGCGCGGCTGCGGGACGTGGTCTTCGACTCGTGCGTCCTGGTGGAGCCGGACTTCGGCGGCGCCCGCCTGGAGCGGGTCGGGTTCGTCGACTGCGCCCTGAAGTCCGCCGACTTCACCGCGGCGACCCTGACGGACGTGGACCTGCGCGGAGCGGTGGAACTGGGTCTCGCGGGTGGCGTGGACCGGCTGTCCGGCGCGGTGATCAGCGCGGCCCAACTGCTGGATCTGGCCCCCGTGCTGGCCGCCGAGCTGGGGATCAGGGTGGAGGGCTAGCTCACCCGGGGGAAGCGGGCCTGCAAGGTCCAGATGGCCGGGTTCTCGGCCAGGTCCTCGTGCAGGTCGGTCAGGTCGGCGAGAAGGTCGTGCAGGAAGTCGCGTGCCTCGCGGCGGAGTTCGGCGTGGGAGAAGGTGAGCGGGGGCTCCTCCGTCGGCATCCAGTCGGCCGTGATGTCCACCCAGCCGAAGCGGCGCTCGAACAGCATGCAGTCGGTGGACTCGGTGAAGTCCAGTTCCGCGTACTGCGGGCGGGAGGCGCGGGAGCCCGCCGGGTCCTGGTCGATCAGCTCCACGATGTCGCACAGCGCCCACGCGAAGTCCAGCACCGGCACCCATCCCCAGGCTGTGGACACCTCACGGTCCGCCTTGGTGTCGGCGAGGTAGACGTCGCCGCAGAACAGGTCGTGGCGGAGGCTGTGGACGTCCGCGCGCCGGTAGTCCTTCTGCGGCGGGTCCGGGAAGCGGTTGGAGAGGGCGTAGCCGATGTCGAGCACGTAGGCGATGGTGTCACGCCCCCGCGCCGGGACCGGCCGTCCCCATAAGATCACTGACATGTCCCGATCCGTACGCCTTGTTCCGGCGGTGGCCGCCGCAGCGCTAGTGCTCACCCTGACCTCGTGCGACGGCGAGGGGGCGCCGGACACCCCGGGCCCCGGGGCCCGGGACGCCTCGGGTGCCCCCGGCGTCGGCGATCCGTACTTCCCGAAGGCGGGCAACGGCGGCTACGACGTCTCCCACTACGGCCTGACCCTCGCCTACACCCCCGACGGCAACCGGCTCACCGGCACCGCCGTCGTCACCGCCCGTGCGACCGAGGACCTCGCCGCCTTCGACCTGGACCTCACGGGCATGAAGGTCGAGGAGGTGACGGTCGGGGGCGACCCGGCCGCGTTCCGCCGGGACGGTCAGGAGCTGATCGTCCGGCCGCCCGGCGCCCTGTCCGACGGGGAGACCTTCGAGGTCCGGGTCCGCTACTCCGGCAGCCCGCGGACGATCACCGACCCGGACGGCTCGAAGGAGGGCTGGCTGCGCACCGCGGACGGAGCGCTCGCCCTGGGTGAGCCGACCGGTTCCATGGCCTGGTTCCCCGGCAACCACCACCCCTCCGACAAGGCGTCGTACGACATCGCCGTCACCGTCCCGAAGGGCCTGACGGCCGTCTCCAACGGCGAGTTGCGCAGTTCGAGGACGGCGGACGACGGCCGCACGACCTTCGTCTGGCACACGGCCGAACCGATGGCGAGCTATGTGGCCACCCTCGCGATCGGCCGCTACACCGTCACCCGTTCCACGGCGCGGGGCGGGCTGCCGGTGTACGTCGCCGTGGACCCGTCCCAGGTGACCGCGAGCCGCAAGGTGCTCGCCCGGCTCCCCGAGGTCATGGAATGGGCGGAGTACAACTTCGGCCCCTACCCGTTCTCCTCCACCGGCGCGATCGTCGACCGCCCCGAGGACGCCTTGTACGCCCTGGAGACCCAGAACCGTCCCTTCTACCCCGGCGCCCCCGACACCGCGATCCTCGTCCACGAGACCGCCCATCAGTGGTTCGGCGACTCCGTCACGCCGAAGAGCTGGCAGGACATGTGGCTCAACGAGGGCCTGGCGACCTACGCCGAGTGGCTGTGGACGGAGGACGAGGGCGGTGCCACGGCGGAGGAGACGTTCACGGAGCTGTACGACCACGGCGAGGACGAGTTCGAGGACCTGTGGGCATTTCCGCCCGCGAAGCCGACGAGCGCTGCACAGGTCTCCGACTCCCCGGTCTACCAGCGCGGCGCGATGGTGATCCACCGCATCCGCCAGACCGTCGGCGACGACACCTTCTACGACATCGTTCAGGGCTGGGCCGCCGCCCACCGCCACGGCGGCGCCGACACCGACGACTTCACGGCGTTCGTGGAGAAGCAGGCGCCGGACGAGGACTTCGACGACATCTGGGCGGACTGGCTGTACGGGGAGGGCAAGCCCGCCCGCCCGTGAGCCGTCACGCCGGTCCCGGACCGCGGTGGCCGCTCTCCGCCTCCCACGCGTCGAGCAGCCGGGCGAGACCGGGCGGCCACACCGGCTCCGTCTCCCGGGCGAGCTCCTCGCGCGTCCACCAGCGCCAGCCGAGGATGCCGTCCGCGGCGTGGGAGGCCGCGAGACCGGGCCCGCCGGGTTCGCGACGCGGGCCGGGGGTGACGTGGATGTGCTCGTGCTGGGTCACGAGGATGCCCATGCGGGTGAAGTCGTGTTCCCAGGTGCACAGCAGCGGCCCCGGCTCCAGGTCCGCCCACCCGGTCTCCTCGCGCAGCTCCCGCCTCGCGCCCTCGCGCGGTGACTCGCCCTCCTCCAGGCCGCCGCCGGGCAGCGCCCAGTGGATGCCGACATCGGCGTTGTGGTACCGGAAGAGGAGGACGGCGCCCTGCTGATCGACGACGGCGACCCGGGCGGCACGGCGGAACCTGCGCAGCGGCTTGCGCAACACAGCGCACGGACGGCCCAGTTGCAGGTCGGGCCGGTGCCCGATGACCTGGTACCCGAGGGCGGTCCAGAAGGCGAGCCCGTCGGCGTTGGCGTCGAGCACGGCGAGCCGCAGGGCGTCGCGGCCGGCCTCCCGGAAGCGGTCCTCGACCTGACGGACGATCCGCCTGCCGTGGCCTTGCCCCTGCACGGCCGCGTCCACCATCAGCAACCCGACCCACGGATCGGGATCGGCCGGGTCGGGATGCCGGTCGAGGGTGACCACGACCCCGACCAGCCGTCCCTGACTGCGGGCGAGCAGCACCTCGACCCCTTCCTGCGCCAGCTCCCGGGCGAGCTCAGCCGCCACCTGCTCCGGCCGGATGTCGTCCGGATCCGGGAAGTCACCGCTGAGGGCGTGGAACGCGTGCTGGGAGGCGTAGAGCGCGGTGAGTTCGGTGAGCAGGGGCGCGGGGATGTCCCGGTCGGGGGTGAGGCGGAGGGGGTCGAGAAGCATGGGACGCACGCTAGTCGGCGAACCCGGTCCGACGGGTCCCGCGCCGGCCTGTCACGTCCCCGGGCCCGGCGGTGTCTTCATGCCGACCACGTTGCACCGGCCGAGCGGGCCGCACCGGCCGAAGCGACTGAAGCGACTGAAGCGACTGAAGCGGCCACCGAGACAGGGAGAACACCGTGACACCGCGTATACCGAAGGCGGAGCTTCCCACCGAGTTGAGGGAGAACCTGATCAAGCAGTTCGGTGCACTGCCCGAGCCCGTGGAGGTGGGGTTCCACAACCCCGCGGTCACCCTGGCCGCTCTGGAGTTCGGGGCGAAGGCGGCCGAGTGGAACACGGCCGACGAGAGCCTCAAGACCTTCGCGCACATGGCCGTCGCGGCGCAGGTCGGCTGCAGCTGGTGCCTCGACATCAACTACTTCGCGGCGCTGAACCGGAACCTGGACCTGGGCAAGGCGAGCCAGGTGCCGCGCTGGCGGGAGGCGGACGTGTTCACGCCGCTGGAGCGTGACGTGCTGGAGTACGCCGAGGCGATGACGAACACGCCGCCGACCGTCACCGACGAGCTGTCCGCGCGTCTGCTCGACGAGCTCGGCCCGGCGGCGCTGGTCGAGCTCACCGTGCTCATCGGCTTCGCCAACCTGTCGGCCAGGACCAACGCGGCGCAGGGGATCACCTCGCAGGGCTACTCGGACGCGTGCGCGATTCCGCTGGCCGCGGGTCCCGGCCGGTCCCCGGTGGCGTCCACGGCGTGACCGGGGCCCCTTCGCCGCCCACCGCAGCCCGCTGTTCACGGTCGCGCGGCCCGCTGCTCCGCCCGGCTCACCCGCATCCGCGGCCGCCGGGCGGCCACGTGATCGGGGCCCGGGTCCATCTGATGAGGAACCCGCGCAAGCTGACCCGGCTGGACGCGCCGGCCGAACTCGCCAGGTAGGCCGCGGAGCCCCCGGCCGGGTGGCCGGGGGCTCCGATGAGGCGTGCGCGTGGGCGCAGGACGTCAGACGCTCACGCCGAAGTCCTGGGCGATGCCCACGAGGCCCGAGGCGTAGCCCTGGCCGACCGCGCGGAACTTCCACTCCGCGCCGTTGCGGTAGAGCTCGCCGAAGACCATGGCCGTCTCGGTGGCCGCGTCCTCCGAGAGGTCGTAGCGGGCGATCTCGGCGCCGCCGGCCTGGTTGACGATGCGGATGTAGGCGTTGCGGACCTGGCCGAAGTTCTGCGAGCGGTTCTCCGCGTCGTAGATCGAGACCGGGAAGACGATCTTGTCGATGTCGGCCGGGAGACCGGCCAGGTTGACGTTGATCGCCTCGTCGTCGCCCGCGCCCTCGCCGGTGCGGTTGTCGCCGGTGTGGACGATGGTCTGGTCCGGCGTCTGCTTGTTGTTGAAGAAGACGAAGTGACCGTCGGAGTAGACCTTGCCCTGGGGGTTGACCGCGATCGCCGAGGCGTCGAGGTCGAAGTCCGTGCCGGTGGTGGTGCGGACGTCCCAGCCGAGGCCCACGGTGACGGCGGTCAGGCCCGGAGCCTCCTTGGTGAGCGAGACGTTGCCACCCTTGGACAGGCTTACAGCCATGGTTGGGAGTCCTTCCCTCGTTGCGTACGGCTTCGTACGGGGCTTCGTACGGGCACGAAGCTACAGCTATCCCTATGAACGCAGCGAAGGGTGCTCAAGGTTCCCCGCCACTCCGCGTTTCTTTACTTTCTTTACCAAGACGACCCCGCGGCGGGTTCCGGGGATATTCGCGTGACGTGGGGGCGGCGTGGGCGGGAACATGGTCGGCATGTCTGGTCCCCATGTCATCCGCGGCTCCGTCTCGCTCCCCGAGGCCGAGCTCATGTGGCGTTTCTCGCGGTCTTCGGGGCCGGGCGGGCAGCACGTCAACACCAGTGACTCGCAGGTGGAGCTCCGCTTCGACCTCGCGCGCACCGAGGCGCTGCCCGACGTGTGGAAGGCGCGGGCGCTCGACCGGCTGGCCGGCCGGCTCGTCGACGGCGTCGTCACCGTCCGCGCCTCCGAGCACCGCTCCCAGTGGCGCAACCGCGAGACCGCCGCCGTACGCCTCGCCGCCCTCCTCGCCGAGGCCACCGCCCCGCCGCCCAAGCCGCGTCGGCCGACCCGGATCCCGCGCGGGATCAACGAGCGCCGGCTGCGGGAGAAGAAGCAGCGCTCGCAGACGAAGCGGGGCCGGAACGGACGGGACTGGGGCTGACCGGACGGGACTGGGGCTGACCCGGCGGGACCGTTCGCGACGGGTGCTGATCGAATTCGCCGCCCCGCCCGCATCGACGGGCGGACCCCGGGGCCGGAAGGCGGGCCGTTCCGGGGGCGGGGGCGGCTAGTCCAGGGCGAGGACGCCGACCGTCTCTCCCTCGCTGGTCTCGCCGTTCTTCCGGAAGCCCAGCCCGAGATAGAAGTCCGCGGGACCGTTCTCGCCCTCGTGCCAGGTCACGTACATCTCGTCGGTGCCCCGGCGCCGCAGTTCCGCGGCCACGGACTCCACGGCGAACCGGCCGTAACCGCGGCCCTGTTCACCGGCGGCGATGTTCAGCCGCCACAGTCCGGAGCGCACCGGGCCGCCGTCCCCGCGCCCGTTCCAGTCGATGTCGAGAAAGGCCATCAGGAAGCCGACGGCCCGGTCGCCGTCCATGATCAGGCGCGGCCAGGCGACCCCCGCGCCATGGACGTAGGCCTCCGCGAGCGACTGCATCACCGGCGAGACCGCGAATTCCTGGTCGGGGCGGACCCGAATGCCGGTCGCCGCCTCGAAATTCGCGGGAGTGATGATCTCGAGACGGGGCCCTGAAGTCGTCATGCGGGCACCCTAGGCGGGCCGCCCGTCCGGCGGCCACGGCATTTCCGGTGTCACCCCAACTGCCGGTAACGGCCCCGGAAATACATCAGCGGACCGCCGCCCGCGTTCGGCACCGACGCGGTCAGCACGCGGCCGATCACCAGCGTGTGGTCGCCGGCCGTGACCTGCTGCTCGGTGCGGCACTCCAGAGTCGCCAGGGCGCCGCCGACCAGGGGCGCGCCGGCCACCTCGCCGCGGGTGTACGGGATGTCCTCGAAGAGCAGCCGGTCGCTGATGCGGCCCTTCATGGCGAAGCGGCCGGCGATGTGCCGCTGGCTCTCGGAGAGCACCGACACCGCCCACAGGGGCTGCTCGTCGAGCAGGTCGTCCATCCGGGAGCCGGTGCGCAGACTGACCAGCACCAGCGGTGGGTCCAGGGAGACCGACATGAACGCCGTCGCGGTCATGCCGACGTCCTCGCAGTCCGGCGCCCCGGGGTCGTCCGGGTCGAGGGACGGCTCCCGGGCGGTCACCAGGACCACGCCGTCGGCGAGCCGGGACATGGCGGCGCGGAACTCGTCGTTGCTCACTCCCTCAGCATGCCTGGAGCGGGTCTCGGACAAGGTCTTGAGCACGGCCGGCTCGAGTACGTCTGGGGGCATGTCCGGAACGCTAGTGTCCGTCCGGTGCGCGGCGCATCGGACCTCCGCCCGAGTAGGGTCGTAGGACCGTGGACCGATTCCCCCGGCGCCCGATTCCGGTGTCCGTCCGGGCAGGTTCGTGCCTGTCCGTGTTCAGGAAACACACAGGAAAACGCGGAAACTCCACTCAAATGTTCATCTTCATCTGTGACTTGAGTCACAAGACGCATTAATTGTTGACCCTGTGTACCGAGTGGGCAGCGCGCTGTGATTCAGTGGCGGAGGCGTCACAAGGAGACACACACCGACAGCACAGCACCAGAAACGACGTTACGCCGAGAACAACCCTTGATTCGCTGCGAAGTCTCGGGGGGAGGGCGAAACACATGGAGACCGAGTCGGAGCCTTACGTCCGCCTTGCGTCCCTGCGACAGCTGCACCAGGTCATGGCCGACATGAACACGGCCCGCAGTCTGGCCGACACCTTGCAGACCGTCGCCGACGGCGTGGTCACGGCACTCGGGTACGAGCTCGCGTGCGTCAATCTCGTGCGTCCCGACGGCGATCTCGTGGTCGCCGCCTTCGCCGGAAACCCGGCCGCCGAGGCCCTGATCACCGGCCGGGTCGGCTCGCGCGAATCCTGGGACCGGCGCCTCGCCATGGGGGAGACCTGGGGCGACCTGATCTTCATACCGCACACCGAGGGCTGGGTCCTCGACGACGACGACGTGCCCCAGTGGTACACCGACGGGCCCGCGCCCCGCTTCGAGGACGAGTGGCACCCCTCGGACCGCCTCTTCGCCCCCATGTACATGCCCGCCGCTCCCGGCAGCGGAGGCGCCTGCGGTGAGCTGATAGGCGTCCTGTCCGTGGACCGGCCGCGCAACGGCAGACGGCCCGGCGCGTGGGGGCGCGAAGCCCTCCAGATGTACGCCTTCCAGGCCGCCATCGCCATTAGCAACGCGCGTCTACGTGCGAATATGCAGCGGGCACTGGTCCGGCTCGAACGCGAGCAGCAGGCCCTGCGCGCCAGTGAGGAAAGCTTCCGGCAGGCCTTCGAGTACGCCCCCTCCGGCATGGCGATAGCCGAGATGGGCGGCGACCAGCACGGTCGGATACTCCGGACCAACGACGCCCTGTGCCGTCTGCTGGGCCGCCCCGCCTCCGCGATGCGCCGGTACTCCTTCTCCGACCTCGTCCACCCCGAGGACATAGGCACCCTGCTGCGCACCTCCGCCGAGGGCGGGCGCGCCGAACTCCGCCTCGGCCGCCGGGACGGCACCTACGTCTGGGTCAGCCTCCGCAACTCGGTCGTCGCCGACGCCGCCGACGGGCCCCGCTTCCTCCTCACCCACGTCGAGGACATAGAGGACCGCAAGCGCCGCGAGCTCCAGCTCGCCCACCGGGCCTCGCACGACTCCCTCACCGGACTGCCGAACTCCGCCGAACTGCGCTCGCGGCTCTCCGCCCGGCTCTGTCAGCGCCCCCAGTCCACCCATCCCGCCGCGGTGGACGCCATGGACACGGCCTACGGCCACGCCGCCTTCGACGCCAACGGGCACGGCTTCGACTACCGGCCCGGCGGCGCCGAGTCCTTCGACGGCTACGACCACCATGTGCACACCGCCGCCCCCGAGGAGGGGCGCGACGACGGCACCAAGGGGCTCGCGGTGCTCTTCTGCGACCTCGACGGCTTCAAGTCGATCAACGACCGGTTCGGCCACAACGCCGGTGACGCGGTCCTCATCGAGGTCGCCCGCCGGCTCTCGCGCCAGGTCCGCGACGGCGACACGGTCGCCCGGCTCGGCGGCGACGAGTTCGTGATCCTCGCCGACGGCCTCGGCCGGGCCGACGCGGCCGACCTGGCCGTACGGCTGCGCAACGAGATCATCCAGCCGATCCGCGCCGAGGGCCGGGCCGTGCGGGTGGGAGCGAGTTTCGGCATCGGCTGGGCACATTGCGGGATGACCGCGGACGAAGTGCTGAAGTCCGCGGACGAACGCATGTACGTCGAGAAACGATCTCGTCCCAAACAGCACCGGCGTGCGGGATGATCACCAGGTCGGCGGCTTGATGCGATCAGAGTCACCTGTTTGGGCCATCCGGAGCGGGTAGGCTCGCCAGTCTGACCGCACCACCGCATCCGACCCGCACTTGCTGAGGAGTACCAAGGGATGACGTCCGGCAACAACGGCGCGAGTACGCCCGAGGACGACGACCCGTTCGGCTACCTCTACGCCGACGGCCAGGCCAACGGCGCGCAGCCGCCCTCCGGTGGTGGCTACGGCTACCCCAACTCGGTCAGCAGAGTGCGCGCGGTCGGCGAGCGCCAGTACGGACAGCAGCAGACCGCGCAGTACGGGCAGCCGCCGACGATGCCTCAGCAGCAGGGCGCGTACGGCCAGCCGAACGCGCACTACGCCGCGCCCGAGAACTTCGGCGGCGGCCCCTCCACCGGTCGTCAGCCCGCGCAGAACGGCGGCGGCCGCGGCCGCGGCCCCAACACCAAGGGTCTGCTGATCGGCGCGGTCGCGGTGGTCGCCGCGGTCGTGATCGGCATCGTGGTGGTCATGGCGAACGGCGACGACGGCTCCGACGACAACAAGGCCAGCGACCAGCCCACCACCTCGACCTCCGCCTCCGCGAGCCCATCGCCCAGCGAGTCGGCCGCCGACGACGCGGACAAGGCCGAGATCCCGCCGGTGGACGCGAAGGCGCTGAACCTCGGCGGCAGCGCCGCGCTGGCCTCGGACGTCGAGGGCGCGCAGGCGGCGGGCGGCGTGTACGTCGGCAACCTCAACCAGGTGGGCAACTCGGTCACCTGGACGGTCAACGGCGTCCCGTCGGACGGCGATTACACCCTCTTCGCGCACTACAGCGTTCCGGGTGAGGACCAGGCGATGACGCTCACGGTCAACGGCAAGACCTTCGGCAGCAAGTTCCCCCTCAAGAACTACGCGAAGGGGCCCGCCGGCGACTTCGTCAAGGGCTGGACGACGAGCTACACGTATCCCACGCTCACCAAGGGCACCAACACGCTCACCCTCTCCTGCCAGGACGGCGACAAGTGCAACGTCCTGCTGGACCAGTTGTGGGTGAAGGCGGGTCACGTCAAGCGCTGAGCCGCCGGGTTCAGGCCGCGGTGCTCTCCGCGGCCACCGTGATCCGGCCCAGCAGCTCCTCGTAGGCGGCGCGGTCGAACTCGCCCGCCACCGGGGCCGCCACGGTCGCCGCCGACAGGGCCACCGCGCGGGACAGGCGGTCCGGCCAGGGAAGGCCCTCCACCCAACCGGACAGCAGGCCCGCGACCGCCGAGTCGCCCGCGCCGGCCGGATTGCCGTGGACGCGGCGTGGTGGGACGGCGCGCCAGCGGCCCTCCGGGGTGACCGCGAGGAAGCCTTCGGCGCCCAGCGAGGCCACGACGGCGTGCGCGCCACGCCTGCGGGCGTCCCGGGTCGCCTGCAACGGCTCGTGCGAGCCGGTGAGTTCGGCCAGCTCGGTGGCGTTCGGCTTGACGATGTCCGGGCGGGCGGCGACCCCCCGGCGCAACGGCTCCCCGCTCGTGTCCAGCAGCACGGGGACACCCGCGGCCCGTGCCCGCCGCACCAGGACCGCGTACGCGCCCACCGGGACGCCCGGCGGCAGACTCCCGCACAGGGCCACCGCGTCGGCGCCGGTGAGCAGCCCCTCGTACGCCTCCTGGAAGGCGGACCACTCGGCCGGCGCGATCACCGGGCCGGGCTCGTTCAACTGGGTCGTGTCGCCGGTGCGGGCGTCGACGACGGCGACCGTGCGGCGGGTGGACCCGGCTATCGGGACGAGGGCGTCCACGATCCCGGTCGTGGCGGTGAGCCGTTCCTGTACGACCCGGCCGGTGGGGCCGCCCGCGAATCCGGTGACCGTCACCTCGTGGCCGAGGGCGGCCAGCACCCGGGCGACGTTCAGCCCCTTGCCGCCGGGCCGTTCCCGCACGTCGGTCACCCGGTGCGAGGTGTGCGGCCGCAGCGCGGGCACGCGATAGGTGAGGTCGAGAGCGGTGTTCAGGGTGACGGTGAGGATCACCTGGCGGCCTCCCCCGGATGGCATGCGTACATGAACGGTTCCGGAACTTTGCGGCTCCCGGAGGCCTGATCATGCCAAAGAGACGGCGACCGGCCCAGTGCGCGGGTCGGCCACCGTTCCTGTGCGGGGGGACGTTTCAGGCCAGTTGGGGATCCACCACCCAATCCCCCTGGCGCATCACGCCCTTGAGCTCGAAGTTCTCGTCCAGCAGGACCAGGTCGGCGTCCTTGCCGGGCTCCAGTGAGCCCACCCTGTCGTCGATGCCCAGCAGCCGGGCCGGGTTGGCGGACAGCGCGGCGACGACGTCCTCGACCGGCAGCCGGTCGATCGTCACCGCCCGCTGGAAGGCGCGGTCCTGGGTGAGGGTGGAGCCCGCGATCGACCCGCCCTCCACCAGCCGGGCGACGCCCTCGCTGACCTCGACCTCCAGCGGGCCGAGCAGATAGCGGCCGTCGCCGATGCCGGCCGCGTCCATCGCGTCGGTGATGAACGCCACCCGGGCCGGGCCCGCGTGCCGGAACGCCAGCTCCAGGGCGGCCGGGTGCAGGTGTGTGCCGTCGTTGATGAGCTCGACCGTCACCCGCTCGTCCGCCAGGAGCGCGGCGATCGGGCCGGGGCTGCGGTGGCCGAGCGGCGGCATCGCGTTGAAGAGGTGGGTGGCGACGGTGGCTCCGGCCTCGATGGCCTGAACCGTCTGCTCGTACGTCGCGTCCGTGTGCCCGACGGCGGCGATCACGCCGTGCTCGGCGAGCAGTCGTACGGAGTCCAGGCCGCCCGGGAGTTCCGTCGCGAGGGTGACCATGCTCGCCCGGCCGCGCGCCGCGTCGATCAGCTTGCGCACCTCCGCCGGGTCGGGGTCGCGCAGCAGCGCCTCGGAGTGCGCGCCCTTGCGGCACGGCGAGATGAAGGGGCCCTCGAAGTGGATGCCGGCCAGGTCGCCCTGCTCGGCCAGCTCGCTCAGCAGGCCGGCCTGGCGGGCCAGGAAGTCCATGTCGTCGGTGACGGTGGAGGCGACGAGGGTGGTGGTGCCGTGCAGCCGGTGGGTGCGGATGGCCTTCAGGACGTCCTCGGCCGTACCGGAGAAGGAGGCCCCGCCGCCGCCGTGGTTGTGCAGGTCGACGAAGCCGGGGACCAGCCAGTGGCCCGTCACGTCGATGACGTCCCCGTGCGGGGCTTCGGCCACGATCTTCGTGCCGTCGATCGTGACACGGCCGTCCGGGACCGTGCCCTTCGGCAGTACCACCCTGGCGCCGGTGAGTACCTGCGGGCGCGTCGTGGGTCGTCGCGCGGTTCCCCGCGCCCCTGGGAGGGTGGCCATCAGGGTGTTACCTCCATACCGTCGGTTGTGTTGAGGAGATCCCAGGCCAGGAGGCCCGCGCCCAGGCAGCCGGCGGTGTCGCCCAGGGCCGCCGGGACGATCTCCGGCAGCTTCTGGAAGGTCACCCGTCGGCGGACCGCGTCCCGTAGTGGCGTGAACAAGGTTTCCCCCGCCTCGGCGAGGCCGCCACCGATGACGAGCGTGCGGGGGTCCAGCAGGGTGAGGGCGGTGACCAGGCCGTCGGCGAGCGCGTCCACGGCCGCCTGCCAGACCCGGACGGCGTTCGGGTCACCGGACGTGACGGCCTTCGCGCAGTCCGCGGCGTCCGCCTCCGGGTCCCCGCAGGCCGCCGCCCACGCCTCGCTGACCGCCGCGGCCGACGCGAAGCGCTCCAGACAGCCGTGCTGTCCGCACGGACACGGGGTTCCCCCGGGCCGTACGACGATGTGGCCGATCTCGCCCGCGAAGCCGTGGGCGCCCGCCTCCACCCGGCCGTCGACGCCGATCGCGCCCGCGATGCCGGTGCCCAGCGCCACGAACAGGAACCGGTCCGCGTCCCGGCCCGCACCGATCCGGCCCTCGGCGAGGCCGCCGGTGCGTACGTCGTGCCCGAGGGCGACGGGAGCGCCGAGACGCTCGGCGAGCAGTGCGCGCAGGGGTACGTCCCGCCAGCCCAGGTTGGCGGCGTAGGCGGCGACGCCGTTCGCCTCGTCGACGATGCCGGGCACGGCCACGCCCGCCGCGGCGGCGGGTTCGCCGAACTGCCGGGCGCCGTGGTCGCGCAGGTCGGCGGCGAAGTCGAGGATGCCGGCGACGACCGCTTCGGGTCCGCGCTCACGGCCGGTGGGCCGGCGGGCCCGGTGCAGCAGTGCGCCGTCCGCGCCGACCAGGGCGGCCTTCATCCCGGTGCCGCCCACGTCGAGGGCGATGACATGTCTCACGGGGACAGTGTGGACCGCGGACCCGCGAGAGGTCTAGTCCACTCGCGGTTGTGGGGGTACCGTGCCGCCTCGGAGGCCGAAAGAGGTCTAGTCCACATAGTGGTGTAGACCTTAATCCGTATAACGGTCCATTGGTATGAGCAATCAGTTGGGGAGCGTCACGGTGCAGCGGCGGGCACGGAAGTCAGGAACGATCACAGGAGCGGTGGCGGGGGTGTCGGCCCTCGGCATGGCCGCGGTCCTCACCGGCTGCGGACTGTCCGAGGACTCCGACGACGTCACGCTGAGACTCGTCGCCGCCGACTACGGCGACAGCAGCGCCAACAGCTCGAAGAAGTACTGGGACAAGCTCGTCGAGGGGTACGAGAAGGACCACCCCGGCGTCACCGTCGAGGTGAGCGTCTACTCGTGGAACGACGTGGACGCCAAGGTCAAGTCGATGGTCGACGCGGGCAGGGCCCCCGACATGGCCCAGATCGGCGCGTACGCCGACTACGCGGCCGCCGACCTCCTCTACAAGGTGAGCGACGTGCTCTCCATCCCCGTCGAGGCCGACTTCGTGTCCCAGCTCGCCGGCGCGGGCGAGGTGCACGGGGTGCGGTACGGCATGCCGTTCGCCTCCTCCACGCGCCTGCTGTTCTACAACAAGTCCCTCTTCGCCGAGGCCGGCCTGAACCCGCCGACCACCTGGGCCGAGCTCGCCGAGGACGCGAAGGCGCTCAAGGACGAGGGCGTGAAGTACCCGTACGCGCTGCCCCTCGGGTCCGAGGAGGCGCAGGCCGAGACCCTTCAGTGGCTGCTCAGCGGCGGGGGCGGCTACACCCAGACCGTCAGCGCCTACAGCCTCGACTCCACCGAGAACGTCGAGACCTTCGACTGGCTGAAGGACGACCTGGTCGGCAAGGGCCTCACCGGGCCGGTCGCGCCGGACAAGCTGAACCGGGCCGACGCGTTCGCCGCGTTCGCCGCCGGCGACGTGGGCATGCTCAACGGGCACCCCTCGCTGATGAAGGCGGCCGCGAGCAAGGGCGTGAAGTTCGGCATGGTGCCGATGCCCGGCGTCGCCGGCCCGACCAAGGTCTCCATGGGCGTCGCCGACTGGATGACCGCCTTCAAGCAGAACGGGCACGCCGAGCAGGTCGGCGACTTCCTCGACTACGTCTACAGCGAGAAGAACGTGCTGGACTTCTCCCGCGAGTACGACCTGCTGCCGGTCACCAACTCGGCCTCCCAGGTCATGAGCACGGCCAAGGAGGACGCCGACCTCAAGCCGTTCCTCGACCAGCTCCCCCTCTCCGAGACCTACCCCGTCGGACGGACCTCCTGGGCGAAGGTCAGCGCGGAGATCAAGCAGCGGATCGGCCGGGCCGTGACCCCGAACGGCGACCCGGCCGGCGTACTGGGCGAACTCCAGACCACGGCCACGACGCTGGACGCCGGCACCGGCTGACGAGCCGGCGGCGCTGGGCCGCTGTCGGTGCCGGGCGTTACCGTGCGGACATGGAACGGCGAGCGGAAGCGGACGGGCTGGGGGCGGGGGAGCGGGGCATCCTCGCCCTGGAGCGGCGCGGGTTCTCCGGCCCCGGCGCGAAGGAACGGGCGATACGCGAGGAACTCGACCTGTCCCCGGTCCGCTACTACCAGCTTCTCAACGCCCTCCTGGACGACCCCCGCGCCCTGGCCCACGACCCGGTCACGGTGAACAGACTGCGCAGGGTGCGCGAGGCGAGGCGGGGGGAGCGCTAGCCGCGGGCGGGCGTTGGCTATCGTCGGCGTATGGGCACCCACGAGACGCACTCCTCGGAACCCGAACCCCTCCCCCTCCCCGTTCCGGTCACCCCGGCGGGCCGCGCCGCGCTCGACGCGATCGTCGGCCGGCCCTCCACCACGCTCGTCGCGCTCGACTTCGACGGCACCCTCGCCCCGATCGTCGAGAACCCGGAGGACGCCCGGGCCCACCCCGACGCCGTCCCCGCGCTCACCGCCCTCGCGCCCAAGGTCGCCGCCGTGGCCGTCATCACCGGGCGGCCCGCCGAGGTCGCCGTACGGCACGGCGGGTTCGCCGGGGCCGAAGGACTGGAGCACCTCTCCGTCCTCGGCCACTACGGCGCCGAACGCTGGGACGCCCGCACCGGCGCCCTGAGCGCCCCGCCCCCGCACCCGGGCGTGGCCGCCGTCCGCGCCGAACTCCCGGAGGTGCTGGCCGCCGCGGGGGACCACCCGGGTGTCTCGGTCGAGGAGAAGGGCGGCCGGGCCGTCGCCGTCCACACCCGCCGCGCCGACGACCCCCGGGCCGCCTTCGAGGCGCTGCGGGCCCCGCTGGGCGAACTGGCCGCCCGGCACGGTCTGATCGTCGAACCCGGCCGGATGGTCCTGGAGCTGCGCCCGCCGGGCATGGACAAGGGCGTCGCGCTGCTGGAACACGTCCGCGAGACCGGCGCGCGATCGGTCCTCTACGCCGGTGACGACCTCGGCGACCTGCCCGCGTTCGCCGCCGTCGAGAAGCTCCGCGCGGACGGCGTACCCGGGCTGCTGGTGTGCAGCGGCAGCACCGAGGTCGGCGCACTGGCGGAGCGCGCGGACCTCGTCGTCGACGGGCCCGCCGGCGTCGTACGGCTGCTGCGGGAGCTGGCCGCTCAGCTCGGCTGAATCTCCCGCAGGGCGTTCAGCTGGTCCAGGAACCACCGGGCCGGGGGCAGCGCGGTCGCCGCCGCGGCCAGCCGCTTCGTGCGTTCGGCCCGCTCCTCCGGCTTCATGGTCAGCCCCTCGTGCAGGGCGCGGGCGGTCTCCAGGACGTCGTACGGGTTCACCGTGATCGCGTCCTCGCGCAGCTCCCAGTAGGCCCCAGCCTCCCGGGACAGAACCAGCGCGCAGCCCTCGTCGGAGACGACCGGAACCTCCTTGGCGACCAGGTTCATGCCGTCGCGGATCGGGTTCACCAGGGCCACGTCGGCCAGCCGGTAGGCGGCGAGGGAGCGGGCGAAGTCGTCCTTGAGGTTCAGCAGGACCGGGGTCCAGCCGGGCGTGCCGTACGCCTCGTTGATCTCCTCGGACAGGCGTTGCACCTCGGCCATGTAGTCGCGGTAGACGGCGAGGTCCTGGCGGGAGGGGTAGGCGAAGGCCACGTGGACGACCCGTTCGCGCCACTCCGGGTGGTCGTCGAGCAGCTGCCGGTAGGCCAGGAGCCCGCGCACGATGTTCTTGGACAGCTCGGTGCGGTCGACCCGGACGATCGCCTTGCGGCCCTCGCCGATCTCCGCGCGCAGCGCCGCCATGCGCTCGTCGACGTCCGGCCGGTGCGAGCGCTCGCGCAGGAAGTCGGCGTCGGCGCCGAGACCGTGGACACCGATCCGCGTCTTGCCGGGGCCGCCGGCGAACTCCGTACAGCACGCGGCGAACGCGTCCGCCCAGCGCCGGGTGAGGAAGCCCAGGCGGTCCGCGCCGAGCATGCCGTGCAGCAACTGCTCCCGGACGTCCCCCGGCAGCAGCGCGAAGTAGTCCACCGGAGCCCACGGCGTGTGCGAGAAATGGCCGATGCGCAGGTCCGGGCGCAGCTCACGCAGCATCCCCGGCACCAGACACAGGTGGTAGTCCTGGACGAGGACCGCCGCGCCGTCCGCCGCCTCCTCGGCCAGCGCCTGCGCGAACGCCCGGTTGTAGGCCTCGTAGGACGCCCACTGACGGCGGAACTCCGCGTCGAAGGCGGGCTCCAGCGGCGTCTGGTAGAGCAGGTGGTGGACGAACCACAGCACGGAGTTGGCGATGCCGTTGTACGCGTCGGCGTGCACGTCGGCCGGAATGGCGAGCATGCGCACGCCCTCCTCGCCGACGCCCCGCCGGACCGCCTCACGGTCGCCGTCGGAGAGTGCCGAGCACACCCAGAGGGCGCCCGCCTCGGGGCCGATGGCCGACAGGCCGGAGACCAGCCCGCCGCCGCCGCGTTTCGCGTGCAGCGAGCCGTCCTCGCCCACCTCGTAGGAGACCGGACCGCGGTTGGACGCGACCAGCACCTCGGCGGCCCGGGCGGCAGTGTCGTGCGTGGAAGCCATACGCCCAACCTAGCCCGGTCGGGAAACGCTCAAACGTACGGTCGCGCTGCGTGGACGGGCCGTATCCGGCCGTGTCGCCGGTGCCGGCGCCCTGCCGTATACGGCCCGTCCGGCGCTCACGCGACCTTGCGGGTCGCGTACTCCGCGATCTCCGCCATCGGCGGCCGTTCCTCGGTGTCCACGGAGTACGTGCGCGGCTCGAAGCCGTCCGCGCTCCGTTCGAACTGGGTCAGGGACGGGCGGATCAGGTGCCCGCGGGCCAGCCGCAGCTGGGCGGTGCGGTAGATGGCCGCCGCCATCCGGCCCAGCGCCTGTCCGTCCTGGTGACGGTGCTTGCGCACGCCGATGTCGACCTGGGCGAGGGCGTCCAGGCCCACCAGGTGCAGGGCGTCCACCAGCATGCCCAGCTCCACGCCGTAGCCGACGGGGAAGGGCAGCTGCTCCAGCAGACTCCGGCGGGCCGCGTACTCGCCGCCGAGCGGCTGCACGAACCCGGCCAGCTGCGGCCAGTGCATGTTGAGCAGCGGGCGGGCCATGAGCTCGGTGACCCGGCCGCCCTGGCCGGCCGCGCCGCCCAGCGGACGGTCGTACATGCCCTTGACCAGGTCCACCCCGGGGTCGGTGAGCAGCGGGCCGACGATCCCCGTGACGAAGTCCGAGGAGAACTCCCTCAGATCGGCGTCGATGAAACAGACGATGTCTCCGGTGGTGACCAGCAGGGAGCGCCACAGGACCTCGCCCTTGCCGGGCACGGCCGGTATCCGCGGCAGGATGTCGTCCCGGTGGACGACCCGCGCGCCGGCCGCCGCGGCCACCTCGGACGTACGGTCGGTCGATCCCGAGTCGACGACGACGATCTCGTCGACGAGCGGGACCTGGTGCATGAGGTCGTGACGGATGACCGCGACGATGTCACCGACCGTCTCCTCCTCGTTCAGCGCGGGCAGGACGACGGACACCGACTGGTTCGTGGCACGCTTCGCGGCCAGGATCCGGTGGAGCGGACGATCGGTGACGGACCAGGAGCGGGTGGCCAGCCAGCGCTCAGTTTCTCGAAGCACAGTCTGCGGCTCCTCACTGTCGTGATCACACCGGGTGCACGGGAGGTGACCGTGTGATCCATCTCGCGGTTCGGACGACTATCTCAACTGTCCTGGCCTTCGGTTACAGTCTTGAGCAACGCGGATGACCATCGCATGTCCGAGGTCGCCTCCCGTTCACAACTTCATACCGCTCATCCAGAGGGGCAGAGGGATACGGCCCGATGAAGCCCCGGCAACCCTCCAGCCGGTCTCGTAACGATCACCGATCCACGTGGTGACCGCTCCGCGAGGCTCCCGGCTCGGGAAGGTGCCAAATCCGTCTCACGGCGAGATGCGTCGTGAGGAAGATGAGGAGAAAGGGCCTCGCCTCACATGGCTGCGCAGACTGTTGCAAGCACCACCGACTCTACGACGTCCTCTGCTGTCGACCTCGGTCCGGCCGCGGCGCTGAGCTGCCGCGAGTGCGGCCACCGCGTGCCCCTCGGCCCGGTCTTCGCCTGCGAGGAGTGTTTCGGCCCGCTCGAGATCGCCTACGACTTCTCCTCCTACGACACGGAGGAGCTCCGCAAGCGCATCGAGGCGGGGCCCGCGAACATCTGGCGCTACGCGCCGCTGCTGCCGGTCCCGGCGGACGTGGCCGACAAGCCCAACATCAACCCCGGGTGGACCAAGCTCGTCCAGGCCGACAACCTCGCCCGTGAACTGGGCGTCGACGCCGGCAAGCTCTTCGTCAAGGACGACTCCGGCAACCCGACGCACTCCTTCAAGGACCGGGTCGTCGCCCAGGCCATCGAGGCAGCCCGCGCGTTCGGCTTCACCACCCTCTCCTGCTCCTCCACGGGCAACCTGGCCGGTGCCGTCGGCGCCGCCGCCGCCCGGGCGGGCTTCCGGTCCTGCGTGTTCATCCCGCACGACCTGGAGCAGGGCAAGGTCGTCATGGCCGCGATCTACGGCGGCGAGCTCGTCGGCATCGAGGGCAACTACGACGACGTCAACCGCTTCTGCTCCGAGCTCATCGGCGACTCGGCGGGCGAGGGCTGGGGCTTCGTCAACGTCAACCTGCGGCCGTACTACGCCGAGGGTTCCAAGACGCTGGCGTACGAGATCTGCGAGCAGCTCGGCTGGCGGCTGCCGGACCAGCTGGTCGTGCCGATCGCCTCCGGCTCCCAGCTCACGAAGATCGACAAGGGCCTGCAGGAGCTGATCAGGCTCGGGCTGGTCGAGGACAAGCCGTACAAGATCTTCGGTGCGCAGGCCGAGGGCTGCTCCCCGGTGTCGGTGGCCTACAAGGCCGGGCACGACGTGGTCCGTCCCCAGAAGCCGGACACCATCGCCAAGTCGCTGGCCATCGGCAACCCGGCGGACGGTCCCTACGTCCTCGACATCGCCCGGCGCACCGGCGGCGCGGTGGAGGACGTGAACGACGAGCAGATCGTCGACGCGATCAAGCTGCTGGCGCGGACCGAGGGCATCTTCGCCGAGACCGCGGGCGGGGTGACGGTGGGCGTGACGCGCAAGCTGATCGAGAACGGTCTTCTCGACCCGTCGAAGACGACCGTCGTCCTCAACACGGGCGACGGACTGAAGACCCTGGACGCGGTGGCCGGCACCGGGCTGACCGCGACCATCCGCCCGAACCTCGAGTCCTTCCGAGAGGCCGGCCTCGCGTCATGAGCGGGGCGCTCCGCCACGAGTCCGTATGTGCGCCGCGGGCGGGCGTGGTCCGGCCGCGCCCAGGCGGCGGCGGTCGCACGATCCAGACAGCCCCGCGTCCCTGAGGCCGACTACCCGACCGGAGATCACCAGACATGAGCGTCAACGTCCGCATCCCCACCATCCTGCGCACCTACACCGGCGGCCAGGCCGAGGTGAAGGCCGAGGGGGCGACCCTCGGTGAGGTCATCGCCGACCTGGAGAGGAACCACACCGGCATCGCCGCCCGGGTCCTGGACGACCAGGGGAAGCTGCGCCGGTTCGTCAACGTGTACGTGAACGACGACGACGTCCGCTTCGAGCAGGGTCTGGAGACGGCGACCCCGGACGGCGCCGGCGTCTCGATCATCCCGGCCGTCGCGGGTGGCTGACCGTAGTTCAGTACCCATCGGTAGTAACCGTCGGTAACAGTGATTACCGAGCGTTCATCGAATTGCCCTCTCCGCGATAGAAGCGGAGGGGGCAATTCAGTGTGGTTGAGCGCGGTACAGTTGGGGAACCCGGTCCGGATCATCGGATCCGGAGTCTTTGCTTTCTGCTCCGCGCCCGACAAGAAGCAGCCAATGTGTGCGCCTCTTTCGTGGCTTTTGCGGCTTATGCAGGGCCCGACTTGCCCTTAATTCAGGCGAATTCTCGCCACATTCCGGATCCCGCGCGTCCGGAATTCTCGTCCGACTGACCTGTTGCAGACGGCAGTTGGACAGATACATTCAGCCGCGGTCGACGCGTTCCGGCGCACGCCCCCAAGCCAACCGGGGGGTGAGGTCTGACCCGGATCCGCGAAGTGTGGATCCGTGCAAGGGCCAGTAATAGGGGAGTTAGGCATGGCTCAGGGCACCGTCAAATGGTTCAACGCGGAGAAGGGGTACGGCTTCATCGCGGTCGACGGTGGTGCGGATGTTTTCGTCCACTACAGCGCGATTCAGATGGACGGCTACCGCACCCTGGAAGAGGGTCAGCGGGTCGATTTCGAGATCTCGCAGGGTCAGAAGGGGCCGCAGGCGGACATGGTCCGGCTCGCGACCGGCTGAAGCACGCGCCGACTGAAAGCGTCGTTCTTCTGTACAACTGACGAAGGGCTCGCACTCCCACGGGGGGCGAGCCCTTCGGTCTGTCCGGGGGCTTCCGCGGGACGCCGGTGGGGCGTCGGTGGGACGTCGGCGGGGCGTCGGTGAGACGGTCGCGAAGGGTGTCCGGAAGGGCACGGGTCCGGCGGAGGCGCTTGCACTCTCATGGGTCGAGTGCTAATCATTGGCGTTAGCACTCTGAAGGTGAGAGTGACAACGAGGACCGGGTCGGTGAGGCCCGCAGGCCAGGTGGGGCAAGGAACCACGAGGCCGGCGAGCCGTCCGTCGCGGGCGCCAGCGCGGTCCGGAGCAATCCACCCCAGTCCGGGAGGACCACTTCACATGGCCAAGATCATCGCGTTCGACGAGGAGGCACGGCGCGGCCTCGAGCGCGGCATGAACCAGCTCGCGGACGCCGTGAAGGTGACGCTCGGCCCCAAGGGCCGCAACGTCGTCCTCGAGAAGAAGTGGGGCGCACCCACGATCACCAACGATGGTGTTTCCATCGCCAAGGAGATCGAGCTCGAGGACCCGTACGAGAAGATCGGCGCCGAGCTGGTCAAGGAAGTCGCCAAGAAGACGGACGACGTCGCCGGTGACGGTACGACCACCGCGACCGTCCTCGCCCAGGCCCTGGTCAAGGAAGGCCTGCGCAACGTAGCCGCCGGCGCCAACCCGATGGCCCTCAAGCGCGGTATCGAGAAGGCCGTCGAGGCCGTCTCCGGTGCCCTGCTCGAGCAGGCCAAGGATGTCGAGACCAAGGAGCAGATCGCTTCCACGGCCTCCATCTCCGCCGCCGACACCCAGATCGGCGAGCTCATCGCCGAGGCGATGGACAAGGTCGGCAAGGAAGGCGTCATCACCGTCGAGGAGTCCCAGACCTTCGGTCTGGAGCTGGAGCTCACCGAGGGTATGCGCTTCGACAAGGGCTACATCTCGGCGTACTTCGCCACCGACATGGAGCGTATGGAGGCCGTCCTCGACGACCCGTACATCCTGATCGCGAACTCCAAGATCGCCAACGTCAAGGACCTGCTGCCGCTCCTCGAGAAGGTCATGCAGGGCGGCAAGCCGCTGCTGATCATCGCCGAGGACGTCGAGGGCGAGGCTCTGTCGACGCTGGTCGTCAACAAGATCCGCGGCACCTTCAAGTCCGTCGCGGTCAAGGCCCCGGGCTTCGGCGACCGCCGCAAGGCGATGCTGAACGACATCGCCATCCTCACCGGTGGCGAGGTCATCTCCGAGGAGGTCGGTCTCAAGCTCGAGAACACGACCATCGACCTGCTCGGCAAGGCCCGCAAGGTCGTCATCACCAAGGACGAGACCACCATCGTCGACGGTGCCGGCTCCTCGGACCAGGTCGCCGGCCGGGTCAACCAGATCCGTGCCGAGATCGAGAACAGCGACTCGGACTACGACCGCGAGAAGCTGCAGGAGCGCCTGGCGAAGCTCGCCGGCGGTGTCGCGGTCATCAAGGCCGGTGCCGCCACCGAGGTGGAGCTCAAGGAGCGCAAGCACCGCATCGAGGACGCCGTCCGCAACGCGAAGGCCGCCGTCGAGGAGGGCATCGTCGCCGGTGGTGGCGTGGCCCTCATCCAGGCGTCCTCCGTCTTCGAGAAGCTGGACCTCGAGGGTGACGAGGCGACCGGCGCCAACGCCGTGCGCATCGCGCTCGAGGCCCCGCTGAAGCAGATCGCCGTCAACGGTGGTCTCGAGGGTGGCGTCGTCGTCGAGAAGGTCCGCAACCTGCCCATCGGTCACGGCCTGAACGCCGCGACGGGTGACTACGTCGACATGATCGCCGAAGGCATCATCGACCCGGCGAAGGTCACGCGCTCTGCCCTGCAGAACGCCGCCTCCATCGCCGCGCTGTTCCTCACCACCGAGGCCGTCATCGCCGACAAGCCGGAGAAGGCCGCCGCGCCCGCCGGCGGCGGCATGCCGGGCGGTGACATGGACTTCTGATCGACCTCTGGTCGATCGCCTGTCCTTCGGACCGAGGGCGGCACCTCCCGGAAACGGGCGGTGCCGCCCTCGGGCGTTCTCGGGGCGCCGCGGCGGAGGGTCAGGTGGCGGTGTAGTAGGAGGCGACGGCGGGCTGGCCCGTGTAGTTGCGGCCGGCGGCCGGGTCGGCGCCGAGGTAGCGGAACGGAAGGCGGACGGCTCGGGGGCCCCGCAGGGTGAGGCGGTGCCGGCGGGGGCTGTAGTCGTAGCCGGCCGCGCGCAGGGCGGACACCGCCGGTCTCGCGGCGGTCGAGCCGTCGGCGTGGCGCACCGACTCCGGGTCGAAGTGCGCTGCCAGCAGGCCGTCCTCGGTCAGCCAGGACGCGGCGCGGGTGAGCAGGCCGAGCTGGTCGCCGACGTAGTGCAGCCCGTGGACGCAGGTGATCAGGTCGTAGGTCCGGGCCGGGGTCCAGGAGGAGACGGAGGCGACTGTCTCCTCCAGGGCGGGCGGGGCGGGTCGCGGGGCGAGCGGGCCCACCAGGTCGACGGCGGTGAGGATCGCCCCGGCCGGCAGGGCGGACGCGGCCTCGCGCAGGGCGCGGCCCTCGCCGCTGCACAGGTCCAGCCAGGAGGGTGCGGGGCGGTGCGCCAGGTGGGCCAGGAGGTCGATGCCCAGTTCGCGGGCGTAGCTGTTCACGCCGGTGAGGCCGCGCTCGCGGTTCATGGTGTTGTTGGCCACCACGCAGGACCGTTCCAGCTCGGAGGAGGAGAGCAGGGAGGGGAGCGGCGGGGGCTTCGGCATGGCGTCATTCTCGCGGCCGGGACGGCAGGCGGGGATGCGCGGTCCGGGCGCGTGGCCGGGATCACAGGGGCTGTCCTCCAGGGCTCGGAATGGCGCGAGGCGCCGGACGGTTTCACTGGGACAGGCACTCAATGCATGTGCACATACCCACTGGTCAATCGTCACGAGGAGCCCCCCACGTGAGCATCACCCCGCCCGCCGCCACGCGCGCCGCCGAGATTCTCGCCCGCCCGGTGTCCATCAACGGACTCACCGTGCCGAACCGCATCGCCATGGCGCCCATGACGCGCATGTTCTCCCCGGGCGGCGTTCCCGGCGAGGACGTCGTGTCGTACTACGGCCGTCGGGCCGCCGCCGGCGTGGGCCTCATCGTCACCGAGGGGACGTACGTCGGGCACGAGTCGGCGGGGCAGAGCGACCGGGTGCCGCGGTTCCACGGTGCGGAGCAGCTCGCGGGCTGGGCGAAGGTCGCGGAGGCCGTGCACGCGGGCGGCGGGACGATCGTGCCGCAGCTGTGGCACATCGGGATGGTGCGCAACCAGGGTGAGCCGCCGTTCGCGGACGCGCCCGCCGTCGGCCCCTCCGGTATCCGTGTCGACGGTACCGAAGGCACCGGCAAGGCGATGACCCAGCGCGACCTGGACGACGTCATCGGCGCGTTCGCCGAGGCCGCGGCCGCCGCCGAGCGCATCGGCTTCGACGGCGTCGAGATCCACGGCGCCCACGGATACCTCGTGGACCAGTTCCTGTGGGCCGGCACCAACCGCCGCACCGACGCCTACGGCGGCGACGCCGTGGCCCGTGCGAAGTTCGCCGCCGAGGTCGTGGCCGCCGTGCGCGAGACCGTGTCGGCCGAGTTCCCGATCATCTTCCGCTACTCGCAGTGGAAGCAGGAGGCGTACGACGCGCGACTCGCCGAGACGCCGGAGGAGCTGGAGGCCATCCTCTCCCCGCTCGCCGCCGCCGGTGTCGACGCCTTCCACGCCTCCACCCGCCGCTACTGGCTCCCGGAGTTCGACGGCTCGGACCTCAACCTCGCGGGCTGGACGAAGAAGCTCACCGGCAAGCCCACCATCACGGTCGGCTCGGTCGGACTCGACGGCGACTTCATCAAGGCCTTCGCGGGCGAGGGCTCCCCGGTCAAGGGCATCGACGACCTCCTCGACCGGCTGGAGCGCGACGAGTTCGACATGGTGGCCGTCGGGCGTGCGCTGCTCCAGGACCCGCAGTGGGCCGCCAAGGTGCTCGAGGGCCGTCTCGACGAGCTGAAGCCGTACGACGCCGCGGCGCTGCGCACCCTCAGCTGAGCGACACCTCCTCGCGTCAACTCGCGGGTATGGTCCGGGAGATGAGAATCCTTCATCTCTCGGACACCCATGTCGGCCGCGTCGACGGGCCCGACGGCCGCCGTGTCGACGCCGCCGACTCCCTGCGGCTGCTGCTCGGCGAACTGCGCCACCTGCGGGCCGTGGACGCGGTCGTCGTCACCGGCGACCTCGCCGACGACGGCTCGGTGGCCGCGTACACGACCGTGCGGGAGCTGATCGGCGCTTTCGCGCACGCTCTCGGCGCGCCCGTGTTCTACACCACCGGCAACCACGACGAGCGGGCCGCCTTCACGAAGGTGCTGGGCAGTGGCCACCCGGATGCCGTCCTCGACTTCCCCGGCGCCGAGCGGGCCGCCGTCAGCACGGTGGGCGGCTTCCGGCTCGTCACCCTCGACTCGCTGGTTCCGGGAGAGGTGTACGGCCGGCTCGGCGCGGGCCAGCTGGAGTGGCTGCGGGACGTGTTGAGCACCCCGGCCGGGCTGGGCACCGTCGTCGCCTTCCACCACCCTCCGATCAGCCTCGGCATCTCGGCGACCCAGCGGGTCTTCGGGCTGCGCGACCCCGAGGGGCTGGCGGAGGTGATCCGGGGGAGTGACGTCCGCGTGCTGCTCACCGGGCACTTCCATCTCCAGCTCTTCGGACTGCTGGCCGGCGTGCCGGTATGGGTGACGCCGGGGGTCGTCAACCGCATCGACCTGACCACCGCGCCCGGCACAGAACGGGCGGTGCGTGGGGCGTCGGCGTCCCTGGTGGAGCTGGGCGGGGCGACGGGGCCGATGTTCCACACCCTGCACGCACGGGATCCGCGTGCCCACGAGACGGTCTACGAACTGGACGAGGAGCGGACCCGGGAGATCATCGCGCGCCACGGCTGAGGCCCCCTCGCCCGGTGGCGGGCTGGCCCGTTTGGGGAATTTAGCTTGCTTAACTCAATCAATCTACATAAGCTTGCTTGAGTCAAGCAGTTCATATCCCTGGTGCATTCGACGGAGGCCCTGTCATGTCCGACGCCCTTGCCCGACCCGCTGCGGCGGGGACATCCGCCCCACCGAGGTCGAACGCCGTGGTGGCGGTGCTGGCCCTGGCCGGGATCGTCGTCTCGCTGATGCAGACGCTGGTCATCCCGATCGTCCCCGAGCTGCCCAAGCTGCTGGACGCGCCCGCCTCCGACACCGCCTGGGCGGTCACCGCCACGCTGCTCGCCGCCGCCGTGGCCACCCCGGTCGTGGGGCGGCTCGGAGACATGGTCGGCAAGCGGCGGATGCTGCTCACCAGCATCGTGCTGCTGGTGTCCGGCTCGGTGGTCTGCGCCCTCGCCGACTCGCTCGTCCCGATGATCGCCGGCCGTGCGCTCCAGGGCCTGTCGGCCGCCGTGGTGCCGCTGGGCATCAGCATCCTGCGGGACACGGTGTCCGCCGAGAGGCTCGCCGGTTCGACGGCGGTGATGAGCGCCTCCCTCGGCGTCGGCGGCGCGCTCGGTCTGCCCACCGCCGCGTTCATCGCGGACAACTGGGACTGGCACATCCTCTTCTGGACCTCCGCCGCCCTCGGCGTCGTCTCCTTCCTGCTCGTGCTGGTGTTCGTCCCGGAATCGCGCAACCGCGTCGGCGGCCGCTTCGACCTCGTCGGCTCGCTCGGCCTGTCGGCCGGTCTGGTCTCCCTGCTGCTGGCCGTGTCCAAGGGCGCCGACTGGGGCTGGACCTCCGGCACGACGCTGGGCCTGGGTGCCGCCGCCGTCCTGATCCTGGCCGCCTGGGGCGGGTGGGAGCTCAGGGCGAAGCAGCCGCTGGTCGACCTGCGCACCACCGCCAAGCCGCAGGTGCTCTTCACCAACCTCGCCTCGATCGCCCTCGGCTTCTCGATGTTCGCGATGTCCCTGGTCCTGCCCCAGCTGCTCCAGCTGCCGGAGCAGACCGGCTACGGCCTGGGCAGGTCGATGCTGACCGTCGGTCTGGTGCTGGCCCCGCAGGGCCTGGTCATGATGGTCATGTCCGCCGCGTCCGCCAGGATCACCAAGGCCAAGGGTCCCAAGGTCACCCTGATGATCGGCGCGCTGATCGTCGCCTCCGGCTACGGCCTCAACATCCTGCTCATGTCCGAGGTCTGGCACCTGATCCTGGTGTCCTGCGTCATCGGCGCCGGTATCGGCTTCACCTACGGCGCGCTCCCGGCCCTGATCATGGGCGCCGTGGACCCCTCCCAGACGGGCGCGGCCAACAGCCTCAACACCCTGATGCGGTCCCTGGGCACCAGCTTCGCCAGCGCCATCGCCGGTGTGATCCTCGCTCAGATCACCACCGACTTCGGCGGCTACGCCCTTCCCTCGGAGAACGGCTTCAAGGTCGTCATGGCCATCGGAGCCGGCGCGGCCCTGGCCGCCTTCCTCCTCGCCACCTTCATCCCGCAGCGCAAGGCCCCGGCCGGGCTCTCGGTGGTGGAGGACGCGGCGGGCACGGACGGCGCCGAGGAGGCCGCCCCGGTCAAGGCGTGAGCCCCAACTGACCTGCCGGAGGCGGCTGTCACCCACACGAGGGGTGACAGCCGCCTCCGGCACTTTCGCCGATCACCGTCCGTTCCCCGAGCAGCCGCCATTTCAGGAGTGATCAATGACGACACCCGACGGAACCGACACCACCGACCGGCTCGTCGCCCGCACCGCCGCCGGCGCCGTACGAGGCCGCCGCGAGGAGGACCTGACGGTCTTCCGCGGTATCCCCTTCGCCGCGCCGCCGGTCGGCGAGGCCCGCTTCCAGGCCCCGCGTCCACCCCGGCCCTGGGAGGGGATACGGGACGCGTACGCCTTCGGCCCGCCACCCCCGCAGGAGGCGGGCATCCAGGGCCGGGCGGGGATCCCGGACGCCCCGGGCGGCGACGACTGGCTGACGGTCAACGTCTGGACCCCGGACACGGCGCCGGACCCGTCGGCCGCCCGGCCGGTCATGGTGTGGATCTACGGCGGGGCCTACAAGCTCGGGCACTCCGGCAGCCCCGGCTACGACGCGCGGCACCTCGCCCGCGCCGGTGACCTGGTCATCGTCACCTTCAACTACCGGGTCGGCATCGAGGGGTTCGCGCGGATCGACGGCGCGCCCGCCAACCGGGGGCTGCTGGACCAGGTCGCCGCGCTGGAATGGGTGCGGGACAACATCACGGCGTTCGGCGGCGACCCCGGCCGGGTGACCGTCTTCGGCGAGTCGGCGGGCGCCGGTTCGGTGGCCTCGCTGCTGGCCATGCCGAGCGCCCGGGGCCTGTTCGGGCGGGCCATCGCGCAGAGCGTGCCCGGCACGTACTTCTCCGACGAACTGGCCCGCGACCTCGCGAGCGCGATCGCCGCGGAGGCCGGCCTGCGTCCGACGGCCGCCGACCTGGCCACCGTGGACCCGCGCACGCTGACCGAGGCCGGCGCGGCGCTGGGCGCGAAGATGGCGCAGCGGGTGGACCGCTGGGGGCAGGTCGCCCCCACCGTCACCCCGTTCTCTCCCGTGGTCGACGGCGAGGTCCTGCCGACGCCCCCCTGGCAGGCGCTGGCGGCCGGCGCCGCCCGGGACGTCGAGCTGATCGTCGGACACAACGCGCAGGAGTTCCGGCTGTTCCTCGTCCTGGGCGGCCTGCTGGGCAAGGTGACCGAGGAACAGGCGACGGCCGTGCTGCGGCTGTTCGCCCCGGGCGGGGGAGCGCAGGGCGAGCAGGCCTACCGCTCGGCCTTCCCGGACGCGGACGCGAGCGAGCTGTACGAGCGGGTGCAGTCGGACTGGCTGTTCCGCATACCCTCCCTGCGGCTGGCCGAGGCGCAGGCGGCGGGCGGCGGCCGGGCCCATGTCTACGAACTGACCTGGCCGGCCCCGGGAGCCGGCGGAACCCTGGGCGCGTGCCACGGCCTGGACATCCCGCTGCTGTTCGGCACCTACGCGGCGGACCTCGGGAACCTGCTGTTCGCGGGGGCGGAGGTGACGGACGAGGCCCGGGCCCTGACGGCGCGGTTCCAGCGGTCGTGGACGTCCTTCGCGCGGACCGGGGACCCGGGCTGGCCGGCGTACGACCCGCAGCGGCGGCTGGTACAGGTGCTGGACGCGGAGCCGGAGGTCCGCCCGTACCCGGAGGAGACGTCCCGTCGGCTGTGGGAGGGCCACGGCTTCCCGCCGCTGCCCCTGCCGGACGGGGGTGTGCGCGACAGGGCCTGAGGGCCGGACGTACGGCGGCGGTCCTAGAGGTTGCCGAGGGGTTCGATGTCGACCTTGACCGGGGTGCCCCAGATCCGCAGCACCTCGTAGTCGGTGAACTCGTGCACCAGACGGTAGGCCATCGCGGCCCGGGACCCGCGGCGCAGGGCGGCGATGTAGAGCTCGGCCTCGCGGCGGTCCCTGCGCGGCGTCCCGCAGAGCTGCCACTCCTGGCCGGTCCACAGCTCCGCCAGCCAGCGCTGCTGGGGCTGCGGGCGGTCGGCGCGGGTGCCGTAACGGGAGGTGGAGGGGGTGGGGGCGGTGTAAGGCGCCTGTGGGGCGGGGCCGTTGAACTCGGCGCGGCGGGCCGCCCGGCGGCGGGTCTCGCAGAGCAGGCACAGGTCGGGGGCCGCCTCGTCGACCGGGCCGTGCGGGTGCTCCGCGCAGCGGGTGGTGGGCGTGGCGCCGACGACACTGTCGTCCAGCAGGTCCAGGGCACGCCGCAGATCGGCCTTGACCTCGTGCAGCCGGGTGTCCGGGGTGTCGCCGGTGAGCGCTTCGCCGTGCTCGCCGAGAAGTCGGAGGGCACGGCCGAGCGCGGTGAGCTGGGCGTGGTTCATGGCTCCAGGGTAGGGCGGGCGCGGCGGGAAGGGGCGCCGGCCGGTGTGCGGTCGGTGACACCGAAGGCGTAGGTCGCCGCGAAGCCGACCGCGTACCCCGTGAGCAGCCCACCGGCGTAGACCGCCGCCGTCAGGCCCAGCCCCCGGTTGCCCGCCAGCAGGGGGAACAGGGCCCAGCCGGACGGGCCGATCGCCGTCGCCCCCACCTTGTCGCCGAGCATCGCGAAGAACCCGACGAAGGCGCCGCCGGCCGCACCGCCCGCGCAGGCGGTGAGGAAGGGACGGCCCAGCGGCAGCGACACCCCGTAGATCAGGGGCTCCCCGACGCCCAGCAGCCCCGCCGGGAGCGCCGACCTGATCGTCGTCCGGACGGACGTGTCGTGCCGCAGCCGGACGTACACCGCCACCGCCGCGCCGACCTGGCCCGCGCCCGCCATCGCCAGGACGGGCAGCAGCACCGTGTACCCCTGCTGGTCGATGAGGGTGGTGTGGATGGGGATGAGGGCCTGGTGCAGGCCGAGCATCACCAGCGGCAGGAAGAGGCCGCCGAGCACCAGACCCGCGAAGGCGCCCGTCGTCGCCAGCAGCCAGTTCGCCCCCGTGCCGATGGCCGAGGACACCAGACCGGCCGCGTACATCAGGCCGTACAGCGTGCCGAGCCCGGCGACCAGGACCGTCAGGGTCGGGGTGAGGAGCACGTCCAGCGCCTCCGGGATCCGGCCGCGGCACCACTTCTCGACCCGGGTCGCGAGCAGCGCGGCCGCCAGTGCGCCGAGGACCCCGCCCTGGCCGGGGGCGAGGGTCACCCCGAACGCCGTCACCTTCGCGACCCCCGGGTAGACGACGATCGCCGCGACCGCACCGCCCAGGACCGGGGTGCCGCCGAACTCCTTCGCCGTGTTGTGGCCGACGAAGACGGCGATCAGCGCCATGAAGGCGGAGGCGACGGCTGCCAGGGCGGGGCGGAGGCCGGGCAGCCACCCGGCGTTGAGCAGCAGACCGTTGATCCCGGCGAGGATCCCGCAGCCGATGAGGGCGGGGATCAGCGGGACGAACACGGCGGCCAGCCGGCGCAGACCGGCCTTGAACGGAGTCGCGTTGTCCCTGCGCCGCCGCTCCCGCAACTCGGCTCCCCGCGCGCCCAGTTCCTCGGCGGTGGACGGCCGGGCGAGCAGCTGCTCGAAGTCGGCCGTCACCCGTGTCACCACGCCCGGCCCGAGGACCACCTGGTACGAGCCGTCGTCCACGACGACCCCGAGCACCCCGGGGAGCGCCCGCAGCGCCTCCTCGTCCGCGCGGGACGGATCGGCGAGGCCCAGCCGCAGCCGGGTCATGCAGTGGGCGACGGACGTGACGTTCGCCGGGCCGCCCACCAGGGGCAGGATCGCGGCGGCTGTGGAGGAGGAGTCGATACGCACCCCCCGAGCGTGCGGCTCAGCCGCGCGCCGCACCGAGCGCGGCGCGCAGATGTCCCCCGGACTCCTCCAGAAGGCGGGCGGCCGCCGGCCCGTCCACGCCGGCCAGCAGGGCGAGGATCGCGTTCTTCACCTCGCCGTCGGTGGCCGCGAGGGCGGCCTCGATCTCCGGTTCGTCCGCCCCGGTCGCCAGCGCCACGATCCGCCGGGAGCGGGCGCGCAGCTTCTCGTTCGAGGCACGGACGTCGACCATCAGGTTCCCGTACGTCTTGCCCAGCCGGATCATCGTGATCGTCGAGATCATGTTCAGGACCAGCTTCTGCGCCGTGCCCGCCTTCAGCCGGGTGGAGCCGGTGAGCAGCTCCGGCCCCACGACCACCTCGATCCCGTGCTCGGCGGCGGCCGCCAGCGCGCTGCCCGCATTGCAGGCCAGCCCGACGGTCAGGGCGCCCCGGGCCCGCGCGTACCGCACGGCGCCGACGGCGTACGGGGTGCGACCGGAGGCGGAGACGCCGATCACGGTGTCGTCGGGGGTGAGCGCGAGGGCGGCCAGATCCGCTTCCGCGAGTTCCGCGGAGTCCTCGGCGCCCTCGACGGAGGTGACCACGGCCGACGGGCCGCCGGCGATCAGTCCGACGACCTGGCCGGGCGCGGTGTTGAAGGTCGGCGGGCACTCGGAGGCGTCGAGCACCCCGAGCCGCCCGGCGGTACCGGCACCGGCGTAGACCAGCCGCCCGCCGCGTGCCATGCGTGCGGCGACCGCGTCGATGACGGCGGCGATCTGCGGAAGCCGCACACCGACGGCGGCGGGGACGTCGGCGTCCTCCTCGTTCATGAGGTGGGCGATGTCGAGGGTGGGGAGCCGGTCGATCTCGGCGAGGTCGGGACGGAACGCCTCGGTGGTGAGGGATTCGAGCGCGGCGCGCAGCTCACTGGGGTCGGGCTGGGAGGTCATCGGGGAGAGCTCTTTCCGGTGCGGGGCGGGACAACTGTCTGCACCTCCACGGTCTACCGGTGCCGGTGCGCCAACGCCTCGTACGACGCGGCCAACGCCGGCGCGGCCGTCGCGTAGGTCCGCTGGGCCACGCCCACGAACAGGCAGTCGACCACCAGCAGCTGACTCGTCCGGGACGACATCGCCGCCGGACGCAGCTCGCTCTCCCGCGCCGTCGAGGTGGCCAGCACATGATCGGCGTACTGCGTCACCGCGCTCCTGGGCCGTCCGGTGAGGGCGACGGTGGTGGCCCCGTGCTCGAACGCCACCCGCAGCGGTTCGACGACGTCCCGCGTCGCACCGGAGTGCGTGATGGCGATCGCCAGGTCACCGGAGGCCAGCTGGACCGCGTTCGTCACCGCGAGGTGGGTGTCGCTGTGGGCGTGCGCGATGAGCCCTATGCGCAGCAGTTTCTGGGTGAGGTCCTGGGCGACGAGCCCGGACGCCCCGACGCCGTACACGTCGATCCGCCGCGCGGCCGCCGCGGCGGTGACGGCCGCCTCGAGCTGGGCGGTGTCGAGGGCGGCGGCGGTGTCGGCGAGGGTCTGCCGTTCGTCGTGGGCGAGTTTGGCGACCACGTCCGCCAGCGGATCGTCGACCGCGATGTCGGTGGTGAGGGCGGGCGCCCGCCCGGACCGCTGCTGCGCCGCCAGCCCGGCCAGGGCGAGCCGCAGATCGCGGTAGCCGGGGTAGCCGAGCAGGCGGGCGGTGCGCACGACGGTCGCCTCGCTGGTGCCGGTGAGTCCGGCGAGGCCGGTGACGGTGAGGGCCGCGCAGCCCGCCGGGTCGTTCGCGACGGCTTCGGCGACGCGTCGCATGGAGCGGGTCAGGGAGGGCGCGAGGGTGCGGACCTTGGCCGCGAGGGCGGCAGGATCGGGACTGAAGGTTTCCTTCACTGCCTTGGTCACCCCTGAAAGCTATTTTCTGTTCGGGCTCGGGGTCAAGCGTGCGCACAATGGGTGCATGGACCCCATCAGCCCTCTGGAACAGGCGTTGCACACGGCACGCGCCCTCGTGCTGGCCGATCTGGCCTCCGGCGAGGTCGCCGCGGCGGATGTGGTGTCGCTGGTCGAGGACTCCGTGGTGCAGCGGCGCTGGTGGGTCGAGCAGTGGCCGGACGGCGTCGCGTTCGTGGCGGGACTGGTGGCGCAGGACGTGCAGGACGCGCTGCTGGAGCGGTACGGGCGCTGGCCGATCTGCCCGGTCTGCGGCTCGGGAGACCCGCACGCGCTCGAGGTCGAGCCCGAACTCGGTCCCGACCCGCACTGGGTGTGCCACAAGGCGGGCGTGAAGGTCGCCTCGGTGGGCTCGCTGGGGCCTGCCCTGGGAGGCGACCCGTCCGCGTGAGGCTCTCGTGACCGTCTACATCGATCCGCCGGACTGGCCGGGCCACGGCCGTATGTGGTCCCACCTCGTGAGCGACCTCTCGTACGGCGAACTGCACGTCTTCGCCGAGAAGTTGGGCGTCCCGCGACGCGCCTTCGAGCGCGATCACTACGACATCCCGTCGCACCGCTACGCCGAGGTGGTGGCGGCCGGCGCGGTCGAGGTGAGCAGCCGCGAGGTGGTGCGCCTGCTGACGGCGGCCGGCCTGCGCAGACGCAAGGGCGCGGGCCGGGAGGGGTAGGGCGGCGGAGGCAGGCACGGCGGGGCACGGCGCACGGCCGACAGGGCGGCCGGGGCGGCCGGGGCGGACACGGCAGCCGGGGAGAGCGGGCAGGGAGGGCGGGCGGGCGTATCTACGTCAGGTGCTCCCGCCCGCGCAGCTCGTACGCGTCCTCCGTGTCGCCCGCGGCGACCTTGACGAACCCGGCCCGTTCCAGCACGCCGCGGGAGGGGGCGTTGGCGCGCTCGACGACCGCGAACAGGCGTCGTACGTCGTCGCGCGCCAGCGCCCAGCCGGCCAGCGCGCGCAGCGCCTCGGTCGCGTAGCCGTGGCCGCGGGCGGCCTCGACCAGGTCGTAGCCGATCTCGGTGCGGCCGTCCTCGTCCGGAGCCGTGTGGAAGCACACGCTGCCGACGGCCCGGCCGTCCGCCCGCCGTACGAGGACGTACATGCCGAACTCCGGCCGGTGCACGCCGGACACGAACGCCCGCACCATCATTCCCGCGGCGTCCCGCGTCCCCTCGAACGGTCCGCCGTCGAGCCACGTGAAGCCTCCGCCGCCGCCCGCCCGCAGTCCGGCGGCGGCGCTGGGTGTGACGCCCTCCAGGGTGAGGCGTTCGGCGGGGATGCGCGGGGTGCTCACGAGGCGAGCAGTTCCAGTTCGCCCCGCAGGTTGTAGCGGGCCGTGGCCTCCCACCGCTCGTTCGCGTACGACGTCCTGAACAGCCTCGGCAGGGCGAGGAGTTGGCGCAGGATGTCCGCCCGGCCGGCCCGGAAGGCGTCGCTGGGGACGAAGTGGTACTCCTCGCGGACGGCGGCGGTGTAGGCGGCGTAGGCGGACGGCGGCGAGGCGAGGATCGAGAGGTCGGCGTCGCACAGGACCTGGCCGTCGAGGTCGTCGTCGGCCGGATCGTGGGTGACGGTGAGTCGGACGAGCCTCGCGACCTCGGCGGTCCGCTCGGGCGACACACCCGCCTCGGGCAGCGCCCGCTCGGCGAGGCGGGCGGAGCGCTCCTCGTTCTCGGACCGGTCGGGCAGATACACGGCGTCGTGGAACCAGGCGGCCAGCCGGACGACGTCCGGGTCGGCGGCGTACTCCGCGAGGACGTCGACGCGGTCGAGGACCTCGGTGAGGTGCGTGAGCGTGTGGTAGCGGCGCTGCGGCTCCTGCCAGCGGGCGAGGAGGTCGTCGGCGTACGGCTCCGGGTCCGGGCCACCGGCCGGGCCCCGGGTCCTGTCCAGGGTGTGGCTGAAACGGGTGCGCAGGGCGTCGAGATCGGCCATGGGCCCATTGTCGCGCGTACGGGCGGGGTTCTCCGGCGTATTCTTGAATTGGACTAGACCTGTAGTCGCCCGATGAAGCCGACGTAGCCGATGAATGGGGTGCCATGAGCAAGCGTGCAGTTCTGGAGGTGATCGCCCTCGACGCCGAGGACGCCGTCGCCGCCCAGAGGGGAGGCGCGGACCGCCTCGAGCTGGTCACCGACATGGCCGCCGACGGGCTCACCCCGCCGGTCGCGGTCTTCGCCGGGATCCGGGCCGCCGTCGACCTCTCCCTGCGCGTGATGCTCAGACGCTCCGAAGGCTTCGCGGCGGGGGCCGCCGCGGAGGTCGACTCCCTGGTACGGGTCGCCGGTGAGCTGCGGGCGGCCGGCGCGGACGAGTTCGTGCTCGGGTTCCTCGACGCGGAGGGCGGGGTGGACCTGGCCGCGGTGGAGCGGGTCGTCGCCGAACTGGACGGCTGCCGCTGGACCTTCCACCGCGCCCTGGACCACTCCGGCGACCGCGACGCCCTGCGCAAGCAGCTGGACGGCCTGCCCGGCCTGGACACCTATCTCACGGCCGGTTCCGCCACCGGCGTCGACACCGGCCTGCCCACCCTGCTCGCGGAGGCCGCACGGCAGGGGGAGCAGGGCTACGAGCAGCAGCTCCTCGTCGGCGGCGGGCTGCGCCTCGACCATGTGCCGGTGCTGAGGTCCGTCGGCATCGACGCCTTCCACATCGGCGGCGCGGCCCGACCGGACGGCTGGACCGGGCCCGTGTCGGCGGAGGCCGTGAGGCAGTGGCGACGCACGGTGGACGGCGAACCGGCCGCGTAGGGCGAGCAGGCCGCGGCCCGGCCCGGCGTCGGTGCTGCGGGGGCCGGTGCCGGCCGGTCCCTGCCGGTGCCGGGGCCTGCCGGCCGAACGGCCCGGCCGCCCCGGCCCCGAGGCCGTGCACGGCACGATGAGTCCCCGCTACCGGTCGGTCGAGTGGGCCGACGGCGGTGCCTCGCGGGCCCGGGGCCCGGTCCCCGGTCGGTCGGGGTGGGCCGACGGCGGTGAGGCTGTGCGTCCGGGGCCCGGTCCCGGGGGTCGGTCCCGGGGGTCGGGTGTCGCGGGTCCGGGGGTCGGCCTCGGGCCGGGCACCTGAGCTGGGGTGGCCGTGGGGCCGGGTGGGGCGCGTCAGCTGGGTGGCCGTGGGGCCGGGTGGGTCAGGTGAGCTGGGGTGGCAGTGGGGCCGTGTGGGTCACGATCAGGCCGGAGACCGCTCGGGTCAGGGCCACGTACAGCCGCCGCAGGCCGGTCCGCTCGTCCGGTTCGCCGTCGACCACCGCCTGGGGTTCGTCCAGGACGACGTAGTCGTACTCCAGGCCCTTGGCCAGTGAGGCCGGGACCAGGGTGAGGCGGGTCTCGGCCGTGGTCTCCTCGCCGGGGGCCAGGTGGCCGATGCCCGACGCGGTCAGCGCTTCGGCCAGTGCCGGGATCCGGGCATCGGCCGCGATCAGCCCCGTCGAGCCCTCGTTGCGCAGCAACTCCTCGCAGGCCTCGACGGTTTCGGCGACGCCGGCGACCGGCCGGAGGTCGAAGAAGCCGGGGTTCTCGCGGACCGAGGCGACGGGCGTCAGGCCCGGCGCGATGTGCGGGAGCAGCCGGGAGGCGTAGGTGATGACATCCGTCGGCACGCGGAAACCGGCCGTCAGTTCCTCGATCACCGCGTCCGCCTTGCCCAGGTGAAGGAGAGCCTCCTGCCAGCTCCGGGTGGCCCACGGGGTGGTGCCCTGCGCCAGGTCGCCGAGCACGGTCGCCGAACCCGTCGTGCAGCGACGGCCGACCGCCCGGTACTGCATGGGGGACAGATCCTGCGCCTCGTCCAGGACCACATGCCCGAGGGAGGGGGTGCGCTCGACGATGTCGGTCGCCTCGTCGATCAGCACCGCGTCCGCAGCCGACCATCTCGCCGCCTTCACGGACCGGGCCGGCCTTCTGCCCGAGCCCGCCGACCCCCACAGGATCGTCTTCTGCTCGTCCTCGCTCAGCACACCCTTCGCGTGCTCGGCGAGGAAGTCCGCGTCCGTGAGCAGCCGCAGCACCAGCTTCGCCGGATCGACGGCCGGCCAGACCTCCTTCACGGCCGCCTTCACCGCGCTGTTGCGGGCGACGGCGTCCTGCACCCGGTCGTCCGGGGCCTCCCCCGAGCGTTCCATCTGCACCAGGACGGCGTGCGCGATGCGCTGCGGCAGAGCCTCGCGGGCGGCGCCGTAGCGGATGTCCCGGTCCAGCAACTCCCGCACCATCTCCTCGAGTTCGTACGCCGGAAGCCGCCACCGCCGCGAGCCGCGCACGACGACGAGCGGTTCGCTCGGCATGGCGACGTGCGAGTACACGGCACGCCGCAGCACCTCCGCCATCCTCGCGTCACCCTTGACGACCGCCGCGGCCGCCTCGTCCGTGCCGCGCACCTCCACATGGGCCACCAGGTCGTCGACCGTGCCTTGGCGCACCGCCAACTCACCCAGTGCGGGCAGCACTTGCTCGATGTAGTGGAGGAAGGACCGGTTCGGCCCGATGACCAGCGTGCCGGTGCGGGCGAGCCGCTCGCGGTGGGCGTACAGCAGATACGCCACCCGGTGCAGACCGACGGCCGTCTTACCGGTCCCCGGCCCTCCCTGGACACAGACGGTGCCGCCCAGCCCGCTGCGCACGATCTCGTCCTGCTCGGGCTGGATGGTGGCGACGATGTCCCGCATCGGTCCGACACGGGGCCGCTCGATCTCCCGCTGGAGCAGCTTGCTGGTCCGCGCCGCCTCCGCCGGGTCGGACAGGTGCTCGTCCTCGTAGGCGGTGAGGTCGCCACCGGTGTAACCGAAGCGCCGACGCAGGCCGACGTCCATCGGATCCTTCTTCGAGGCCCGGTAGAACGGCTGCGAGACCGGCGCCCGCCAGTCGATGACCATCGGGTCGCCGTCGCCGTCGTGCACATGCCGACGCCCGATGTAGAACTGCTCCCCCTCCGCGCCCTCCGCCTGCTCGGCGCCGGGAGCGTGCAGGTAGTCGAGCCGGCCGAAGAACAGCGGGGTGTCGCTGAGGTCGGCCAGCGCCTTGATCCGCTCTCCGATCTGGCGCTCCAGGATCTGGGCGTTGACCCAGTTCGCGGTGACGTCGCTGATGTCGAGGGACTCGGCGTCCTCGCGCATGGCACGCAGGGCAGCCCGGGAGGAGGCGAGGTGGGCGCGTTCGCGGGCGAGCGGATCGTCGTCGACAGGCGTGGACGGCGTGGACGGCATGGACGGCGTGGACGGCGTGGACAAGGGGGTGCCTCCGGACCGGCTGAGGGGGGCGCTGCGGTGGGTCCGTCCGGTTTCCGTCCGGACGGCGGCACTCCGGGAAGGGAGGCGGGCAAGAGCGGAGATTGTAGGTGAACGGCGGAGGGGCGTGCCAACGCATTTATCCGCTCGAGCCCCCGAGGGGACTCGCTCGCGCCCCCGAGGGGACCCGCCCGAGCTCCGGGGTGGGGATCCTCGCCGAGCCCGTGGAAGCGCTTCGTACCCCTACCCGACCTCGCCCGTCCCGTAGGGGAGACCCCCGCCCACAGGTGTACCGGAGTAGTACGCCGAAAGGGGACCTGGGACCGATGCCCGCTTTATGCCCCGGAGTCCATCATGGAGACATGAGTGCAGCGACCCTCACCCCGGCCCCCGGTCGCCCGTCCGGCGCGACCTCCCTGTCCGACACGCCAGACCTGCACCGCCACCGGCTCGGCGACGCCCTGCGCGCCGTGAAGGTCTTCGCGGGCGCCGCCTTCGACGTGATCATCCTGGGCGAGTACGGCGAGGAAGCGGGCGTCCGCCGCCGCAGGTGACTCAGGCCTCACCCGCGAGCAGCTCGTCCGCGTCCATGATCCGGTACGCGTAGCCCTGTTCGGCCAGGAAGCGCTGGCGGTGCGCGGCGAAGTCCTGGTCGAGGGTGTCCCGTGCCACCACCGAGTAGAAGTGGGCCTGGTGGCCGTCCGCCTTGGGGCGCAGGACACGGCCCAGACGCTGGGCCTCCTCCTGGCGGGAGCCGAAGGTGCCCGAGACCTGGATGGCGACCGTGGCCTCCGGCAGGTCGATCGAGAAGTTCGCGACCTTGGACACCACCAGCACGCTGATCTCGCCCTCCCGGAAGGCGTCGAAGAGCTTCTCGCGCTGGGCGTTGGAGGTCTCGCCCTTGATCACGGGGGCGTTCAGGTGCTCGCCCAGCTCGTCCAGCTGGTCGATGTACTGGCCGATGACCAGGATCTGCTGTCCCGCGAAGCGGCGGACGAGCGCCTCCGTCACCTTCCGCTTCGTTGCCGTCGTCGCGCAGAAGCGGTACTTCTCCTCCGCCTCGGCGGTCGCGTACGCCAGCCGCTCGGAGTCCGTCAGGTTGACGCGGACCTCGACGCAGTCGGCGGGCGCGATGTAGCCCTGCGCCTCGATCTCCTTCCACGGCGCGTCGAACCGCTTCGGCCCGATCAGGGAGAACACGTCCGACTCGCGGCCGTCCTCGCGCACGAGCGTCGCGGTCAGCCCGAGGCGGCGGCGCGCCTGGAGATCCGCCGTGAACTTGAAGACCGGCGCCGGCAGCAGATGCACCTCGTCGTAGAGGATGAGCCCCCAGTCCCGGGAGTCGAACAGCTCCAGGTGCGGGTAGACGCCCTTCCGCCGGGTCGTCAGCACCTGGTAGGTGGCGATCGTGACCGGCCGGATCTCCTTGCGCGTACCGCTGTACTCGCCGATCTCCTCCTCGGTCAGCGACGTCCGCTTCACCAGCTCGTGCTTCCACTGCCGCGCGGACACGGTGTTCGTGACGAGGATCAGGGTGGTCGACTTCGCCTGGGCCATCGCCCCGGCGCCGACGAGGGTCTTGCCCGCACCGCACGGCAGCACCACGACCCCGCTGCCGCCGTGCCAGAAGTTCTCCACCGCCTGCTTCTGGTAGGGCCGCAGCGCCCAGCCGTCCTCGTCCAGCTCGATCGGGTGCGCCTCGCCGTCGACGTACCCCGCGAGGTCCTCGGCCGGCCAGCCCAGCTTCAGCAGCGTCTGCTTGATCTGCCCGCGCTCGGAGGGGTGCACGGCGACGCTGTCCGGGTCGATCCGCACGCCGACCAGCGGAGCGACCCGCTTGGAGCGCAGGATCTCCTCCAGTACCGGCCGGTCGGTGGTGGTGAGCACGAGCCCGTGCGCCGGGTGCTTGCTCAGGGTCAGACGGCCGTAACGGTCCATCGTCTCGGCGATGTCGACGAGCAGCGCGTGCGGTACCGGGTAGCGGCTGTACTGCACGAGCGCGTCCACGACCTGCTCGGCGTCGTGGCCGGCGGCCCGCGCGTTCCACAGGCCCAGCGGGGTCAGCCGGTAGGTGTGGATGTGCTCCGGCGCCCGCTCCAGCTCCGCGAACGGCGCGATGGCGCGACGGCAGTCGTCCGCCTGCTCATGGTCGACCTCCAGGAGCAGAGTCTTGTCCGACTGGACGATCAGCGGTCCGTTCACGTACGCCATCCCTTCCGCACGGGCCAAACCTCCAGTGTGCCGTACGGCGCGCCGTAGCGGTGGCGCGCTTCTTCCCGGCGGCCCCGCGCAACCCTGACCTGCGTTCGTGGGTCTGACCGGGGGAGCAGCGCGATGGGCGCGACGCGGTGGGGAGTCACGGTATGTCGGTCCTGTCGTTCCGCAGGGGTGCGGTCGGCGTGGGAGCCGCGGCGGTGCTGGCGGCCACGGGCACCTGGGTGATGTGGCCCGCGGACATCGACGGGCGGCTGTGGAGCGAGGTACGGCCGGTGATCGAGGCCAGGATCGCGGCGGAGTCCTCGGGGAGCGGTTACGGCGAGACCGTGCCCGCGCTCGAGGCGCGCTGGTTCTGCCGGGCGGAGGCGCTCGAACTGGAGGAGCACGCGGGCGTGGTCCGGGCCGGCGTCAACACGCTGTGCGTCGAGTACGGGGTGCGGGACGACAGCCTCGTCGAGTGCGGGGCCGGACAGTATCCGCAGGTGGTGCGGCTGGAGCGGGACGAGGCGGCGGCCGGGGGCTACCGGGTCGTCGCCCGGGAGGAGCCGCCGGACGGCGACGGATACGGGCGGTGGACGGAGTCCCACTTCGGGGTCTTCACCCGGTCCTCCCTCCAGGACCCGATGTCGTCCCACGCCCTGGAGGCCACGGCCCGCGCCCACTTCGGCCTGCCGGCGGACGCCTCGATCGGCGAGTGCTGACCGGCCGGGTTCAGTCGTCCGCCAGTTCCGCCACGCCGGTGATCCGGTGCAGTGGATAGGTGCGGACCTCGTCCGCCGTGTGGTCGTACGCCGTCACGAAGCCGCCCTCCACCCGGACCGGGGCGATGACGCGCTGGCTCGAGGTGCCCTCGGCGTTGACGTAGCCGATCCACAGGGCCTCGCCGGTGAGGACGGCGGCCTGCATGGTGGCGAGGGTCTCGGCGGAGCTGGTCCGGGGGAGTTCGCCGGGGGCGAGCGGGGCGGCGTCCTCCGTCGGCTTGCGGGGGGTCGTGGCGGCCAGGTCGCCGGCCCTGATCGCGCGGATCGCCGCGGTGAGCAGCGTGCTGTCGGGCACCGGCGGACCGTCCGGCACCGGCTCGGGGGCCGTGCGGGGCGGGGTGCGGTGGGCATGGGCGCGGGTGATCAGGACGTCCCCCTCGGCCGACTCGGCGGCGGGCGCGAAGCCCATCGCGCGCAGGCCCTCGAGGAGGGCCGCCGGGTCGGCCTGGGTCGCGAGCACCGTCGGCGCCAGGCGGCGCAGGCGCAGGGCGGCGGCGCGCTTGTCGGCGAGGATCTCGTTCAGCAGGGCGTCGTCGTCGCAGCGGACGTAGGCCGAGGCCGCGCCCACCCGCAGATGCCCGTGCCGACGGGCCACGTCGTCGATCAGGTACGTCAGTGGCTGCGGCACCGGCGTACGGGAGTGCTCGGCGAGGAAGGCGTGCAGGTCGGAGGCGCTGCGTCCGGCGTCCAGAGCGCGGCGCACCGAGCCGGGGGTGAAGCGGTAGACGGTCGCGCCGCCCTTGGACTCGACGTCCGCGAGGACACTCAGCACGTCGGCCAGCGGGCGCCGCAGCGGGCCGGGGGCGACCGCGGTCAGGTCGGCCTGGAGCAGGACGTGGTCCAGCGGCTCGGGGAGCAGCGGGGCGAGCAGACGGGCGGCCGCCGCGGTGGCGACGGCCTGCTCGGGAGGTGAGAGGGGCGTGGCCGGGGATCCGGCGGCGGCCGCGCGGTGCCGTGCGGGCAGCTTGTCGCCGGGGCCGAGCTCCTGGGCGTGACCGGCCGGGTCGTCCTGCGCGGCGGGAGTGAAGGTGGGGGTAGGGGTGGTGGCGGCCCCGGCGGTGGCCGGTTCGGGCGCGGGCCTCGCCCCCAGCAGGGCCCGTCCGTGCGCCGACAGCGCGCCCCGGCCGGTCACGCCCAGGAGTTCGGCCTCCGTCAGGGTCCAGCGGGCCAGCCGGGAGCGCAGGTCGTCGTCGCCCTGAGCGCCCTGAGTGCCCTGCACACCTTGCTGTCCCTGCCCCTGCTGGGCCTGCTGGGCCTGCTGCCCCTGCTGTGCCTGCGCACCCTGGGGGCTCTGCCGGCCCTGCGGTCCGCGCAGCGGGCGCTCCCAGCGCAGCCGGGCCAGCACCGCCTCCGGGTCCGGGACGGCACCCTCGGGCAGCCCGGCCAGCAGGGTCAGCACCCGATGGCGCACCTCGGGCGCGGCCGACCGGTCCAGGCCCGGTCCCAGCGCCGACAGGGCCCGCTCCTTGAGGTCACGGCCGCCGACCACCCCGGACGTCCGGGTCGCCGACAGCCACGCCTGCGCGAGCTGCGCCCACCGGTCGGCGGGCGGCCGCTGCAGCCACTCGTCGTACTCCGGGGTGGCCGCGTACCGCTCGTCGGCCTCCCCGTCGGAGGCGAGCAGCCCGGCCGCGTACGCCAGCTCGACCCAGAACGCGGCCATCGGCTCGGACACGTCGAGGGCGACGGCCGTCCGCTTCAGGTCGCGCACGCTCAGCCCGCCGGCCCGCAGGACCGCGGGGCCGCCCTCGTGCCAGTCCTTCAGCAGCTCCTCCACGGTCGCCAGCGTCGTGTACGCCTGCCCGGCGGCCGTCGCGTCCACCACCTGGGGGCGATGCGTGGCGACCGCCTCGACGGTGGGCGGCACGGGTTCGGCCGTGCGGTGGGCCCGGCCCTCGCGCAGATGCAGGGCGACCTCGCGGGGCAGTACGACGGTCCCGGGCGCCGTCGGCAGCAGCAGCCCGCGATCGAGCAGCCAGCGCAGTCGCGCCGCCGGATCGGCCGTGATCTGCCCGTACGGTGGCCCCCACATCAGCCGTCTCAGGACGTCGACGGAGTCGGCGGGCGCCTTCGCGAGCAGGGCGGTCATCTTCTTGCGGTGCGTGAACAGGGCGGTGAGCGCGCCGACGGCGGACACCGAGTCGTGCGTGGACGGCAGCCCGGCGGTCGCCACCAGCTCCTGGATCCGGCCCGGCGACATGCCCGCGGTCGCCTCCCGCACGCTCGGCCCGAGCCCGGTGGGGGACGGGTGCTGCGCGGACGGCGCGAGCAGTTCACGGGCGGTGCGGACGAGGCGGAGGCTGCCTTCGTCGCCCCAGACCAGGGCCTGTTCCCGCAGGGCCGTCAGGGCGCCGGGCAGGGCGTCGGCGACCGCCTGGTCGCCGTCGTCGCCGGCCATCAGCCCGAGCAGTTCGGTGTACGTCGCCGGGTCGCCGGCCACGGCCAGCGCCTCCGCGGTCTGGAGGGCGAACCGGTCGAGCCGTTCCAGCGCGCGGACGACGGAGGCGCGGGTGCCGGCGCGGGTGGCGAGCTGGGTGAGGTCGGTGGGGACCGGGGTGATGAGGTCGGGGCGGGCGCGCAGCAGTGCGGCAAGGGAAGTGTCGTCCCGGGCGCGGAGCGCTGCCGCTAGGGAGCGGGGGGCCCGCTGGTCCTCGGTGCTCATCTTGCCCACGGTAGCGGTTGGCGTCCCCCGGGGGCTCCGCCCCCAGACCCCGGTATCGGCCCTGAGCGGGCCTCGTCCGCGATCGCCGGACGGGCTGGAAGGTCCGGACCCGTGCTCGACCGCGGGCGTTCCGCCTCTCCTCGACCCCCGGGGCCTGTCGGTCCGGAGGAAGCGGTGGGAGTGAGGGGAAGCGGTAGCTTCTTCCCGTGGGGATCGAGAGCGACCAAGTCGTCTACGAGTATCTGAGCCGGGTCGGGGACGTCGCGCAGCAGCGGCAGTTGTCGTCGGCCGCGCGGATGCGGCTCGTCTCCGAGCTGCGCAACGAGATCGACCGGCGCCGCGCGAAGGCGGTCGTCGACTCGCCCGCCGCCGTGCGCCGCATCATCGACCGCCTCGGCAGCCCGGACGACATCGTCGCGGCCGCGGCCGACCGCGCCGGCGACGCGCCGCAGACGCCGGCGCCCTCCGTGCCCGCGCAGCGCGACCGCGAGGAGGAGCCGGAGCGGCCGAAGGGGATCCGGCGGGTCGTGCCGCGGCCCCGGACCGGCGCGCCGCCTCCCGCCGCCCCCTCCGACGTGGCGTCCCCGCCGCACCGCGCCCCCGCGCACGAGTTGGGCGACAGCCGTGAGACGCCCGACTGGTGGCTGAACGAACCGACTCCGCTGGGCATCGGCGAGGACGTGCCGGGGTTCGTCGGCGGAGTGGAGATCCCGGACCTGCTCAAGCCTCCGCGGCCCGGGAAACCGGAGGAGGAGCGGGAGGTACCGGAGGAGGACGAGGGCGAGGGGGAGCCGGGGGCGGACGAGGGCGACGCCAGGCCTCGGCGGCGTCGGTTCCGTGTCCTTCGGCGCTCGCCCTCCGGTGAGCGGGCCCGCTGGAGCAACCCCCTGCTGCTGATCGCCGCCGGCTGTCTGATCGTCGGCGCGGTGCTCGGTAACTGGTTCGGGCTGATCCTGGGGTGGCTCCTCGCCTACGCCTCGCGCCGGCTGACCGAACGGGAGACGAAGTTCGCCGTCATGTGGCTGCCGGGGCTCGCGCTCACGGCCGGGCTCGTCTGGCTGTGGGGGCGGTCCGAGGGACGCTGGGGCGACCCCATCGCGGACGGGCACATGAACGACGCCGTCGCGCAGACCTGGCCGTGGGTGATCCGGGGCGCGGCCGTGGCGTCGGCGCTGTTCCTGGTCTGGCGGTCACAGAAGCCGAGGTAGGACGGATGTAGCGGCCAGGCAGAATGGGCCGCATGACGTCACCCGTGATCACCGTCGGCTTCGACCTCGACATGACCCTCATCGACTCCCGGGCCGGTATCCGCGCCACCTATGTGGCGCTCGCCGAGCGTACGGGGACGTACATCGACGCCGACCTGGTGGTCACCCGGCTCGGGCCGCCGCCCGAGACCGAGCTGGCCCACTGGTACCCGGCGGAGCGGGTCGCGGCCGTCGCCGACCTGTACCGCTCGCTGTACCCCGAGCACGGCGTCACCGGCGCGACCGCGCTGCCAGGCGCCCGCGAGTCGATCGCGGCGGTGCGGGCGGCGGGCGGGCGGGCGATCGTCGTCACGGCCAAGCACGAGCCCAACGCCAAGCTCCAGGTGGAGCATCTGCGCCTCGATCCCGACGCGGTCATCGGCAACCTGTGGGCCGAACAGAAGGCGGAGGCGCTGCGTGAGCACGGCGCGAGCGTCTACGTCGGCGACCACGTGGGCGACGTACGGGGCGCGCGCGCCGCCGGGGCGCTGTCGGTGACCGTGCCGACCGGGCCGATCGATGCGGAGGAACTGCGGACGGCCGGTGCGGATGTGGTGCTCGCCGACCTCACCGAATTCCCGGCCTGGCTCACCGGTCACCTGAAGGCCTACCGCGCGGCACCCCGCGCCTGACGACGGCCCGCGGCGACCGATTGCAGGACGCCGGCGCCCGCGACGAGGAATCCGACGCCCATGAGCATGCTCAAGCCGAACATGTACGTCGGAAAAGGCGTCGTATCGAGGAGGAGTGGGGCGACTGTGACCAGTGTGGCCACGGCGCCCACGAAGAACACGATGGCGCCGGCACGGATCAGCCGGTCACCGGGGGCGGCGGAATTCGTTTGGGTTTTGTCACGCACCGGACCAGGGTAGTTCCCTGCGCGAAGGAACAACCGGGGGACGTCTTGTCACCGGCCCGAAGACCATTAGCCTTGGTACCGGCGGGTCGTGGTCGACCCGCCCGAGTGCTATCCAGAGCCGTTCAGAGCTGTTTCGGTGTCGAGAAGCAGCTTTCCGACGAGTACGAGGACGAGGACAGACGTGCCTACCGGCAAGGTCAAGTGGTTCAACAGCGAGAAGGGCTTCGGCTTTCTCTCCCGTGACGACGGCGGTGACGTCTTCGTCCATTCCTCCGTCCTGCCTGCCGGAGTCGAGGCACTGAAGCCGGGTCAGCGAGTGGAGTTCGGCGTCGTCGCCGGACAGCGCGGCGACCAGGCCCTCTCCGTCGTCATTCTCGACCCGACCCCTTCGGTCGCCGCCGCACAGCGCAAGAAGCCCGACGAACTGGCCTCCATCGTCCAGGACTTGACCACCCTCCTCGAGAACATCACACCGATGCTCGAGAAGGGCCGTTACCCGGAGAAGACCTCCGGCAAGCAGATTGCCGGACTGCTGCGCGCGGTCGCCGACCAGTTGGACGTCTGACCGGTACCGGCCGACGGAAAATCGCTATCCGCCGAGGGCGTTACGGGAAATCGAGTGCATCCGGGCCGAGGGGCGGCAACAGCCCCTCGGCCGCCGCGCGTGTCAGCAATCCCCTGACCGCCGCATAGCCGTCCTCGCCCAGGTCCGCCGTGAACTCGTTGACGTACAGACCGATGTGCTGGTCGGCGACGGACGGGTCCATTTCCTGGGCGTGTTCCATGACGTACGGGCGGGACACCTCGGGGGCGTCCCAGGCGGCGCGCACGGAGGTACGGATCGAGTCGGCGAGCCGGGTGAGGGTCCGCGTGCCCAGTGAGCGCTTGGCGATGATGGCGCCGAGCGGGATCGGCAGGCCGGTCGTGGACTCCCAGTGCTCGCCCATGTCCGCGAGCTTGTGCAGCCCGTAGTCGCGGTAGGTGAAGCGGGCCTCGTGGATCACCAGCCCCGCGTCGACCTTTCCGTCCCGCACGGCCGGCATGATCTCGTGGAACGGCATGACCACGATCTCGCCGACGCCACCCGGCACCCGCTCCGCCGCCCAGAGCCGGAACAGCAGGTACGCCGTCGACCTCTCGCTCGGCACGGCGACCTTGCGGCCGGTCAGCACCCCACCGCCGGCGGCGTCGGAGGCGCCCCCGTCCTCACCGCCCTCCCGCGTCAGCACCAGCGGGCCGCAGCCCCGGCCCAGCGCGCCCCCGCAGGGCAGCAGCGCGTACTCGTCGAGGACGTACGGCAGCACGGCGTACGACACCTTCAGCACGTCGAACTCACCGCGCTCGGCCATGCCGTTGGTGATGTCGATGTCCGCGAACGTCACGTCGAATCCGGGCGCGCCCGGCACCCGGCCGTGGGCGAGGGCGTCGAAGACGAACGTGTCGTTCGGGCAGGGCGAGTACGCGATCTTCAGATCGTCACCGGTCATGCGGGTTCCAACTCTCCAGGACGGGTGTGAGCTTCCCGAAGGCCGTGGTCAGGGCGGCGAGCGCGGCGCCGATGCGCCAGGCGTCGCGGTCGCGCGGGCCGACGGGGTTGGAGACCGCGCGGATCTCCAGCACGGGCACGCCGTGCGCGGCGGCGGCCTCGGCGACCCCGAAGCCCTCCATCGCCTCGGCGAGGGCACGCGGGTGCAGCGCGCGCAGGGCGGCGGCCCGGGCGGCGGTCCCGGTGACCGTCGAGACGGTCAGGACGACGCCGGTCAGCGCTCCGGTGGCGGCCGCGGTCTCTCGTACGAGGGACTCGGGCGGACGGTGGGTGACGGTGCCGAAGCCCAGCTCGGTGACGGGCAGGAAGCCGTCGGCGGTCTCGGCGCCCAGGTCGGCGGCGGTGATCTCGTCGGCGAGGACCAGGGAGCCGACCGGAGCGGCGGGCGCGAAGCCGCCGGCGATGCCCGCCGAGACGACCAGGCCGTAGGGGTCGCCGCTCAGCGCGGCGGCCGTGAGGGCGGCCGAGACGGAGGCGGCGGCCAGGGCCGGGCCGACCCCGGCGGCGAGGAGGTCACAGGGCTCGTCCGCGCGGTGCAGGGTCACCCCGGGCAGCCGTACCTCACGGCCGGGCCCGGACAGCGCCCCTGCCACCGCGTCCCGTTCGGCGGGGACCGCGGTGGCCACGAGGACACGGTTGCCGGACGTGGTCAGTCGTCCTTCTTGAGCTTGAACGACCACAGGCCGGTCACCGCCTGGCTGTCCTTCTTCCCGTCGCCGGCCTTGATGGAGACGAGGGTGGAGTCGCCCTGGGCGCCGTACTGGGCGTTGAAGAACACGCTGCCCGGGATCGTGCGGTAGGTCTTGTCGCTGTCCTCGGTGAGCGGCTGACCGTTCATCAGGATCGTCCAGCGCTTGTCGGCCACATCGGGGTCGACGCCGAAGCGGACGGTCTCGTCCGGGTCGACGGTGATCGACTTGATGTCCTTGTCCGCGAGGCACTTGGTCAGCGCGGCGGCCTGGAGGGTGTCACCCTCCCCGCCACAGGTGGCCTCGGAGCTGACGGAGGTACGGCCGACGGTGATCGTGGAGAGCGGCGTCGGCTTGTCGCAGGCCGCCAGGACGAGCAGTCCGGCGGAAACGGCGCCGGCGGCGGCGACGACGCGGCGGCGTCGCGCAACGCCAGGTACATCAGCGGCTCCGCCGCGGGGCATCGTGGTCATGGCGGAAGGCTATCGGGCACGCCCGGCCGTCTCTTTACGTGGGGGGCGGCGTGGCTGTGTGTTACGCCACGCGGTTACGCCACGCGGGGCTTCGCACCGCTCCCGTGACGCGCCGAGGACAGCAGACCGCGGACCGTCGTCAGCCAGCCCAGCGCGATCACCGCGGCGGCCACCGACAGGCCCAGCGTGCCGTTCAGCGGCATCACGATGCCGACCGCGCCGCCGAACACCCAGCACACCTGGAGCAGCGTCTCCGAGCGGGCGAACGCCGAGGTGCGCACCAGCTCCGGCACGTCCCGCTGGATCAGCGCGTCCAGCGACAGCTTGGCCAGGGCCTGCGAGAACCCGGCGATCGCCGCCATGCACGCCACCAGGAACGCCCCGAAGAACACCGCGGCGGTGATCGCAGCGCCCAGCACGACGGCGACGACCGTCACGATGATCAGCTCCGGCGCCTTGGAACGCAGCCACGCCCCCACCGCCGTACCGAGCGCGTTGCCCACACCCGCCGACACCGCCACCATGCCCAGCGACACCGCCGCGCTCTGCCCGGTCAGCGGGTGCTCGCGCAGCAGGAACGCCAGGAAGAAGGTCAGGAACCCGGACAGCCAGCGCAGCGCCGCGTTGGCCGCCAGGGCGTGGGTGACGGCGATGCCGACGGTCCTGAGGCCCGGCCGCTTCACCGGCTGCCGGTGCGGGCCGTGCAGATGCTGCTCGTCGGCGGCGAGCAGCGCCACGGCCTCGCCCTTGGCGGAGTCCACCTTGCGGGGCAGCGAGAAGGACAGGAACGTACCGGCCACGAAGATCAGGAAGGCGCCGTAGAGCGGATAGCGCGGTCCGAGGGCCTGCAGTCCGGCCCCGACGGGCGCGGCGATACCGGTGGCGAGCAGACCGCCGAGGGTGACCCGTGAGTTGGCCTTGACCAGGGAGAACCTGGGCGGCAGCAGCCGGGGCACCACGGCGCTTCTGACCACCCCGTACGCCTTGGAGGAGACGAGCACGCCGAGGGCCGCCGGATACATCTCGATGCTGCCGGTGGCCACGGCCCCGGACAGCACGAGCGCGAGGAGCGCCCGGGCGAGCATGGACCCGGCCATGGCCGCGCGCCGCCCGTGCGGGAGCCGGTCCAGCAGGGGGCCGATCACCGGAGCGAGGACCGTGAAGGGGGCCATGGTGATCGCGAGGTACAACGCGACGCGCCCGCGGGCCTCGTCGGTGGGCACCGAGAAGAACACGGTGGAGGCCAGCGCGATGGTGATCATGACATCGCCGGCGCCGTTCACGCCGTGCAGCTCGATCAGCTTGCCGAGGCCGGACTCGCCGGCGCCGTGCGCGTGGGTGGCCTTCCGGATCCCGCGGGCGGTACCGGTGAACGGGAAGTGCAGGGCACGGCCGACCGCGCGGACGGACCCGCTCATCCGGCCCGAACCGCTCACCCGGCTCCTCCCCTTGTTCCCCTTCGTCGCACCGATCCCGGTGGCGCCCTGGGGTGTCCTCGCGGCTGCCACCCCGTCATAGTGCCCCGTAAAAGCGGTACGTAGTGCGGTTACCGCGCGTATGGGCGTGTGATCGTCGCCGTGCCGGGCCGGTCGGGAGAGGGTTCGGCGGTGGTTCGGCGGCTTCTGTGAGCGGGAAACGTCCCGTCGGTGTAGGCCGAGCGTCCGCGAGCAGGTAGCGTGCGTAGCGCGCCGTGGCGATTGTTCTCGGCCGCGCGCCTCCCGGCCATCCCGCAGAATGGATGACAGCAGGTGCGCCCGAGCGCGATCGGGCGCGGACGTCGACGCGGCACTCCCCCAGTGCTTGAAGAGCCTGGGAGGTAACCCCAGCCGCTCCGTCCGCACCCGCCGCCTTCAGGCCGGCGCACCGAGAGACGGCGTAGGAGAGAAGCGATACCTGTGAGCGCAGCGACCACGCGAAGCCGCACCCCCGACCGCCTGTGCGCCGAGGCCGTCGACCTCGCACGCGCCGCAGCCGAGGAGGCAGCCGCCCCCGGCGTGGTCGGCGAGCATGCGGGGCTTGTCTCCGAGGGCGACCGGGTGGTCACCCACTACTTCGAGTGCAAGGAACTGGGCTACCGCGGCTGGCGCTGGGCGGCGACGGTGGCACGGGCCTCGCGCGCCAAGGTCGTCACGCTCGACGAGGTGGTCCTGCTGCCCGGCCCGGACGCGGTCCTGGCCCCCGAATGGGTTCCGTGGAGCGACCGTCTGCGCCCCGGCGACATGGGCCCCGGCGATCTCCTCCCCACGGACGCGGAGGACCTGCGTCTGGAGCCCGGCTACACCGGTGAGGACGATCCGCGCCTCCAGCCGGGTTACTTCGACTCGGACGAGCCGACGCCGAACTCGCCCCTCTCCGAGGAGATGGCCGAGCTGGTGGAGGCGGAGGACGCGGAGGTCACGCCGGCCCCGCCCGCGGCCCTGCCGTCGGCTCCGCGCCGGGGCACCATCGCCGCGGTGGCCGAGGAACTGGGCCTGCGTCGTGCCCGGGTCCTGTCCCGCTACGGTCTGCACACCGCGGCCGACCGCTGGGAGGACGGCTTCGGCCCCAAGACGCCCATGGCCCAGGCAGCCCCCGCGTCCTGTGTGAGCTGCGGTTTCCTCACTCCGATCGGCGGCTCCCTCGGGCAGGCCTTCGGCGTCTGCGCCAACGAGTTCTCCCCGGCCGACGGCCGGGTGGTCTCCCTGGCGTACGGCTGCGGCGGCCACTCGGAGGCGGCGGTCATGCCGACGCCCCCGCGGCCCGCTCCGCCGGTGATCGACGAGACCCGGGTCGACCCGTTCCCCCTCCGCCCGGCGGCGGACTCGGGTTCGGTCCCGGAGAAAACGGACGAGGACACCGCGGAACTGGGCCACTCCTAGCCCTCCCACCCCACCATCCGGAGCCCTCCCGGCGCCTGCCGGAACCTGGTCTCGGCGTCGCCTCCCGGCGCCCGCCGGGTCCGTTCCTGATCCCTGCGGGGCCTCCCGGACCCTGCAGGGCCGCTGGCTCTGCGAGCCTCCCGGCCGGGTCGGTGCGCGGCTCTGCGGCGTCCCGGACGGATCCGTGCCCGGCTCTGCGGGGTCGTACCGGAACCCGCCGGGTCCGTGCCCGGCTCTGCGGGATCGGTTGCCGGCTGTGCAGGCCTGCCGGACCCTGGCCGGACCCCTCCCGGGGGGCCATCCCGGACCCTTGCCGGTTCCCGGCTCTGTGGGGTCTCCGGCCCACGTCGGGTCTGTGGCCGGTCTCTGCGGGGTTGTTCCGGCCCCTGCCGGACCCGTGCCCGGCTCCGCGGGTCTCCCCGCCTCCGCCGGGGTGCCCGGTCTCCGTCGGGTCCGTGCCGGGCCTCCGTCGGGCGGTCCCGGGCGGCTGTCCGGGGCGTGTCCGGTCCCTTCTGCTGTGCCTGGTTCCTTCCTCGGACATTCCGGTCCCCTCCGGGGCCGCCAGCCCCGGTCTCTCCTGGGGCCGATTCCGGCCGCTCACCGCTGAACGCCGTCCCTTTACGGGGGCGCGTCGCCGCCGACCTCCGCGCGTCGGCGTCGAGCTTGTCCTTCGACCCTCCCCGGACGGAAGCGGCCCCAGGGCCCCCGGCGCCCCCCTCGGGCCGTACGAGGATCGTCCCGGCGCCTCTCGTGGCCACCGGGATCACCCCGGCGCTCCCTCGGGGCACAGGGGTCGTCCAGGGGTCCCGGCCGGGACCGAACCCGGCCCTCAGGGGCGACGGCGTGCCTGCCCAGGGCTTCCCGGGGTCAGTTGTTGTGTGATTGTGATGTGGCCTTGCGGGACGGTCCGGCGGTGCTTCGGCTCGCGGTACCTTCGAGCCCACGCCGATGAGGAGAGTGAACGTGAGCAAGTTCGTGCGGCCGGCACCCGAGGGCGCGGACCCCTTCGGCACGGCCCGCCTGCGTCGCGGAGTGCTGGATGCCTGGGCCACCAGCCCCGCCCGGTTCCGGGAGGACGCCAACGCCGAGGAGGACCTCGTCCTCGGCGGGTACCGGGACCGGCTCGTCGTCGAGCTCGCTCAGAACGCCGCCGACGCCGCGGCCAGGGCCGACGTGCCCGGACGGCTGCGGCTCACCCTCCGGGACGGCGTCCTCGTCGCCGCCAACACCGGCGCACCCCTGGACGCCGCCGGTGTGGAGTCCCTCGCCACCCTCCGCGCCTCCGCCAAGCGTGAGGCCCGGCAGTCGGCCGTGGCCGTCGGGCGGTTCGGTGTCGGCTTCGCCGCCGTCCTCGCCGTCACCGACGAGCCCGCCGTCGTCGGACGGCACGGAGGTGTCCGCTGGGACCTGGCCGAGGCCCGCGCGCTCGCCTCCGAGACCGCCCGGCACAGCCCGGGGCTCGGCGACGAGATCCGGCGGCGGGACGGGCATGTGCCCCTGCTCCGGCTCCCCTTCGCCGCCCAGGGCACCGCCCCCGACCCGTACGACACGGCCGTCATCCTGCCCCTGCGGGACGCCGCCGCCGCCGACCTCGCCGAACGCCTCCTCACCGCCGTCGACGACGCCCTGCTGCTCGCCCTCCCGGGCCTGGAGGAGGTCGTGATCGAGATCGGCGACGAGGCGCCCCGCGTCCTGCGCCGGGACACCGACGCCGACGACGACGCCCTCACCGTCGTCGCGGACACCCGGGACGGGACCACCCGCTGGCGCGTCGCCGCCGCGCACGGCCCTCTCACGCCCGACCTCCTCGTCGACCGCCCGGTGGAGGAGCGGCTGCGCCCCCACTGGTCGGTCACCTGGGCCGTGCCGGTCGACGACGACGGTTCGCCCGCCCGGCCCCGCACCACCCCCGTCGTGCACGCCCCCACCCCCAGCGACGAGCCCCTCGGCGTCCCCGCCCTGCTCATCGCCTCCTTCCCGCTCGACACCACCCGCCGGCACGCCGCCCCGGGCCCGCTCACCGACCACCTGGTGCGGCGCGCGGCCGACGCGTACGCCGAACTCCTCGCCGACTGGCGGCCGGTGGGCGCCGGGATCATCGACCTCGTGCCCGGGCCGCTCGGCAAGGGGGAGCTCGACGGGGCGCTGCGCCAGGCGATCCTGGAGCGGCTGCCGCGGACCGCGTTCCTGCCGCCCGCCGTCCGGCCCGTCCCGGAGGACGGGGAAGGCGACGGGGCCGACGGGGTCGACGTGGTCGAGCTTCCGCAGGCGCTGCGCCCCCGGGACGCCGAGGTCGTCGAGGGCGCCGGCGCCGACACCGTGCGGGTGCTGGCCGAGGTGCTGCCCACCCTGCTGCCCGCCGGGCTGGAGCGGCGCGTCGAGCTGCGCACGCTCGGCGTCGCCCGGATGCCGCTGGCCGACGCGGTGGACCGGCTGGCCGGCCTGGAGAAGGACCCGGAGTGGTGGTACCGGCTCTACGACAGCCTGGCCGGTGTCGACCCGGAGCGGCTCTCCGGGCTGCCCGTGCCGCTTGCCGACGGGCGGACCACCATCGGTCCCCGGCAGGTGCTGCTGCCCACCGCGGACGCGGCCGGTCCCGACCCGGAGGTCCTCGCCCGTCTCGGCCTCAAGGTCGCCCACCAGGACGCCGCGCACCCCCTCCTGGAGAAGCTCGGCGCGCTGCCCGCGACGCCGCGTGCCGTGCTGACCACCCCGCAGGTGCGGGCCGCGGTCGCCGCGTCCCTGGACGACGACCGCGGCGCCTGGGACGAGCAGGACACCCCGGACGCCGAGGAACTCGCCGACACGGTGCTCGCGTTGGTCCGGGACGCGGGCCTGGAGCCCGGTGACGAACCGTGGCTCGGCGCCCTCGCACTGCCCGACGAGGAGGGGGAACTGGTCCCCGCCGGTGAACTGGTGCTGCCGGGCAGCCCGTTCGCCTCCGTCGTCCGGGAGGACGAACTCGCCTTCGTCGACGTCGAACTGGCGGACCGGTGGGGCGAGCAGCCCCTCGCCGCCTGTGGCGTCCTCGCGAACTTCGCGCTCGTCCGCGCCACCGATGTCGTCCTCGACCCGGACGAACTGGAGCCCCGCGAAGGGGACTTCGCCGAGCCCGACGACGCGGGCCTGCTGGACGCCGTCGACGTGTGGTGCGAGGACATCCTCGACCGGTTCCCCGACAGCCCGGTGCCGCCGGTCGCCACCGAGCTGGTCGCCGTCCGCGACCTCGACCTCGTGGACGAGGACCGCTGGCCGCAGGCGCTCGCGCTGCTCGCCCGGCCGCCGCTGCGGGACGCCCTCACCCAGCCCGTCCGGATCCTGCTGCCGGACGGCACCCACGAGGTCGTCCGGCCGTACACGGCTTGGTGGCTGCGCGGGAACCCGGTGCTCGACGGCCGCCGTCCGGCCGGTCTGCTGGCGGCCGGCGGGGATCCGCTGCTGCGCGGGCTGTACGAGGAGGCCGACGCCACCGGCTTCGACGACGAGCAGGTGCTGCGCGCCCTCGGCGTGCGGACCTCCGTGGCCGCGCTGGTCGAGGAACCCGGCGGCGCCGCCGAACTCCTCGACCGCCTCGCCGACCCGGAGCGCCTCGTCACCGCTGCCCAACTGCACGGGCTCTACGGCGCGTTGGCCGAGCTGGATCCCGAGCAGGTGACCCTCCCGGACGAGCTGCGGGCGGTCGTCGACGGGCGGGTGGAGGTCGTGGACGCGGCCGAGGCCGTCGTCGTCGACTCGCCCGATCTGCTGCCCTTCACGGAGGGTGTGCCGCTGCTTCCGGTACGGCCGTCCCTGGCCGCCGAACTCGCCGAGTTGTTCCAGGTGCGGCGGCTGAGCGAGTCCGTCACCGGGCAGGTCGACTCCGAGGGTGTCGAGCACGACGTACCGGAGTCGGTGCGGGTGCTGCTCGGGCCGCGCACGCCCGGCACGTACGTCGAGCACGAGGAACTCCTCGTCGACGGCGTGGAGATCGACTGGCGGCTGACCGACGACGGCGTCCTGCACGCCGCGACCGTGGAGGGCGTGGCCGCCGGACTCGCCTGGGCGGCGAGGCAGTGGCCGCGCCGCTTCGAGGTCGCCGCCCTGCTGGAGGACCCTTCACGGACCGCGGAGTTGGCCCGCGACCGCTGGTTCGACTGACGCGGGACCCGGCCGCGGGGGCGGGCGGCGACCGGCTGGGGGCGGGGCCGGGCGGATGTGAAGATTCCTTCCACGAATTTCACACCGTTCGTACAACCATCCGCCCCCAGCAGGCATCTGATCACATGAGTCAAGAGACTCCACGATCACTTTGGGCCCCGGATGCTACGACGAGCCGTGCGAACGGCCACCGTCCGGGCCCCTCTCCTCAGGGGGAACGCAATGCGCATACGAGCCACCGTGGCCGCCGTCACCGGCGCCCTGGCCCTGTCCGCCTTCGCCGTGCCGGCCGCGCAGGCCACCGGCAGCGACTCGCACAACCCCGTGGACACCCTGAAGGCCCTCCACGCGGCCACCTCCGGCAAGAGCGCCTTCACCGGTTCCACCGCCGCCGACACCGGCACCCCGTACGCGCTGGACGCCAAGTTCGGCAACGTCAAGATCAACAAGGGCTTCCCGATCGTCGCCGGCACCACCGGCAAGGTCACGGTCCCGGTCACCTTCACGGTCACGCACGGCGCGGGCGTCGACGTCACCGCGGGCGACACCGAGCTGGACCTGGTCATCTACCGCGGCGCCTACGAAGACCCGGCCAACATCCTCGTCGGCGACGACTGGCCGACCTGCACCAACACCTCGGCCACGGTCGCCTCCTGCAAGGGCACGATCGACATCCTCCCGGGCGAGGAGCTCTACAACGCCGACGCCACCACCTGGAAGGCGCTCGGCTACGTCATCGACTGGAACGACGTCGACCCGTACAGCGACGACGACATCGACTGGACCAAGGTCGGTTACGCCGAGGGCGACGCCCTGGCCACCACCAAGCTCCAGCGTTTCTCCAAGCTGACGGTCAACGCCGCGCCGGAGCCGGTGAAGAAGGGCAAGACCCTCACCGTCACGGGCAAGCTGTCCCGCGCCAACTGGGACACCGGCCTGTACGGCGGCGTCTCCACCCAGTCGGTGAAGCTGCAGTTCCGCAAGAAGGGCAGCAGCACCTACAGCACCGTCAAGACCATCAAGAGCAGCACCACCGGCGGCCTGAAGACGACGGTCACGGCCTCCGTGGACGGTTACTACCGCTTCGTCTTCGCGGGCAACCCGACGACCCCGGCGGTCAACGCCGCGGGTGACTTCGTCGACGTGAAGTAGGGCACCGAAGCGGAGCGCCCCAGGAGAAACGGCCGGCCCCGGGAAGTCCGGGGCCGGCCGTTCGCCGCTCATGCGCGGCTCTTACCTCCCGCCGCACAACCGGCTCCGTCCGTCATGGATCTCACCCGACGAGTCAACGGACTCCGAGATGCTCCAGTTCAAGAAGAAGGGCAGCACCACCTACACCACGGTCAAGACCGTGAAGACCAGCTCGACCGGCGCCCTGAAGACCACGGTCAAGGCGGCCGCCGACGGTTACTACCGCTACAGCTTCGCCGGCACCACGACGACCCCGGCGGTCAGCGCGGCGGGCGACTTCGTCGACGTCAAGTAGGCGGGCACGCGCGGCACATGAGGCACGCGCGCAGCTAGGCCGGGAAGCGGCGGTCGACCCATTTCCAGGAGAACTCCAGGGCGACCGCCGCCACCGCCGCGACCCCGACCGCGATCCACGGCATGGTCATGCCGATCAGCTTCAGCGCGAAGAAGTCCTGCAGCCACGGGACCACCAGGACCAGGACGAACGCCGCGCCCATCGAGGCCACCAGCAGCACCCGCCACCAGGTGTAGGGGCGGGCGATGATCGCCAGCACCCACATCGAGATCAGGAACAGCGTGAGGGTCGCGGCGCTGGTCTCGGCCTCCAAGGAGCCCGCGCCGGTGTAGTGGTGACGGGCGACCAGATAGGTGACGAAGGTCGCTGCTCCGGCCACCACCCCGCCCGGGATCGAGTACCGCATCACCCGTCGTACGAAGTGCGGCCGGGCCCGTTCCTTGTTGGGTGCGAGGGCGAGGAAGAAGGCCGGGATGCCGATGGTGAGGGTGGACAGCAGCGTCAGGTGCCGGGGCAGGAAGGGGTATTCGACCTGCCAGCAGACCACCAGCAGGGCCAGCAGCACCGAGTAGACGGTCTTCACCAGGAACAGGGTGGCCACGCGGGTGATGTTGCCGATGACCCGCCGGCCCTCCGCCACCACCGACGGCAGGGTCGCGAAGCTGTTGTTCAGCAGCACGATCTGCGCGACCGCCCGGGTGGCCTCGGATCCCGAGCCCATCGCGACGCCGATGTCGGCGTCCTTGAGCGCGAGGACGTCGTTGACGCCGTCCCCGGTCATCGCGACCGTGTGCCCGCGTGACTGGAGCGCGCCGACCATGTCCCGCTTCTGCTGCGGGGTGACCCGGCCGAACACCGTGCCCTCGTCCAGCGCCCGGCCCATGCCCTCCTGCTCGGCGGGCAGCCGGCGCGCGTCGACCGTACGCCCGTCCAGCCCGAGCTTGGCGGCCACCGCCCCCACCGACACCGCGTTGTCGCCGGAGATGACCTTGGCGTGGACGTCCTGCTCGGCGAAGTAGCGCAGGGTGTCGGCGGCGTCCGGCCGCAGCCGCTGTTCGAGTACGACGAGAGCGGCCGGCTTGGCGCCGCGTGCCGGTTCGGGGTCGTCGAGGTCGCGGGCGGCGCGGGCCAGCAGCAGCACCCGCAGGCCCTGCTCGTTGAGCCGCTCGGTCTCGGCGAGGGCGGGATCGCCGTCGGCCAGCAGCACGTCCGGCGCCCCGAGCAGCCAGGTGCCGTTCTCCCCGTTGCCCTCGCTGAAGCTGGCGCCGCTGTACTTGCGGGCGGAGGAGAAGGGCAGGGATTCGGTGCAGCGCCAGTCCTCGGCGTCCGGGTAGGCGTCGATGATCGCCTGGAGGGAGGCGTTGGGCCTCGGGTCGGACTCGCCGAGGGCCCCGAGGACCCGGCGGACGTACGACTCGTCGTAGCCGTCGAGCGTGCTGAGCCCGGTGACGTCCATGCCGCCCTCGGTGAGCGTGCCGGTCTTGTCCAGGCAGACGGTGTCGACGCGGGCGAGGCCCTCGATGGCCGGCAGCTCCTGCACCAGGCACTGTTTTCGGCCGAGTCGGATGACGCCGATCGCGAAGGCGACCGAGGTGAGCAGGACGAGTCCTTCGGGCACCATCGGGACGATGCCTCCGACGGTGCGGGCGATGGACTCCTTGAGGTCGTTGTTCTTGACGAAGAGCTGCGTGACGACCAGGCCGATCGCGGCCGGGACCATCATCCAGGTCACGTACTTGAGGATCGTGGAGATGCCGGAGCGCAGTTCGGAGTGGACGAGCGTGAAGCGGGAGGCCTCCTCGGCGAGCTGGGCGGCGTAGGCCTCCCGGCCGACCTTCGTGGCCTGGAAGGCGCCGCCGCCGGCCACCACGAAGCTGCCCGACATGACCTGGTCGCCCGGCCGCTTGACGACGGGGTCGGCCTCGCCGGTGAGCAGTGACTCGTCGATCTCCAGGCCGTCCGCCTCGACGCACACCCCGTCCACGGCGACCTTGTCCCCGGGGCCGATCTCGATGAGGTCGTCCAGGACGAGTGCGGCGGTGGGGACCTCGACGGCCGTGCCGTCGCGGCGGACGGTGGGCCGGGCCTCGCCGACGACCGCGAGGGAGTCCAGGGTCTGCTTCGCCCGCCATTCCTGGATGATGCCGATGCCGGTGTTGGCGAGGATCACGAAGCCGAACAGGCCGTCCTGGATGGGGGCGACGAACAGCATGACCACCCACAGGACGCCGATGATCGCGTTGAACCGGGTGAAGACGTTCGCCCGGACGATCTCGCCGACGGAGCGGCTGCTGCGGACGGGTACGTCGTTCACCTGGCCACGCGCGACCCGCTCCGCGACCTCGGCGGCGGTGAGGCCGGTCGCCGTCGGCACGGAGGCGGGGGCGTCGGTGTGGGCCATGGGATCGACGGTACGTGCGGATGTGGGGGTTCACCCCCCGAGGACGCCGAAGATCCGACTTCGGGAGGACGGGCGTGGTGCCGTCCGGTACCTCGGTAGTAGCGGCCCGGGACCGGTCTGGGGGACAGCCCCTAGTCGGTGACCGGGTCCGCGGGCCCGGCCGGCCCGCCGGCCGCGTCCCGCTTGATCGCCGCGTCCCGTCTGCGGACGTACCAGATGCCGATGAGGCCGAGTCCGGCGCCGGCGAGGCAGGTCCAGATCCACCACAGATGGCCGTGGTCGTCGTACCAGCCGTAGAAGGGGAGCTGGAGGAGGAAGAGGGCGAACCAGAGGATCGTGCCGCCGGTGACGGTGGCGACCACGGGGCCTTCCAGGGGCTCCGGCGCCTCGTGTTCAGGGATCCACTTCTTCATGGTGCTCAGCTTACGAGGCGGACGGGTCTACGCGCGGAGATGGCCGATCCGAACGTTATATGTTCATACTGAAACGGTTTGGTACTGACCACTTCTCTTCGTAGGAAACGCCAAAAGATGCCCACGTCGGCCCCCGCCAAGGTCCCCGCCCCTGAACAGCCGGGAGCCACGCCCCTCTTCGGCGCCCTCGACCGCTACTTCAGGATCACCGAACGGGGCAGCAGCCTGCCCCGCGAGATCCGGGGCGGTTTCGCCACCTTCTTCGCGATGGCGTACATCATCGTGCTGAACCCGATCATCCTCGGCAGCGCGAAGGACATGTACGGGCACCAGCTCGACAACGGTCAGCTGGTCACCGCCACCTGTGTCACCGCCGCCTTCACCACGCTCCTCATGGGCGTCATCGGCAACGTGCCCATCGCCCTCGCCGCCGGACTCGGCGTGAACTCGGTGGTCGCGCTCCAGCTCGCCCCCCGGATGTCCTGGGCGGACGCCATGGGCATGGTCGTGCTCGCGGGCTTCGTGGTCATGCTCCTGGTCGCCACCGGTCTGCGTGAGCGCGTCATGAACGCGGTGCCGTTCGGCCTGCGCAAGGCGATCAGCATCGGTATCGGCCTGTTCATCATGCTGATCGGGCTCGTCGACTCCGGCTTCGTCAGCCGCATCCCGGACGCCGCCCACACCACCGTCCCGCTCCAGCTCGGCGCCGACGGTCACCTGAACGGCTGGCCGGTCCTCGTCTTCATCCTGGGCGCCCTGCTCACGCTGGCCCTGATCACCCGCAAGGTGCCCGGCGCGATCCTCATCTCGATCGTCGCGATGACCGTCCTGGCGCTGATCATCAACGCGGTCGCGACGATCCCGTCCTGGGGCCTCACCACCCCCGAGTGGCCCGGCAACCCCGTCGCCACCCCCGACTTCGGGCTCATCGGCGAGTTCAGCCTGTTCGGCGGCTTCGGCAAGGTCGGCGTCCTGACCGGCATCCTCTTCGTCTTCACGGTCCTGCTGTCGTGCTTCTTCGACGCCATGGGCACGATCATGGGCGTCAGCGACGAGGCCAAGCTGACCAACGCCAAGGGCGAGATGCCCGGCATCAACAAGGTCCTCTTCGTCGACGGCCTCGCGGTCGCCGCGGGCGGCGCCAGCTCCTCCTCCGCCACCACCGCCTTCGTGGAGTCCACGGCCGGAGTCGGCGAGGGCGCCCGCACCGGCCTCGCGAACATCGTCACCGGCGGCCTCTTCACCGTCGCGCTGTTCCTCACGCCGGTCGCCACGATGGTCCCGTCCCAGGCCGCCACCCCGGCCCTGCTGGCGGTGGGATTCCTGATCCTGGCCGGTTCGGTCAAGGAGATCGACTGGGCCGACCTCACCATCGCCATCCCGGCCTTCATCACCATGGTGATGATGCCGTTCACCTACTCGATCACCAACGGCATCGGCATGGGCTTCATCACCTTCGTGCTGCTGCGCCTGGCGGCCGGGCGCGGCCGCGAGGTCCCGGTGCCCATGTACGTGGTCTCCGCCGTCTTCGCCTTCTACTACCTGATGCCGGCCCTCGGCCTCACCTGATGCCGGCCCCCGGGCTCACCTGGTCCCCGCTCGTGCGGCGGCGGTTCAGGTGAGCCCGTAGAACTTCTCCGTCTCCTCGACGGCGGTCTGGAACCGCTCGTCGAAGTCATCACGAATGAGCGTCTGGACGACATAGTCCTGGACGCTCATTCCCCTTTTCGCGGCATGCTGCCGGAGCCGTTCGAGCAGCTCCCCGTCTATCCGCAGGCTGAGCACACTGGTCCCCATGAGACGAGGGTCGCGGGCACGTACCGCAGTCCGGTCACTTTCGCTGCCTCCTCACTCGTTCGAGTGATGACGAGGTTTCCGTGGCCGGGCTCACGGGGAATCCCGGCACCCCCCAGCTTGTTTAGCCAGAGTAATGAGTTACCCTAAAGAGATGCCTGACCTCACCCATGGCGACAACGCTGCCGCCGTGAACTCCCTGCGTTCAGCCGTGATGCGGCTGTCCCGTCGGCTCAAGCACCAGCGGGTCGACGAGTCGCTGAGCCCGACCGAGATGTCGGTGCTCGGCACCCTCTCCCTCTGCGGCAGTGCCACCCCGGGCGAGCTCGCCCGCAAGGAGCACGTGCAGCCGCCCTCGATGACCCGCATCGTGGCGCTGCTGGAGGCCAAGGGTCTGGTCCGGCTGGAGCCGCACCCCGAGGACCGGCGCCAGAAGGTCGTCACCAAGACCGAGCAGGCCGAGGCCATGCTCGAGGAGAGCCGCGCCAAGCGGAACGCCTTCCTGGCCACCCTGGTCGACGGCCTCGACGAGGACGAGTGGGCGAAACTGCGCGCCGCCGCCCCCGTGCTGGAGAAACTCGCACACCTGTAGACAGCCGTCAGCCACGAGGAGGCGACCCTTTTGAGTTCGGGATCCGGAGCAGACTCCGCCCCCGCACCGACCACCCACGAGACCCTTGCCGGGAAGCCCGCCACGGGCGCCCGCAAGTCGTCGATGTTCAGCTCTCTGAAGGTCAGGAACTACCGCCTGTTCTTCATGGGCCAGGTCGTGTCCAACATCGGCACCTGGATGCAGCGCATCGCCCAGGACTGGCTGGTCCTCAGCCTCACCGGCTCCGCGACCGCCGTCGGCGTCACGACGGCCCTGCAGTTCCTGCCCATGCTGCTCTTCGGCCTCTACGGCGGCGTGCTCGTCGACCGGCTGCCCAAGCGCCGGACGCTGCTGTTCACCCAGTCCGCGATGGCCCTCACCGGCATCGCGCTCGCCGTCCTCACCCTCTCCGGCCACGTCCAGGTCTGGCACGTCTACGTAGCCGCCTTCGCCGTGGGCCTCGCGACGGTCCTGGACAACCCCGCCCGCCAGACCTTCGTCTCCGAGATGGTCGGCCCCGACCAGCTCCAGAACGCGGTCAGCCTCAACTCCGCGAACTTCCAGTCCGCCCGGCTGGTCGGCCCCGCCGTGGCCGGCGTGATGATCACCGGCGTCGGGACCGGCTGGGCGTTCCTCTTCAACGGGCTGTCCTTCGTCGCCCCCCTCGCCGGCCTGCTGCTGATGCGCTCGCGCGACCTGCACGCCGTCGAGCGCGCCCCGCGCGGCAAGGGCCAGCTGCGCGAGGGGCTCCAGTACGTCGCCGGGCGCCCCGAGCTGATCTGGACGATCGTCCTGGTCGGGTTCGTCAGCACCTTCGGCTTCAACTTCCCCGTGTACCTCTCGGCCTTCGCCGACGACGTCTTCCACGCCGGCGCGGGCTCCTACAGCCTCTTCAACACGCTGATGGCGGTGGGCTCCCTGGCGGGAGCCCTGCTCGCGGCCCGCCGCGGCACCGCCCGGATGCGGGTGCTGGTCGCCGGGGCGGTGGCCTTCGGCACGATGGAGATCGTGGCCTCCATGGCTCCCTCGCTGTGGCTGTTCGCCCTGCTCATGGCCCCGATCGGCATGTTCGGCATGACGGTCAACGTCACCGCCAACAGCAGCGTCCAGATGAGCACCGACCCGGCCATGCGCGGCCGGGTGATGGCCCTCTACATGATGGTGTTCATGGGCGGTGCCCCGATCGGCGCGCCGATCGCCGGCTGGATCACCGACGCGTACGGCGTCCGGGCGGGCCTGGCGGCGGGCGGCGCCGTGTCGGCCGCCGCGGCCGTCGTCATCGGCCTGGTCCTGGCCCGGATGGGCAACCTGCGCCTGGCGGTGGGCTGGAACCACGGCCACCCGAGCGTGCGGTTCGTGCCCCGGGAGACCCGGGAACTCGCCGCGGTGGCCTGACGGCGTACGACGTCACCCGTCACCCGTCACCCACATCCGGCCACCCGTCATCGTCACCCGTCACCCGGAGGATGCGGCGGGGGGCCGAACACTCCGGGCCAGCACCTGGCCCGGCCACGCGTGTGCGCCGACGGTGTAGGCCTCGGTCGAGGTGAAGCCGTTGGCCTCGTAGTACGCGACGAGCTTGCGGTCGTCCCCCGCGTAGCAGTCCACCCGCAGCAGGCCGACGCCCGCCCGCCGGGTCTCCTCGGCGGCGTGCGCGAGCAGGGCGCTGCCCACCCCGTGGCCCTTGAAGCGGCGGTCGGAGGCGAGCCAGTGGATGTACCGCTCGGGCTCCCCGGGCGGCGGGAGGTGCGCCAGATACGCGCCGGGCGAGTCGGTCAGGGTGAGGGTGGCGGCCGGCACGCCGTCGGCCTCGGCCACGAACACCCAGCCCTCGTCCATGTACCGGACGACCGACTCCAGCGTCTTCGGGCTCCGGGACAGCGGCTCCGTCCCCCACTGGCCGGGCCGCCCCTGCGCGACCAGCCACTCCACGCTGCTGTCGAGCATGCCGAGTATCACGGGGACGTCGTCGGGCCCGCCGTCTCTGATGGTGATCCGCATGACGCCCATCATGCCGGGCGGACGGCCCCGCCGACCGGGAAAATCGGGGGCATGAGACTCTTCGCCGCCGTGCTGCCCCCGGACGACATCGCCGACGAACTCGCCGCCGAGGTCGCCCGGTTGCGCACGCTGCCCGGTGCGGACGGGCTGCGCTGGACGGGCCGCCCCGGCTGGCACTTCACCCTCGCCTTCTACGGCGAGGTCGACGACGACCTCGTACCGGAGCTGTCGGCACGGCTGGGGCGGGCAGCGCACCGCGGCACCCCCTTCGCGCTGGCCGTGCGGGGCGGGGGACAGTTCGGCCACGGGCGGGCGCTGTGGGCCGGGGCCGCCGGGGATGTTCCGGCGCTGCGCCTGCTGGCCGACCGGGCGGAGGCGGCGGCCCGCAAGGCGGGCGTGGAGATGGGGGAGCACCGCCGCTACAAGGCCCACCTCACGCTGGCCCGCAGCCGCGAGGCGGTCGACGTGCAGGCGTACGTCGAGGCACTGGACGCCTTCGAGGGCCGCACCTGGACGGTGGGGGAACTGGTGCTGGTGCGCAGCAGCCTGCCGAAGTCCGGCGTTCCCGGGGAGCAGCCCCGGTACGAGCCGGTCGGGCGCTGGGCGCTCGGCGGGGCCGGTTAGGCTCCACCCGTGGACCCGAAGACCAGGAACCGGATCATGGCCGGTGCGCTCGTGTTGTTGTTCGTCGTGGTGGCCCTGGCGGCCGCGCTCGGTAGATAGGCCGAGCGGGGCCGCCGAGGCGCACCCCGCTACCAGGCGAAGGCCTCCGGGGAAGGGCCCGGGCCGGGGAAGATCTCGTCCAGGCCGGACAGCAGTTCCTCGCTCAGCTCCAGTTCGACCGCGCGCAGGGCGGAGTCGAGCTGCTCGGCGGTGCGCGGACCGACGATCGGGCCGGTCACGCCGGGCCGGGTGAGCAGCCAGGCCAGGCCGGCCTCCCCGGGCTCCACGCCGTGCTTGTCGAGCAGGTCCTCGTAGGCCTGGATCTGCGCGCGTGCTGTGGGATCGGCGAGGGTGTCGGCGGCCCGTCCGGAGGCGCGGCGCCCGCCCTCCGCCTGCTTCTTGATGACCCCGCCGAGCAGACCGCCGTGCAGCGGCGACCAGGGGATGACTCCGAGGCCGTACTCCTGCGCGGCCGGGATGACCTCCATCTCGGCGCGCCGCTCGGCCAGGTTGTACAGGCACTGCTCGCTGACCAGCCCGATGGTGCCGCCGCGGCGGGCCGCGGTCTCGTTGGCCTGGGCGATCTTGTAGCCGGGGAAGTTGGACGACCCCGCGTAGAGGATCTTGCCCTGCTGGACCAGTACGTCGACGGCCTGCCAGATCTCCTCGAAGGGAGTGCTGCGGTCGATGTGGTGGAACTGGTAGAGGTCGATGTGGTCGGTGCCGAGCCGCTTGAGGCTGGCGTCGACGGCCCGCCGGATGTTCAGCGCGGACAGCTTGTCGTGGTTCGGCCAGGCGTCGCCGTCGGCGGCCATGTTGCCGTACACCTTGGTGGCGAGGACGACCTGGTCACGGCGCCCGCCGCCCTTCGCGAACCAGCTGCCGATGATCTCCTCGGTACGGCCCTTGTTCTCACCCCAGCCGTACACGTTCGCGGTGTCGAAGACGTTGATGCCCGCGCCGAGCGCCGCGTCCATGATCGCGTGGCTGTCTGTCTCGTCGGTCTGCGGGCCGAAGTTCATGGTGCCGAGGACGAGGCGGCTGACCTTGAGTCCGGTACGTCCGAGCTGCGTGTACTTCATGGGACTCAAGCCAACGACTTGGAGTGCGCTCCAGGCAAGGGGGACCGGCCGGGGAACAGGTCAGTCGCGGGGGAACTCGTCGGTCTTGAGGGTGAGGCCGAGGGGGGTGGTGGTCAGGTCGATGTCCGTACCGAACGTGACAGACAGTTCACTGACGTACTCGCCGCCCTTGGGTTGGGTGTAGAGGTGGCACCAGGGCACGGCGCGGAGCGCATATGCCAGAACCGGGTGAGGCGCGTCCCTCAGCCCGCGTACTCCCCGCCCAGCCCCCACCCCTGGTGCATCGCCTCCGCGAAGGCCGACGCCAGCCGGTGTTCGCCGTTCGCGTTCGGGTGGGTGCCGTCGTAGGTGTCGGTGCCGATGTCCCAGGACTCCGGGACCGAGGCCAGGAGGAGGGGGGAGCCCGGCTCGTCCAGGTCGGCGGCCGTCTTCGCCAGGAGCTCGTTGAAGCGGGCGACCTGGGCGGCGAAGGGCGCGTCGTCCGCGGCGCGGATGTTGGGGATGACCGGCAGCCACACCATGGCGATCCGCGGGTTCGCCGCGCGGGCCTCTGCGGCGAAGACGCGGGCGTTCTCCGCGGTCTGCTCGGCGTTCGTGTAGAAGCCCAGGTCGATCAGGCCGAGCGAGACCAGCAGGACGTCCGCCCCCGTCTCGCGGACCGCGTCGCCGATCAGCGGAGCCATGTGCAGCCAGCCCTCGCCCCAGCCCGCCAGATGACCGCGCGGGAAGTCGGGGTCGGCGTAGGCGTGCGAGGCGGCGGAGTCCGTCGTCTTGTCGTAGAGCGTCTCGCGGGGGCCGGTCAGCGTGAACGGGCCGCCGTACGTGGCGCACAGGTGCCGCCACATGCGGTAACGCCAGGTGTGCTCGCCCGAGCTGCCGATCGTCATCGAGTCGCCTACGGGCATGAACCTGAGCATCCGCTCATGATGAGGGATCGGCAAAGGATCACCCCCTCCGGGGGCGTGTGAGACCGGCCACGAATCCGTGAACGGCGGGGCGGGATGGCAGGCTTGTGGGCATGCGCCGATCTTTCGCCGTCCGGGCCGGAGCCCTTCTCGCCGGGGTCCTCCTCTCGGGTGCCTTCACCGTGCTCACCGCGTCCACCGCGCCCTCCGCGTACGCGGCCGACGGCGACAGGGGATTCACCATCGAGGATCCGCGTATCACCGAGTCCAGCGGTCTCGCCGCCTCGCGTCGGCACCCGGGCGTCTACTGGACCCACAACGACAGCGACGACGGCCCCTATCTCTACGCCGTGGACAGCGCGACCGGGAAGACCGTCGCCCGGCTCACCCTGACCGGCGTTGGCACGCCCCGCGACGTCGAGGCGATCTCCATCGGGCCGGGCAACGAGATCTGGGTCGGCGACATCGGCGACAACCTCGGCGGCACCTGGCAGTACGTGTGGATCTACCGGCTGCCCGAGCCGGAGAAGCTCGTCGACCAGACCGTCAAGGCCACCCAGTACGTCGTGAAGTACTCCGACGGCGCCCGCGACGCCGAGTCGCTCCTCGTGCACCCCAAGACCGGGCGGGTCTACATCATCGACAAGAAGGAGGACGGCGGGCACCTCTACGAGGGGCCGGCGAACCTCTCCGCCTCCGGGGCGAACATCTTCAAGCCCGTCGCCGCCGTCGACCTCTGGGCCACCGACGCCGCCTTCTCGCCGGACGGCGCCCAGCTCGCCGTCCGCGGCTACTTCGGCGGTATCTCCTACGCCTGGAACGGCGGGAAGATCAAGCGCGAGGGGCGGCTCGACGTGCCGCTCCAGCGGCAGGGGGAGTCCGTCAGCTACTCCGCCGACGGCACCAGGCTCCTGTACGGGAGCGAGGGCGCCGGTAGCTCCGTGGTGGCGGAGGACGCGCCCGAGGGCTCTGCTGCGGGTGCCAAGTCGCCGTCCGGGAGCGGGAGTTCGAGCGCCTCGGAGGAGGGCGACGGGCCCTCGGCCACCGGCAGCGTGAAGTTCGGCGCGCTGGCGGTCGCCGCGGTGTGCGTCGCCTTCTTCGGCCTCCGACGGCTGCTGCGCCGCAACTGAGCGCTTTCGGCTGCTGCCGCTGCCGCTGCCGCTGCCGCTGCCGTCGCCGTCGTCGCCGCCCTTGCCGCGCTTCTTGACGTGGTCATGGTGTGTCAGTTTCCTGGGGGGTGCGCGGTGTATGGGAGCGCTCCCATGTGTTTCGGGCCCGCGCCTCCCGAGAGGAAGCAGCGAATTGTTCCGCAGCTTGCGAAGAGTGCTGTGCGGCCTGGCCGCCGCGCTACTGATACCGCTGGGAGCCGGAGCGCAGACGGCCCGCGCGACGGACGCCGCCGTCGCGGCCGAGGCCGGAGCCGGCTACTGGCACACCAGCGGCCGGCAGATCCTGGACGCCGCCGGACAGCCGGTCCGGATCGCCGGGATCAACTGGTTCGGCTTCGAGACCGGCAACTACGTCGTCCACGGACTCTGGTCCCGTGACTACAAGAGCATGATCGACCAGATGAGGACGCTGGGCTACAACACGATCCGCATCCCCTACAGCGACGACATCTTCAAGAGCACGACCGTCCCCAACAGCATCGACTTCAGCGGCGGCAAGAACGCCGACCTCCAGGGCCTGAACTCGCTCCAGATCCTGGACAGGATCGTCTCGTACGCCGGTCAGGACGGTCTGAAGGTCATCCTCGACCGGCACCGGCCGGACGGGGGCGGGCAGTCCGCGCTCTGGTACACGGCCGCGGTCCCCGAGTCGACGTGGATCACCAACCTCAAGGCCCTCGCGGCCCGCTACCAGGGCCAGGACACCGTCGTCGGCATCGACCTGCACAACGAACCCCACGATCCCGCCTGCTGGGGCTGCGGGGACACCGCGACCGACTGGCGGCTGGCCGCGCAGCGGGCGGGCAACGCCGTCCTCTCCGTCAACCCCGCGCTCCTGATCTTCGTCGAGGGGGTGCAGACCTTCAACGGTGTCTCCGGCTGGTGGGGCGGCAACCTCATGGGCGTCGGCCAGTACCCGGTACAGCTCGACGTGGCGAACCGGGTCGTGTACTCGGCCCACGACTACGCGACGAGCGTCGCCCAGCAGAGCTGGTTCGGCGACCCGGCCTTCCCCGCGAACATGCCGGGGATCTGGGACAAGTACTGGGGCTACATCTTCAAGCAGAACATCGCGCCCGTGTGGGTGGGCGAGTTCGGCACCACGCTCCAGTCGACGGTGGACCAGAAGTGGCTTGCGGCCCTGGTGAGTTACCTCCGGCCGACGTCGACGTACGGCGCCGACTCCTTCCACTGGACCTTCTGGTCCTGGAACCCCAACTCCGGTGACACGGGCGGCATCCTCAAGGACGACTGGCAGAGCGTCGACACCGTGAAGGACGGCTACCTGGCGAGCGTCAAGGCGCCCGGCTTCCCGGGGACCGGCGGCGGTGGCGGCGGAGGGGGCGGTGGTGGCGGTACGGCCTCCTGCGCCGCCGCCTACACCGTCAGCAGCGACTGGGGCGGCGGCTTCAACGCCGAGGTGAAGGTCACCAACACCGGGACCACGGCGATCGGTTCCTGGAAGGTGACCTGGACCTGGAGCGGCGCGCAGCAGATCACCAGCATGTGGAACGCCTCGTACACCCAGAGCGGGGCCGACGTGACCGCGGTGAACGCCTCGCACAACGGGGCGGTCCCGGCGGGCGGTTCGGCGAGCTTCGGGTTCGGGGGTACGCCCGGGGGCGGGGGTGTGCCGAGCCTGAGCTGCACGGCGGCGTGAGCCGCACGCCGATGTGAGCCGCACGGCGGTGTGAGATGCCCTGTGGAGTGAGCCGCCCGGCGGTGTGAGACGCGACGAAGGGCGCCCGGTGTGCACCGGGCGCCCTTCGTCCTCATACCTGAGGAGTACTCACGCGAGCACCGAAGCGGTCAGAGCTTCTCGATCACGTAGTCGATGCTCTTGGTGAGCGCCTCGACGTCGGCCGGGTCGACCGCCGGGAACATCGCGACCCGCAGCTGGTTGCGGCCGAGCTTGCGGTAGGGCTCGGTGTCGACGATGCCGTTGGCGCGCAGCACCTTGGCGACGGCGGCCGCGTCCACGTCGTCGGAGAAGTCGATCGTGCCGATGACCTGGGAGCGCTTCGCCGGGTCGGTGACGAACGGGTTGGCGTACTTCACGTCCTCGGCCCAGCCGTACAGCGTGCGCGCGGAGGTGGCGGTGCGGCGCACCGACCAGTCCAGGCCGCCCTGGCCGTTGATCCACTCCAGCTGCTGGTTCAGCAGGAAGAGGGTGGAGAGCGCCGGGGTGTTGTACGTCTGGTTCTTGCGGGAGTTGTCGATCGCCGTCGGCAGGCTGAAGAACTCGGGGATGTGCCGGCCGGACGCGTGGATCCGCTCGGCGCGCTCGATCGCGGCCGGGGAGAACACGCCGATCCACAGGCCGCCGTCGGAGGCGAAGGACTTCTGCGGGGCGAAGTAGTAGACGTCCGTCTCGGCGATGTCGACCGGGAGGCCGCCGGCGCCGGACGTGGCGTCCACCAGGACGAGGGATCCCTCGTCGGCGCCCGGCACGCGCTTGACCGGGGCGGCGACACCGGTGGAGGTCTCGTTGTGGGTGAAGGCGTAGACGTCGACACCCGCCTCGGCCGCGGGCTCGGGGTGCGTCCCGGGGTCGGCGGAGACCACGGTCGGCTCGGCCAGCCACGGGGCCAGCTTGGCGGCCTTCGCGAACTTGGACGAGAACTCGCCGAACGTGAGGTGCTGCGACTTGTTCTCGATCAGGCCGTGGGTCGCGATGTCCCAGAACGCGGTGGAGCCGCCGTTGCCGAGGACGACCTCGTAGCCCTCGGGCAGGGAGAACAGCTCGGAGATGCCCTCGCGTACCTGGCCGACCAGGTTCTTGACCGGGGCCTGGCGGTGGGAGGTGCCGAGGAGGGACGTGCCGGTGGCGGCCAGGGCGTCCAGCGCCTCCACCCGCACCTTGGAGGGGCCCGCGCCGAATCGACCGTCGGCGGGCTTGATGTCAGCAGGAATCCGGATCTCAGCCACGGAAGCGAGGTTAGCCGGTGGGGGAAACCTGGGTGAAACCTGGTCCGTCGGGTGAGACGGGTGCGTGTCGTGGCGCCTGGGGCCGTACCCGGGCGCCTGTGGCCGTGTCCGGGGGCGCCTGGGGCCGTACCCGGGGCGCCGGGGGCTGGGCCCGGCGTCTCCCGTTCCCTTCACCTTCGGCCTGGACGGCCTCGTCCTCGAACGCCGGACGGGCTGTGGGAGGCGGACGCATGCTGGTTTGCTGAAACCATGACGGATCTTGAGGCCGAGCTGCGCAAGGCCGTCCGGGGTGACGTCCGCTTCGATGTCACCTCCCGGGCGCTCGTGACCATGGACGCGTCGAACTACCGCCGCGTTCCCCTGGGCGTGGTGGCACCCCGGGACGGTGACGACGTGGCGGCCGCGCTGGAGGTGTGCCGGGCGGCCGGGGTCCCGGTGGTGGCGCGGGGCGGCGGGACGTCCATCGCGGGCCAGGCCACCGGCACCGGCGTGGTGCTGGACTTCACGCGCCACATGAACCGGTTGGTCGCCCTGGATCCGGGGACGCGGACCGCCGTCGTCCAGCCGGGGCTGGTTCTCGACCGGCTCCAGGAGGCGGCCGCCCCGCACGGGCTGCGCTTCGGTCCCGACCCCTCCACCCACAGCCGCTGCACGCTCGGCGGGATGATCGGCAACAACTCGTGCGGCTCCCACTCCGTGGCCTGGGGGACGACGGCGGACGGGGTGCGCGAGCTGGAGGTCGTCACCGCGCGCGGGGGGCGGCTGCGGCTCGGGCAGGGGTGGACGGGGGCGCCGGACGGCCTGCGCGCACTGGTCGACGGCGAACTCGCCCGGCTGCGGACCGGCTTTCCCGAACTGCCCCGCCGTATCTCGGGGTACGCCCTGGACGCGCTGCTGCCGGAGAACGGCGCCGACGTGGCCCGTTCCTTCTGCGGCAGCGAAGGCACCCTGGGTGTGCTCACGGAGGCCGTCGTACGGCTCGTCGAGGCTCCCCGCGCGCGGGTGCTCGCGGTGCTCGGGTACGCCGACGAGGGCGCCGCCGCCGAGGCCGCAGCCGGGCTGCTGCCGTTCGGACCGCTGACCGTGGAGGGGATGGCGGCCGACCTGGTGCCGTCGGACGCGGCGGCCGGGCTGCCGAGGGGCGGGGCCTGGCTGTTCGTGGAGACGGGCGGTGAGTCGGAGGGCGAGGCACGCGCGCGTGCGGAGGCCGTCGTGCGCGCGGCGGACGTCCTGGACGCGCGGATCGTGCGGGACCCCGCCGGGCAGCGGGCGCTGTGGCGGATCCGCGAGGACGCGAGCGGGACGGCTACCCGCATGCCGGACGGCACGGAGGCCTGGCCCGGCTGGGAGGACTGCGCGGTGCCGCCGGCCCGGCTCGGCGCGTATCTGCGGGACTTCCGGGCGCTGCTCACCGGCCACGGCCTGCGCGGCACGCCGTACGGGCACTTCGGGGACGGCTGCATCCACGTCCGCATCGACTTCGACCTGCTGACGGCGCCGGGGATCGCCCGCTTCCGCCGGTTCTCCGAGGAACTGGCCGAACTGGTCGTGTCCCACGGCGGCTCCCTCTCCGGCGAACACGGTGACGGACAGGCCCGGGCCGAGCTGCTGCCGAAGATGTACGGGCAGGACATGGTCGCCCTGTTCGAGCGGGCCAAGGCGGTCTGGGACCCGGACGACCTCCTCAACCCGGGGATGCTGGTGCGTCCCGCGCCCCTCGACGGCAACCTGCGCTTCGCCGTGCTCCCGCGCGAGCCGGTCGACGTCGTCTTCGGCTACCCGTCCGACGGCGGTGACTTCTCGGCGGCGGTGCGCCGGTGCGTCGGCGTCGCGAAGTGCCGTACGACGACCGCGCCGGGGGCCGTGCCCGGGGCGGGAGCGGGGCCGGGGGTGATGTGCCCGTCGTTCCGGGCCACGGGCCGGGAGGAGCACTCCACGCGCGGGCGTGCCCGGCTGCTGCACGAGATGCTGGCCGGTGAGCTGGTGACCGACGGCTGGCGCTCCACCGAGGTCCGGGACGCGCTCGACCTGTGCCTGTCCTGCAAGGGCTGCCGTTCCGACTGCCCCGTCGAGGTCGACATGGCCACCTACAAGGCGGAGTTCCTGCACCACCACTACGCGGGCCGTCGGCGTCCGGCCGCCCACTACAGCATGGGGTGGCTGCCGGTGTGGCTGCGGTGGGTGAGCCGGCTGCGGGCGGCCGCCGCGCTCAACGCGCTCGCCTCGGTCGGCCCGCTGACGGGCCTCGCCAAGCGGCTGGGCGGGATCGCGCCCGAGCGGGACATCCCGCGGCTGGCGCGGCAGACGTTCAGCGGGTGGTGGCGGCGCAGGGAACCCGTCCTCGCCGGCCCGGGGCAGGGCGGTGACCTGGTCGTCCTGTGGCCCGACACCTTCACCGAGCATCTCTCGCCGTCCGTGGGCCGGTCCGCCGTACGGGTCCTGGAGGCGGCGGGGCTGCGGGTGGCGCTGCCACCGACCCTGCGGATGCGGGGCCGGCCGGTGGGCGACGGCCGGTCGAGGAGCGCGGCCGCGCTGCTGACCGCCCGCCGGGGCCGGGTCTGCTGCGGGCTGACGTACGTCTCCACCGGCCAGCTCGACCACGCGCGCGTGGTGCTGCGCCGCACGCTCGACCTGATGGAACCGGTGCTGGAGACGGCCGTGCCGGTCGTCGTCCTGGAGCCGAGCTGCGCGGCCGCCCTGCGCACCGACCTGCCCGAGCTGCTGCACGACGACCCGCGCGCGGCCCGTCTCGCCGCCCGTGTCCTCACCTTCGCGGAGGCCCTGGAGCGGCACGCACCCGACTGGACCCCGCCCCGCCTGGACCGTCCGGCGGTCGGCCAGACCCACTGCCACCAGCACGCGGTCCTGGGCGACGCGGCCGAGCGGCGGCTGCGCGAGGCCGCGGGTCTCGGCGGGGACCTGAGCGGCGGGTGCTGCGGCCTCGCCGGGAACTTCGGCTTCGAGAAGGGCCACTTCGAGGTGTCGGCGGCCTGTGCGCGGGAGCAGCTCCTGCCCGCCGTGCGGGACGCCCCCGAGGGAGCGGTGGTCCTGGCGGACGGCTTCTCCTGCCGCACCCAGTTGGAGCAGCTGGCGGGGACCCGGGGGAGACACCTCGCGGAGGTACTGGCAGAGCACCTGGAGGACGACGGACGCGCGCAGTGAGGGGCCGCGTCTGGGGGGAGTCCCTGAGGAGCGCCGAGGAGCGCCGACGTGCGCCGAGGGGGCCTGGGGGCGCCGGGGGAGCCCTGACGGGCGCCGAGGCGGCACCGAAGGGAGGTGGTCCGCGCGGGCGGCGCCGGGCGTGGCTGCCGAAAGGGTGGGCCCGGCCGTACGGACCGGGCCGGGCGGGCGGCCGACGTCTCACAGCCCGAGACAGTGGCATAACGGGTTCACACGCCTGACGAAGTCCATTACCCTGGACTTGAAAGTGCAGCGTGATGTACGCACCTCGAGCCGAGCCCCAGGACCGCCCGTGACTGCCCCCGACACCGCCGCCACACCCCAGCTCGCCCCCACCGCCACAGCGACCGGCGGCCCCGGGGTCCCGGGCCGGCTGGGCGCCCTCGGCCCGGTCGGCCTCGTCCTCGCCGGAGGCGTCTCGGTGCAGTTCGGCGGCGCGCTGGCGGTGACGCTGATGCCGCGGGCGGGCGCCCTGGGCGTGGTGGCGCTGCGGTTGCTGGTGGCGGCGGTGGTCCTGCTGGTGATCTGCCGGCCCCGGCTGCGCGGCCACTCCCGCACCGACTGGGGCACGGTCGTCGTCTTCGGCGTCACGATGGCCGCGATGAACGGCCTCTTCTACCAGGCGGTCGACCGCATCCCGCTGGGCGCGGCGGTGACGCTGGAGGTCCTCGGCCCCCTCGCGCTGTCCGTGGTGGTCTCGCGCCGCGCGCTGAACCTGGTCTGGGCCGGCCTGGCCCTCGTGGGCGTCTTCCTGCTCAGCGGGGGCGGCGGGCACGGCGGGGACGGTGGCGGGCTGGACGGCGGCCTCGACCTGGTAGGTGTCGCCTTCGCGCTGGGAGCGGGGGCCATGTGGGCGGCGTACATCGTCTTCAGCGCCCGCACCGGCCGCCGTTTCCCGCAGGCGGACGGCCTGGCCCTGGCGATGGCGGTGGGCGCCCTGCTCTTCCTCCCCCTGGGGCTCGCGGAGTCGGGCAGCAAACTGGCCGACCCGGTGACACTGGGCCTCGGGGCGGCGGTGGCCCTGCTCTCCTCGGTCCTGCCCTACACCCTCGAACTTCTCGCCCTGCGCCGTATGCCCGCCTCCACCTTCGCGATCCTGATGAGTCTGGAACCGGCCGTCGCCGCCACCGCGGGCTTCCTCATCCTCGACCAGGCGCTGACCACGATCCAGGCGGCCGCGATCGCCCTGGTCGTCGCGGCGAGCATGGGCGCGGTCCGGACGCAGGTGGGGCGGCCGAAGTCGGCGGTCCCGGAAGCCTGACGGGCACGTCGGCCGGGGCCGCCGGAGCCCGATCGCACCCTGCCCGTGCGGGCAGCATCCACGAGTACCGCGGTACGCCCGACGCCTCGGCGCTCCGGACAGCCCGCACGGCGCCGCCGCGAGGAGCGGGCGACTCCGTGCGGACAGAGAAACGGTGAGCCGAGACGGCCGGGAAGACCAGCCGTCACCGTCGCCCCGTCGCCCCGTCGCCCCGTCGCCCCGTCGCTCCGTCGCCCCGTGCCCCCGTCGGCCCGTCGGCTTCACCGCGAGCCTGGTCCTCCGGGAACGCCTGGACCTCCGGAACGCCTGGACCTCCGGGAACGCCTGATGTCCCTCGCGTCTGGTGCCCCTCGCCCCTGATGCCACGAAGTCGGCGGGCGCGAGGGGCCTTCGCCACCGCGCGAACCGATCTGGCCGTCGGCGGCGAGGATCCCTTGAACCGGTCGAAGGGGCGCTCGCGGTCCGGGCGCGAGGGGCCTCGCGGAAATTCATGCAAGCATGCTTGATTGTTTCTTGGCCCGCTGCCATGCTCCACCCCATGGCCGACCCGACGCCCGTGCTCGACGACCTCCGTGCCGAAAGCGACGAACTCGACCGGCTGGTGGCCGGGTTGAGTCCCGAGCGGTGGACGCTTCCGACCCCCGCCCCCGGCTGGACCGTCGCCCACCAGATCGCGCACCTCGCCTGGACCGACCACTCCTCCGCGCTGGCCGTGACCGACCAGGGCGCGTTCGCCCGCGAGGTCGAGAAGGCGCTCGCCGCGCCCGGGGACTTCGTCGACAACGGCGCGCGGGAGGGTGCCGCGAAGCCGCCCGAGCGGCTGCTCGCGGACTGGCGGGCCGGGCGCGAAACCTTGGCGGAGGCCCTGCGGGCGGCCCCCGCGGGAGCGCGCTTCCCCTGGTACGGCCCGCCCATGTCGGCCGCCTCCATGGCCACCGCCCGGCTCATGGAGACCTGGGCCCACGGCCGGGACGTGGCGGACGCGCTGGGCGAGACGCCCGCACCCACCGACCGGCTCCGGCACATCGTCCGCCTCGGCGTCCGCACCCGGGACTTCGCCTTCGGCGTGCACGGACTGTCCACACCGTTCGAGGAGTTCCGCGTGGAACTGCGCGGACCGTCCGGCGACCTGTGGACGTACGGCCCCGAGGACGCCACCGACCGCGTGACCGGCTCCGCCCTCGACTTCTGCCTCCTGGTCACCCAGCGCGCCCACCGCGCCGACCTCGCCCTGCGCGCCGAAGGCCCCGACGCCGACCGCTGGCTGGACATCGCCCAGGCCTTCGCGGGCCCGCCCGGCGGCGGCCGTAAGCCGAAGGGGGCCGTCCGGTGACGGTGCTGCGGATAGGCAACGCCTCCGGCTTCTACGGCGACCGCTTCGACGCCCTGCGCGACATGCTCACCGGCGGCGACCTCGACGTCGTCACCGGCGACTACCTCGCCGAGCTGACCATGCTGATCCTCGGCCGCGACCGGCTGAAGAACCCCGCCGGCGGGTACGCCCGGACCTTCCTGCGGCAACTGGAGGAGTCCCTCGGCCTCGCCCACGACCGCGGCGTACGGATCGTCACCAACGCCGGAGGCCTCAATCCGGCCGGACTCGCCGACGCCGTGCGGCAGTTGGCGGAGCGGCTCGGCATCCCGGTACGCGTCGCGCACGTCGAGGGCGACGACCTCGGCGCCCGGTATCCCGGCAGCCTCACCGCCCACGCCTATCTCGGCGGCTCCGGCATCGCCGCGTGTCTGCGCGAGGGCGCGGAGATCGTCGTCACCGGACGGGTCACCGACGCGGCCCTCGTCACCGGCCCCGCCGCCGCCCACTTCGGCTGGGGGCCCGAGGAGTACGACCGGCTCGCGGGCGCCGTCGTCGCCGGACACGTCCTGGAGTGCGGGACCCAGGCCACCGGCGGCAACTACGCCTTCTTCGCCGAGGGAGCCCGGGACCTGCGGCGGCCCGGCTTCCCGCTCGCCGAGATCCACGAGGACGGCAGCTGCGTCATCACCAAGCACCCCGGCACCGGCGGCTTCGTCGACGTCGGCACGGTGACCGCGCAGCTGCTGTACGAGACGACGGGCGCCCGCTACGCCGGCCCCGACGTCACCGCCCGGCTGGACACCGTACGGCTCACCCAGGACGGCCCGGACCGGGTGCGGATCCACGGCGTCCGCGGGGAGGCCCCGCCCCCGACCCTCAAGGTCGGCCGCACCCGCCTCGGCGGCTTCCGCAACGAGGTCGTCTTCGTGCTCACCGGCCTGGACATCGAGGCCAAGGCCGCGCTCGTACGGGAACAGATGGCGCAGGTGTTCCTCAAGTCCCGCCCCGCGGAGGTGCGGTGGGAGCTGGTCCGGACCGACCGGGCCGACGCCGACACCGAGGAGACCGCGAGCGCGCTGCTGCGGCTCGTCGTGCGCGACCCCGAACAGGATCCCGTGGGAAGGGCGTTGAGCGGAGCCGCCGTGGAGCTGGCGCTGGCCAGCTATCCCGGCTTCCATGTGCTCGCGCCGCCCGGGAAGGGCTCCCCCTACGGGGTGTTCGAGGCCTCGTACGTGCCGCGGGAGGACGTCGAGCACCTCGCCGTCCTCCACGACGGCCGCCGCCTGCCCGTCGCCGCGCCCCCGGCCGCCGGCACCCTCGAACTCGAGGAGGTGCCGGAACCGGACCTGCCGGAGCCGCCGCCGCCCGGCCCCGTACGGCGCGCGCCGCTCGGGCTGGTGGCCGGCGCCCGCAGCGGCGACAAGGGCGGCAACGCCAACGTGGGGGTGTGGGCCCGGACGGACGAGGCCTGGCGATGGCTCGCCCACGAACTGACGGCCGACAGGTTCCGGCAGCTCGTCCCCGAGAGCCGCGAGCTGACCGTCACCCGGCACACCCTGCCCCGGCTGCGCGCCCTGAACTTCGTCGTCGAGGGCGTCCTCGGCGCCGGGGTCGCCGCGCAGCACCGCTTCGACCCGCAGGCCAAGGCGCTCGGCGAATGGCTGCGCTCCCGACACCTGGACATCCCGGAGGCCCTCCTGTGACGGCTCTCACGTCCGCCCTGGACACCCAGGGCCCCGACTACCGCGCGCACCGCGAGGCCATGCTCGCCAAGCTCGCCGACCTCGACACCGAGCACGCGAAGGCGCTGGCGGGGGGAGGGGAGAAGTACGTCGCCCGGCACCGCGCGCGCGGCAAGCTCCTCGCCCGTGAGCGCGTCGAGCTGCTCCTCGACCCCGACACGCCGTTCCTGGAACTGTCGCCGCTGGCCGCCTGGGGCAGCGAGTACACGGTGGGCGCCTCCCTCGTCACCGGCATCGGGCTCGTCGAGGGCGTGGAGTGCATGATCACCGCCAACGACCCGACCGTGCGCGGCGGCGCCAGCAACCCCTGGTCCCTGAAGAAGGCCCTGCGCGCCAACGACATCGCCCTCGCCAACCGGCTGCCCTGCGTCAGCCTGGTGGAGTCGGGCGGGGCCGACCTGCCGTCGCAGAAGGAGATCTTCATCCCGGGCGGGGCCGTCTTCCGCGACCTGACCCGCCTCTCCGCCGCCGGGATCCCGACCGTCGCCGTCGTCTTCGGGAACTCGACCGCGGGCGGCGCGTACATCCCCGGCATGAGCGACCACGCGATCATGGTCAAGGAACGCGCGAAGGTGTTCCTCGGCGGGCCGCCCCTGGTGAAGATGGCGACCGGCGAGGAGAGCGACGACGAGTCGCTGGGCGGCGCCGAGATGCACGCGCGCGTGTCCGGCCTCGCCGACCACTTCGCCGTCGACGAGCGGGACGCGCTGCGGCAGGCACGCCGCGTGGTGGCCCGCCTCAACCACCGCAAGGCGTACCGCGACCCGGGCCCGGCCCTCCCTCCCGAGTACGACGAGGACGAACTCCTGGGCATCGTCCCCGGGGATCTGCGCACCCCCTTCGACCCGCGCGAGGTGATCGCCCGGATCGTCGACGCCTCCGACTTCGACGAGTTCAAGCCCCTCTACGGGACGAGCCTCGTCACCGGCTGGGCGACCCTGCACGGCTACCCGGTCGGGATCCTGGCCAACGCCCAGGGCGTGCTGTTCAGCGCGGAGTCCCAGAAGGCGGCCCAGTTCATCCAGCTCGCCAACCAGCGCGACATCCCGCTGCTCTTCCTGCACAACACCACCGGCTACATGGTCGGCAAGGAGTACGAGCAGGGCGGCATCATCAAGCACGGCGCGATGATGATCAACGCGGTCGCCAACTCGAAGGTCCCGCACCTGTCCGTCCTCCTGGGCGCCTCGTACGGGGCCGGCCACTACGGCATGTGCGGACGCGCCTACGACCCCCGCTTCCTCTTCGCCTGGCCGAGCGCCAAGTCGGCGGTGATGGGCCCGCAGCAGCTCGCCGGGGTCCTGTCCATCGTCGCCCGGCAGTCGTCGGCCGCGAAGGGCCTGCCCTACGACGACGACGCGGACGCCGCCCTGCGCGCCATGGTGGAGCAGCAGATCGAGTCCGAGTCGCTGCCGATGTTCCTGTCCGGGCGGCTGTACGACGACGGTGTCATCGATCCGCGCGACACCCGCACCGTTCTCGGCCTGTGCCTGTCGGCCGTCCACACCGCGCCCTTCGAGGGAGCGCGGGGCGGCTTCGGCGTCTTCCGGATGTGAGGCTCATGATTACTTCCGTTCTGGTGGCCAACCGCGGCGAGATCGCCTGCCGCGTCTTCCGGACCTGCCGTGAGGCGGGCATCCGTACCGTCGCCGTGCACTCGGACGCCGACACCGGCGCCCTCCACGCGCGCGTGGCGGACGCGGCCGTACGGCTGCCGGGCAGCGCGCCCGCGGACACCTACCTGCGTGCCGACCTCGTGGTGAAGGCCGCCGTCGGCGCGGGCGCGGACGCCGTCCACCCCGGCTACGGTTTCCTCTCCGAGAACGCCGGCTTCGCGCGCGCCGTCCTGGACGCCGGCCTCGTCTGGATCGGGCCGCCGCCCGAGGCGATCGAGGCGATGGCGTCCAAGACCCGCGCCAAGCAGCTCATGGGGCTCGCCCCGCTCGCCTCGGACGAGGTGACGGAGGCCGACCTGCCGGTACTGGTGAAGGCGGCCGCGGGCGGCGGCGGGCGCGGTATGCGCGTCGTGCGCCGCCTGACGGAACTGGGCGCCGCGCTGGAGGGCGCCCGGGCCGAGGCCGCGAGCGCGTTCGGCGACGGCGAGGTGTTCGTCGAGCCGTACGTCGAGAACGGCCGCCACGTCGAGGTGCAGATCCTCGCCGACACGCACGGCACGGTGTGGGCGCTCGGCACCCGCGACTGCTCCCTCCAGCGCCGCCACCAGAAGGTGATCGAGGAGGCGCCGGCCCCGGGCCTGTCCGAGCGGACGGAGCGGGAGCTGCGCGCGCTGGCCGTGCGGGCCGCGCGGGCCGTCTCGTACGTCGGGGCCGGCACCGTCGAGTTCCTCGTCGCCGACGGCCGCGCGCACTTCCTGGAGATGAACACCCGCCTCCAGGTCGAACACCCCGTCACCGAGGCCGTCTTCGGCCTCGACCTGGTGGCCGAGCAGATCCGGATCGCCGAGGGCGCCGCCCTGGCTCCCGAGCCCCCACGCGCGCGTGGCCACGCCGTAGAGGCCCGGCTCTACGCCGAGGACCCGGCGAACGACTGGACCCCGCAGACCGGCACCCTGCACCGTCTGGCCGTCCCCGAGGGCGTCCGTCTGGACACCGGCTTCGGCGACGGCGACGACATCGGCGTCCACTACGACCCCATGCTCGCCAAGGTCGTCGCCCACGCCCCCACGCGCGCGGAGGCCATCCGCAAGCTCGCGGGAGCCCTGGAACGCACGGTCCTGCACGGCCCCGTCACCAACCGCGACCTGCTGGTCCGCTCCCTGCGCCACGCGGAGTTCACCTCCGCCCGCATGGACACCGGCTTCTACGACCGGCATCTCGACGACCTCACCGTCGCGGAGCCCGACCCGTACGCCCCGCTCGCCGCCGCCCTCGCGGACGCGCGCACCCGGTCGCCGCTGGGCGGCTGGCGCAACCTGCCGTCCCAGCCGCAGACGAAGCGGTACGCGGTGGCGGGCGAGGAGACGGAGGTCGGTTACCGCCACACCCGGACCGGTCTCACGGCCGAGGGGGTGCAGGTGGTGCACGCCGACCCCGGACTGGTCGTCCTGGAGATCGACGGCGTACGGCGCCGCTTCGAGGTCGCCCGCTACGGCGACCGCGTCCACGTCAACGACACGGCCCTCACCGCGCTGCCCCGCTTCCCCGACCCGGAGGCCCAGCACGCCCCCGGCTCCCTGCTCGCGCCGATGCCCGGCACGGTCGTCAAGCTCGCGGACGGTCTCGTCACCGGATCGAGTGTCCGGGCCGGTGAACCGCTGCTGTGGCTCGAAGCGATGAAGATGCAGCACGTCATCTCGGCCCCGGTGGAGGGGACGGTGACGGCGCTGCCGGTGACGACAGGACAGCAGGTGCAGGTCGGCACCCTGCTGGCGGTGGTTCAGGAGACCTAGGGCGCGACCGGACATGACCAACCCGCAGACGAAGGAGTCACATTGAGCACGCTGATCGAATCCGACGAGCACAAGGCACTCCGCGCGGCGGTCTCGTCCTTCGCCAGGAGCCACGCCCACGACTCCGACGCCGAGAAGAGCGGCCTCTGGCAGGAAGCCGCCAAGCTCGGCTACATCGGCGTCAACCTGCCGGAGGCGTACGGCGGCGGAGGCGGCGGCATCGCCGAGCTCTCCCTGGTCCTCGAGGAGCTCGGCGCCGCCGGAGCCCCGCTGCTGATGATGATCGTCTCCCCGGCGATCTGCGGCACGGTCATCGCCCGCTTCGGCACCGAGGCCCAGAAGCGGGAGTGGCTGCCCGCCCTGGCCGACGGCAGCCGCCTCATGGCCTTCGGCATCACCGAACCCGACGCCGGCTCCAACAGCCACCGCATCACCACCACCGCCCGCCGCGACCCCGCGAGCGGCGACTGGCTGCTGACCGGCCGCAAGGTCTTCGTCTCCGGCGTCGACATCGCCGACGCCACCCTGATCGTCGGCCGCACCGAGGACGCCCGCACCGGCAGCCTCAAGCCCTGCCTGTTCATCGTCCCGCGCGACGCCGAAGGCTTCTCCCGCCGCCGCATCGACATGGAACTGAACAGTGTGGAGAAGCAGTTCGAGCTCGTCCTGGACGAGGTGCGGCTCCCGGCGGAGGCGCTCGTCGGCGACGAGGACGCGGGCCTGCTCCAGCTCTTCGCCGGACTCAACCCCGAGCGCATCATGACGGCCGCCTTCGCGATCGGCATGGGCCGCCACGCCCTCTCCAAGGCGGTCGAGTACGCCCGCGACCGCACCGTCTGGAAGAGCCCGATCGGCGCCCACCAGGCCATCGCGCACCCCCTCGCGCAGGCCCACATCGACCTCGAACTGGCCCGCCTGATGATGCAGAAGGCGGCCCAGCTGTACGACGCGGGGGACGACGCCGGCGCGGGCGAGGCCGCCAACATGGCCAAGTACGCGGCCGGGGAGGCCTGCGTGAAGGCGGTCGACCAGTCCGTGCACACCCTCGGCGGCAACGGCCTCACGCGCGAGTTCGGCCTCGCCCGGCTGATAACGGCCTCCCGCGTGGCTCGTATCGCCCCGGTGAGCCGGGAGATGATTCTCAACTACGTCTCCCACCAGACCCTGGGCCTGCCCAAGTCGTACTGACCGCAGCCGGCAACCGTCGTGTCCGGCGCGCGAGGAGGAACCGTGTTCCGCAGCGAGTTCGCAGACGTCCCGCCCGTAGACCTCCCCATCCACGACGCCGTGCTGGGCCGTGCCGCCGAGTTCGGCGAACTGCCGGCGCTCGTCGACGGCACGGACGGCACCACCCTCACGTACGACCAGGTGGACCGGTTCCACCGGCGGGTCGCCGCCGCGCTCGCCGAGGCCGGGGTCCGCAAGGGCGACGCACTGGCGCTGCACAGCCCCAACACCGTCGCCTTCCCGCTCGCCTTCTACGCGGCCACGCGCGCGGGCGCCACGGTCACCACCGTGCATCCGCTCGCCACCGCCGAGGAGTTCGCCAAGCAGCTCGACGACTCCGCCGCCCGCTGGATCGTCACCGTCTCCCCGCTGCTCCAGACGGCCCGGCGGGCGGCCGAACTCGCGGGCGGCGTCGAGGAGATCTTCGTCTGCGACACCGCCGCCGGGCACCGCTCGCTCGTCGACATGCTCGCCTCGGCGGCCCCGGAACCCCAGGTGGACATCGACCCGGTGGAGGACGTGGCGGCCCTGCCGTACTCCTCCGGAACCACCGGCGTCCCCAAGGGCGTGATGCTCACCCACCGGCAGATCGCCACCAACCTCGCCCAGCTCCGGCCCGCGATGTCCGTGGGTCCCGGCGACCGCATCCTCGCCGTGCTGCCCTTCTTCCACATCTACGGCCTGACCGCCCTGATGAACGCGCCCCTGCGCCAGGGCGCCACCGTCGTGGTGCTGCCCCGCTTCGACCTGGAGACCTTCCTCGCGGCCATCCAGAACCACCGCATCACCGGCCTGTACGTGGCCCCGCCGATCGTCCTCGCCCTCGCCAAGCACCCGGCGGTCACCCGGTACGACCTGTCGTCCCTGCGGTACGTCGTCAGCGCGGCCGCGCCCCTGGACGCCGCCCTCGCCGCCGCCTGCTCCGAGCGCCTGAACCTGCCGCCGGTCGGCCAGGCCTACGGCATGACGGAACTGTCCCCGGGCACCCATGTCGTCCCGCTCGACGCCATGCGGGACGCCCCCGCCGGCACCGTCGGCAAACTCATCGCCGGCACCGAGATGCGGATCGTCTCCCTGGACGACCCCGACAAGGACCTGGAGGCCGGTGAGTCCGGCGAGATCCTCATCCGGGGCCCGCAGATCATGAAGGGCTACCTGGGGCGCCCCGACGCCACCGCCGACATGATCGACGGCGACGGCTGGCTGCACACCGGCGACGTCGGGCGGGTCGACGCGGACGGCTGGCTGTTCGTCGTCGACCGGGTCAAGGAACTGATCAAGTACAAGGGCTTCCAGGTGGCCCCCGCCGAACTCGAGGCCCTCCTGCTCACCCACCCCGGCATAGCGGACGCGGCCGTCATCGGCGTCTACAACGACGACGGCAACGAGGTCCCGCACGCGTACGTGGTCCGGCAGCCCACGTCACCCGAGCTCGCCGAGGGAGAGATCGCGATGTACGTCGCCGAGCGGGTCGCCCCCTACAAGCGTGTCCGCGGGGTCACCTTCATCGACGCCGTGCCGCGCGCCGCCTCGGGGAAGATCCTGCGCCGTCAACTGAGGGAGCGCGCATGACGACCGCCCTGGTCGGACGGACCCGGGTCCGAGGAGTCGAGACCCTCAGCCTCGACTCGCCCACCACCCGCAACGCCCTCTCGCGCGCCCTCGTGAGCGAACTGACGGACGCGCTCGGGAGCTGCGACAAGGACGACGACGTACGGGCCGTCGTCCTCACCCACACCGGCAACACCTTCAGCGCGGGCGCCGACCTGAAGGACCCCCCGCCGCCCCACGCGGTGCCCGCGCTGCTCCGGCGGATCCTCGAACTGCGCAAGCCCGTGGTGGCCCGGGTCGCCGGTCACGTACGGGCGGGCGGGCTGGGCGTGCTCGGCGCCTGCGACATCGCGCTCGCCTCCGGGACGGCGACCTTCGCGTTCACGGAGGTGCGCATCGGGGTCGCGCCCGCCGTCATCTCCCTGCCGCTGCTGCCCCGCGTCGACCCGCGCGCCCTCGCCCGCTACTGCCTCACCGGCGAGACCTTCGGCGCGGCCGAGGCGGCCCGGATCGGCCTCGTCACCCTCTCGGCCGGCGACACCGACCTGGACGATGCCCTCACGCCCGTCCTCGACGGTCTGCGCCGGGCCGCTCCCACGGCCCTGGCCAGGACGAAGGAGCTGCTCACGGCTAAGGTGCTGGAGGCCCTCGTCGAGGACGCGGGCGAGATGACCAGGCTCTCGGCCTCGTTGTTCGCCGGCCCCGACGCCCGCGAGGGAATGACGGCCTTCCTCGAACGACGGGATCCTCCATGGGTGTTGTGACCACGGACGAACGCGCTCCGGGTGACCGTGCTCCGGGTGACCGCGGGCCGGGTGACCGCGGGCCGGGCGACCGGGTGCCCAAGCAGGACCGCAGCCGGGCCACCCGGCAGCGGCTCCTGGCGGCCGCCGTGTCCTGCCTCGCCGAACACGGCTGGGCGGGCTCCACGGTCTCCGTCGTCGCCGAACGCGCGGGGGTCTCCCGGGGCGCGGCCCAGCACCACTTCCCCACCCGCGAGGACCTCTTCACCGCGGCCGTCGAGTACGTCGCCGAGGAACGCTCGGACGCGTTGCGCGCGCTGTTCCCGCAGGGCGCGAAGGGCGACCGGCGCGCGGTCGTCACCGCCCTCGTGGGCCTCTACACCGGTCCCCTCTTCCGAGCCGCCCTGCACCTGTGGGTGGCCGCCTCCAACGAGGAGCAGCTGCGCTCGCGCGTGACCGAGCTGGAGGCCCGCGTGGGCCGCGAGAGCCACCGCATAGCCGTCGAGCTCCTGGGCGCCGACGAGTCCGCGCCCGGCGTCCGCGAGACCGTCCAGGGCCTGCTGGACATGGCCCGCGGGCTCGGCCTCGCCAACCTCCTCACCGACGACGCGGGGCGCCGCGAGCGCGTGGTGACGCAGTGGGCGGGCCTGCTGGACGACGCGCTCGGCTGACCCGACCGCCGCCCCCACCGCCGTCGCCCGGTCCCGTCAGGGGCTGAGCCGCTCCACCCGCCAGCTCCCGTCCGCCTCCGCCACGTACCGGAGCCGGTCGTGCAGCCGGTTCAGGCGGCCCTGCCAGAACTCCACCGACTGGGGAGCCACCCGGAATCCGCCCCAGTGCGGCGGCACCGGCACCTGCTCGCCCTCCGGGTAGCGGGCCGCCAGCTCGGCGTAGGAGGCGTCGAGATCGGAGCGGGTGGCGATCACCGAGGACTGCGCGCTGGCCCAGGCCCCCAGCTGCGAGCCGTGCGGCCGGGTCCGGAAGTACGCGGCGGTCTCGTCGCGCCCGGTGCGCCGCGCCACGCCCCGCACGATGACCTGCCGGGCCATCGGATGCCAGGGGAAGAGCAGCGACACGTACGGGTTCTCGGCGAGGTCGCGGGCCTTGCGGGAGTCGTAGTTCGTGTAGAAGACGAAGCCCTGCTCGTCGAAGTGCTTCAGCAGGACCGTGCGGGAGCCGGGCCGGCCCTCGGCGTCCGCGGTGGAGACGACCATGGCGTTCGGCTCGAAGAGATGGGCCTCGACGGCCGCGTCCTTGAACCAGCGGGCGAACTGCTCCACGGGTGTGGCGGCCAGCTCGGCCTCGGACAGCCCCTCGGCCCGGTACTGCTTGCGCATCGCGGCGGGATCGGGGACGGGGCCGGGGGAGACGGCGTCTGCGTCGGTCACGTGGTCATCTTGCCGTATGACCCACCGCCGCAGTCCGACCCACCAAAGGTGGCACTGAGTGCCGTGACCACTCCCCAAGGGTGGCACTCGGGGATATGGTGCAAAGGCACCCGTCGCCGCGTCCCGCCCCGGTCGGGTGCCGGTGGGGTGCCGGTCGGGTGACCGACGGCCGCACGGGGCATCAGTGGGGTACCGCCCAGGACCGCGAGTCCCGGCACCCGAGGTGCACAGGACCGCGGAACCGCCGGCGCCGCCCGTCGCACACATCACGAGGAGCCGCCCGATGTCCGACTTCGTACCCGGACTCGAAGGAGTCGTCGCGTTCGAGACGGAGATCGCCGAACCCGACAAGGAGGGCGGCGCCCTGCGGTACCGGGGCGTCGACATCGAGGACCTGGTCGGTCATGTCTCGTTCGGCAACGTCTGGGGCCTGCTCGTCGACGGCGCCTTCAATCCCGGCCTGCCGCCCGCCGAGCCGTTCCCGATCCCCGTCCACTCCGGCGACATCCGCGTCGACGTGCAGTCCGCGCTCGCCATGCTCGCGCCCGTCTGGGGCCTCAAGCCCCTCCTCGACATCGACGCCGAGCAGGCCCGCGCGGACCTCGCCCGCGCCGCCGTCATGGCCCTCTCCTACGTCGCCCAGTCCGCGCGCGGCCAGGGCCGGCCGATGGTCCCGCAGCGGGAGATCGACAAGGCGCAGTCCGTCGTCGAGCGGTTCATGATCCGCTGGCGCGGCGAGCCGGATCCCAAGCACGTGGCCGCGGTCGACGCCTACTGGACGTCGGCCGCCGAACACGGCATGAACGCGTCCACGTTCACGGCCCGCGTGATCGCCTCCACGGGCGCCGACGTCGCCGCCGCCCTGTCCGGCGCCGTGGGAGCCATGTCGGGCCCGCTGCACGGCGGCGCCCCCTCCCGCGTCCTCGGCATGATCGAGGAGATCGAGCGGACCGGGGACGCGGAGGCGTACGTCAAGCAGGCCCTCGACAAGGGTGAGCGGCTCATGGGCTTCGGGCACCGCGTCTACCGCGCCGAGGACCCACGCGCGCGCGTGCTGCGCCGTACGGCCCGCGAGCTGGGCGCGCCCCGCTTCGAGATCGCCGAAGCCCTGGAGAAGGCGGCCCTCGCGGAACTCCACGCCCGCCGTCCCGACCGGGTCCTGGCGACGAACGTCGAGTTCTGGGCGGCCATCATCCTGGACTTCGCCGAGGTCCCGGCGCAGATGTTCACCTCGATGTTCACCTGCGCCCGTACGGCGGGCTGGTCGGCGCACATCCTGGAGCAGAAGCGCACCGGCCGCCTGGTCCGCCCGTCGGCCCGCTACATCGGGCCGGGCTCCCGCAACCCCCGGGAGATCGAGGGCTACGGGGACATCAGCGGCTAGGCCGGGCCGCCCGGCCCGTCGCCGGAGCACGGCGTCACGGTCGGCGTCCACCGGGCGTCCTTCGGGCGTCCGTCATGCGTCAAGCGCGGCGGCACGAACGGCATCACGCGGGGCTGAGCAGCTCCGCGTGATGCCGTTCGGCCACCAGCGGGTGGGCCCGCAGCTTGCCCTTCAGCTCGTTGAAGCCGTACTCCGCGAAGAGCGGGTTTGCCGGGTCGTCGGTCACACCGGGCGCGGCGGAGGCGTGCGGGAAGGGCAGCGGCTCGACGCGGGCGTCCAGACGGGGGTTGTAGAAGAAGGGCACGGAGAACCGTTCGACGGCGCTCGGCGGCGACACGACCCGGTGGTTGGTGGCCACGAGATATCCGTTGGTCGCCACCTCCAGCAGCTCGCCCAGGTTGACGACGAAGGCGCCCGGCAGCGGCGGCACGTCGTGGAACAGTCCGTCCGCGCGCTGCACCTGGAGCCCGCCCACCCGGTCCTGGAGCAGCAGCGTCAGGAACCCGTAGTCCTTGTGCACCCCGACGCCCTGACCGGTGCCGTCGCCCGCGCTTCCCGGATACCGCACGAGCTTCAGATGCGGATGGGCCCGCTCCCCGAAGGCGTGGTCGTAGAAGTCGACGGGCGCCCCGATCGAGGCGAGCAGCTCGTGCAGCAGTTTCTCGGCGACGGCGCTCAGCCGCTCGATCCACGCGAGCGCGGCGGTCCGCAGCGCGGGCAGCCCGGCGGGCCACTGGTTGGGCCCCTCCAGCCACCAGTAGGCGGACTCGTCGGCACCGGGGTTCCGGGCCGGCCGTTCGGCCCCTATGTCGAGCTGGTCCCGCCAGTCCTGCCGCCCGCCGGTCCGCTCGTCGCCGGTCCGCGTGTAGCCGCGGAAGTGCGGCGAGTTCACGTTGTCGATGGCGAGCCGCTCGGCCTCGGGCAGCGCGAAGAAGGCCCGCATGGCCGACAGCAGCTCGTCGGTCTCCCGCTCACCGACCCCGTGCCCGACCAGCTGGAAGAACCCCACGTCGTGCGCGGCACTGTGCAGCTGCGCGTGCAGCAGCGCCCGCGCCTGTGGGCCGCGGTCGGCGGCGGAGAGATCGATGATCGGCAGTTGCTGGTACGACGGGTTCGTCATGGTACGTCCGCAGGTGTGCAGGGCCCGGCCGCCGCCGTGGGTGGGGTGGCGCACGGGTGCCAAGTGGGCAGGAGGAGAGGGAACGCAGGCGGATGTGAACCGCGGAAGGGGCTGGAAGCTCAGAGGGAGCGTCGACAGCCCATGCTCGTGACGCGGACGTAGTCCACGTGGCGGCGTCGAACGAGCGAAAGCATGCGCCCAGGGTACTGCCTGACGAAAGATCCGTACGTGGCGTGGATCACGCCCCGCAAACCCTGCGGACGGAGGGCAGGAAGGGCGGCCGGAAACGCAGGCGACCCGCGAGTCTGGTCCTCGCTCAGGAGGGCCGGCCGGACGTACCGGCGACTCGCGGGTCGGGTGACTGCGTTGAACTGGCCGGTTGCGTGCAACTCACACACGCCGGTCCGGCACCGCACTCAGTGGGCGACGGGCCACTAGCCCGCAGCCACCTCCGACGTCCGGTGTGCATACATGCTTCGGACCACCTCCTTTCCTTCGGTACGCCCCACACTAGGAACCCCTCTCCCGTCACTCAAGTGTTTTTCCGGGATGTTGACGCGGCCGACCGGGAAGCGATTCCCTGCTCACGTGACTGATCTTCGTCTGCGCACCGAGGCCGTGGCCGGTGAGGCCGCGCTCGAGCAGTGGCGGCACGTCCACAACACGATCGTGCCGCCGGCCGCGATGTCCCTCGACGAGGTGCGCGAGCGCGCGGGCCGTTACCGGCTGGAGAACGCCTACGTCGGTGACGTCCTCGTCGGCTGCTCGACCGTGCGGCCGCCCGAGGGCGAGCAGGGGGTGGCGACCGTCATCGCGCGCGTGCTGCCCGCGTACCGCGGACGTGGCCACGGCACCGCCCTGTACGACCACGCGCTCGCCCACGCGCGCGGGCTCGGCGCCCGGGTGGTCGAGACGTGCGTGCTGGCCGTCAACGAGGACGGCCTGCGGTTCGCGCGGGCACGCGGTTTCGTCGAGGTCGAACGGTACGTGCTCGACGGCGGGACGGCGGAATGGGTCGACCTGCGGCTCCTGCCCCGCGATGACTAGGGCGCGGTACAACGATTCCTCTGCAATCTTGCGGGAACCATATGTGGGCTGCGTCACGTTCGAGTTGAATGAGGGCAAGTGAGCGAACCTGCAGGGGGTCCAGGTGAGTGCTTCCCGACGTAGTGGGACCACCGACGAGCTGGGGCCGGACGAGCCCGAGCGGTCGGGCGGCGACGGCCCCACGCCCCCGGAAGACGCGGAGACGGCGGTCGGCCCGGTCGGCCCGGACGGCACCGACCTGCTCGCCGCGCTGCTCGACGGCATGGACGCGGCGCTCTGCGCGTTCGACGGCGACGGCATCGTCACCCACTGGAACCGCGAGGCCGAGCGCATCCTCGGCTGGACCGCCGCCGAGGCGGTCGGCCGGCACGGCTTCGCGGGATGGGCCGTGCGCGAGGCCGACGCCGAGGACATCGAGGGGCGGCTGATGTCCGCCATGCACGCGCCGGGCCGCCAGGTCCACGAGTTCGCGCTGCTGACCAAGGACGGCGGCCGCGTCCTCGTGCGCAGCCAGTCCGCCGCGGTGCGCGGGCCCGACGGCAAGCCCGCGGGACTGTACTTCGCGTTCAGCGAGGTGCACGCCCAGATCGACCTGGAGCGCTCCATCGCGCTCAGCGAGGCCCTCTTCGACGACGCCTCCTGGGGAGTCGTGCTGGTCGACGCCGACCTGCGCCCCGCCGTCGTCAACGCGCACGCGGCCCGCGCGCTCGGCACGGGGCGTACGGCCGCCCTGGGCCGTCCCCTGGGCGATCTGCTCACCCGGGGCGTCGAGGAGCTGGAGAACGCCCTGACGCACGTCCTGGCCGAGGGCGCTCCGCCGGCCCCCGCCGAGCTGTGGGTCGGGGTGCGCGCCCCGGAGGGCGAGAAGCTGCGCTGCTGGCGCAGCGGCTTCCTGCGGCTGGCCTCGCCGCTCGCCGAGGAACCGGTGCCCCTCGGGGTCGGCTGGCTCTTCCAGGACGTCACCGAGGCCAAGCAGGGCGAACAGGAGGCCTCGCTGCTGCGCTTCCGCGTCAACCAGCTGCACCGGGCCGCCCGCGCGGCCGCCGAGTGCGAGGACCCCGCCGAGGCGGCCACCGTGCACCTCGACTTCGCGCTCGCCGGATTCGCCGACCACGCCCTGGTCGACCGGGTGATGGGCGGTGCCCCGGCCGACGAGGAAGGCGCCGGGCCGCAGCGGCTGATGCGGGTCGCGGCCACCCCGTCGGGCGGGCCGGGTCCCAGCGCGCTCACCGGGCACACGGGCCTGCCGGTGCGCTACGGCGAGGCGCACCCGGCGCTCCAGTGCGTGGCGCGGGCCGGTTCGGTGCGGGCCGGGGTGGGCTCGGCGTCGGCCGACGAGGCGCGGGAGTGGGCGCGGGCGCGCCTGTGGCCCGACGACACGGTGCACGCCCTGTGCGCGGTGCTGCGCAGCCGGGGCCGCACCCTGGGGGTGGTGACGTTCCTGCGCGGCGGTGGCCGTACCGCCTTCGAGCGTTCCGACGCGAACTACGCCGAGGATGTCGCCGTCCGCATAGCCGCCGCGCTGGACCTCGCCGATCTGACCGGCGCGGCCGATACGGCGGGCCGCGGCGAAGGCGCCTGAAGCACACGGTCACGCGGGTCGGGCGGGGCGCGCGGGTCGGGCGGCCGATCCGCCTCGCGCCGCCGCCGGGTGGGCGGTGGCGCCCGTTCAGTGGCGGTAGAAGATCCGGTCCCGGTACTGCTCCATGATCCGCCCGTTCCAGTCGTGGCCGCCGTCGACGTTGCCGGAGCGCAGCAGCGGGGGCTCGATGCCGCGCTCGGCGAGGACGCCGGCCGCGGTGGCCATCACGGCCTGGAGGAGGGCCGAGGTGACGACCGTGGAGGCGGGGGCGAAGGGCGCGGGGACGGTGTCGAGGCTGAGCTCCGCGTCGCCGACCGCGATCTTGGAGTCCAGGACGACGTCGCAGTGGTCCTTCAGGAAGGTTCCGGAGACGTGCCGGGACGTCGTCTCCGAGGCGTAGGCCACCGACGTCAGGCCGATCACCCGGACGCCCAGCGCGCGGGCCTTCTGGGCCATCTCCACGGGCAGGGCGTTGCGGCCGGACAGCGAGACGATGACGAGGGCGTCGCCCGCGCGCAGGGGCGAGGTGTCCAGGACGGCGCTCGCGAGGCCGTCGACGCGCTCCAGGGCGGAGCCGAGGGTGGCGGGGGTGACGTCGACGCCGACGACGCCCGGGACCGCGAGCAGGTTCATCAGGGCGAGGCCGCCCGCGCGGTAGACGACGTCCTGGGCGGCGAGGGAGGAGTGACCGGCGCCGAAGGCGAAGAGACGGCCGCCTGCCGCCACGGTGTCGGCGAGCAGCGCGCCGGCCGCCTCGACGGTGCCGGCCTCCTCGTCGCGGGCCCGCTGGAGCAGGGCGATCGCGGCGTCGAAGAACTGGGCGGCGAGCTTGCGGTCGCTCATCCGTAGGGCCCCTTTGCCGTAGCGGGTGTCCGTGTCGCGGATCACCGTGCGGTCTGGACCAGTGCGCTGTCAATACGCCCGGTGACGGTGGTGCGGCCGGGGTGCCGGCCTGCCTCGCGGCGGGGATCCGCGCCCCGATGTAACCGCCTCGTTTCAACGGCGCGGCACGCTTGTCAGTGGTATCCGGCAGAATTGGGTCCAGGGCCAGCGCACGCGCCGGAGAGCCGTTCAGCCTTCGGCAGAGCCAGCAGAGCTAATCGAGGGGCACACATGTCCGGACTGATCGACACCACGGAGATGTATCTCCGCACCATCCTCGAGCTGGAAGAGGAAGGCGTGGTGCCCATGCGTGCCCGGATCGCCGAACGCCTCGACCAGAGCGGGCCCACGGTCAGCCAGACGGTGGCGCGCATGGAGCGCGACGGTCTGGTCTCCGTGGCCAGCGACCGGCACCTCGAGCTCACCGACGAGGGCCGCCGGCTCGCCACGCGCGTGATGCGCAAGCACCGCCTCGCCGAGTGTCTCCTCGTCGACGTCATCGGCCTGGAGTGGGAGCAGGTGCACGCCGAGGCCTGTCGCTGGGAGCACGTGATGAGCGAGGCCGTCGAGCGTCGCGTGCTGGAGCTTCTGCGGCACCCGACCGAGTCGCCGTACGGCAACCCGATCCCGGGTCTGGAGGAGCTGGGCGAGAAGGACGGCGCCGACCCGTTCCTGGACGAGGGCATGGTCTCGCTGGCCGACCTCGACCCGGGCCTGGAGGGCAAGACGGTCGTCGTACGCCGGATCGGCGAGCCGATCCAGACGGACGCCCAGCTGATGTACACGCTGCGTCGCGCGGGCGTGCAGCCCGGTTCGGTGGTGAGCGTGACGGAGTCGGCGGGCGGTGTCCTGGTGGGCAGCGGCGGCGAGGCGGCCGAGCTGGAGTCGGACGTCGCGTCCCACGTGTTCGTCGCGAAGCGCTGAGCTCCGGCCGGGCGGGCGCGGGTCGTCGTCGGGGCGACCACCGGGCGTCGCCGAAAGGCTGAGCATTGTTCAACTCCTGGGGGGCGTGGGGAAGTTGGGGTGTTCCGTCGATCTCGTCGAATCGCAGATTCCCTGTGTCGAATCGCAGCGCTCCGGCGCTTCACGTGCCAGGCTGTCGCGTGGGGCATATGACCTGAGGGGGGCCGGATGCCGTACCGCGGAGCAGTGGAGAGCCCCGGTGCCGTACGGCACCGGGGCCTGTCCTCCCCTGTTCTGACCCGGAGCCCCGAGCTCTCAGGGTCATTCCCCTCGGACCGATTTCCCCGAGCGGTCCGCCTCCCGCTGAAGGTCTCCCCTCGGCGGCGGGGATCATTCCTTGAGAGTGGTCACTCGAACGAGGGGTGTTGTGCGCGGAGAGTGCATTTCTCGAAAGGCCATTCGATAGCCTGCGGGTGATTGAAGGCAGTACGAAGGCATCGGAAGCGCAGCGGTATGACGGCTAGGGGGTGCCAGGACCTATGGCGCGACGCATCGACGTGACCGGGGCGGGCGGCGTACGCCTGGCGGCCTGGGAGTTCGGTGACCCGCCCAAGGGCGACCCGGCGACAGCGGTGACGGAGCCCGTCATTCCGCCCCAGCCCGTGCGGAGGCGGGACAGGGGCCGGCCCGCCGCGCCGCTCGAGAACGACGCCAAAAGCAGGCCGGGCGTCCTGTTACTGCACGGTCTGATGGGCCGGGCCTCGCACTGGTCCTCCACCGCCCGCTGGCTCTCCGAGCGGCACCGCGCGGTCGCCCTCGACCAGCGCGGCCACGGCCAGAGCGCGAAGCTGCCCGAGGCCGCCTTCACCCGCGAGGCCTACGTGGAGGACGCGGAGGCCGCCCTGGAGCAGCTGGGCCTCGCCCCGGCCGTCCTCATCGGCCACGCCATGGGCGCGCTCACCGCGTGGCAGCTCGCCGCCAAGCGCCCCGACCTGGTGCAGGGCCTGATCGTCTGCGACATGCGGGCCTCCGCGCTGGGAGCGGCCTCGCAACGCGAGTGGGGCGACTGGTTCAAGTCCTGGCCGGCCCCCTTCGCCACGCTCGCCGACGTCCGCAAGTGGTTCGGCGAGGACGACCCCTGGGTGGAGCGCCCGAACCCGTCCCGGGGCGAGTTCTACGCCGAGGTGATGCACGAGTCGCCGGACGGCTGGCGTCCCGTCTTCGAGCCCGAGCAGATGCTCAAGACCCGCGAGACCTGGGTCTACGACGCGCACTGGGAGGAGCTCGCCCAGGTCCAGTGTCCGGCGCTGGTGGTGCGCGGGCTGGACGGCGAACTCGGCCGCGCCGAGGCCCAGGAGATGGTCCGGGTCCTGCCGCGCGGCGCGTACGCGGAGGTCGCCGACGCCGGGCACCTCGTGCACTACGACCAGCCGGAGGGATGGCGCACGGCGATCGAACCCTTCCTCGACGCCGTCCTCACCCCCGAAGCACCCTGAACACCGGTGTCCTCCGAGTCCCCTGGCCCCTGAACACCGGTGTCCTCCGAGTCCCCTGGCCATCTGAGCACCGTCGCCCCTCCGAGTCCCCTGGCCCTGTGAGTTCCGGTGCCCTCTGAGGCCCCGGCTCCTGAGCAGAGTTCCGGTGCCCTCAGGCCCCTGGCTCCCCGACGGGCTCCTGGGCCCCTGAGTCCGCTTGGCCCCCCGGGTCCCTCGGGCCCCTCGGGCCCGCCCTCCTCGGCGCCTCTGAGGTCCCCTGAGGGCTCTGACGTATCCCTCGTATCCCTGGGACCCCTGCGGCCCACCGGAGGCTCTCTGACGCCCGCCGAAGCCCTCCCGAGGCCCCCGGGGTCCGAAGCCCTCCCGAGGCCCCCCGGGGTCCGGGGCCCTCGGGAGGCCCCCCGGGGCCCCGGGCCGCTCGCCCCGGCGGTCAGACGGTCCCCGGGCCGCTCGCCCCGGCGGTCAGACGGGCAGGAAGCGTCTCCCGCCGCTCGCTCGACGGGCAGGCGATCGCGGGGCCGCACGCCCCCGGCGCTCGAGCGGGCGCGGGGCCGCACCCCCCGGCGATCAGCCGGCCAGGAAGCGTCTCTCGGGCCGGGCCGGGCCGGGCGGGGTGGGGTGAGGTTCGCCCCCGGCCGCTGAGGCTGCAGCGGCGGGCGCGGGCGCGGGTCAGCCCTTGCTCACCGCTGTCAGGATCTCCGGCAGACGGGTCGCCGTCCGGGGTGCGGCCAGACGCAGTCCCAGCAGCGTGATCGCCGCGCCGTACACCGCGCCCCCCGGCAGCAGCAGCCAGGTCCAGGAGTCCCCGCCCTCGGTGACGTGCAGCCAGATCGTCACCGCGATGACGGGCGCGCACAGCAGGGCGGCCGAGACCATCCCGCCGAAGATCGCGATCCAGGCGAGACCGGCCTGACCGGGGGCGACGTTCTTGTAGCCCTCCTGCGGAATCGAGTAGGGAAAGCGGGCCGAGGTCCAGGCACCCGTCGCCAGCATCGCGCCGAGCAGCGCGAGCGACAGCCCCAGCGCCTCGGGCAGCTTCGACCAGTCGCCGAGCATCGCCGTAGTCAGCACGGTCACCAGCGTCGCGTACGGCAGTGTGATCAGCAGCAGCGCCAGCGCCCGCGCGCGCAGCTCGACGTACGCGTCCCGGCGCGAGGAGATCGTCATCGCGACCATCCAGAACGCGGACGTGTCCTGCCCGAACTGGTTGTACATCTGGATGCCGAGCATCCCGGCGGCGAAGCACGCGAAGTAGATCGAGCCGGTGCCCTGCAAGGCGTTGAAGACGGGCACGATCAGCCCGATGGCCAGCGACGTCACCCAGGCCGCCTTCGTCTTCGGGTCGCGCCAGATGTAGCGCAGACCGCGCTCCATCACGGTGCCGGTGCGCCCGCCCGGCAGCAGGCGTCCGAGCCCCGAGCTCCGCCGTTCCCGCGCGGTCGGCTCGGCCGCCTGGAGCGTGGAACCGTCGGGCGAGATCATCAACCGGGTCAGGCTCCGGGTCCACACCCGCACCAGCAGCACCAGAGCGCCCGCACTGACGACGAGCTGCGCGGTGGCCGTCCCGTACGCGCCCTCGCTCACCGAATCCACCGCGCCGATCGCCGAGCCGGGCGGCAGCCAGCGCAGCACGTCCGCCGCCGGATCGAGCTGCCCGAGACCGGACGACCCGAGCCGCTGCGCCCCGAAGTTGACGACCTGCGCCCCGATCGCGATGACCAGTCCGCTCAGCACCGCGAGGTCGCGCCCCTTACGGCTGGTCAGCAGCCGGATGTTGGCCGCGGCCACGGCCCGGGCGAGGGCCACGCACACCAGCAGCCCGAGGGCGACGGCCGGTACGCCGACCGTCCACGCGGCGGCCCCGTGCGCCACCGACACCACCGACCCCACTAGCAACAGCAGCGTGAACAGGGGCCCGATGCCCACCAGGGAGGCCGCCAGCAGCGCCCGCACCAGCGGCCGGGGCCGCAGCGGAAGCATCACCAGCCGGGTCGGGTCCAGGGTCTCGTCACCGCTGGGGAAGAACAGCGGCATCACCGCCCAGCCCAGCCCCAGCACCGCCGCGAGGAGCACCACCAGCGACACCGCGTGGTCGTGCCCGCGCAACAAGATCAGCCCGAGCAGCTGAAGCGCCGCGAACAGCAGCGTGACGACGGCGGAGGCGACATACGCGGCCCGCCGCCCGCCCGACTGCCGCAGCCCGTTGCGCAGCAGCGACAGCTTCAGCCGTACGACGGTGGGGACGAGGCCCGGCGGAGAGGTCGGCTCGCTCACCGGACCGCCCCGCCGCCCAGCCAGTCGAGGTCGGAACCGGTGTCCCGGCCCTGCGCCCCGACGAGTTCGAGAAACGCCTGCTGCAGGGAGGGAGCCGAACCCCGCACCTCCTCCAGCGTCCCGTGCGCCCGGATCCGCCCCGCCGCCAGCACCGCCACCCAGTCGCACAGCGACTCGACGAGCTCCATGACATGGGAGGAGAAGACGACCGTCGCCCCGGACGCGGTGTACCGCTCCAGCACTCCCCGGATGATCTGCGCCGACACCGGGTCGACGCCCTCGAACGGCTCGTCCAGGAAGAGCACTTCGGGGTTGTGCAGCAGCGCGGCCGCTAGCCCGATCTTCTTCCGCATGCCGGTCGAGTAGTCGACGACGAGCTTGTGCTGGGCCCCGGCCAGATCGAGGACGTCGAGCAGCTGCGTGGCCCGCTTGTCGACCTCGGGGCCCGGCAGCCCCCGCAACCGCCCGCTGTAGCCGAGAAGTTCACGCCCCGACAGCCGTTCGAACAGCCGCAGCCCCTCCGGCAGTACGCCGATCCGCGCCTTCACCTCGACGGGGTCCCGCCACACGTCGTGTCCGACCACCTCGACCGAGCCCTGATCGGGCCGCAACAGCCCGGTCACCATCGACAGGGTCGTGGTCTTCCCGGCTCCGTTCGGCCCGACGAGCCCGATGAACTTCCCGGACGGCAGATCGAGATCGATTCCGGCGACGGCGACCTGCTGCCCGAACCGCTTCCAGAGGTTACGCACGCGTACGGACGTCATGCACGAACCCTACGGCGGAGACAGCGCCTCAGGGAGTCAGCGATCCCGCCCGCAGGCGTAGGCGAGCGGCGAGATCAACTCCTCCGCGTCCGGCAGCCAGCGGTTCGCGGCGGTGGGCCGGCACGCCCACTGCACGGCACCCCGGGACCCGAACCGCGTGGGCGGCGCGGCGACCCACAGGCCCTCGCCGAGCGTCAGGAGGTCGAGCGCGCCCAGCGACCAGCCCAGCTTGCGCACCAGGTCCGGCACCTTCGCCGACGCCCCGGGCAACACGAAGAACTGCATCCGCCGGTCCGGCGTCAACGTGACGGGACCGAGGGTCAGCTCCATCCGCTCCATCCGCGCCAGCGCGAGAAACCCGGCCGTCTCCGGAACGGAGATCGCGTCGAACGTACGCCCGGTCGGCAGCAGGATCGACGCGGTCGGCTGCTTCTGCCACATCCGGCGCGCGACCGTCGCGCTGCCGGTGGCCTGTGTCGCCCAGTCGGGGCGCGCGGGGTGCGCGCCCGGTGCCGCACACGCGCCGTCGCCGCAGGAGCAGCGCTGCAGTCCGTCGACGGGTTCCAGCCAGGTGCCGGGGAAGACGTCCCAATGACGTTCCTCGGCGTAGCGAACAGCGGTCTCGAGCAGCGATTCCCCGCGCTGCTTCGGGATTTGAGTGGCTTCGGCGCCCGCGATGGTCTCTTCCACGATGAACACAACTCTAGCCGTCACCAGGGGTTACGCCCGCCACAATGCGCGGGGGAGGAGCATCGATTCCGCGTCCGGGGCGCATGGGTGCACGGGCGGGGGCGCGCGGGAGGAACGGGCGCGGGAGCGGGTAACCAGGTAGAGGGGGCGGGCGTCCGCCGGTAACCCGGCAATTCTCTGTATTCCTCGGCAAGTCTTGGCAATCCTCACATGCCTCGCATTTTCGCTGTGGCTGTGGGGCATTGATCTTCTCGGCCGGAACTTTTCGGTGGAAGACACGTCAACTCGGTGTGTGGACGGGCACCCGCCGTCCCGGTCACCGCAGCCACAGGGGGTAGTGCCCATGGCCGCAAGGCCGCTAGTCGCGAGGCAGCCGAACGAACGGTTGCAGGCGCTCATCCAGGAGGCGGGGTGCTCGAACGCCGGGCTCGCCCGCCGCGTCAACATGTGCGGCGCCGAGCACGGTCTCGACCTGCGCTACGACAAGACGTCCGTGGCCCGTTGGCTGCGCGGACAGCAGCCGCGGGGCCGCGCCCCGGCGATCATCGCGGAGGCGCTGGGCCGCAAACTCGGCCGGACGGTCACGATCGACGAGATCGGCATGGCCAACGGCAAGAACCTCGCCTCGGGCGTGGGTCTTCAGTTCTCGCCGACGGTACTGGGGGCCATCGAGCAGGTCTGTGAACTGTGGCGCAGCGACGTGGGCCGGCGGGACTTCCTCTCCGGTTCGTCCGTGGCCGCCTCCGCCCTCGTCGAGCCGAGCCGCGACTGGCTGATCTCCTCGCCCGACGCGCAGGTGGCGCGGGCCGCCGGGCCCCGGGTGGGCCTCTCCGACGTCGCGGCCGTCAAGGCGATGACGCAGGCGCTGGTCGACCTGGACCACCAGTACGGCAGCGGGCATGTGCGTCCGGTCGTTGTGCACTACCTCAACAGCGTCGTCTCGGGCCTGCTGGCCGGCTCCTACCGGGAGGCGGTGGGCCGGGAACTCTTCGCGGCGGTCGCCCGGTTGACGGAACTGGCCGGCTACATGGCCGTCGACACCGGCCAACCCGGCCTCGCCCAGCGCTACTACATCCAGGCCCTGCGGCTCGCCCAGGCGGCGGGCGACAGAGGGTACGGCGGGTACGTCCTCGCCGCGTCCATGAGCCACCTCGCCGCGCAGCTCGGAAACCCGCGGGAGATCGCGCAGTTGGCGCGCGCCGCGCAGGAGGGAGCGCGGGGGCGGGTGACACCGCGCGCGGAGGCGATGTTCCTCGCGGCGGAGGCGCGCGGCCACGCGCTGCTCGGGGACGCGCGCGGGGCGCAGGCGGCGTCCGGGCGGGCCGTCTCGGCGCTGGAGGCGGCCGAGCCGTCCGCCGGAGACGATCCCGCGTGGATCGCGCACTTCGACGAGGCCTATCTGGCCGACGAGTTGGCGCACTGTCACCGCGACCTGGGCCAGGCCGAGGCGGCGGCGCGCTGCGCCGAACAGTCCCTGGCCGGGCACCCGGAGAGCCGTGCGCGCCGGCGCGCGATCGGCTACGTCCTGCTCGCCACCGCGCAGGTGCAGCAGCGCGAGGTCGAACAGGCCTGCCACACGGGCCTCAAGGCGGTCGAACTCCTCGAGACGCTCCGCTCCAACCGGGGCGCGGAGTACCTGGAGGATCTCCAGCAACGGCTGGAACCGTTCCGGGACGAGTCCGTGGTAAGGGAGTTCGGGGCGCGGCTGGAGCTGCAGACCGCGGCGTGAACGGACGGGGCGCCACCGCGTGAACACACGGGAAACGGCGCTGTCGCACGGAAGGAGGTGCGGATACGCGCAGCGCGCTCCGGAGCCGTCACCGAAGTCACTGTCCGACGGGGTGGGAGAGAGGTCACGTTCTGAGCTGCGTGGCACGGGGTTCCGGGGACCCGGTAGCGTGAGCCGACGATTCCGAAGGTCCCCCATTCGTAGGAGTCCCGGTGACGCAGAGTGGACAGGGCGAGGAGCCCTCGGCGCAACCCGCGCGCGAAGGCATCGTGCTGCCCTCCGACGGTGGGGAACCCCTGCTGCCGGGAATGACGACGAACCCGCCGCGGCCGGTACCCCGCCAGGGACCGCCGCAGGGGCCGCCGTCGGGCCACGAGTCCGGCCAGTACGGCGCTCAGCAGTACGGGCAGCAGCAGTACGGACAGGGCGAGTACGGGCAGCAGCAGTACGGCCAACCGGACTACGGGCAGCAAGGGCAGCACGCGCCGCAGGGGCAGGCCGAGTACGGGCAGCAGGCGCCGGCCGGCGGACAGACCTGGGGTGACCCCTGGGGTCCCGGCGGGCAGACGCCCGCCCCGCAGCAGTCCGCCCAGGGCTGGCCGCTCCCGGCGGACCAGCCGGACGGACCGGGCCGAACGGACCAGGGACACCAGCAGCACCAGCCTCAGTACTCGCAGCAGCCGCAGGCCCAGTGGGACAGCGGGCAGTCGGCCCCGTGGAGCGGCGGCACCCCGGCGGGCGCGGGCCCGCTCCCACCGGAGAACGTACCGGCGCCGGGCGCACCCCTGCCGCCCGCCGCCCCCGCTTCGATCGACGACGGCGCGACGCAGTACATACCGCCGGTCCCGGCCGGCCCGACCGCGGACGGCCGTGGCCCGTACCCGCCGCAGTTCGCCGGACCCGGTGCCGCCGACGAGGGCGCCACCCAGTACCTGCCGCCCGTCCCCGCCGCCCCCGCCGACGAGGGCGCGACGCAGTACATACCGCCGGTCGCCCCCGGCGCGCTGCCGCCCGAGGTTCCGGCCGAGTCGACCCAGTACCTGGGCCGTACCCCGCACAACGCCCCGGGTCCCATGCCGGCCCCCGGAACGCAGCCCGGCGCGTACTCCGACTCCGAGCCCACGCAGTACATCCCGCCCGTCCCCGCGCAGGCCGACGGCGACCGGCAGCCGCCCGCCGAGTTCGAGAACCTCTTCCGCAGCGGGCCGGCCACCGACAGCCCGGCGGGATCCACGCAGCAGCTCCCGCGCTTCTCCGAGCCGGACACCCCCGGACGCGGCCACGGCGGCGCACCGGGCTACGGCGCCGGGCCCGCGGCCCGTTCCCCGCAGGCCGCCTACACCCCGCCCGGGGACCCGGCGGCGGGCGGTCGGCGCGGGGCGCGCGACGACGGCGGTGGCCGGGGAGGCCGTACCGGCTCGCGGCTGCCGCTGTTCGCGGCGGTCGGCGTGGCGCTCGCGGTCGTCGGCGTCGGCGCGGGCGCGATGCTCGCGGGCGGAGGCGGTGGCGAGGGAGACGACAACCAGACCGTCGCCGCGTCGGCCCCCGCGACCGAGGGGTCCGCTTCGGCGTCCACCGGTGCGGCCGAGCAGCAGGCCGTCGAGCTGGACAAGCTGCTCGCGGACAGCGGCAGCAGCCGGGCCAGCGTGATCAGCGCGGTGGCCGATGTGAAGGCGTGCGGCAATCTCGCCCAGGCCGCCACGGACCTGCGGGACGCGGCGAAGCAGCGTTCCGAACTGGTCACCAGACTGTCCGCGCTGAAGGTCGACCAACTGCCGGACCACACCGCGCTGACCACGGCCCTCACCAAGGCGTGGCAGGCGTCCGCGTCCGCCGACAACCACTACGCGACCTGGGCCGACCAGGTCGCCGGCAACAAGAACAAGAGCTGCAAGAAGGGCTCGGCCCGCACCACCTCCGAGACCCAAGCCGGCAACCGCGCGAGCGGCACCGCAAGCGCCCAGAAGACGCAGGCCGCGAAGTTGTGGAACAAGATCGCGCGGACCTACGGCCTGACGGAGCGCCAGCCCACCCAGCTGTAGAAGCGGACCGGCCGGGCGCCGCCGCGGAGACGGCGCCGGCCGGGTCGGCCAGGTGGCCAGGTCCGCGAGGCCGGGCGGGTGTCCCGGTCGCGGCGGGTCAGTCGATGTCGGCCTTCTCCAGGGTCTTCGTCACGTCCACGAAGCCCTTCTTGGCGGACACCAGGCGGCCCTTCCGCACGGCCTGGAGGGTGACGTCGGCGTTGACCAGGCGGGGGAAGCCGATGGAGGCGAGCCGGTCGGTGAACCCCCAGCGGAGCGTCGGCGTGAGTCCGCCCGTGGTGACCTTCAGCCCGTTGTCCAGGGCGCCCCGTACGGAGTCGGCGGTCACCTCTCCGCCGTCCAGTGCCTCCACGGCCTGCCGGAACACGGTGTAGGCGATCCAGGTGGTCTGCACTCCGGTGTCGGTGGGGTCGATCCGGGTGTCGGAGAACGCCTCCTCGCTGATCACCTTCTTCATCGGCGCCCAGGCGGGGTCGCTCGTCACCGGGTACCAGCCGGTGACGTAAGCCCCCTCGAAGGGGCCGGAGGCGGCGCCCGCGGCGTTGATCACCGTCTGGTCGACGCTGCCGAGGACGGTGCCGGTGCGGACGTCGGGGTAGTCCGCGCGGGTGCGCCGGAACGAGTCCATGAAGGTGGCGGTGCGGTCCCCGAGCGCGGTCACCACGCACCCCTTCCCGTCCCCGGCCGATTCGCCGGTCGCGTTCTTCATGGCGGCCTCGGCCTGCGTCGCGTATTCGGTGGCGTCCTCCGGAGCCCGCTGGTCCTCGGCCTCGTTGTGTCCGCCCGCGGTCAGTCCGGCGTTGAGCATCGGGGGCAGCGCGTCGCCGGCGATGGTGTCGGGGCGTACGAGCGAGACCGGACCGCAGGTCGGGCCGAGCTCCTTGCCCAGGCCGGCCAGCAGGGAGGGCTGGCCGCCGTTGACGGGGTAGGACAGCGGGCTGGTGAACTCGGCGTTCGTGACGCCGTAGCCGCCTATGTAGGCGATGCCGGCGCCTTCCAGGTGCGGGAAGAAGGCGTCGGAATGCTGACTGTAGGAGCCGACCACGGCGACCGCGTTCTCCTTGACCGCGCGCCGGGCGCACGCCGCCGCGGACACGGTGTCGTTGTGGTCGTTGCAGGTCAGGACCTTGAGCTTGCGGCCGTTCAGGCCGCCGTTCGCGTTGATCCAGCGGGCGTAGGCGAGGGCGAAGGCCGGCATGCCCGGCTTGTTGGTGGCGGACGTCTCCTCGGGCGCCCACGTCATGACGACGATCGGGCCGTCCCCGGAACCCCCCGAGATGCCGGGGACGGCCCCGCAGCCGACGGCGAGTGACGCACAGGCGGCCAGGGCACCCGCCGAGAGGGCGGTCGCTCTGACGGACCTGGTGAAGCGGAAGGACCTGGGGAGGAAGGTGCTTCGCGGTGACGTGCGTCGCTTGCCGGTCATGGACACGCACGATTCCGTCACATCGCTAACCTGGGAGTGACCCACGGTCAACGGGTGGTGACGGCCAGGTGAATTACAGGGGCCCCTGCGGTACGGGGGAGGGGGAAACGTACGATCTATGACCGTGCAAGGTTCGGAGAACTCTTCCCGTCGCGGCCGTCGCTCCCCCACCATGGGCGGCATGCCACTCAACGACATGCCGTGGTGGCGCTGGCGCAGCAATGTGCGCTCCGCGCTGCACATGCTCTCCGACCCGGTGTTCCAGCAGAACGTCTGGCTGGCCGGCGTCGAGGGATACGGGGACGTCACCGACGCCGTGTACCGCCTCGTCGAGGACACCTGGCTCGACAACTGGTCCGCCGAGAAGTACGTCGGCACGATCTTCCGCGACTCGCAGGAGGCGGCCCTCGTGGACACCGCCGTGCTGCGGGTGCTGCGGATCATGCACCAGGTCGGGCCGGACGCCCCGGTCTCCGCGTACGTCGACCACGAGGCGTGGCCGGAGGCGGTACGGGCGGCGCGGGACGCGCACGTGCGGATGGCGGCCAGCGACGGCGACGACGCCGACGCGCCGCCGCGCACCCTCGAGGTGCTGCGGATCATGACGCGCGCCGCGTAAGCGGAGCCGGAGGGGGCGGCGCGGGGGCCGTGTTCCGCCCTGCGGAACGATTGCCCACGGCGGTGGCCGGTGTGCGACCCTGGCGGGCATGAACGCGCAGCCCACCCGAGCCCCGGCGACCGGCGCCGACCAGTACGTCCTCACCCTTTCCTGCCCCGACAAGCAGGGCATCGTGCACGCCGTGTCGAGCTATCTCTTCATGACCGGCTGCAACATCGAGGACAGTCAGCAGTTCGGTGACCACGACACGGGTCTGTTCTTCCTGCGCGTCCACTTCTCGGCCGAGCCTCCGGTGACCGTGGACAAGCTCCGGGCGAGCTTCGCGGCGATCGGCGACTCCTTCCACATGGACTGGCAGATCAACCGGGCCGACGAGAAGATGCGCGTCGTCCTCATGGTCAGCAAGTTCGGGCACTGCCTGAACGACCTGCTGTTCCGCGCCAGCATCGGCGCGCTGCCGGTGGAGATCGCGGCCGTGGTGTCCAACCACACCGACTTCGCCGAGCTGGTGGGCTCGTACAACATCCCCTTCCGCCACATCCCCGTGACGAAGGAGAACAAGGCACAGGCCGAGGCGGAGCTGCTCGAACTGGTGCGTGAGCAGGACGTCGAGCTGGTCGTGCTCGCCCGCTACATGCAGGTCCTCTCCGACGATCTGTGCAAGCAGCTCAGCGGCCGGATCATCAACATCCACCACTCCTTCCTGCCGAGCTTCAAGGGCGCCAAGCCGTACCACCAGGCGCACGCGCGGGGCGTGAAGCTGATCGGGGCGACGGCCCACTATGTGACGGCCGACCTCGACGAGGGGCCGATCATCGAGCAGGAGGTCGAGCGCGTGGGGCACGGCGTCACGCCGGACCAGCTCGTCGCCGTCGGGCGGGACGTGGAGTGCCAGGCACTGGCGCGGGCCGTGAAGTGGCACGCGGAGCGGCGGATCCTGCTCAACGGGCGGCGCACGGTCGTCTTCGCGTAGCCGTCGCGGGGTGGGGCGGGGCTGGGCGGGCTGCCGGTGCAGGCCCGTCGCGGCCCGACCCGGCAGCCCGCAGGCACTGCCGGCCCCGCGCCGGCCATGTCCCGCCGTATCGGGCCGCTCGGGTCCGCATCCGGCCGCTTCGGGCTACATCCGGCTCAGTGACGCCGCCGCGAACAGTACGTCCCTGATCGCCTCGCGGTCGCCCAGCTGGCCCGCCGCCGCCTCCTCCGGGGAGACATGGCCGGCGGCCAGGCGGCAGAACTCCACGTCGTCCAGGGCGACGTGGGCCACCTCGTGGTCGGCGGAGCCCACCGCGCCCGGCGAATCCAGCGGGATCAGCCACTCGCCGCCGCCCGAACCCTCGATCTCCAGACGCAGGCTGCGGCCGGGGCGGCCCGCGGTCACCAGGTGGCGGGTGCGCGAGGGCGTGGCGAGTCCCGCGCGGCGGCGGGCCGCGAGGGTCTCGGGCAGCATCCGCGCGGCGAGGTCGATCATGCCGTGCAGATGGCGTGGGGCGGGCGGCGCGTAGGGGTAGTCGACCGCTTCCGCGATGTCCTCGGCGTGCACCCAGCACTCGAAGGCCCGGTCCAGCATGGCGTCGCGCAGCGGCAGTTCGAAACCGCCGTACGACACCGGCATGGTGCCGGGGCCTTCCCCGCGCCCGGCTTCGCTTGCCCGGGAGGTGCCCCCACCCGTGAAGGACACCGTCCGCACCAGGGCGTGGGTCTGCTCGCGCCAGGGGCCGCGCACCGAACGGGTGGGCGGGAAGTGCGAGCCCGCCCAGAACGACTCGGTGCGCCGGGCCGGCGTGTCCACCGGGCCGCCCGGCCCGGCCGACCCGTCGCGCCCGCCGGCCTTGTCCGACTTGCGCGTCTCGTCCGGCTCGTTCGTCTCGCCGGTCGCGCCCGGCCCGTCGCCGGTGGCGAACGGTGCCAGCGGGTCGTCCAGCCCCAGGGCGACGGCCACCAGCCCGTCCACGGCGAGCAGGTGGGCGATCACTCCGGCGACGGTGGTCCGGCGGCTCGTGGCCCCCTCGCCGCGGAACCAGCGCAGCCGCACCGGCGCGTGCCACTCGGCGTCCCCGAAGTCCTGGAGCAGGGCGTCGAGCCGCGCGGTCTCGGCGTCGTACGAGGCCGCCCAGACAGGCACCGGGATGCGGGGCGGACGCCGGGTCAGGCAGCCGTCGAGGACGCGGGTGCGCAGGCCGGGGTCGAGGTCGAGGCTCTCCGGGCGCTGGAGCAGGCCGACCGCCTCGCGCAGCCGCCGTGCCTCGTCCGCGCAGGCTCCGCAGTCGCCGAGGTGCTCCTCGACGGCCGCCGTCTCCTCGGCCGAGCAGGCCGCCAGCGCCCAGGCGCCCAGCAGGGACTTGAGCACCGGGTGCTCGAGCGTGAGCGGTCCCGGGCCGGCGGGCTCCGCGGGCGGCAGCGGCAGCCCGCTGTCCTCCACGGAGGCGCGGGGGAGCGGGATGCGCGGCGGGCGGCCGTGTCCGCCCCCCGGCGGCGTGCCGTTTCGGTCACCGGAAGCCTCGGCACCGGGACCGCCGGGACCGCCGGGGCGGCTCGGTGCGTTGCCGTCGTCGCTGGACGCCGTTGCCCTGCCGTCCTCCGTATCCCTCTCCTTGTCCCGCTCCTCGTCCCGCTCCTCGTCCCTCTTCATGTCCTCTTCGTCTCCGCCGTCTTCGGGCGGCGGGAACACGTTCTCGCCACTCACGCCGCACCCCCGTACTCGGGCGGTGCCCCGGGGGCCGCCGAGTCGTGGGCGGTGGAAAGGAGTTGCAGGCCGAGGCGGAGCCGGCGGCGGGCCTCGTCCTCGGTGACGCCCAGGTCGGCCGCGGTCTGGCGGTAGTCGCGCCGCTGGAAGTAGGCCAGTTCCAGGGCTGCGCGCAGCGGGGCGGGCATGGCCTGGACGATGTAGTCGGCGCGGGCGGCGACGGAGGCGTGGCGCACCCTGCGTTCCAGTTCCTCGGTCGCCTCGGCGGAGCCGGGGCCGGCCTCGGCCAGCGCGGCGGTCTCGGTGGCGCGCAGGCGCTGCACGGCGAGGTGGTGGGTCAACGAGGCGACCCAGGTGCGCAGCGGGCCCTGTTTCGGGTCGTAGGCGTCGGGGTGTTCCCAGACATGCGCGAAGACCTCGCGGGTGATGCCGTCGGCCGCCCGTTCGTCTCCGAGCACGCGGTGGGCGAGACCGTGCACGAGCGAAGCGAATCGGTCATAGAGCTCGCCGAGGGCGGCCGCCTCACCGCGCGCGAGTCGCTGCTGCATCTTGCGGTCCCAGCGGGGCGGTGCGTCCTTCTTCGCCATGCGGCCCCCTCACCCGTGCGCGTGCCTCTGCCTGTGCGTGTGTCCAGCGTGCGTCCACCGTCACCTCGAAATGTAGTCGGCACGTCCGACAACGCACGCCCCTTTGTTTCAATGTGCGCCCCCTGTCCGCGAGGGGGTGGTATGGGCGGCGCGTACCCGACGCAGAAGGATCGAACCGGACGGGATGTGACTGGAACAAGCCTCTTTCTCTTCGTTTCTGTTTTTCCTGCGGTGTTTCGGGGCACGGCCGCTGGGCAGCCGCGCTGCATGGAAGCGAAGGGACAGCTTCCGTTTTCCGCGAGCTACAGCGAGCGAAGGGCGTGGTGGTGGCCTTCAAAGTGACCGGCTGGGAGCAGGGCGGATGGGCCGTGCTCCAGGTGTCGGGCGAGCTGGATCTGGTGACGTCGCCGGTACTGCGTCAGAAGGTGCACGACGAGGTGGCCGAGGGGCGCCACAGTCTCGTCCTGGACCTCTCCGAGGTGTATTTCTGCGACTCCAGCGGCGTCGGCGTCCTCATCGCCTCGCGCCGCCTCATCCGCTCCTGCCGGGGGCGGCTGCGCCTGATACTTCCCGCGCGGGGCGCGGCGGAGGACTCCCACGTCAACCGGGTGCTGGGGGCGCTGGGCGTCCGCCGCCTCTTCGACGTCTACGGGGACCTCGCGGCCGCCGTGGACGACGGGACGGAACCGCTCTCGGCGTAGGCCCGCACGTTGCCCGGACGGGGCTCCCTCCGCTACACCCTCGTCCCGGAATTTCCCCGGTCTTGGTACAGGCGTCGCTTTCCCGCCGCCCGGGAGCCGCCGACGTCGTACGCTCCCTGCCGGAACCACTCCCAGCAGCATCTCCACGCGATGACGTAAGGCGGCCCGAGAAGACATGGTCAGCAGCGAGTACGAACGCAGGATCGCCGCCCGGTTCGCCACCTTCGACCAGGACGGCAACGGCTACATCGACCGGTCGGACTTCGGCGCGGCGGCCAAGGCGCTGCTCGCCGAGTTCGGTACCGCGGCCCGGTCCGACAAGGGGCAGGCGCTGTACGCGGGCGCCGAGGCGTTCTGGCAGGGCATGGCGGGCATCGCCGACCGGGACGGCGACCAGCGCATCAGCCGGGACGAGTTCGTGAACGGCGCGGTCAAGCGCCTGCGCGACAATCCGGAGCGGTTCGCCGAGATCGCCCGCCCCTTCCTGCACGCGGCCCTGGACATCGCCGACCCCGACGGCGACGGCCGGGCCACGGTCGCGGACACGGTACGGGTGCTCAGGGCGCTCGGAGCACCCGAAGAGGTCGCCCGGGGGGCCGCGGACGTCCTGGACGCCGACGCGGACGGCAAGGTCGGCGAGGCGGAGATCGTCCCCGCCTTCGCCCGCTACTTCACGATCGCCGAGTAGCCCCCAGCCGACCGGCAGCCACCGCGGGCGGGGAGATCACCCGACCGCACGCACCAGACGGCACGCACCCTCGCCCGAGTCACGCTCGCCCGAGTCGTGCTCAGTCGGCGAAGCGCTGGCCCGAGTCGCGCTGGCCCGAGTCGTCCTCGCCCGAGTCGTCCTCGCCCGAGTCTCGCTCGTCCGGGCCGGGCTCAGTCGGCGAAGCGTTCGCGCAGTTTGTATTTCAGTACCTTGCGGAGCGTCTCGTTGCGCGGCAGGGCGTCCACCACCTCCAGCCGCTCCGGCAGCTTGTGGACCGACAGGCCACCCGCGCGCAGATACGAGGCCATCGCCGTGAGCGTCAACGGCTCCCCGGCCCCCGGCGCCCGTTCCACCACCGCGCACACCAGCTCCCCGCGCTCCGCGTCGGGCAGACCGATCACCGCCACGTCCCCGACGGCCGGGTGGGCGGCGAGCAGGTCCTCGATCTCCTTGGCCGACACGTTCTCCCCCTTGCGGATGATGACGTCCTTCAGCCGCCCGGTGAGGACCAGATGCCCGCTGTCGGTCACATGCCCCAGGTCGCCGGTGCGCAGGAACCCCTCCGCGTCGAACGCGTCGGCCGTCTGGGCGGGATCCAGATACCCCTGGCACACGGCCTCGCCGCGCAGCCGCACCTCGCCCTCCACCACGCGTATCCGCATGCCCTCCGGCGGCCGGCCCTCCGTCGTCGCGAGGTTCTCCGCGGTGTCGTCCGGCGCTCCCATGGTGATCATCGGTACCTCGGTCATCCCGTACCCGTGTGTCAGCTGCACCCCCATCTCGCGCACCACGGCGTGGTACACCTCGGGCGGCTTGGGCGCTCCGCCGCCCGCGAGCAGCCGCAGCGAGGGGATCAGGGGCGTGTCCGGCCGTTTGCGCTGCTCGGCGAGGAACATCGAGTAGAACGCCGTCGATCCGCCCGCGACCGTCACCCCGTGCCGCCGGTACCCGTCCAGCGCGTCCGGCAGCGCGAAGTGCTCGAACATCACCGCGGGGAAGCCGTAGAGCAGCAGCATGACGGTGTAGTCGGGGCCGGCGATGTGGGCGTACGGGAACGCCATCGAGCCGACGTCGTCCGCGGTGAGGCGCAGCGCGTGGGCGAGGCAGGAGCCGCCCGCGATCAGCGAACGGTCGGTGTGCAGCACACCCTTGGGGTCGGAGGTGGTGCCCGAGGTCCAGTAGATCCAGCGCACCGACGTGCCCTCGGCGGGTGGCGGCGGGAGTACGGCCGGATCCCCGTCGGGCAGTTCGTCGTACGCCTCGAAGACGCCCTTCGCGCCCAGCCGCCGTGCCATCTCGCCGTGGTCGAAGCCGCGCCAGACGCCCGGCACCGCGAAGAACTCCGCCTTCGACTCGCGCAGCGCGAAGCCGACCTCGCGGTCGCGGTAGAAGGGGATGACGGGCGACTGCACGGCCCCCAGGCGGGCCAGCGCGAAGGACAGGACGGCCGTCTCCAGGCGGGTGGGCAGCTGCCAGGCGACGACCGTGCCGGGGCGTACGCCCATGTCGTGCAGCCCGGCCGCGACCCGCTCGGCGCTCTCGCGCAGCTCGCCGAAGGTCAGGGCCCGGTCGTCCTGGAGGAGGACCCGGCGGCCGGGGGTGAGGTCGGCGCGGCGGGCGAGCAGGTCCCAGAGGGTGCGGGACGCGCTCAGCTCGTGGGCGGTGGCGGTGTCGTTCACGTCGGCCCCCTGACGTAACTGACGGGCTGTCAGATTTGGGCAGAGCGTAGGGCCGGTCGCCTTGTCGGTCCAGGGGGCGGGGGCTAGCCTGCTGGGGAGAACTGATCTGACGGGTCATCAGATAACTCGGACGGCGCCGGAACACGTCCATCGGACGCCTGGCGTTCCGCCAGGCGGAGGGGAAGCCATGAGCACCGAACTGCCGCGCATCGTCAGCGTCGACGACCACGTGATCGAGCCCGCGCACCTCTTCGCGACCTGGCTGCCGCAGAGGTACCGGGACCGGGGGCCGCAGCCCCTCACCGCCGGGATCGGCGAGCTGGCCTACGTCGCCGGGAAGTACCAGATCACGATGGACCCGGACGGCCAGCCCACCGACTGGTGGATCTACGAGGACCTGAAGTTCCCGTACAAGCGCAACATCGCCGCCGTCGGCTTCGACCGGGACGAGATGACGCTGGAGGGCATCACCCGGGAGGAGATGCGGCGCGGCTGCTGGGACCCGAAGGCCCGGCTGGCGGACATGGACCTCAACCATGTCGAGGCCTCCCTCTGCTTCCCCTCCTTCCCCCGCTTCTGCGGACAGACCTTCGCCGAGGCGCACGACAAGGAGGTCGCGCTGGCCTGTGTGCGCGCCTACAACGACTGGATGGTCGAGGAGTGGTGCGGGGACAGCGGCGGCCGGCTGATCCCGCTCTGCCTGATCCCCCTGTGGGACATCGATCTGGCGGTCGCCGAGATCCGGCGCAACGCGGCCCGCGGGGTGCGCGCGGTGACCTTCTCCGAGATCCCCAGCCACCTCGGGCTGCCGTCGATCCACTCGGGCTACTGGGACCCGTTCTTCGCGGTGTGCGAGGAGACCGGCACGGTCGTCAACATGCACATCGGTTCGTCCTCGCAGATGCCGGCCGCCTCGCCGGACGCCCCGCCGGCCGTCCAGGCGTCCCTATCGTTCAACAACGCCATGGCCTCGATGATGGACTTCCTGTTCAGCGGGGTGCTGGTGAGGTTCCCGCACCTCAAACTCGCCTACTCCGAGGGCCAGATGGGCTGGATCCCGTACGCCCTGGAGCGGGCCGACGACGTCTGGGAGGAGCACCGCGCATGGGGCGGCGTCAGGGACCTCATCCCCGAGCCGCCGTCCACGTACTACTACCGGCAGATGTTCTGCTGCTTCTTCCGCGACAAGCACGGGGTCGCGTCCCTGGACGTGGTGGGGCGCGACAACGCGACCTTCGAGACCGACTACCCGCACGTCGACTCGACCTTCCCGCACACCAGGGAGGTCGCCCTCGACCACGTCAAGGGCCTCGACGACGAGACGGTCTACAAGCTCATGCGGGGCAACGCGATCCGCATGCTGGACCTGGACCTCGACAAGTAGCCGGCGCCGGGACCAGGGCAGGGGGGGGAGCAGGACCATGGACCTCGCGGACAGCCCCGAGGACGCGGAGTTCCGGGCCCGGCTGCGCGAGTGGCTCGGCAAGGCGCTGCCCGCGCTCCCGCCGAAGCCCTCCCCGGACGACTGGCCCGGCCGCCGCGCCTACGACCTCGGCTGGCAGCGGACGCTGTACGAGGCCGGGTACGCCGACGTCCACTGGCAGGCCTCGCCCGGCGTGCGCCTGATCTTCCTGGAGGAGACGGAGAAGGCGGGCGCGCCCTACGTCGGGGCCGGTTTCGTCGGACTGCTGCACGCCGGGCCGACGATCGCCGCCGAGGGCACGGCCGAACAGCGGGCCCGCTGGCTGCCGCCCATCCTGCGCGGCGAGGAGGTGTGGTGCCAGGGCTTCAGCGAGCCAGGCGCCGGGTCGGACCTCGCGGCGCTGCGCACGCGCGCGTGGCGCGACGGCGACGACTACGTGGTGAGCGGGTCCAAGATCTGGACCTCGCACGCGGAGGTCGCCGACTGGTGCGAACTGCTGGTCCGCACGGATCCGGAGGCGCCCAGGCACCGGGGCATCACCTGGCTGGCCATGCCCATGGACGCCCCCGGCATCACCGTACGGCCGCTGCGCACCCTCGCCGGATCCGCCGAGTTCGCCGAGGTGTTCCTCGACGAGGTGCGGGTGCCGGTCGCCCATCGGGTGGGCGAGGAGAACGACGGCTGGCGGGTGACGATGGTGACGCTGTCGTTCGAGCGCGGCACCGCGTTCGTGGGCGAGGTCGTCGCCTGCCGGCGCGTGCTGGGCGAACTCGCCGTGGAGGCACGGAGGAACGGCCGCTGGGACGATCCGGCCCTGCGGCGGCGGCTGGGCGCCCTCAACGCCGAGTTCCGGGCGCTCTGGCGGCTGACGCAGTGGAACGTGAGCGAGGCGGAGGCCAAGGGCGGTCTGCCGGGCGTGGGGGGTTCGGTTTTCAAACTGAGGTACTCGCAGGCCCGCCAGGAGCTGTACGACACGGCCGCCGACGTCCTGGGCGACGAGTCCCTCGACACCGACCGCCCCTGGGTCCACGACCGGCTCTCCTCCCTCTCGTACACCATCGCGGCGGGGACCTCGCAGATCCAGCGGAACATCGTGGCCGAACGGATCCTGGGCCTGCCGAAAGGACGGTGACCCCCGACATGCGTTTTCGACTGACGGAGGACCAGCGGGCGCTGCGGGACGGAGTACGGGGGCTGCTGGCGCGCCGCTTCGGCCGGGCGGCGCTGCGGGCCGCCGTGGACCGGCCGGGGTGGCTGGACCGGGCGCTGTGGCGGGAGCTGGGGGCGGCCGGTTTCTTCGCGCTGCGGCTGCCCGAGGCGGACGGCGGGGTCGGACTCGGGCTGCCCGAGACCGTTTTGGCGTTCGAGGAGGCGGGCCGGGCCCTGCTGCCGGGGCCGCTCGTGGCCACCCACCTCGCGGCGGGCCGGGTGCCCGGCGCGGCCGACGGGGAGACGGTCGTGGCGGCCGTGGACGGCGGCGGGCTGGTGGAGTGGCTGACCGAGGCGGACGTCGTGTGCGGGGAGGCCGGCGGTGCCGTGCCGCTGCGGTCGGTGGATCCGCTGACGCCGCTGCACCGCGTTCCGGGCGTCTCGGCGGCCGTGGATCCCGTCGCCGTGCTCCTCACCGCGGCCGAGCAGCTCGGCACGGCCACGCGCGCGTGCGAGCTCGCTGTGCAACACGCCCGGGCGCGCGAGCAGTTCGGGCAGCCGATCGGCGCCTTCCAGGCGGTCAAGCATCTGTGCGCGGAACTGCTGGTGCGGGTCGAGGTGGCCCGCGCGGCGGTCTACGCGGCCGCCGTCACCGCCGACCCGGCCGACATCGCGGCCGCCCGGCTGCTCGCCGACGAGGCCGCCGTACGCGGCGCGCGCGACTGTCTCCAGGTGCACGGCGGCATGGGCTTCACCTGGGAGGCGGACGTACATCTGCTGCTCAAGCGGGCCTGGCTGCGCACCCGGCGTGCGGGTGGCGGTACGGAGGGTGAGGAGCTGCTCGCGGCCGATCTGCTCTGCGGAGGGGGCCGTTAGGGGAGTCGGCCTGCGGTGACGGCGGGGGCGGCGCGTGGACGGCCGTACGGGTGTCGCGGATTGTGGCATACCGGAATCACGGAGCGTTGATATCGGGTTGTGTCCGATGCGTGACCCGTCACGGCCCGGAGTCGGCGGGCCTCTCCGGTACCTTCTGTGGGATGCGAGTGGTTCCGAGCATGAGCCATGCCGGCGGTGCCCCTGGGGCGGTGCCGGATCCGGCGGTGCGCGCCGCCGCTCGCAGGGCGGACGGGCCTCTGGGGCCCGCCTGTTCGACTCCCCGCAACGAGCGTCGCACAGTATGCCGCACGGGTACTCCTTCGCGCTGGAATATGCCCGAAGCGCTTGTTGAGGTGACTGTATGTCAACCAAGCTGTCTCGTAAGGGATTCACGTTCCGTCACCCTGCCTCTGGCTGTTGTTCTGGCCATGCAGAAAATGGCTACGATCGTGGCCCCCGTCGTCATGGTGCTCACGCGGCTCGCGTGGCTTGCGTGGCGCACGGCCATGTGTCCGCCGGTTCGGATGGTGTGAGCGGTGCAGGTGCTTCAAGTGCAGCTGGAGATCCGGCCCGACCCCGCTGAGGTGGGGCGCGCCCGCAGGTGGGCCCGTTCGCGCCTCGCCGGGTCCGGGATAGGGGACGAGGAGCCGCTCGCCGAGACGCTGATCCTGCTCGTCTCCGAACTGGTGACCAACGCCGTGGTGCACACCGGCTGTCCGGCCGTGCTGCGGCTGTCCCTGCCGGGCGGGACGGCCGAGCCGTCCACCGTCCGGCTGGAGGTGGCCGACAGCAGCGACCGGGCCCCCGTGCCCCGGTGTGCCGGGGACGAGGCGACCGGCGGCCGTGGGCTGGCCCTCGTCGACGGTCTCGCCGACCGGTGGGGCTGGAGCGTCGAGGGTGCGGGCAAGCGCATCTGGTGCGAACTGGACCGCTGCGCGGAACCCGGTGCGGTCGAGGCGGACCACGGGGGCGCGCGGGAGCGCCGGGGCGTCGAGGAACGCCGGGGCGCGGTCCCGGTGGAGCCCGAACCGGCTTACGGAGGCCTCGCGTACGAGGTCGTCTGAGCGGCGACCGGGCGGCGGCCGGGCTGCGACCGGGCTGCGGGTGACCGGCGGGGCGCCGACCGGTGACCGGCGGCGCGGCTGTCGGTGCGGGCGGCGGTGCGGGCGCACGGGTGCGGAACGCCCCGCGGCGGGCGGCTCGCGGTGCGCGGGCGCAGAAAGCGCTGTCGCGCATGGTCCGGGTCGGCATCGGTGCGCCCGGCTGTGCTTCCGTGCGCGCCCACCACAAAGGGGACGTAAGTAATAAATCTCTGTCCAGGTGTTGACGCGACGTGTCCGTTTGATCACGCTTGTGGTCAGCGATTCGCCGTGAGGGGACGACGAGGGCTTCGGTGACGGAGGCTCTCGCCGAGTGCGGGTCGTGATTCGGCGCCGGCTCCCTCAGGGCCGAGGGGAGTCGGTGGGGGTCCCTCCCGCTCGGGCGAAGCCGGGAGTGGGGGAGGGTGCGCCGGAGTCGGATGGCGGTGCGCGGTGCCGTGCTCGGGGCGGGCAGCCGCGCGCCGCCAGCCGACGCGAGGGGGGCACCTGTTCGTGCGCCGGGGCCTACAGGACGGCCACCGGCGCCACCGGCGTGCCCGTGCCGCCGACGAACGGCTCGGGCATCGCCGACAGCAGGAACGCGTAGCGGCCCGTTTGTCCACAGGCTGTGGACAACTCTTCGAGATTCCAGTTCTGGCCCTGGAGCATCCCCATCTCCACCAGGTCGAGCGCGTGCACCGGCAGCCACAGATCGTCGATCTCGGGCGGGAAGATCTCGAACGTGAGGGTGTCGTTGGCGACCGCCGCCACGTCGCGCGCGTGGAACCACTCCGGCGTGCGGACCGAGAGGCCCGGTGACGGATAGCCGTATCCCTGCTTGTCGCCGGCCAGGTAGAGCTGCACCTGCCCGGTCCGCACGAGGACGATGTCGCCGGCCCGCACGCGGGTGCCGGCCAACTCCTCGGCCGCCGCCAGGTCCTCCGGGGTGACCGCGTGCCCGCCGTCCAGCCGGTCGACGCCACGCGCGCGTGCCACGTCCAGGAGCACCCCGCGCGAGACGACGTGGCGTGCCTTGTCGATGCCGCTGAACTCGGCGCCGCCGTGCGGGGTGACGGTGCCCGCCGGCCGGCCGTTGTAGAGCTTCCCCGAGTGCGAGACATGGGTCAGCGCGTCCCAGTGGGTGCCCGCCTGGAGGCCCATGGTCACGGTGTCGTCGCTGCACGCCACCGTGCCCGGACCGAAGATCTCCTGGTTGATCTGCACCATGGCGTGCAGGGGGTTGATCCGTCCCGGGATCAGCCCGGTCTGCACGCCGTCCTCCCGCAGGGGCAGCGCGAGCGGGACGCGGCGGCCGGTGCGGACCTCGGCGACGGCCGCGCGGACGACGTCGTCGGTGATGAGGTTCAGGGTGCCGATCTCGTCGTCCGCCCCCCAGCGCCCCCAGTTGTTGACGCGCTTCGCGATCTCGTGGAACTCGACCGGCAGTGTCATTCCGTGCCTCCCCGGGGCTTGTCCCCGACCGACGGACGGGTCAATCTAGACCTCGCATTCAAATCTAACGGTCCGTCAGAAACTGCGGGAGGGGGCCGGACGTGGGGAACTTCCTGACCGGCAAGGTCGTCGCCGTCACCGGGGCGGGACGAGGCATCGGGCGGGCGGTTGCGCTCGCGGCGGCGACCGAGGGCGCGCGGGTCGTCGTCAACGACTACGGCGTCTCGGTGGACGGCGCCTCACCCACCAGCGAGGTCGCCGAGTCCGTCGTCAAGGAGATCGAGGCGGCGGGCGGGGACGCGGTCGCCGTCGCCGACGACGTCTCGACGATGGCCGGCGGACAACGGGTCGTCGACACCGCGCTGGCGTCGTACGGGCGGCTCGACGGAGTCGTCTGCGTGGCCGGGATCCTGCGGGAGCGGATGCTGTTCAACATGTCCGAGGAGGAGTGGGACCCGGTCGTCGCCACCCATCTCAAGGGCACGTTCACCGTGTTCCGGGCCGCGTCGGCGGTGATGCGCGCGCAGCGCTCCGGCACCCTGATCGGCTTCACCAGCGGCAACCACCAGGGCTCGGTCTCGCAGGCCAACTACAGCGCCGCCAAGGGCGGGATCATCTCGCTCGTGCGGAGCGCGGCGCTGGGTCTGCACAAGTACGGCGTGACCGCCAACGCGGTGGCCCCCGTGGCCCGTACCCGGATGTCCGCGGGCGTGCCCATGGAGTTGACGGAGATCGGTGAACCCGAGGACGTGGCCGCGTTCGTGGTGTATCTGCTCTCGGACCGTGCGCGGGAGGCGAGGGTCACCGGGCAGGTGTACACCGTCGCGGGGCCGAAGATCGCGGTGTGGGCGCAGCCCGCCGAACTGCGTTCGGCCTACGCGGAGGGCGGTTCCTGGACGCCGGAGCGGATCGCGGAGGTGCTGCCGGGGACCGTGGGGGTGGATCCGATGCCGATGCTCGCGCGGTTGGAGGAGATGGCCCGGGCCGCGCGGGAGGGGAGCCGGCCCAACGCCTGAGCGTGCTCCTGTCGTCCTTCGGGTGCGGGTCGTCTGCGGCCGGTCGCGCAGCGCCCCGCGCCCCCCGAGCCGGGCAGCTTGCCCGTGACGTGAGGCGGTGCCGTGGATTTCGGATCAAGTCCCCTGGACGAGGAGTTCCGGGCCGAGGCCCGGGCCTGGCTCGCCGAGCACGCCCCGCACGCCCGCGACCGCCGGGCCTGGGAAGGCGTCCTCGGCTCGGCCGGATGGATCGGGATCGGGTGGTCGGAGGGTGGGTACGGGAACCGGACCGGCAGTCTTGCCCAGCAGGTCGCCTGGGCTGAGGAGTACGCGCGGTCGGGGGCCCCGGCCCGGTCCGGGCACATCGGGGAGAACCTGCTCGCGCCGACCCTCCTCGCGCACGGCACGGCGGAGCAGAAGGCGCGCTTCCTGCCGCCGATCGCCGCCGGTGCCGAGCTCTGGTGCCAGGGGTACAGCGAGCCGGGCGCCGGGTCCGACCTGGCCGGGGTCCGTACGAGGGCCGAACTCGCCCCCGACGGACGGTCGTACCACGTCACCGGGCAGAAGATCTGGACCTCGCTCGCCCACGAGGCCGACTGGTGTTTCGTGCTCGCCCGCACCGACCCGGAGTCCAGGCGGCACCACGGACTGACCTTTCTCCTCGTCCCCATGGACCAGCCGGGCCGGATCGAGGTACGGCCCATCCGGCAGCTGACCGGCACCAGCGAGTTCAACGAGGTCTTCTTCGACGGGGCGCACGCGCGCGTGGAGCACGTCGTCGGCGCGCCGGGCGACGGCTGGCGGGTGGCGATGGGCCTCCTCGGCTTCGAACGCGGGGTGTCGACCCTCGCCCAGCAGATCGGCTTCGCCCAGGAGCTGGAACGGGTCGTGCGTACGGCGGTGCGCACGGGTGCGGCCGGAGACCCCGTCGTACGCGAGCGGCTGGTGCGGCTGTGGGCCGAGCTGCGGACCATGCGGTGGAACGCGTTGCGGACGCTCGGAGGGTCCGGCGGACCGGGCGCGCCCAGCGTGGCGAAGCTGCTGTGGGCCGGCTGGCATCAGCGGCTGGGGGAGGTGGCGGTGCAGGTGCGGGGGGCTGCGGCGAGCGTCGGTCCCGCGGACTGGTCGCCGTCCTCGCCGTACGAACTCGACGACGCGCAGCACCTGTTCCTGTTCTCCCGGGCCGACACCGTCTACGGCGGCTCGGACCAGATCCAGCGCACGATCATCGCCGAGCGGGTGCTCGGCCTGCCCAGGCAGCCCAAGGGATAGCGACGGCACAAGGACAGGACGGAAGTGACACGATGCGAGGCGTGGTGTTCGACGGGAAGCGGGCCGAGGTCGTCGACGATCTGGCCGTCCGCGATCCAGGGCCGGGTGAGGTGCTCGTCGCGATCTCGGCGGCCGGGCTGTGCCACAGCGACCTCTCGGTCGTCGACGGGACGATTCCCTTTCCGGCTCCCGTAGTTCTCGGCCACGAGGGCGCGGGGGTCGTCGAGGCGGTCGGCGCGGGGGTCGGCCATGTCGTACCCGGGGACCATGTCGCGCTGTCCACGCTCGCCAACTGCGGCACCTGCGCGCAGTGCGACCGCGGCCGGCCGACGATGTGCCGGCAGGCCATCGGGCGCCCGCGCAAGCCGTTCACGCGCGCGGGGGGCGCGGTGTACCAGTTCGCGTCCAACTCCGCCTTCGCCGAGCGCACGGTGGTGAAGGCCGTCCAGGCGGTCCGGATCCCGAAGGACATCCCGCTGACGTCCGCCGCGCTGATCGGGTGCGGGGTGCTGACCGGTGTCGGGGCCGTGCTCAACCGCGCGCGGGTCGGGCACGGGGAGAGCGTGGTCGTCATCGGGACGGGCGGGATCGGGCTGAACGTGGTGCAGGGAGCGCGGATCGCGGGCGCGTCGCGGATCGTCGCGGTCGACGCCAACCCGGCGAAGGAGGCGGTGGCCCGGCGGTTCGGCGCGACCGACTTCCTGACCTCGACGGACGCGGTACGGGACGTGCTGCCCACGGGCGCGGACCACGTCTTCGAGTGCGTCGGCCGCATCGAGCTGATCCGGCAGGCGATCGACCTGCTGGACCGGCACGGGCAGGCGGTGCTCCTCGGGGTGCCGCCGGCCACCGCCGAGGCGTCCTTCCTGGTCTCTTCGATGTACCTGGACAAGTCGATCCTGGGCTGCCGGTACGGCTCGTCGCGCCCGCAGCGGGACATCGCGCTGTACGCCGAGCTGTACCGGGCCGGGCGGCTGCTCCTCGACGAACTGGTGACGGACACCTACCCGGTGGAGGACTTCGCGAAGGCGGCCGCGGACGCGGAGGCGGGGAGGGTGGCGCGGGCGGTGCTCACGTTCTGACCGAGGCGGGGCCGAAGGCCCGGCCGGCCGCCCGGAAAACCCGTGGGGCGGTGCCGGTGCCGCCCCCTACGGTCCTTGCATGAGCTACCGCGACGTCGCCACCGGGCAGGTCCTGATCTGGTGCTGCACCGCAGTCGGCGCCCGTATGCCGGTCGCCATGGCGCCGCTGGCGCTGGTGTTCCTGGTGCGCGAGCGCCCCGGCGGCTACACGCTGGGCGCGATCCTCGCCGCGGCCTACGTCGTCGGGGAGATCGTGGGGGCCCCCGTCCTCGGCATGCGGCTGCGCCCCGAGCGCGTCCGGGTCCACCTGGCCGCCGGGCTGGCGGCCGGGGCCGTCGGATTCGCGGGGCTCGGGGCGTTCCCGGCCGCGCATCCGGCGGTCCTCGGCGGGTTCGCGGCCGTGGCCGGTGCCGCCCCGGCAGCCGCCACCGGTGGACTGCGCACGCTGCTCACCACGCTGGTTCCGGAGCGGGCCGCGGCCCAGGCGCTGTCCGTGGAGTCGATGCTGACGGCCGGGGTGTGGGCCGTCTCGCCTGCGGCGGTCGCCGGGCTGGCCCTCGGTGTCGCGCCGCGCGTCCCGTTGCTGCTCGCCGCCGCCCTGATGGCCTGGTCGGTCGCGGGCCTGTGGCTGCTCCCGGCGGCCTGGGGCGCGGACGGCACGGGCGGCCCGATGGGCGGGGACCGCGCGGGCGCGTCGCCGCTGCGCGTCCTGACCGCCGTCTGGCCGGTGTACGTGACCGGCGCGGCCAGCCTCACCCTGCTCGGGCTCGCCGAACTCGTCCTGCCCGCCCTGCTCGAACAGCGCGGCGTCGGCGTCGGCTGGTCCGGTCCGCTGCTGACCGGGATGGCGGTGGGCGGAGGGCTCGGCGCGTTCGCCTACGGTCTTCGGGTCTGGCCGGGACGGCTGCGCACCCGCAGCGTGGTGCTGATGGCGGGGACGTCGGTCTGTGTGACGGTCGCCGCGCTGACCCCGGACGCGGTGGGGATCGCGGGGGCGCTGGCCGTGGGAGGCGTCCTCCAGTCCGCCGCGATGCTCACCCGCAACCTGTCCCTGCGCGAGGCCCTGCCGCCGCGCGCCCTGGCCGCGGGCTACTCCGTCATGTACGCGGCCGCGGGCGCGGGGTACGCGGCGACGGGCTCTCTCGCCGGTGCCCTGCTGAAGGTGGTCGCCCCGTCGACGGCGGTCCTGGCCGGGGTCGGGGTGACCCTGCTCCTCACGGCCGTCGGCTGGTGGGGCGAGGTGCGGACCGCGCCAAGGTCACCGCAGGGCGGCGTCGACGACGCCGTGACCACCGCTCTCGCCGCTCCCGCCGCTCCCGCCGCTCCCGGGGCGGACGGTGCGGAAGGTCCGGCGATACGCGGTCGGCGTGACCCCGAGGGCCGCCTGTAGGTGCTGCCGCATCGACTGGGCGGTGCCGAAACCGGCGTCCCGGGCGATCCGGTCGACGGACCGGTCGCTGGACTCCAGCAGGTGCCTCGCCCGTTCGACCCGTTGCTGGGTGAGCCACTGGCCGGGGCTGATGCCGACCTCCTCGCGGAAGCGGCGGGTGAACGTCCGGACCGACATGGCCTCCTGCTCGGCCATGTCACGCAGCTGGATCGGCTCGTGGAGGCGGCCCAGCGCCCACGCGCGGGCGGCGGTCGTGGTCGCCTGCTGCGGGTCGGGCACGGGGCGCTCGATGTACTGCGCCTGGCCGCCGTCGCGGTGCGGCGGTACGACCGTACGGCGGGCCACCTCGTTGGCGACGGCGGCGCCGTGGTCGCGGCGCAGGAGATGGAGGCAGAGGTCGATCCCGGCGGCCACGCCGGCGGAGGTGAGGACGTCGCCGTCGTCGATGAACAGCACGTCCGCGTCGACCCGGATCTTCGGGAAGAGCCGCTGGAAGTGCTCGGCGTGCATCCAGTGCGTGGTGGCCGGACGGCCGTCCAGGCAGCCCGCGGCGGCGAGGACGTATCCGCCGGTGCAGATCGACACGAGGCGGGTGCCGGGGCGTACCCGGGCGAGGGCGGCGGCCAGTTCGGGGGTGAGCACACCCTCCTCGTAGACGGGACCCAGCTCGTAGGAGGTGGGGACGACGACGGTGTCGGCGGTGGCCAGCGCCTCGGGACCGTTGGCGACCAGGACGGCGTAGTCGGCGTCGGTCTCGACGGGGCCCGGAGGCCGGACGGAGCAGGTGACGACGTCGTACAGGCGGCGGCCCGCCGCGTCGCGCGCCTTGCCGAAGATGCGCTGCGGAATGCCCAACTCGAAGGGCATCAGCCCGTCGAGGGCGAGGACGACGACGCGATGGCGGGAGGGTGCGTACGGTTCGGCCATGGCCCGATCCTAGCGAATGCTGTCCCTCGGGCCACTCGTCCGCGGGATCCCGGTATCGGAAGCTCTGTGACGTGACCCAGACAACCGAAACTCCGGCATCCGCCGAGGAGCGGCAGCCCGCCGCCGACCGCGTCCCCGGCCGCCGCCGCGGCCGCGTCCATCGCGCCTGGTTCGTCGCCGCCGTCACCTTCGTCACGATCATCGGCGCGGCCGCCTTCCGTTCGCTCCCCGGTCTGCTCATCGACCCGCTGCACCAGGAGTTCGGCTGGTCGCGCGGCACGATCGGCGCGGCGGTCTCGGTCAACCTGGCGCTGTACGGGCTCACCGCCCCGTTCGCGGCGGCGCTGATGGACCGCTTCGGCATCCGCCGGGTGGTCGCGGTGGCGCTGACCGTGATCTCGGTCGGTTCGCTCCTGACGGTCTGGATGACGGCGGCCTGGCAACTGCTGCTGTACTGGGGCCTGCTGGTGGGCCTCGGCTCGGGGTCGATGGCGCTCGCCTTCGCCGCGACGGTCACCAACCGCTGGTTCACCGAGCGCCGGGGTCTGGTCAGCGGCATCCTCACCGCGGCCTCCGCCTCCGGCCAGCTGATCTTCCTGCCGCTGCTGTCCTGGCTGGTCACGCGGTACGACTGGCGCCCGGCGGCGGTGACGGTGGCGCTGGCCGCGCTGGCCGTCGTGCCCTTCGTGTGGCTGCTGCTGCGGGACCACCCGGCGGACGTGGGCCAGAAGCCGTACGGCGCGACGGAGTTCGTCCCCAAGCCCGCCCCGGTGCAGGGCGCCGCGCGCCGCACCCTGCGGGTCCTCTTCTCGGCGGTCCGCACGGGCCCGTTCTGGCTGCTGGCCGGCACCTTCGCGATCTGCGGCGCCTCCACGAACGGCCTGATCCAGACACACTTCGTGCCCGCCGCGCACGACCACGGCATGCCGATCACGGCGGCCGCCTCGCTGCTCGCGGTCATCGGCGTCTTCGACGTGGTCGGCACGATCGCCTCGGGCTGGTTCACCGACCGCTTCGAGCCGCGTCGGCTGCTGGCGGTGTACTACGCGCTGCGGGGCGTCTCGCTGCTGTTCCTGCCGATGCTGCTGGCCCCTTCCGTGCACCCTCCGATGATCTTCTTCATCGTCTTCTACGGCCTCGACTGGGTCGCCACCGTCCCGCCCACGCTGGCCCTGTGCCGCGAGCAGTACGGCGAGGACAGCGCCATCGTCTTCGGCTGGGTGCTGGCCTCCCACCAGGTCGGCGCGGCCCTGGTGGCCTTCCTGGGCGGCATGGCGCGGGACGCGTTCGGCTCGTACGACCTGGTCTGGTACGCGTCGGGAGCGCTGTGCGCCGCGGCGGCGCTGATGGCGCTGGTGATCCGGCGGCGGTCCGCGGTCCCCGCAGCGGCTGTCCCCGCGTCGGTGACTGCCTGAGCCGGCGCCCCCTGAGCCGGTGACCGCCTCAGCCGGCGCCTGTCCCAGCCGGTGAGGCGAAGGTGGTTTCGAGGCTCTTTTACGTACCATATGGGCACATTCCGACACGGATGGCTGCGTTGTGCGGCCTCCGTGTCGTTGCTCTGCCCGTGCGCTGCCGTGTACTGCGTCCCCCGCTCTCTCTGCCCCCTGGAGGCGATACGTGACTTCTCTGGCCCGTCGTGGCGTGCTGAAGTGCCTGCCGGTCGCCGCAGGGGCGGTCCTGACCGGCGTGGCGGCGAGTCCGCGAGCGGCGGCGCGACAGGAGGCCGGCGCCTTCTTCCCCCAGCCGGAGATCCGCAGGACGCCGCCGCACACGGGACGGCTGGAGACCCGTCTGACCGTCGCCTTCACCGAGCAGGCGCTCCCCGGGGCGGGCACGGTGACCACGCGTACCTACGAAGGGAGGATCCCCGGGCCGACGTTGCGGGTACGTCCGGGGGACTCGCTGGAGATCACGCACGTCAACGCGCTGCCCCCGAACGGCGGGACGGCGCAGCACGACATGAACATCCCGCACCACTTCAACACGCTCAACCTGCACACCCACGGCATGCATGTGGACCCCACGGGCGAGGCGGACAACATCTACCGCACGTTCGAGCCCTCCGAGACGCCGGGGAGCACCACCACCTACCGCAGTGTCGTCGACGTCCCGGCGGATCATCCGGCCGGCACGTTCTGGTACCACCCCCACCACCACGGGTCCACGGCGACCCAGCTGTTGAGTGGTCTGGGGGGCGTGCTCGTCGTCGAGGGGGACATCGACGAGGTGCCCGAGATCGCCGCCGCCAAGGACGTCGTCGTCTGCATCAACGAGCTCAAGCTGTCCGGCGGACGGGTGCCGGACCTGACCTCGCACGGCGCCTACGAGCGCATCGCCTCGACCTTCCTGGTCAACGGCGCCAAGAACCCCGTGCTGACCATCGCCCCGGGGGAGGTCCAGCGCTGGCGGATCGTCAACGCCGGAGCGATCACCGCTCACTTCCTGAGCCTGCGCGGGCACGAGCTGCACCAGATCGCCTGCGACGGCATCACCTTCATGGAGCCCGTCGCCACCACCGGACTGACGCTGCCGATGGGCGGGCGCGTCGACCTGCTGGTCCGCGGGGGCGAGCCCGGTACCTACCAGCTGTCCGGCGGGGGCCCCTCGCAGACCCTGCTGACGCTCGTCGTCACCGGCGAACCCCGCCCGATGGAACTGCCGGCCACCCTGCCCGGCAGACCCACCAGCCTGCCCGAGCCCACCCGCACCCGGACCCTGACCTTCCGCAGCTACGAGAACGTCTTCTCAGGCGCCTTCCCGAACGCCTACCGCATCCTGGGTGACGGCGAGACACCGCCCGCCGACCCGCGGGCCGGCCGCCGCGACCTCGCCTGGGGGCGCCTCGCGCCCGACTTCGTCAACCAGCGCGTCCGGCTGGGCGAGGTCGAGGAGTGGACGGTCGTCAACGACTCCCACGCCCACAGCCATCACCCGTTCCACCTGCACACCAACCACTTCCTCCTGACCGCCGTCGACAACCGCCGCCTGGCCACGCCGGTCTGGCACGACACGGTGGGCGTCCCGCCGAACGGCTCGGTCACCTTCCGGCTGCGCGCCGAGGACTTCACCGGCCGCTCCATGCTGCACTGCCACCAGCTCCAGCACGGCGACGAAGGCATGATGCAGGTCGTCGACTACGTGCGCTGAGCGGGGCGGGACGGCCGACGCTCAGAGGAAGCGGCCCCGGTGGAACAGCAGGGGCGGTTCCTCCGCGCCCTCGCCCGTCCCCAGGGCGTTCACCCGGCCCACGACGACGAGATGGTCGCCGCCCGTGTGGACGGCGTGCACCGCGCAGTCGATCCAGGCGAGGGTGCCGGCGAGGCGGGGCGCCCCCGACACCGGGGCCGCGTCATGGGCCACCCCGGCGAACTTGTCGGTGCCGCTCGCCGCGAAGGCGCGGCACAGACCGGCCTGGCCGGCGCTCAGCACGTTGACGCAGAAGACGCCCGCGCGGGCGATGCGCGGCCAGGTCGTGGAGGTGCGCCCGACCATGAAGGCGACCAGGGGCGGATCGAGGGAGAGGGAGGAGAAGGACTGGCAGGCGAAGCCGGCGGGGCCCGCGCCGCCGTCCTCGCCCTCGACGGCCGGTGCCGTCACGACCGTGACGCCCGACGCGAAGCTCCCCAGCACCCGCCGGAACTCGCCCTGGTCCACCGGTGCGCGTTCGTCCTCGCGGACGCAGCGCAGCTCCGGGCGCGGCAGCGCCTCGACCGTGTGGTCCGCCCTGAGGTAACGGACGGCCGCGGCCGCCATTCCCGCATGTCCCATCATGTGTCTCATTGAAACTGACGGCATGTCAGATAGGAAGGGCCGGGACCGCCGGGCTCGCGTCAGCGGCCCCGGAACCCCGGTTCCCGCCGCTCCACGAAGCTCGTCACGCCCTCCCGCGCGTCCGCCGTCGTCATGTTGATCTCCTGCGCGGCGGCCTCGGCGGCGAAGGCGGCGGCCCGGTCGCCGTCCAGGGAGGTGTTGACCAGGTGCTTGGTGAGCGACAGGGCGCGGGTGGGGCCGGCGGCCAGCCGGGCCGCCCACTCACGGGCCGTCTTGTCCAGCTCGCCGTCCGGGACCACCCGGTTGACCAGGCCCAGGCGTTCGGCGTCCGGCGCGGTGAGCGCGTCGCCGAAGAACATCAGCTCCTTGGCCCGTCGGGGCCCGATCAGACGGGGGAGGAGATAGGCGCCGCCGCCGTCGGGGACCAGGCCCCGGCGGACGAACACCTCGATGAACCTCGCCGATTCGGCGGCCAGCACCAGATCGCAGGCGAACGCGAGGTGCGCGCCCAGGCCGGCCGCCGTGCCGTTCACCGCGGCGATCACCGGCTTCTCGCAGTCGAGCACGGCACCTACCAGGCGCTGGGCGCCGAGCCGGAGGGTCCGGCTCACATCGCCGGCCACCCGCTCGCCGCCCGTGGAGCCACCCCGCAGATCCGCTCCCGCGCAGAAGCCGCGCCCGGTGCCGGTGAGGACCACCGCCCGGACGTCCGGGTCGGCCGAGGCGTCCGCGAGGAGGGCGATCAGGTGGTCCCGCATCCCGGGGGTGAGGGCGTTCAGGGTCTCGGGACGATCGAGGGTGAGATGGCTGATCTGGCGGTCGGTCCGGTGGCGTACAGACGGTTCAGGGTCGGGGTCGGGTTCGAGTTCGGGCTCGGTTTCGGGCTCGGGCTCGGGCACGGTCACGCTCCGTTCTCGGCTGTCGGCTGTCGGCTGTCCGCTGTCCGCTGTCCGTTTTCAGCTCTCGGCTGTCGTCCTCGTCCGTGAGGTGGTCCTCACCGGCAGACGGCCAGCGCGTCCAGTGCCACCGCGCCCTGCCCCCAGGGCAGGACCACCAGGGGGTTGATGTCGAGCTCGGCGAGGCCGTCGCCCAGTTCCAGGGCCATCCGCTGCACGCGCAGGATCACCTCGACGAGCGCGTCCAGATCGGCCGGTGGGCGGCCCCGTACGCCGTCCAGCAGCGCTCTCCCGCGCAGTTCGGCCAGCATGTCGCGGGCCTGGTCCTCGCCGAACGGCGGCACGCGCACGGCGGTGTCGTGCAGGACCTCCACCAGGACCCCGCCGAGGCCCACCGTCACCGTCGGGCCGAACAGGTCGTCGTGGGTCACGCCGACCACCATCTCCACGCCCCGCTCGACCATCTGGCACACCAGGACGCCGTCCAGCGCGACCCCCTCGTAGCGGGCGATGTCGGTCAGCTCGCGGTAGGCGTCCCGGACCTGGCTGGCCGAGGTCAGGCCGACCTTCACCAGACCCAGCTCGGTCTTGTGGGCGATCTGCGCGCCGGAGGCCTTCATCACCACCGGGTAGCCGACCAGCCCCGCCGCCCGCACCGAGGCCGCCGCACTGGTCACCAGTTGCTCGCGCGGGACCCGGATGCCGTACGCCCGCAGCAGCTGCTTCGCCGCGTGCTCGCTCAGCTGCTGTCCCGGCCGCATCAGCAGCTGCGCCTTGCGGAAGGACGGGGACTGGGTGCGCGGGGCCTCGTCGAAGGGGGAGTGGTAGCCGCTCACGAAACGGTGGTGCCGGAGGTGGGCGCGGACGGCCGAGATGCAGTTGGCGAGGGTGCGGAAGGTCGCCACCCGGGAGGAGCCCAGCAGGACTTCGCGGTAGGCCGGTTCGGTGCCCACCGGCGAGCCCCAGACGACGCACACCAGCTTGTCCGTCCGTTCCGCCGCGTCCACCAGGTCCTGGACCAGACGGTCGCTCAACGGCGGGAACGGACCCGTGATCGGGCAGATCAGGACGCCGACGGCCGGGTCGTCGAGGATCGCGTCGATGATCTTCCGGCCGCGTTCGTCGCCCACCGGGTGGCCGCCGTTGTCGATCGGGTTGGCCACGTTCAGATACGCGGGGATCCACTCGTGCAGCTCGGCCTGCTTGGCCGCCGACAGGGTCGGCAGGGTGAGCCCCGCAGCCGTCGCCAGGTCGGCCGCGTGGGCGCCGGTGCCGCCCGAGATCGAGTAGACGACGACCCCGTCGGCCCGCGGCGGCCGGGCGCGGGCCAACAGCGCAGCGGTGTCCTGGAGTTCGTCGAGACCGTCCACCCGGATCACGCCGTACTGGCGCATCGCCGCGTCGACCACCTCGTCCGCGCCGGTCAGCTTGCCGGTGTGGGAGGCGGCGGTGCGGGCGCCGGTCGCGGTGCGGCCGACCTTGACCGCGACGACCGGCACCCCGCGCCGGGCGGCCCGGTCGGCGGCGAGGAGGAAGGACCGGCCGTCCTTCAGCCCCTCCACGTAGCAGGCGATCGCGCCGACCTCGGGGCGCTCGGCGAAGTAGGAGAGGAAGTCGGCGGTCTCCAGGTCGGCCTCGTTGCCGGTCGGCGCCCAGTGGGAGAGGCGGATGCCGAGTTCCTGGAGGGCGAAGACCGGGCGGCCCTGGTGGCCGGACTGGGTGATCAGCGCGATCGACGGTCCGCCGAGATCGTCGCGGAACCGCTCGAAGGCGTTGAGGTTGGTGTTGGGGCCGAGCAGGCGGATGCCCGAGCGGGCCACCGCCGCCGCGAGGCGGGCCTGCGCGGCCGCGCCCTCCTCGCCCGTCTCCGCGAACCCGGAGGCGAAGACGACGGCGAACCTCACCTTGGTCTCGGCCAGTTGCTCGATGACGGGCAGCGGGTCGGCCACCAGCAGCACGGCCAGGTCGACCTGCTCGGGCAGATCGGCGACGGACGGTGAGCAGGGCAGACCGAAGACGCTCCCGCGGGTGGGGTGCACGGGATGCAGCCGCGCCCCCACCCGCTCGGCCCAGCCCACCAGTTGCCGGGTGACACCGGTGTTCGGGCGTCCTTCGGCGTCCGAGGCGCCGATGACCGCGACCGACTCCGGCCGGAAGAACCGGTCGAGGTCGGGGACGGCCCGGTACAGCGGGCGGCCGCTGACGTCCTGGTCGTCCGCTGTACCGGGCCGGCCGTGGACGGCGGGCCCGGGATGCTCGCCGCACGCGATGACCCGGGCCCGGCGGGAGTCGGTGGTGAGGGTGCCGTGGGTTGATCCAAGCATCGGTCCGCCCGCTCCTGTGTGACTGCCATGGGTGACCGTCAAGTAACTGACGCTCTGTCAGGTTACATACCTGACGGAGCGTCAGGAATGGTCGTGCACACAGAAAGGAGCGGGCGGGGCCTGGACACGGAGCGGGCGGGGCGCGGACCCGAACGGCGACTAGAGCGCCGCCAGCACCTCCTTCGCCACCCGCTCGCCCGACCGCACGGCTCCGTCCATGAAGCCCATCCAGTGGACGGAGGTCTCCGTTCCGGCCCAGTGGATCCCGCCGACCGGCTCGCGCAGGGCCGGTCCGTACTGCGTCAGGACGCCCGGTGCGGCGATCGAGACGGGGCCGCCGCGGGTGTAGGCCTCGTTGTTCCAGCGTTGCAGGACGAAGGAGGAAGGGGAGGCGGCTTTCTCGCCGAAGTACGTCACGTAGTCCTTCAGCACGGCCGCCCTGACCTCCGCCTCGCTCGCCGCGTCCAGCTTGCGGGCCTCGTCGGCCTCGATGAAGCCCATCAGCGCGCCGTACGAGGCGTCGGGCGGCGAGTTGTCGAAGGTGGAGCTGATCACCCCGGTGTCGCTGACGACCTGGCCGTTGAGACCGTCGGCCCGCCAGAAGGGGGTGTCGTAGATCGCGATCGCCTTGCCGACCGAGGCCATCGGCAGGCGCTGGGTGAGCTGGTCGCGGGCGGCGGGCAGCAGCGGGTCGTACCGGATGCGGGCCGCGAGCGGCGGGGGCACGGCGACGACGACCCGCTTGGCGGTGACGGTGACACCGTCGGCGGTGACGACGTACTTGCCGCCGGACCGGGCGATCGTGCGCACCGGGGCGTTCGGCACCACCCGGTCGCCGAGGGTGGCCGCGAGCCTGATCGGCACCACCTGGGAGCCGCCGACGAAGCGCAGTTCCTGGGCGCCGTTCGCGGTCTCGGTGAGGCGCTCCAGGGTGCCGGGGGTCGAGTCGTTGCCGGCGGCCGCGATGTAGAAGAGGACGAAGAGGAGCGAGAGTTCGCGCGGTTCGGCCGAGAAGATCGAGGTGCAGGCCACGTCGAGGAGGAACTTCGCCGACGGGACCACCGCGTTGGCGTTCAGCCAGCTCTCGAACGTCTGCTTGTCCCACTCGGCGGCCTTGGGGGCGGTCCAGGGCGCGTCGACCGGCACCTGCTTGGCCATGTCGTCCAGCGAGGCCTGCACGATCGCGGCGTTGGCGAGGCCGGCGACATCGACGGGCGGGACCGAGCCGAGGAGGCCGTCGGTGGCGTACGGGGTCTTCTTGCCGTCCTTGTAGAGGAGGTTCTTGCCGGTGTTGTAGGTGGGGAAGGTGGCCACGCCCAGGGAGTCGGCGAGCGCCTTGATGCGGTCCTGGGTGGGGCCGATGAACTCGCCGCCGCCCTCGGTGACTCCCCCGTTGGCCAGGGGCAGGTTGACGACCCGGCCGCCCACGCGGTCGCGGGCCTCAAGGACGGCGACCGTCCGGCCGGCGGCCACCAGGTCGCGGGCCGCGGTCAGGCCGGCGAGTCCGGCGCCGACGATCGCGACGTCCACGTCCCGGGTGGTGGCCGCGGCGGCCGTACCGGCGGCGGCCGCGGTCACGGCGGTGGCGCCGGCCGCCACGGCGGCGGTGCGGCCGAGCAGGGAACGGCGGGACATACCGGGGGAATGCTGTCTTTCACGAGCCACGTGCGTCCTCCGTCGAGCTTCGGGAGCGAGCGGGGGTGGAACCGGAAACATGAACAGTGCTCACATTCTGGCTCCGTGGGAGGGCACGGGACAACGCTCTCGTCACATCTGACACAGGTGTAACGGGCAGCGAGGTGAGGGGAGTTGCCTGCGGCCTGCGGCCTGCGGCCTGCGGCCTGCGGCCTGCGGCCTGCGGCCTGCGGCCTGCGGCCTGCCGGCAGCCGAGGGCCAGGCCGGCAGCCGGCAGCCACAGCCGGCCGGGGCGGGTGTCTGGCGTGGCGGGGTGGACCACCGGAGGGTGTGGGCTGGATCACCGGAGGGTGTGGGGCGGGCTACCGGACGGGGTGGGGCGGGCTGCCGGAGGCGGTGGGGCGGATCACCGGAGGTGGCGGCGTACCGCCTTCGCGATCTTCTCCGCGTCGATCGACAGCTCGCGGAGCGTGCCGCTGATGGGGGTGGTGAAGCCGGTGAAGTACAGGCCGGGGGTGTCCTTGGGGGTGCGGGCGCCGTGGCCGACGGGTCTGCCGCGGTCGTCGAGCACGCCGAGGTGACCGACCAGGCCCTCCAGGGCGCGGACGTACCCGGTGGCGGCGACCACGGCGTCCGGGGTGATCCGGGTGCCGTCGGCGAGGAGGACCTCGCCGCCCTCCTCGAAGCCCGCGACGGCGGCCACGACTTCCACCCGGCCCTTGCGCACGGCGTCGATCAGGCCGACGTCCTGCACCGGGATGGCGCCCTCCTTGACGCGGGAGTAGAGGCCGCTGTCGGGTCGGGGCAGACCGTGCGCCGACAGGTCGGGCACGCTGAGTTTCGCCATCGGCCGCGCGAGCCGGTCCACGAGGCGGACCGGCAGCCGCCGTACGAGCACGGCCGTGTACTGCGCGGCCCAGCCGGCCGTCGAGCGGCGCACGATGTGCGGGGCGGTGCGCACGGACAGCCGTACCCGGGCCGCACCGCTCTCCACCAGGTCGACGGCGATCTCGGCGCCGGTGTTGCCGACGCCGACGACCAGGACGTCCCGGTCGGCGTACTCCTTGCCGCTGCGGTAGGCGGAGGCGTGCGCCAACTCGCCCGTGAACTCCTCGCGGCCGGGCCAGTCCGGCAGGTGCGGGGTGTGGTTGTAGCCGGTGGCGACGACCACCGCCGAGCCGACGAGCTCGCGCCCGCCGGTGGCGTGCAGCAGCCAGCCCGTGCCGTCCGGGGTGCGCTCGACGCGGGAGACCTCGACGCCGGTGACGATCTCCAGCTCGTGGACCTCGGCGTACTTCTCCAGGTAGCGCACCATGTCGTCGCGCGCCACCCACCGCCCGAACCGGCGCGGCATCGCGAGCCCGGGCAGGGCCGAGAGGCGCCGGGTGGTGTGCAGATGCAGCCGGTCGTAATGGCGCCGCCAGGACGCGCCGACCCCGTCGGCCTTCTCCACGACGACGGCCCGTATGCCCTGGGCACGCAGCGCGTACGCGGTGGCGAGGCCGCCGGGACCGCCGCCGATGACGTAGACGGGGCGGTCGGCCGGGTTCGCGGTGGTGATCGCCTGAGGGGTCGGACGCGGTGCGGAGTCTTCCATGAGCGCGAGCGTAATCACGCGGACGGTTGATGGGTCTCGGTCAAGACCGGAATTGGTTGCGGATCGATCACGCGTGGGGGAAGTACGGGTAGGGCCGGTGACGTAGGCCACTCGGTTGTGCGCGACGGGGCGGACCAGTGAGGAAATCGCTGGGAAATCGGTGGGGAGACGGCGGAGACGGCGGAGACGGCGGGGACGGCGGGGACGGCGGGGAAAAGGAGCGACGCCTGGCCCAGGTGCGCTCGGGCCAGGCGTCGCGTGCGGACGGCGTCGGTGACTATGACGGGAAACTGACGCCGCCGCGTCCAGGATGCCTCCGGGCGGGACCGGGAGGCATGCGGAACTACTACTTCTTGGCCTTGCCGCCGGTCCTGGCCTTGCGGCCGGTCACCTTGGCGATCCATGTGATGAAGTCGCCCGGGTCGGTGTTGGCGCCGTGGCCCTGGTCCCAGTAGTAGAGGTGGTTGACGTCGTCGCCGAGGCCGTTCGCGGCGGCGGCGATGTTGGCGGAGACCGTCAGCGAGGTGTCGGAGTCCTTGGTGCCGAGACGGATCCACCAGTGCTTGCTGCGGCCCTCGTTGGGCTTGTCGGCCAGGAAGTGCATCGGGTTCATCAGCCGCAGCATCTCGGGGATGTCGCTGTCCAGGCGCTTGGCGGTGAGCCCGGTGGTGTCGTTCTTCAGGCTGTAGGCCGTGAAGTGCCGGGAGATGACCGTGCCCTTGCCGAACTCGTTGTTCTCGCCCGCCGACAGGTCGAAGGCGTCGAAGGCCGGGGTGTTCTTCTTGCGGGCGCCGACGTGGGTGAGGAAGTCCGCCCAGGAGAAGGAGGCCCTGCCGTTCTCCCAGGTGATGAAGGTGTTGGCGGCGAGGTACGTCTCGCGGGCGGTGTCGGAGAGGGCCGCGAGGTAGCTGGTGGCCGACGGCTCCAGGTACTGCTTGACCAGGTATTCGTCGTAGTTGCGGGCGTTCAGCGTGCCGAAGCCGTTCAGGCCCTTGAGCTTCAGTGCGGCCTGGTACTCGGCGAACTGCGACCGGAGTGCCTTCGACACCGTCTGGTCGACCTGCTTGCCCGTGTTGAGGGCGTTGTCGCCCCAGTTCCACTCGTAGGAGCCGTCGGCGTGCTCCAGGTCGGTGATCGGGCACCAGGTGCCGGTCGCGAAGATCGCGTCGGAGGCGTCGGCCGCGCCGAGCTCCTCGAGGTACTTGTCGTAGAGCGGGCTGTCGCCGGACGCGCCGAGCAGGGCGGACACGGCGCCGCCCGCGCTGGTGCCGGCGGAGACGATCCGGTCGGTGTCGCCGGGGATGCGGCCCTTGTTGGCCCGGACGTACCGTACGGCGGCCTTGAGGTCGACGATCACGGCGGGAGCCACGCCGTAGTACTCACCGGCGGAGTTCTTGAGGGTACGGCCGCGGGCGCCGGGCTCGACGACGACGTAGCCGGCGCCCAGCGCCAGGTACTGGTTGGTGTTCAGGGCGCCGCCGTTGGCGTTGGTGTTGCCGTTGGCACCCGGAGCCGAGGCCGAGGCGCCGGGTGCGGGGCTGCTGGAGGCGGTGCCGCCCCCGGCGCCGCCCCCGCCGCCGACGGGAGCGCCGGACGCGCCGACGCCGGTGGCCTCGGTGACCGTGGACGGCATGTAGCCGCCGACGGTGTTCGCGAGCAGGATCGGCGCGTCGCTCGCGTCGACGGCCACGCCGTCGATCTCGACCGGCACGCTGACGTTCAGGCTCTGGTACTTCTCGTCGACCGGCTTGGCGACGTAGGTGATCGCCTTCCAGAAGTGGTACTTGACCTCGTGGTCGGTGCCGGCCGTGTCGGTGACGGTCGTGGTCAACTCGGTGTAGCCGTCCGGGTCGAAGACCAGGGAGTCCGAGGCGGACGCCGAGGACGACGTGTCGTCGGAAGCCTGCGCGCTCAGGGCGATGCCGCCCACTGCCGCGACGCCCGCGGTGGCGCCGAGCCCCAAGACGACCGACCTGCGCTTGACTGCCCTGTGCTTCACGATGCTGCCCCTTTGCGGATGGCGTGCCGACTCCGTGCCGGAGTGCGCGTCGAGTACGCGCTCCGGGCTTGCGTCGGTGAACGTAATTCGCGGCCAACAAAATCGTCAACAATCTGCGCGACATTCACGGGGGACGCACAGCTTCATGGCGGACGCACAGGGATCTCTCATGCGAATGGCGCGGTCTTCCCGGATCCGACTGCCTGACGTACCGTCAGATCCATGGAGATGGGCAACCGTTTCGACGTCCCCGAGGTCGACGCCTTCACGCGCGCCTACTGGGACGCGGCCGCCGAGGGGAGGCTGCTGATCCGGCGCTGCGGGGCCTGCGGACGGGCCCACCACTACCCCCGGGAGTTCTGCCCGTACTGCTGGAGCGAGGACGTGACCTGGGAGGACGCGAGCGGCCTGGCCACGCTGTACACCTGGTCCGTCGTCCACCGCAACGACCTGCCGCCCTTCGGGGGGCGCACGCCGTACGTCGCGGCGGTGGTCGACCTCGCGGAGGGGCCGCGGATGTCCACGGAGATCGTGGGGGAGGCGGCCGGGGAGCCGTCGGCGGGGCTGCGGGCGGGGCTTGAGCTGGCGGTCGCGTTCCGGGACGGGATACCGGTGTTCCGGCCCGCGCCGTGAAAGACCGGCGGTGTTCAATGGCCGGATGACCGACATACGCGAGCCGTACCCGGCCCCTCTCGCCCCCGGTCTCCGCGGCCACGGCCTGGCCCTGCGGTCCTGGGACCCGGAGTCCGCCACCGACGTGGACGCCTGGCTGCGCGGGCACGTCGACCCGGAGTTCGTGCGCTGGAACACCCCGCTGCGGACGATCGCCGACGCCGCCGGAGCCCGGGCGTCCCTGGAGGGCAGAAGCGCGGACGCGGCCGCCGGGCGTGCCATGGCGTTCTGTGTCACGGACGCGGCCGATGGCACGATCCTCGGGCAGGTCGGAGTCAACATGATCGACCACGTGCTGAGCTTCGCCAGAGTCGGCTACTGGATCCTGCCGGAGGCACGCGGCCGGCACGTCGCGACCCGCTCCCTGCTGCTCGCGGCCCGGTGGGCGTTCACCGAGATCGGTCTGCACCGGCTGGAACTGGGCCACGCGCTCGGCCACGACGCGTCCTGCCGGATCGCCGAACGCTGCGGCTTTTGGTGCGAGGGGACCCTGCGCGGCGCGATGTGGGAGTCGGGCCGCCGAGACGCCTTCCGGGACGTCCACCTGCACGGGCGACTGACCACGGACCCGGAGCCCGTGTGGCCGTGAGGCCGTGGGGCAGCTGGGTTGTGGGGCCGTGGGGGCCGTGAGGCGGGATCCCTGACGGGCCGTGGGGGAGTCGTGCCGTCTCCCGCGTCCTATGTCACCGTCGGATCACCTTCGCCGGGACGGGCCACCGTCGTGCCACGGGCCACCGTCGTGCCACGGGCCACCGTCGTGCCACGGACCACCCCCGCGGGGCGTCCTCAGGGCCACAACTGTTCCCTGGACCAGGACTCTCCCGACCGGCGGTAGCGCAGCCGGGCGTGACGGCGGGCGCTGTCCCCCTGGAAGAACTCGACCTCGTCCGGACGCAGTCGGTACAGGGTCCAGGTCGGGGACGGGGCCGTCGGGTTCGCGCGGGCGTGCTCCCAGGCCGCCTCCGACGCGCGCGCGAGCTCCTCCGCCGAGGCCAGGATCTCGCTCTGCCGTCCGGTCAGGGCGGCGGCCAGGGCACCGGTCGAGCGGGCGTGCAGATCGGCCTGGGCCTCCTCGGACGGGGCGGAGGTGACCGGGCCGCGCACCCGGATCTGGCGGCCCAGCACCGGCCAGTAGAAGGTGAGGGCCGCGTACGGGCGCGCGGCGAGCTGACGGCCCTTCCGGCTGGTGGCGTGGGTCGCGAAGGCCCACCCGTCCGCGTCGGCGCCGTGCAGCATCACGATGCGGGCGTCCGGAAGGCCGTCCTCGCCGACGGTGGCGAGGGTCGTCGTGTGCGGCTCCCGCTCGCCCGCCGCCACCGCCTCGGCGAACCAGTCCGTGAAGAGGGACAGCGGCTCGGCGGGAGCCTCCTCCGGAGCGAACGTCGGCAGCGCGGTCACCTCCGGGTCCCACACCCGCAGCGACCTCAGCAGTTCGTGAAGATCCTTGGCCATACCGCGAGGGTAAGCGGTCAGTGCCGCGCGAACTGGACCCGCGTCGACTGCACCACGTCCGCCCGGACGGCGATCCCCTCGACCGTCAGCCGCTCCCCGTAGATGTCGGTGAGCCGCAGCGCGCTGCCGCAGCCGGTGCCCTGCTCGGAGAGGAAGTAGTTGTAGTCGGTGCGCGCCAGACGGGTCCAGCCGGCGCTCGTGCGGACCTCCAGCCGGGCCAGCGGATTGCGGTGGCCGATCGCCTGGATGCCGCACCAGTACCGGGTGGAACCGGTCTTGTAGCGGATCGAGATCGTGTCGGACGTGGCGGGGCTCAGCAGGCTCCACGTGACCGGGATCCGGCCCGCCGAGAGCGGGGCCAGCTTGGCGAAGGCCTGCCGGCTGAGGTCGAGCTGACCGGCCTCGCAGGGCGCCGGGCACTCGTTGGTGATCCGGACCGTGATCGACGCTCCGCTCCCGGCCCGGACGAGGACGTACGCGCCGCACGCCTTGGACGTCTCGTAGTCGGCGGTGTTCATCGCCGCGGTCATGACGTCGGAGGTCGGGCCGTAGGAGCAGGCGCCGTTGCCGTCTCCGGCGTCGTACGAGGTGGCGACGCCCCGGTAGGAGGTCCCGGGCGCGATCCGCCCCGCCGACGGTGCCGCGCCGGACGCGGTCCGCGCGGCGGGTGCGGCAGAGCGCCCGCCCGACGCGCCGGACGCACCGTCCGGGGTGGCGGCGGGCGTGGACGCCCGGCCCGCCGTCGCGCTCGGGGACGCGGTGGACGGCCTGGGCTTCGGCGACGGCGACCCGGTGCTCCCGGTCGCCGTCGGCGAAGCGCTCACCCCGGCCCCGGCGGCGGGTTCGACCGCGCGGGCCCCGCCGTCCGCCCCGGTGCCGGCCCCGCCGTCCGGACGGAAGGCCACGACCAGGGACACGACGAGGGCGACGGCCGCCACGGCGACCACCGTGACGACGGGAACGCGGCGCGTGCGTCTCTCGGGGCGGGCTCGACGGTGTGAGGAGGAAGCCACGGATGCATCCTTTAGCGGTTCGGCGGAGCACGTACGGGAAAGCTTTCGACTCGTCAGTCGCCACCGGTCCCGGAAAGGTTGCCGTGCCCGGCGGAACTCCCGGGCACGCCTGAGTACGCGTACTCAGTGGGGCTGGGTCGCCCGGCCCTGACGTGACCGGTCCACGCTCCCGACGATGGGTGTCCCCGCGTCGAGAGAGGTGCCCATGGGCCGTGACCTTCAGCTGCGTACCGCCACTTCGGAGGATCTGGAGTGGATCCACGCGTTGCGTCACCGGGTGTACGCCGAGGAGTTGGGCCAGCATGCGCCGCATCCCGCCGGGCAGCTCCGTGACGGGCTGGACGGCGACAACGTCTACCTGGTCGCGGCACGGGGAGCGGTACGGATCGGCTTCGTCAGCCTGACCCCGCCCTGGCTGGGGCGGTACGCGCTGGACAAGTACCTGACCCGGGACGAGCTGCCGCTGCTGGACGACGGCGACCCGTTCGAGGTGCGCATCCTCACCGTCGAGCCCCGCTGGCGGGCGACCGCGGCGGCACCGCTGCTGATGTACGCGGCCCTGCGCTGGATCGCCTCCAGGGGCGGCCGCCGGGTGGTGGCGATGGGACGCGCCGACCTGCTCGACATGTACCTGGCCGCCGGGCTGCGCCCGGTCGGCCGTACCGTCCACAGCGGCGCGGTCACGTTCGAGGTGCTGACCGGCGGCGTGACCGAACTGACCAAGGGGGCGACGGACCGCTACCGCGCCCTGCTGCGGCGCTTCGAGTCCGCGGTGGACTGGCGGCTGGACATGCCGTTCACCCCCCGGCCGGACGGCTGTGAACACGGCGGCGCCTCGTTCACCGCCATCGGCGCGGACTTCCGCAGCCTGCACCGGCGGCATCGGATCGTCGCGGCGGATGTGCTGGACGCCTGGTTCCCGCCCGCCCCGGGGGTGCGGGCGGCGCTCACCGAGGATCCGGCCTGGGCCGCGCGGACCTCGCCGCCGACCGGCGCCGAGGGACTGCTGGCGGAGATCGCCACGGCCCGCGCGCTGCCGGTGGAGACCCTCGCGGTCGGCGCCGGTTCGTCCGACCTGATCTTCAGGGCGTTCGGCCGCCTGCTGACCCCGGACAGCCGGGTGCTGCTCATGGACCCGGGCTACGGCGAGTACGCCCATGTCACGGAGCGGGTGATCGGCTGCCGGGTGGACCGGTTCCGGCTGCGCCGAGAGGACGGCTGGCGGATCGACCCCGACCGGCTGTCCGCCGCCGTCGGGTCCGGCCGCTACGACCTCGTGGTGGTGGTCAACCCGAACAACCCGACCGGACGTCACGCGCCGGCCGCCGAGCTGCGCGCGCTGATCGCCGCCGCGCCGGCCCGGACCCGCTGGTGGATCGACGAGGCCTACCTGGGCTATGTCGACCCGGCCGAGTCGCTCGCCGGGCTCGCCGCGACGGACCCCCGGGTGGTGGTCTGCACCTCGCTGTCCAAGATGTACGCGCTGTCCGGGATGCGGGCCGCGTACCTGGTGGCCGAGCCGGACACCGCGGCGCTGCTGCGCCGGTGGACCCCGCCCTGGCCGGTCAGCCTCCCGGCGCAGCTCGCCGCGGTGGCGGCCCTGCGCGACCCCGAGCACTACACCGGGTGCCGACTGCGCACCCACGCGCTGCGCCGACGGCTGGCCGCCGACCTCGCCGCGCTGGACGGGTCCGTGGTGGTCGAGGAAGGTGTCGCCAACTTCCTCAACCTGACCCTGCCCCCCGGCGGACCGAGCGCCGCCCGCCTGGTGGCCGAGTGCCGCCGCCACGACGTGTACCTCCGCGACCTGTCGCCGTTGTCGTCGCAGTACCAGGGACGCACGGTGCGGGTCGCGGTGAGGGACACCGCCGAGAACGCCCGCATCGTGGACGCGTGCCGAGCAGCCCTGAACGCGCTGAGCCCGCGTCCGGCCTCGGGACCGGGACCGGCCCTGGCCCTGGTCTCGGCCTCGGCACCGGCACCGGCACCGGCACCGGCACCGGCCTCGGCCCCGGCCCTGGCCTCGGCCCCGGCACCGGCACCGGCCTCGGCCCCGGCCCTGGCCTCGGCACCGGCACCGGCCTCGGCCCCGGCCCTGGCCTCGGCCTCGGCCCCGGCCCCGGCACCTGCCATGACCGTGGCACCGGACCCTGCCGTGGCACCTGACCCGGCCCTGGCACCGGACCCGGACCCGGCCCCGGCTCCTGTGCCTGCCCCTGTCCCGGCCCCGGTCCCTGCCCGAGACGCGGGACCGGCACCTGCCCCGGACCCTGCCCGGGACGCGGACCCGGTTCCGTGCGTCGCGACGCGCGCGGATGCTTCCACCGTGGCCGGATCAGGTGTCGGACCCGTCGCTGAAACCCTCTCCGGGCCCGCCGTTGCAAGCTCCGGTGCCGGACCTGTCTCTGCATCCGTCGTCGGGCCTGCCGGCGGGTCCGACGACGGTCCCGCCGCCGGATCCGGCCGCAGACCCGACGTGGGATCCGCCGCCGGAACTGGCGCCGGTACCGGCCGGTGATCACCGTGGCCTCGCTGGCGCCCTACCTTGGTGGGGCGCTGGCGTTGGGAGGTGTCGCTGTGGTGGCGTCCCGGCGGCGCGAGCTGCTGATCCGGTGGTGCGCCTGGGCGGTCGGCGTGCCCCTGGTGACCGCCGCGTTCTGGTGGGGTCGGCCGGGCGCGGCGCTCGTGGCCCTCGCGGCCGGGGTGATCGCGGTGTTCGAGTTCGGCGGGCTGCTGCGGCTGGGCCGGCCGGACCGGGTGGTGCTGGCCGCGGCCGTGGCAAGCGTGGTGCTGGCGGCCTGGCTGGCCCCCGGACAGGTCCTCCGGGTGGTGGCGATCGGGGCGCTCGCGGTGGCCGCCGTGCCGCTGCTGGCCGGCGACGCCGAACGCGGCCTGCACCGGGTCGGCGCCGGGCTGCTCGGGCTGGCCTGGCTGAGTGTGCTGGCCGCGCTGGTGCCGCTCGGGGCGAGCGCGCTCGCCCTGTTCGTGGCGGTGTCGATCGCCGACATCGTGGCGTACTTCGCCGGGCGGCGGCTGGGCGGGCCACGGCTGTCACCGCTGTCACCGGCCAAGCGGTGGAGCGGGACCCTGGCGGGGTCCACGGCCGGGCTCGGGGCGCTGGCCGTGCTGTCCGCGCTGAGCTGGCCGACGGCGGTCGCCGTCGCGGTCGGCGGTCCGGCCGGGGACCTCCTCGAATCCATGGTCAAGAGGGGCGCGGGGACGAAGGACGCAGGCCGTTGGCTGCCCGGCTCCGGTGGTCTCCTGGACCGGATCGACTCCCTGCTCGTCGCCCTGGCGGTGCTGCTGGTCCTGACCTGACCCTCGTCGGCGGTGCCGTACTGGCCGGACTGGCAGGACTGGCTGGGGTGGCCGGGGTGGCCGGGGTGCACTGGACTGCGGTGGCCGGAGTGGTCGGGCTGGGCTGGCGGGCTGGCCGGGTCGGCCCTGGCTGGACTGGGCTGGCCGGGTTGGACCGGGCCGGGGCTGATCTGCCGGGAGGGGCGGCGCGGCGCGGCGGGGCTCAGTCGCGTCCCAGGACCACCGTGCCCGACGAGCAGAACCACCCGCCGGTCCCCGAGGCGACTCCCAGGCGGGGCAAGCCCCCGTCCTTCGCCGTCACCTGACGGTCCCCGCCCTCGCCCCGCAGTTGCCGCACCGCCTCCACCAGCAGGAACAGCCCCCGCATGCCCGGATGCTGGGCCGAAAGACCGCCCCCGTCCGTGTTCACCGGCAGCGCGCCGGACAGGGTCAGCCGCCCCTTCTCCACGAACGCGCCGCCCTCGCCCTTCGCGCAGAAGCCCAGGTCCTCGAGGGTCACCAGCGTCATGTAGGTGAACGCGTCGTAGATCTCGGCGAAGTCCATGTCCTCCGGCCGCAGCCCGGCCCGTTCGAAGGCCAGCCGGCCGCTCACCGCCGCCGGGGAGACCGTGAAGTCGTCCCACTCGGACATCGAGGCGTGCGAGACGTGCTCTCCCGTGCCGAGGATCCACACCGGGGCCGTGCGGCAGTCGCGTACGTACTCCTCGGCCGCCAGGAGCACCGCCGCGCCCCCGTCGGAGCGCAGACAGCAGTGCAGTTTCGTGAAGGGGTCGGCGATCATCGGGCCGGAAAGGACGTCGTCCACCGTCACCGGGTCGCGGAACATCGCGTCGGGGTTCAGGGCCGCGTTCGCGCGTGCCTGGACCGCCACCTCCGCCAGCTGCTCGATCGTCGTGCCGTACTGGAGCATGTGACGGCGGGCGGCCATCGCGTACTTGGCGATCAGGGTGTGGCCGTAGGGGACCTCGAACTGGAGCGGGCCGCGGCCGCCGAAGGCGAAGGTGCCGGTGCGGCGGCCCGCCTTCACGTCCGCGCGGGCCGTCGAGCCGTACGCGAGCAGGACCGCGTTCGCGTGACCGGCGGCGATCGCGTCGGCCGCGTGTGCCGCCATCACCTCCCAGGCCGAACCGCCTACGGAGGTGGAGTCGACCCAGGTGGGCCGCAGGCCCAGATAGTCCGCCACCTCGACGGGGGCCAGCGTGCCGAGCCCGGCGGACGCGAAGCCGTCCACCCGTGACCGGTCGAGTCCCGCGTCCGCGAGCGCCCGCCGGGCCGCCTGGGCGTGCAGGGTGTAGGGGGTGGCGTCGTCCGCTCGGCCGCAGTCGGAGAGGGCTACGCCGACCACGGCCACTTTCCGGGTCCCGGACGCGGATGCGGGTGCGGATGCGGATGCGGATGCCATGAATCTGACGGTACATCAGATGATGCTCGCCCTGACAGGCGTCGCCTCTCTGGGCATTCCCGGCCCCTCGCCCTAATATGACGCCCCGTCAGATCAGGATGAGAGGGGTGGCCATGGACCCCGGCTTCACCGCCGAACAGGACGGGATCCGCCGCACGTTGCGCGAACTGCTGCACAAACGCTGCGGCCCCGAAGAGCTGCGCGCGGCCCTGGACACGCCCCTCGGCCACGACCCCGCCCTCTGGGCCGCCCTCGCCGAGCGGCTCGGGCTGCCCGGCCTCGCGCTGCCCGAGGCGTACGGCGGTGTCGGCTGCCCGGTCACCGACCTCGCCCTCGCCGCCGAGGAGACCGGCCGGGCGCTCGCGCCCTCCCCGCTCCTCGCGACCTCCGTCCTCGCCGCGCCGCTGATCCTCGCCCTCGGCACCGACGCCCAGCGCGCCGACCTGCTGCCCCGGATCTCCGACGGCACCCTGACCGCCGCCCTCGCCGTGCCCGCGCCGGCCCTGGCCACCGCCCTCGCCCTGACCGGTCCCCAGGACGGCGACTGGGCCGGCGGCGGGCGCGCGGGCGGGATCCAGGCCCGGCGGGTCCAGGGCGTCTGGCGGCTGTACGGGGAGGCCGCGCAGGTGCTCGACGGGCACAGTGCGGGGGCGTTGGTGGTCGCCGCGCACACCGGGGGGTTCGTGCGGTCGCGCACCCTGCTGTTCGTCGTGGCGGGGGACGCCGTCGGGCTCGTCCGCACCCGGCAGACGGCCCTGGACGCCACCCGCCCGCAGGCCCGGGTCCAACTTCGCGAGGTGCGGGCAGAGTTGCTCGGCAGCGAGGAGGAGGATGCGGGCGCGCCCGAGGCTCTCTCCCGCGTCGGTGACTTCGCGGCTGCCTTCCTGGCCTGCGAGGCCGTCGGCGCCGCCGACCGCGTGCTGGAGCGGACCGTCGAGTATCTCGGCCGACGGGAGCAGTTCGGGCGGGTGATCGGCTCCTTCCAGGCGGTCCAGCACCGGCTGGCCGACGTGTACGTGCGGATCCAGGCGGCCCGTTCCGCCGCGTACTACGCCGCCTGGGCGGCGGGCGGCTCGGGCGGCTCGGGCGGTCCCGCCGGCCCGGACGGCCGGGTCGGCGGGCTGGCGCTGGCCCAGGCGCTGGAGGCGTTGCGCAGGGCCGCCGCCGAGGGCATTCAGCTGCACGGTGGCATCGGCTTCACGTGGGAGCACGAGGCGCACCTGTTCTTCAAGCGGGCCGCAGGCGACGAGCTGCTGTTCGGGCCCGTGCACCGGTTGCGGGCGCACGCGGCCGAGGGGGCCCGGCTCTTCGAGCGGACGGAGGTGTCGGTGTGATCGGCGTCCGTTTGGTGCAGAAGGTCTCCTCGACGAAGGCCTTCGCGAAGGTCGCGCCCCGTGTCATCCCAGCCCTCGACCGGGCCGTCCATCGCCTCACCCGGGGAAAGGTGCTGCTCAGCGCCCAGATGCTGCCCGGCGTGATCCTGACGTCCACCGGGGCGAGGAGCGGGCTGCCTCGGCGTGCGCCGCTGGCCTGCATGCCCGAGGAGGGCGGCGGGAGCTGGATCCTGGTCGGCTCCAACTTCGGCCGGACCGGCCACCCCGCCTGGACCGGCAACCTCCTGGCCCACCCCGACGCCGAGATCAGCTGGAAGGGCAGGGACATCCCGGTGACGACCGTGCTGCTGACGGGGGAGGAGCGGGCGGCCGTATGGAAGACGCTGCTGACCTTCTGGCCGCCGTACGCGACCTATCAGGCCCGGGTGGAGCGCGAGATCCGCCTGTTCCGCCTCACCCCGAGGACTTCGAGAGGCTAGGTGCCCCCCGGCGCCACGGGCCAGGGGGCAGCGGCCCGCAGGGTGGGGAGGGCCCGGGGGCAGCGGCCCGGAAGGTGAGCAGGGCCCGGGTGCAGCGGCCCGTATGGCGTCAGAAGGTGTGCTGGATCAGCAGGAAGGTGCCGATGCCCAGCATCGCCGCGCCGGATGTGCGGGTCACCGCCCGTGCCGCCGCCGGGCGGGCGCCCAGCAGTCTGCGGGCCAGGACGCCCACCGCGAGGTAGACGGCGGCGCAGCACGCCATGTGCAGCAGCCCGAGGGCGGTCGTCTGGGCGGCCACGGGCAGCCGCCCGTCCCCCGTGGTGAGGAACTGCGGCAGGACCGAGAGGTAGAGCAGCAGACCCTTGGGGTTCAGGCCGCTGATCGTGGCCCCGCGCAGGAACACCCGGGCACCGCCTTGGGCGATCTCCGCGCCCGCGCCCGGGGTCCCCGGCCGCCGCAGCACGGCCCACCCCAGCCACACCAGGTACGCCGCGCCCGCCACCGTCAGTCCGGTGAGCAGCGTCGGCGACCCCGCGACCAGCACCGCGAGGCCCGCCGCGGCCAGCACCGTGTGCAGGGCGTACCCGCTCACCAGGCCGCCGACCGCCGCGCCCACCGAACGGCCGCGCAGCCCGGCGGAGATCACGTACGCCCAGTCGGCGCCCGGCACACACACCAGCAGCAGGTCGACGGCGAGGAAAGAAATCAGCGTTCCCGAGTCCATACCGGGGACATTAGGCGCTATGCGGCCGAAAGTGTTCCCGAAGTTTTCGCAGATCAGGGTGATCTGGGGGAAGATCTGTCTCATGGATGACGTGGACCGGAAGATTCTTGCCGAGCTTCAGCAGGACGGGCGGCTGACCGTGACCGAGCTGGCCGCGCGGGTGCGGCTGAGCGTCTCGCCCTGTCACCGGCGGCTGCGGGAGCTGGAGCGGTCCGGGGCGATCAGCGGCTACCGGGCGGTGGTGGAGCCGGCCGCCGTCGGGCTGACCTTCGAGGCGCTGGTCTTCGTCTCGATGCGGCAGGAGGACCGGGACACCGTCGCCGAGTTCGAGCGGGCGGTGGGCGAGGTGGAACACGTCCTGGAGGCGCAGCGGCTGTTCGGGGAGCCCGACTATCTGCTGCGGGTGGCCACCGCCGACCTCGCGGCCTTCCAGCGGCTGTACGACGAGCGCCTCGCCACCCTGCCGGGGGTGCAGCGGCTGACGTCGACGCTGGTGATGAAGCACGTGGTGAAGGACCGGGCGCTGCCCGCCTGAGGCCGGGAGCGCGGCAGGCGGCAGCTCACCCGGGTGAGCTGCCGCCTGGCAGACAGGACTTGACCGAAAATCGAGTGGGGGCCGGGCTACTTCGTCGGCTTCTTGCCGGTGATGCCCAGGTGCACCAACAGGGCCAGATTCGGCTTGAGTTCAGCCTGCTTGACGCCCCACGTCTGGAAGCCCTTCTGGTGCGAGGCGACCGCCGCGAGCATCGCGACGAGCGCGCCGGCGACCGCGGCCGGGTTCACGTCCTTGTCGACCTTGCCCTTGGACTGCAACTCGGCGACCGCGTCCGAGAGGGAGTTGTTCACCGAGTTGAGGATCTTCATGCGGAGTTTGTAGAAGCGCTTGTCCCCCTCCGCGGCGCCGAGGTCGACGACCCGGAGGATCGCGTCGTTCTTCCGCCAGAACTCCAGGAAGCCGTCGACGAGTTCCTGCGCCGTCTGCCAGCCCGCCTTGCCGACCCAGGACCGCCCTTCGACGAGGCCGGTCAACTCGGCTCCCTCGGCGGCCATTTGCTCGGCGATCTCCAGTACGGCACCTTCGACGTCCGGGAAGTACTGGTAGAAGGTCGCGGGCGAAGTGCCCGCCTTCCGGGCGACGTCGATGACCTTGACGTCGCGGTACGGAGAGGAGCTGAGCATCTCGCTGAGGCAGTCGAGCAGCTTCTGCCGCGTCGCCTGCCCGCGCCGACCGGCCACGCGGCCGTCGACGGTACGCACTTGTCCTGTCATGCCGTCAGCTTACCGAGGGGTGATCGGAGCGCTATTCGGCCGACTGCAAATGGGGTGCGAGGGGGTGCGGAGGCGGGTGTGCCTGGTCTGCGGCTTGCGTGCGGCGCCGTTAGTTTGGCTGTATGGCCGAAAACAGGGCATCGGTGTACGCAGAGGGCGTCCCCTGCTGGGTGGACGCGCAGCTCCCCGACGTGGACGCGGGCAAGCGTTTCTACGGTGAGCTCTTCGGGTGGGATTTCGAGGAGGCGTACGGCTCCTCCGTGTGGGCCCGGCTGGCGGGCGAGCCGGTGGCCGCGCTCGCCCACAAGACGGACGGCCGCATGCCCACCGTCTGGACGGTGTACTTCTCGACGCCGGACGCGCAGAAGACCGCCCGTCGTATCCAGCACGCGGGCGGGCAGGTCATCATGGCGCCGCTGCCGGTCGGCGGGGCGGGCACCACCGTGCTCGCCGCCGACCCCGAGGGCGCGGTGTTCGGGCTGTGGCAGCCGGCCGGCCACCCCGGCTTCGGCGTACGGCACCGGCCCGGGGCCTTCGCCTGGGCGCAGCTCTACGCCCGGGACACCGAGGCCGCCAACACCTTCTACGGGCATCTCTTCCACGAGGCCCTGTTCGGGCCGGGCGCCGAACCCGACTTCGGGCGGGCGCCGGTCGGCGATGTCTTCTCGGAGGTCATGCCGCCGCACTTCCTCGTCCACTTCGGTGTGGAGGACTGCGAGGCGGCCCTCGGCGCGGTGAGCCGGCTCGGCGGGCGGGTGCAGGCGGGCCCGTTCACCGCTTCGTACGGAATCGTGGCGGTCGTCACGGACAATCAAGGGGCGTCGTTCGCGCTGCTGCAGCGCTGACGGGTGCCGTATGCGTGCTGTATGCGCGGATATGAAATGAGACACCCCGATTGCCCCCGGGTTCGCAACCGGCCGTCCGGCCAGGAAGAATCAGGGTGCGTGCCGCCATGGCGGTGCGGTGGTGAGACGCTGCACGGGGCCGTGTACACAAGTGGGTGACGCGGTTCGTACGGGGAGGTGGCAGGCAAGTGGTGGATCAGCTGACGCAGCACGATCCGCGGCGGATCGGGCCGTTCGAGGTGCTGGGACGGCTGGGTGCCGGCGGCATGGGGCTGGTCTATCTGGCCCGCTCGGCCTCGGGCCGGCGCGTGGCGATCAAGACGGTCCGGACCGAGCTCGCCGAGGACCAGCTCTTCCGGGTCCGCTTCACGCGCGAGGTGGAGGCGGCCCGGGCGGTCTCCGGGTTCTACACGGCCGCCGTCGTCGACGCCGATCCCCGCGCCGCCGTGCCCTGGCTGGCCACCGCGTACGTGCCCGCGCCCTCCCTCGAGGAAATAGTGAACGACTGCGGGCCGATGCCGGCCCAGGCGGTGCGCTGGCTGGCGGCGGGCGTCGCCGAGGCGCTGCAGTCGATCCACGGCGCGGGGCTGGTCCACCGTGACCTCAAGCCGTCCAACGTGCTCGTCGTCGAGGACGGGCCCCGGGTGATCGACTTCGGTATCGCGTCCGGCGTCTCGAACACCCGTTTGACTATGACGAACGTGGCGGTCGGCACCCCCGCCTACATGTCCCCCGAGCAGGCGAAGGACTCGCGCAGCGTGACCGGCGCGAGCGATGTCTTCTCGCTCGGCTCGATGCTGGTCTTCGCCGCCACCGGACACCCGCCCTTCCACGGCGCCAACCCGGTCGAGACGGTCTTCATGCTGCTGCGCGAGGGACCTGACCTGGAGGGCCTGCCGGACGAGCTGCGTCCGCTCATCGAGTCCTGTATGCAGATGGAGGCCACGGCCCGGCCCAACCCGGCCGACCTCCAGGCCCAGCTCGCCCCCCACCTCTTCGGTTCCGGCTCCGACGACAGCGGCACGGCGTCGGCGTGGCTGCCCGAGAAGGCGGTCACCCTCATCGAGACCCGCCGTGGCGGCCGCCAGGTGAAGCCGGCGCCGCCGAGCCCCCGCAGCGGCGGCGGAGGCGGCGTGGGCATGGCCCGGCCGGCGGTACCGCCCCCGCCGCCCCACGCGCCCGTGGTCCTCTCCCGCCCGGCACCCGCGCCCGTGGCCGTCGGCGCCCCCGACATCGGTCCGGTCCGGCTGGCGGGCGCCGCCGTGCCGATCGGACCGGGTCCGCGCGTCGCCGACGTCCGTGCCACGGCCGCCGTGAAGGCGCCGGTGGCCGAGCCCGGCCTGGTCGCCAACTGGTCCCGCCCGCGCCCCGGGGTCAACGGCGCCGACACGACCGTACCGGCTCCGCAGGGCGCCCCCTCGGAGACCCCGGCGGGCTGGCGGCCCTGGCGTTTCCGCATGTCGAACGATGTGTGGGGCACGCCGTCCGTCGCCGGGGACCTCGTCTACGTGACCTCCTTCGAGGTGCACGCCCTGGATGTGGCCACCGGTCGCCGTCGTTTCAAGACGCGGGACGTGGCCTGGTCGATGGCGGTCGCGGACGGCAGGGTGCACGCCTCCGACGGGCCCACCCTGTTCGCCCTGGACGCCCGTGAGGGCGCCGACCTGTGGCGGCTGTCGACGGACGCCTGGGTGTACTCGCTCAAGGCCGACCGGGGCACGGTCGTCACCGGCACGCGCGGCGGCGGCGTCCAGGCCTGGGAGGCCTCGTCCGGCCAGCGGCTCTGGGAGATCACCGGCTGCCAGACCGACTTCGAGTCCCCGGAGGCCGGCCCCGTCCTGCACGAGGGCACGGTCTATGTCTGGCAGGACGCCCGGCTCAGAGCCCTGGACGCCCGCACGGGCGAGGAACGCTGGTCGTACCCCATCGGCGACACGGCCTCCTGCGGCGGTGTCCCGGTCCGCGTCACCCCCGCCCCCGACGGCTATGCCTATGTCGCCGCGGGCACCCGTGTCCTCGCCGTCGACGTCGCGAGCGGCATGGTGCGCTGGCACTTCGAGGCCCCGGCGGTGTTCCTGTCCCCGCCGACGTTCGTGCCCGGCCCGGCGGTGACCGGCGGAGGCGTCTACCTCGCCGACTACCTCGGCACCGTGTACGCCATCGACGCCACCGACGGACGCGACCGCTGGCGCATCGCCACCGAGGCCCGGTCGTCCGTCGACCCGGTGCTGGTGGCCGCCGGTCACGTCCACGTCGGCAGCGGCAAGGGGCTCTACACCCTGGACGCGGTCACCGGCACCCCCAAGTGGCGCTTCCAGGCGGGCGGCGACATCGTGGGCGCCCCGGCGGTCGCGGAGGGCCGTATCCACTTCGGCTCCACGGACCATCTGCTCTACACCCTGAAGGCCGACGACGGCCGGCTGCGCTGGAAGCTGGCGACCGGCGGCGAGATCACCGGCTCCCCGGTGGTCCGCGACGGCGTCGTCTACGCGTCCAGCAAGGACCGGTGCGTGTACGCCCTGGACGCGGAGAAGGGCACGGGCACGGCCCGGACGGCCTGAGCCGACCGCTCACCGCCGGGGGGACGGCCGTCGTACCGGGACGGCCGTCGTGCCGGGTGCACGGAAGGGACCTGGACGGCGGCCGCCACCGCAGACGCTACGCCGGGGACCGGCCGGTCGCCACGCGGTGACATGGTCGTGACAGGCGGTGCCTACGCTGTCCGTATGGATCGACGGGGGCAGCAACTCAAGTTGGCGGCGGTGGCGGTGTGCGTCGTGCTGGCGCTGACCGGATTCTCGACGAGCAAGGGCCACGGCAGGAGCCACAGTGGCGGGGGCGGCGGCGGGTGCAGCAGCTCCGGCCAGGACCACGACAGCTCGTCGTCGACGTCGGGTTCGACGTCGAGCGGTTCGTCCGGCAGCACCTACCACGACTACGACGATGACGACTACTCGGACGACACCTACGGCGACGGCGGCTCCTCGGGCACGTCCACGGCGCAGAAGGACGCCACGGTGGAGCTGATCGACTGCGCGACGCCGAGCGAGGCGTACGCGACGGTCGAGGTCACCAATCCGAACGCGACCGGCGGCTACTTCACCGTAACGGTCGATTTCCTCGACGCGGGTTCCCGGCGGGTGGAGCAGCGGAGCGCCGAGGAGTACGTCGCCGCGAACGACACGTCGACGGTCCAGGTCGACCTGTCCGCCCCGGGTGTCGCGGCGAGGGTCGACACTTGCGACCCGGAGCCCTACGCGCCGGCCCGCTGACCGCACCTCCTCGTCGGGCCGACGCCTCCACGGGCACCTCCGCCCAATCCGTCCTGCCCACGGGCACGCGCGGACACCCGGGGCGGAACGGCGGGCGGCCGCTCGGCGGAGGGGCGTCCGCGACCGGACGCCCTCGGGGGTGACCGCCGGGCCGGAGCGGCTCCGCGCGGCCGGCTGAGGCGAGGACCGGGTGCGGGGTCCACCCGCGGTGTGAACCGGCGGGTGTTCCGCCCACCGGAGCCGGGATCCTCCGCACCCGTCGGCTCAGCGGACCCGGGGTTCGGCGGCCGAGCGGCCGGCGAACAGCTCCGCCTGGTCCTCGGTCGGCAGGTTCCCCAGCGAGATGAGATGCGGTGCCTGCGCGAAGCCCATCGCGCGGGCCGCCTCCTTCGCCGACCAGAGCGCCCGCACGGTGCCCTGGACCCCGGCGGGGGGAAACCCGGCGACGACCGCGGCGCGGGCGACGGCGGCGGCCGAAGCCCCACCGGTGTCGGTGAGTTCGGACACCAGCCCGACGTCGAAGGCGCGCCGGGCGGAGATCCGTTCCGCCGTCCCCATGAGCATCATCCGCGCGACCTCCCCGTACGGCATCCGCTGCGCCAGGAGCACCGACTCGTACGCGCTGACCATCCCGTACGTGGTGTGCGGGTCGAAGAACACGGCGCCGGCGCCCGCGACGACGAACTCGCACTCGCCGAGCAGATAGAAGGCGCCCCCGCAGGCCATCCCCTCCACGGCGGCGACGACCGGCTTCCACAGGTCGTTCGCCTTCGGGCCGACGGTGAGCAGCGGATCGTCCTGCATGTACGGGGAGCCGGGCTGCGGCACGACGGCGTCCCGGTCGAGGCCGGTGCAGAACGCCCGCTGTCCCGCCCCGGTGAGGACGACGGCCCGCACCGAGTCGTCGAAGCGCAACTCCCGCCATATGCGCTGCAGTTCGCGGACACTCTCGAGGTCGAGGGCGTTCAGCCGGGCCGGCCGGTCGAGGGTGACGACGGCGACCCCGGTGTCCTTGTCGATGTCCAGTCGCACGCTCACGGCCGCTCCGGAACCCACTGCGGGAGCCCGTCGCCGTCGAAGACGACCTGTACGCGGGCGCCGATGCGGATGCGGTCGGGGGAGAAGGAGTCGATCGCCGCCCCGGGGCCGCTCACCAGGTTCCCCACCAGCCGGATGCGGGGCGCCTCGGCCAGCTCGACGAGGATCACGTTGTAGGGGGCGTGGGCGGCGTAGTCGGGCAGCAGGGGTGGATGCGGGACGACGTAGGACCAGATCCGGCCGCGTCCCGACGTCCGCCGCCACTCGCTCGCGAAGGACTGGCAGTGCGGGCAGCAGGGGCGGGGCGGGAAGCGGGGTTCGCCGCAGTCGGCGCAGGCCTGGACGCGGAGTTCGCCCTGGGCGGCGTATCGCCAGAAGGGGGCGCCGTCGGCGTCGGTGACGGGGGTGAGCATCGCGGGATCGACTCCTCGGTGGGTTCTCCTCGGTGCGGTCAGTTCCTGAGCAGCAGGGCGGAGGTCGGGACGCCCTCGCCGGCGGTGACGAGGCAGGTCGCGGCGCCGGGCACCTGGGCGGTGCTGGTCCCGCGCAGCTGCTTGACGCCCTCGTTGATGAGGTTGAAGCCGTGCACATAGGCCTCGCTGAGCCCGCCGCCGCCGGTGTTGAGGGGCAGCCGTCCGCCGGTCTCCAGGGCCCCGCCCTCGGTGAACGCGCCCCCCTCTCCCCGGCCGCAGAACCCGTACCCCTCCAGGGAGAGCGGGACGAGGGGCGTGAAGGCGTCGTAGATCTGCGCGACGTCGACGTCGGACGGGGTGAAGTCGGCGTGCTTCCACAGGTGCCGGGCAGCCGCCCAGGCGGGGCCGGTGAGCGGATCGTCGTTCCAGTAGTTGACCATGCCGTGGTGCTGGGCGGGCAGGCCCTGGGCGGCGGAGTGGACGTAGACGGGTCTGCGGCGGCAGTCCCGGGCCCGCTCGCCGCTCACGACCACGCACGCCAACGCCCCGTCCGTCTCCAGGCAGTTGTCGTACAGGCACAGGGGCTCGCTGATCCACCGGGACGACATGTACATCTCGCGGGTGAGCGGCCGTTCGTACATCACGGCGGCCGGGTTCTGGTTGGCGCGGTTGCGGCAGGCGAGGGCGACGTTGAAGAGGTGGTCGCGGGTGGCGCCGTACTCGTGCAGATAGCGGCGGGCGAGCATGGCTATCTCGTCGGCGGGCCGCAGCAGCCCGAAGGGCCGGGTCCACTGGGCGGGGGTGGGGAGCTGGACGGCCGTGTTGGTCCACGGGCGCGGCCCGGAGCCCCGTTTGCGCGACCGCCAGGCGACCCCCACCGTGGCCTGCCCGGAGGCGATGGCGGCGGCGAGGTGGGCGACGGTGGCGCAGGAGCCGCCGCCGCCGAACCCGATCTTGCTGAAGAAGGTCAGGTCCCCGAACCCGACGGCCTTGGCGAGCTCGACCTCGTCGGTCTCCTCCATGGTGTAGGAGGCGAGGGCGTCGACCTCGCCGGGGGCGATCCCGGCGTCGTCGAGGGCGGCGAGGACGGCCCGGCAGGCGAGGGTCCGTTCGTCCTCGGGGAGGTGCTTGGCGAAGGACGTCTGCCCGATGCCGACGATGGCCGTGGCGTCCTTGATTCCGGTCACTGCGGGCATGCCGCACCCACCTCCACACGGCGACAGTGCTGCTGACAGTCCGTCAGGTTACCGCTAATCTGACGGTCAGTCAGCTAGTGCTCGCGTGTGGGGAGGCCGGTCGTGCGTGGTGACGTGGAGTGGGGGACGATCCCCGGCCTGGTCCGCTGGTCCGCCGAGAGGTACGCGACGACCGAGGCGGTGGTGGAGGGCCGCACCCGGATCTCGTACACCGAACTCGGCGCCCGCGTCGAACGCGCGGCGGCGGCCTGTCTGGCGAACGGAGTGCGGGCGGGCGACCGGGTCGCCGTCTGGGCCCCCAACTCGCTGGACTGGATGGTGGCGGCGCTCGGCGCGGTGGGCGCGGGAGCGGTGCTGGTGCCCCTGAACACCCGTTTCAAGGGCACGGAGGCGGCGGACGTGCTGCGCCGCAGCGGGACGCGCCTGCTGTTCGTGACGGGCACCTTCCTCGGGACCTCGTACGTGGCGTCCCTGCGGCGGGCGGCGGCGGAGGGCCCCGGTGGCGGCCCGCTTCCGGGACTTCCCGCGCTGGAGCAGGTGGTGGTGCTCTCGGACGACGCCCCGGCGGACTTCCTGACCTGGAAGGACTTCCTGGCGAGCGGGGAGGGCATCGGGGCGGCGGAGGTCCGGGCGCGAGCGGACCGGGTCGCGGGCGAGTGGCCCTCGGACATCGTCTTCACCTCGGGCACGACGGGCCGCCCCAAGGGCGCGGTGATCACCCACGCGCAGACCCTGCGGGCGTACGGGATCTGGACCGACCTGGCGGGGCTGCGGCAGGGCGACCGCTATCTGATCGTGAACCCCTTCTTCCACACCTTCGGCTACAAGGCGGGCGTGATCGCCTGTCTGATGCGGGGCGCGACGATGATCCCGCAGCCGGTGTTCAACGTGGACACGGTCCTCGCGAACGTGGCGTCGGAGCGGGTGTCGGTCCTCCCCGGGCCGCCGACCCTGCACCAGTCGCTCCTGGACCACGCGTCCCGGGACAAGCACGACCTGTCGGCGCTGCGGCTGGTCGTGACGGGCGCGGCGGTGGTGCCGCTGCGGCTCGTCGAACGCCTGCGGGGCGAACTGGGCGTGGAGACCGTCCTGACGGCGTACGGCCTCTCGGAGGCGAGCGGTGTCGTCACGATGTGCCGTCGCGGGGACGACCCCACGGTCATCGCCTCGACGTCGGGCCGCGCGATCCCCGGCACCGAGGTGCGGGTGGACGCGGCACCGGGCGAACCCGGGGAGGTCCTGGTCCGGGGCTTCAACGTGATGCGCGGCTACTACGAGGACGAGACGGCGACGGCGGAGGCCCTGACGGAGGACGGCTGGCTGCGCACCGGTGACGTGGGCGTCCTGGACGCCTCCGGCAACCTCCGGATCACCGACCGCCTCAAGGACATGTTCATCGTCGGCGGCTTCAACGCCTACCCGGCGGAGATAGAGCAGCGCCTCGGCCTGCACCCGGACGTGGCCGACGTGGCCGTGATCGGCGTCCCCGATCCCCGCCTGGGCGAGGTGGGCAAGGCGTTCGTGGTGCGGCGGCCGGGCGCGGTCTGCACGGCCGACGACCTGATCGCCTGGGCCCGGCGGGAGATGGCCAACTACAAGGTGCCGAGGGCGGTGGAGTTCGTGACCGCCCTGCCCCGCAACGCGAGCGGCAAGGTGGTCAAGGGCGAGCTGCGCTCCCGGTGACCGCGCGGCCCCCGGACGCGCGTCGGCCGCGGCGGCTCCCCTCCGCGCCGCCGCGGCCGATCCCCGTCGAAGTGGTGACGGGTGGTGCCTACTTGCCGCCCAGGGCGGGCGGGACCGGCGAGTGGTTCTCGAGCGTGGTGATCTCCTCGCCGGCCGACGTGGCGGACGCGGTGGACGCGGTGGTCTCCTGCGTCGTGGTCTCCTGCGTCACCACGTCCTTGAGGGCCGGCGGCACGGGCGAGTGGTTCTCCAGTGTGGTGATGTCCGTCGTCTGCTTCTCGGTGCTGCTCATGTTCCCGCTTCCCCTGTGAATGGTGTTCCAAGTGAATGAGACGCCTCTGTCCGGCGATTCCCCCGAGTATCGCCGGACAGAGGCGTGGACCGGAGTCCACCCCCATGGACTCCCCGGCCCGCATGCCCCCCGACGCGACGGACCGTTGGGTCGATTCTGCCGACCGGTCATAAACGTTTGATGAACGCCGTCCGCGCCGGGCTCATGACGCGTCCAGCGGGGCCAGCAGCCGACGCACCTCGGCGGCCTCGGGCGCCCCCGCATTCTCCAGCAGGAGCAGGGCCTCGTGCCAGCAGGCTCGCGCGCGGTCCGACTGGCCCAGCGCACGCAGGCTCTTGCCCAGCGTGTTCAGGACGCTGCCGCGGATCAGGTCCCCTCCGATGACCCCGATGGCGAGGGACTGCTCCGCGTGCTGAGCGGCCTGCGCGGGGCGCTGGGCGGCCAGATGCAGCTGGGCGATGCGCAGATGCGTCGTGCCCTCCCACAGCCGCTGCCGGTTGGAGGCGAAGATCAGCATGGCGTCGGTGAGCTGGGCCAGCCCCTCCGGCAGGCGCCCGGCGCGGGTGAGCGCCACCCCCAGGGAGTAGCGGCCGTTCGCGAGACGCAGGCTGAGACCGAGCTGCTGGAAGATGTCGACGCCCTGCTGCGCGAGCGAGACCGCGCTGTCGGCACGGTCCATGCGCTGGTGCAACTGGGCGAGATTGCAGAGCGCGCTGGCCTCGCCGGGGCGGTTGCCGTCGGCGCGATACCCGTCGCGCGCCGTCGTCAGCAGCCGCTCCGCCTCCTCGTACCGCCCCTGGTTGAGGGCGATGATCCCCCGGTCCGTCGCCGCCCAGCTCACCGGCGTCGCGTCCTGCGCCGCCGTGGCGAGCTCGATCGCGCGCCGGGCCTCCTCGTCCGCCTCGGAGTAACGTCCGGCGGCCAGATGGACGTTGGACAGCGCCGTCCGCGCGCGGCTCTCCGCGCGGATGTCGGCGGCGTCCTGCGCGGCGTCCCGCAGGGCCGTGGCCGCCCACTCGTACTGCTTCGCGTTCGCGCCCGACTCCGCCAGGTCCTTGGCGGCCCACAGCAGATCGACGGCACGGCGCAGCCCACTGCCCGACTGCTGCTGCCGTGCGCACGCCAGCAGGCACTGCGCCTCGGCGAAGAGCCAGTCGAGGGCCTGGGCCCGTTCACCGAAGGACAGCCCCCGGTACGACGTGGGCTCCAGGTGGACGACCGTGCGGTCGCCGGGCCGCTCGATCGTGTAGACCCCCGCCGCCGTCGCCAGATAGAAGTCCAGCAACCGCGACAACGCCGCGTCGCGCTCGCCGGGTGGCTCGTCGCGGTCGGCGCAGGCACGCGCGTAGAGCCGTACCAGGTCGTGGAACCGGTAGCGGCCGGGGGCCGCCGATTCCAGCAGGGAGGTGTCCACCAGGGACTCCAGCAGGTCCTCGGTGTCCTCCGCCGGCAGGTCCAGGACCGCCGCGGCCGCCGCCAGGGAGGTGTCCGGGCCGTCCGCCAGGCCGAGCAGCCGGAACGCGCGGGCCTGGGCGGGCTCCAGCGCGCCGTAGCCGAGTTCGAAGGTCGCCTTCACCGCCAGGTCGCCCGCCTGGAGCTCGTCGAGCCGGCGCCGTTCGTCGGCCAGCTTGGCGGCGAGGACGGACACCGTCCAGGTGCGGCGGGCGGCCAGCCGGGAGGCCGCGATCCGGATCGCCAGCGGCAGGAACCCGCACGCGGCCACCACGTCCAGCGCGGCCTTCCGCTCCGCCGCCACCCGCTCCTCGCCGACGATCCGGGTGAAGAGGGCGAGCGCCTCCTCGGGGGACATCACGTCCAGGTCGACGAGATGGGCTCCCGCCAGGTCCACCATCCGCACCCGCGAGGTGACCAGTGCCGCGCAGCCCTCCGTGCCCGGCAGCAGGGGGCGTATCTGGGCCGCGTCCTTCGCGTTGTCCAGCAGTACCAGCACCCGGCGGCCGTCCAGCACCGAGCGGTACAGCGCCGCCCGCTCCTCCAGGGAGTCGGGGATCGCCGAGTCCGCCGTGCCCAGGGCCCGCAGGAACGACCCGAGGACCGTCTCCGGCTCCGCCGACCGAGGCCCCGCGCCCTGGAGGTCGACGTACAGCTGCCCGTCGGGGAAGGCCGGACGGGCCTGGTGGGCCACGTGCACGGCGAGGGTCGTCTTGCCCACGCCCCCGATGCCCGCGAGCGCGGACACCGCCATCACCCGGCCGCCCGCGCCCGTGCCGTCACCGGCCCCGGCCAGCACCTCGCCCAGTTCCCGCACGAAGGCGGAGCGGCCGGTGAAGTCGGGCACCGTGGCCGGGAGCTGCGCGGGCCGCACCCGTACCACCGCCGGTTCCGCCGCCGGTGCCGAGGGCTCCGCCAGTTCCGGGTCGGCCTGGAGGATGCGGTGCTGCAACTGCCGCAGTCCGGCCCGCGGATCCACGCCCAGTTCCTCGGCCAGCAGCCGCCGGGTGTCCGCGTAGACCGCGAGCGCCTCCGCCTGCCGGCCGCTGCGGTACAGCGCCAGCATCAGCAGTTCGCGCAGCCGCTCGCGGAGCGGGTAGGCCGCGGTGAGCGCGGTGAGTTCGGAGACGGCCTCCGCGTGGCAGCCCTGCTCCAGGTCCATGTCCAGCCGGGACTCCAGCAGTCCCAGCCGCCATTCCTCCAGCCGGACGCGCTGCGCCTCCGCGTACGGCCCGGGGACGCCCGCCAGGGCCTCCCCGTCCCACAGCCCCAGCGTCCGGTTCAGCACCTCGCGGGCGTGGGACAGGTCCCCGGCGTTCCGTGCCTTCTCGGCCTCCGCCGCCCACTCCTGCGCCACCGCCAGGTCCAGCGCGCCCTCGGCCAGGCCGCGCACCGCGTAGCCGCCGGACTCGCTCACCAGGACGCCCGGGTCGAGCACCTTGCGCAGCCGGGAGGCGTAGGTCCGTACCGCCGCCAGCGCCTGCGACGGAGGCTCCTCGCCCCACAGCGCGTCGATCAGCTCGGCGGCCGTCGCCGTACGGCCCTCGCGCAGCAACAGGGCTGCCAGCAGGGCGCGTTGCTGCGGTGAACCGGTGGCCAGCGGCTCGTCGCCGCGGCGTGCGCGCACCGGGCCGAGCACGTCGAAGCGCAGCGTCGCCGGCTCCTCGGTGGAGCCGGGACGCCTCTGCTCCGGCACACGCGGGCCGCGGTGTCCTACCCGGTCGTCCATCAGGGCTCCCCTTAGGCATCCGAATTACCAGGCCAGTTTGCCCTGTCCATGCCGGAAGCGTCAGCTTGCCCGGCAGGTGCACGGGAGTCCACACACCCCTCACATCCGGTGTGCACACATCCCCACAGAGTCGATCAACTCCGGCCCCCGCCCAGTAGCTGACGATCCGTCAGATCGGCGCTACCGTGCCCCCATGGAGAACGCATTGGAGACCGCGAAGACCGAGAAGACCGCGAAGGCCACGGAGAACCTCCCGCTGATCATCTCCGTCGACGACCACACCGTGGAGCCGAGCACCGTCTGGCAGGACCGTCTCCCGAAGAAGTACCTCGACACCGGACCCCGCGTCGTGCGGGCCCCGCTGAAGGAGATGACCTTCCTCGGCGGCCGCTTCAAGCCCGTGATGGGCGAGCCCGGCGACGACGGCCCGATCGGCGACTGGTGGGTCTACGAGGACCTGCACCGCCCCCTCACCCGCCTGGACACCGCCGTCGGCTTCAGCCGGGACGAGATCAAGCTGGAGGTCATCACCTACGAGCAGATGCGCCCGGGGTCCTTCGACGTCCCGTCCCGGCTCGCCGACATGGACGTCAACCACGTCCAGTCCGCCGTCTGCTTCCCCACCTTCCCGCGCTTCTGCGGCCAGACCTTCACCGAGGCCGCCGACCACGAACTGGGCCTGCTGTGCGTGCGCGCCTACAACGACTGGATGGTGGAGGAGTGGTGCGGCCCGCAGGCCCGGGGCCGGCTGATCCCGCTCACCCTCATCCCGCTCTGGGACGCCGAACTGGCGGCGGCGGAGGTCCGGCGCAACGCCGCCCGCGGGGTCCGCGCGGTCGCCTTCTCCGAGATACCCCCGCACCTCGGCCTGCCCTCCGTCCACACCGACGACTGGGACCCCTTCCTCGCCGCCTGCGACGAGACCGGCACGGTCGTGGCCATGCACATCGGCTCGTCCAGCCGGATGCCCTCCACCTCCGCCGACGCGCCGCCCGCCGTCGGCTCCACCATCACCTTCGCCAACTGCTGCTTCTCGATGGTCGACTGGCTGATGAGCGGCAAGTTCGAGCGCTTCCCGAACCTCAGGGTGATGTACGCGGAGGGCCAGATCGGCTGGATCCCCTACATCCTGGAGCGCGCCGACGTGGTGTGGGAGGAGAACCGGGGCTGGGGCGGGGTCGCGGACAAGGTCCACCGTCCCCCGTCCGAGCTGTTCGCCGACCACGTCTTCGGCTGCTTCTTCGACGACGCCTTCGGCCTCAGGAACCTCGACTCCATCGGTGTCGGGAACGTCCTCTACGAGACCGACTACCCCCACTCCGACTCCACCTGGCCGAAGTCGCGCGAGGTCGGCGAGGCGCAGATGGGCCACCTGGCGCCGGACGTGGTGGAGCGGATCGTCCGGGGCAACGCTATCGAGCTGCTGGGACTGACCCCGGACGGCCTCTGGAGCCCGCGGTGAGCCTCGACTACGGCATCCAGCTCCCGGTCCAGTCCCAGTCCACGCTCTACGCCGAACCCTGGGAGGCGGACGCGGGCCCCGCCGACCTCGTCGAGATCGCCCGCGCCGCCGACCGCGCCGGATTCGCCTATGTCGCCGCCTGCGACCACGTGGCGATCCCGCACCGGCTGGCCGAGGCCATGAGCACGGTCTGGTACGACCCCGTGGCCACCCTCGCCCACCTGGCCGCCGTGACCGACCGCGTCCGGCTGCTCGCGCACGTCGCCGTCGTCGGCCTGCGCCACCCGCTGGTCACCGCCAAGCAGTACGCGACCCTCGACCACCTCAGCGGCGGCCGGCTGATCCTCGGCGTCGGCGCCGGTCACGTGCGGGAGGAGTTCGAGGCGCTGGGGGTGGACTTCGAGCGGCGGGGCGCCGTGCTCGACGAGACGATCGACGCGCTGCGCGCCGCGCTCGGGCCGGACGAGTTCCCCTCCCACCACGGCAAGTCGTACGACTTCGAGGGGCTCGGGCAGCGGCCTCGGCCGGCCCAGGCGCGGGTGCCGCTCTGGGTCGGCGGCTCCTCCCCGGCCGCCGTCCGCAGGGCCGCGCTCAAGGGCGACGGCTGGCTGCCCCAGGGCGACCCGAGGGACCGGCTGCCCGCGCAGATCGAGACACTGCGGCGGCTGCGCGGGGACGACGCGCCGCTCACCGTCGGCGCCATCACCGAGCCGCTGTACGTCGGCACCCCCGGCTGGGAGGTGGGCCGCCGCACCCTCACCGGCCCACCGGAGGCCCTCGCCGAGTCGCTGCGGGCCTACGGGGCGATGGGCGTCCACCAGATCCAGGTGCGCTTCCGCTGCCGCGGACGCGCCGAACTCATCGACCAGATTGCCCTGTTCGGAGCCGAGGTGGGGCCGCTGCTCGCCGACGCGTCGTGAAGGGGGCTCCGTCGGGTGAGGACCCGACGCGCGCCGGTTCGCCGCCCGCCTTCTCCGCGCACGTATCTGACGTTCCGTCAGATACGGCGTTACGATGCTGAGCTCCACCGAGGCGAAGGGAGCCGGCATGGGCAAGCTCGACGGACGGGTGGTCCTCGTCACCGGATCGGCGCGCGGCCAGGGCGAGCAGGAGGCGCGGCTGTTCCGCCAGGAGGGTGCCGAGGTGATCGTCGCCGACGTGCTCGACGAGCAGGGGCGGGCGCTCGCCGAGGAGATCGGCGCGCTGTACGTCCACCTCGACGTGGGGGTGGAGGGGGAGTGGACCGCGGCGGTGCGGGAGGCGAAACGGGCGTACGGCCATCTCGACGGGCTGGTCAACAACGCCGGCATCCTGCGGTTCAACGCCCTCGTCGACACCCCGCTCGACGAGTTCATGCAGGTCGTACGGGTCAACCAGGTCGGCTGCTTCCTGGGCATCCGGACCGCCGCGCCGGAGTTGTCCGACGGCGGCACCATCGTCAACACCGCCTCCTACACCGGGCTCACCGGCATGGCGGCCGTGGGCGCGTACGCGGCGACCAAGCACGCGGTGCTCGGCCTCACCCGGGTCGCCGCCCTGGAGCTGGCGCCCCGCCGCATCCGGGTCAACGCGGTCTGCCCCGGAGCCGTCGACACCGCGATGTCCAACCCGTCCCGGCTGGAGCCGGACTCCGACCCCGAGGAGACGACCCGGGCCCTCGACTCCCTCTACCGCAAGCTCGTACCCCTGGGCCGGATCGGGCGCGCGGACGAGGTGGCCCGGCTCGCGCTCTTCCTCACTTCGCAGGACTCGTCGTACATCACCGGACAGCCGTTCGTGATCGACGGGGGATGGCTGGCGGGCGTTTCGGTCATCTGACCGTTCGTCAGCTATTGACCATCCGGGAGCCCGGTGCCACAGTCGGCGGCATCCGCTGAATCTGACGAACCGTCAGTTAATCGCGACCCAGGAACCGGGACGGTGAACCTCCGTGGAATTCGGGCTCTTTGTACAGGGATACGTGGGCAAGCGCGCCGAGACCGATCCGCTCGCCGAGCACAAGGCGCTGATGGAGGAGACCGAGTACGTCATCCAGGCGGACAAGTCCGGCTTCAAGTACGCCTGGGCGTCCGAACACCACTTCCTGGAGGAGTACTCGCACCTCTCCGCCAATGACGTCTTCCTCGGCTACCTGGCCCACGCGACCGACCGCATCCATCTCGGCTCGGGCATCTTCAACCCGCTCGCCCAGGTCAACCACCCCGTGAAGGTCGCCGAGAAGGTCGCCATGCTCGACCATCTCACCGGCAACCGCTTCGAGTTCGGCAGCGGACGCGGCGCCGGCTCGCACGAGATCCTCGGCTTCCTCCCCGGCATCACCGACATGAACTACACGAAGGAGATCTGGGAGGAGACCATCGCCGAGTTCCCGAAGATGTGGCTCCAGGACGAGTACGTCGGCTTCCAGGGCAAGCACTGGCAGCTGCCGCCGCGCAAGATCCTGCCGAAGCCGTACGGGAAGTCGCACCCGGCGATGTGGTACGCGGCCGGGTCGCCGCCCTCGTACGCGATGGCCGCCCGCAAGGGCCTCGGGGTGCTCGGCTTCAGCATCCAGAAGGTGTCCGACATGGAGTGGGTGCTGGAGCAGTACAAGACGGCGGTGGTGAACGCCGAGCCGATCGGCGACTTCGTCAACGACAACGTGATGGTGACGACGACGGCGATCTGCGCGCCCACGCACGACGAGGCGATCCGGATCGCCGTCGAGGGCGGGCTGCACTACCTGCCCTCGCTGGTGTTCCGCTACCACGACACCTTCCCCCGGCCCGAGGGCTTCCCGGTCTGGCCGGAGACGCTGCCCGAGTACAACGCCGAGTTCGTCGAACTCCTCGTCGAGGAGGAGCTGCTGATCTGCGGCGACCCGGACGAGGTGCTGCGGCAGTGCAAGCGCTGGGAGCAGGCGGGGGCCGATCAGCTGTCCTTCGGGCTGCCGGTGGGGGTGCCGAAGGAGGAGACGCTCCAGACGATCCGGCTGATCGGGGAGCAGGTCATTCCGAAGATCGACACGGATCCCGTCCACCGGACGACGCGGTTCCGGCAGGGCGCGTAGTCGCCGCCGCGGACCTGCGGGCGCGTGGTCGCCGTCGTGTGCGGGCTCTCCTGCGGCCGCGGGTCCGTCGTGGCCGGTCGCGCCCACGCGGCGGAGCCGCACGGCGACACAGCCCGGCGCCCCTTGGGGGGCGCCCATCGCATCGGAGTCGAGAAGGAGCCCTCATGCTCGATCACGTCATCAAAGGGGCGACCGTCGTCGACGGGACGGGCGCGCCCGCCTTCACCGCCGACGTCGGGATCCGGGACGGGCGGATCGCCGTCGTCGGCCCGGTCACCGAGGAGGCGCGGACCGTCGAGGACGCGCACGGGCTCGTCCTCGCCCCCGGGTTCGTCGATCCGCACACGCACTACGACGCCCAGTTGTTCTGGGATCCGTACGCCACCCCGTCCCTGAACCACGGGGTGACCACGGTCGCGGCCGGGAACTGCGGGTTCACGCTCGCGCCGCTGAACCCGGACCGTCCCGAGGACGCGGACTACACGCGCCGGATGATGTCCAAGGTGGAGGGCATGTCCCTGGTCGCGCTGGAGGAGGGGGCGCCCTGGAGCTGGCACGGCTTCGGGGAGTACCTGGACGCGCTGGAGGGGCGGATCGCCGTCAACGCCGGGTTCATGGTGGGGCACTGCGCGCTGCGCCGGTACGTGATGGGCGCGGACGCGGTGGGCGGGCAGCCGAGCGAGGAGCAGCTGGCCGACATCGTCCGGCTGCTGCACGAGGCCATGGACGCGGGCGCGTGGGGCTTCTCCACCACCCAGTCCTCGACCCACTCCGACGGGGACGGACAGCCGGTCGCCTCCCGGCACGCCCGGCCGGAGGAGCTGCTCGCGCTGTCCAGGGCCGTCGGCGAGCACGAGGGCACCCAGATCGAGGCGATCGTGGCGGGCTGTCTGGACCAGTTCAGCGACGCCGAGATCGATCTGTTCGTGGAGATGAGCGCGGCCGCCGGACGACCCCTGAACTGGAACGTCCTCACCGTCGACGCGGCCGTCCCGGAACGCGTGCCCCGGCAGCTCATGGCGAGCGAACGGGCACGGAAGGCCGGCGGCCGGGTCGTCGCGCTGACCATGCCGATCCTCACGCCGATGAACATGTCCCTGGGCACGTTCTGCGCGCTGAACCTGATCCCGGGGTGGGGGCCGGTGCTCGGCCTGCCCGTTCCGGAGCGGATCGGGCGGCTGCGCGACCCGGAGGTGCGGGCGGAGCTGTTGCGGCGGGCGAACTCCAAGGAGGCGGGCGTCTTCCGGCGGCTGACCAACTTCGGCCGGTACGTCATCGGCGACACCTACAGCGCGGCGAACGAGGGCCTCACCGGGCGGGTCGTCCGCGACATCGCCGCCGAACGCGGCCTGGACCCCTTCGCCTGTCTCGTCGAGATCTGCGCCGCCGACGAACTGCGTACGGTCCTGTGGCCCATGCCGACGGACAACGACCCGGACTCCTGGGCGCTGCGGGCGGACACCTGGAGCCACGAGGACGTCCTGCTCGGCGGCTCCGACGCGGGCGCGCACCTGGACCGGATGTGCGGGGCGCCGTACACGACGCGCTTCCTCGGCGACTGCCTGCGCGGCCGGAGACTGGTGGGCCTGGAGCAGGCGGTGAAGATGCTGACGGACGACCCGGCGCGGCTGTTCGGACTCCGGGAGCGGGGCCGGATCCAGGAGGGCTGGCATGCGGACCTGGTCCTGTTCGACCCGGCGCGGATCGACGCCGGCAAGGCCACCCTGGTGCACGACCTGCCGGGCGACAGCCCGCGGCTGGACTCGAAGGCGATCGGCGTACGGGCGGTCTGGGTCAACGGCGTGGCGGCCATCCGGGACGACAGGGTGACGGGCGCCGTCCCGGGCCGGGTGCTGCGCTCGGGGCGGGACACCAGGACGGTGAGCACCAGATGACCGACGGAAGCGGCACGACCGACGGGTCCGGCGGGTCTCGCGGCTCCGGCGGGTCTCGCGGCTCCGGTGGGTCCCACGGGGTCGACGAGTCCCACGGGGTCGACGGGGCCCAGGCGTCCCAAGGGTCCGGTGGGTCCCACGGGGTTGGCGGGTCCGGCGACTCCCACGGGTCCGGCGGGTCTCGCGGCTCCGGTGGGTCCCACGGGGTCGACGGGGCCCAGGCGTCCCACGGGTCCGGCGGGTCTCCCGGTTCCGGCGGATCTCGTGGCTCCAGTGGGTCCCGTGAGGACGGCGGGCAGCGGCTGTTCGTCGGTGGGGCCTGGGTGGAGCCCGACGGCGGACACTACGAGGTCGTCGACCCGGCGACCGAGGGGACCGTCGGTCTGGCTCCGGAGACCTCCCGGGAGCAGGTGCGCGCTGCCTGCGCGGCGGCCCGGGAGGCCTTCGGGCCCTGGTCGCGCACCCCGCCCGGGGAACGGGCGGCGATCCTCGCCCGGGCGGCCGACATCATGCGCGCCCGGCTGCTGCCGTACGCCGAGCTGGCCCAGGCGGAGACCGGCGCCACGACCGGCACCGCGCGCGGGATGCAGGTCGGGGTGGGAGTGGCCCGCTTCCGGCGCTACGCGCGCGTGGAGCCCGCCGAGTGGCCGATCGCGCCCCAGATCAACGAGGCCGGGCCGATGGGAAAGGCGGGCGTGATGGGCGCGGTCGCCGTACGGCAGCCGGTCGGCGTCGTCACCTGCGTCACCTCCTACAACAACCCCTGGGCGAACCCGGCCGGAAAGGTCGCCCCCGCACTCGCCATGGGCAACACGGTGGTCGTCAAGCCGGCCCCGCAGGACCCCCTGTCCGTCTACCGGATGGCGGAGGCGCTGGAGGCGGCGGGCGTGCCGCGCGGGGTGGTGAACGTCGTCTCCGGGCAAGCCGTCGAGATCGGCGAGACGGCGGTGTCGTCGCCGGACGTCGACATGGTGAGCTTCACCGGCTCGACGGCGGTCGGACAGCGCATCGCCGAGGTGTGCGGCCGGGACATGCGGCGCCAGCTGATGGAGCTGGGCGGCAAGGGTGCGGCGGTCGTCCTCGACGACGCGGACCTCGCCTCGGCGGTGGCCGGCATCGGCACCACCTTCTCCTTCTACAGCGGCCAGATCTGCACCGCCCCGACGCGGGTGCTGGCGCAGCGCGGGGTGTACGACCGCCTGGTGGAGCAACTCGCCGCGTACGCGGGCCGGTTGGCCGTCGGTGATCCCCGGGCGCCGGACACGGTCGTCGGTCCGGTGATCTCGGCCGCCCATCGCGACCGGGTGGAGTCCTACGTCGAACTCGGCCGCAAGGAAGGGGCGGTGGTCGTAGCGGGCGGCGAACGTCCGCCGCTGGAGCGGGGTTTCTTCGTCGCGCCCACCCTCCTCGCCGACTGCACGAACGACATGCGCGTGGCGCGGGAGGAGATCTTCGGCCCGGTGGTCACGGTCATCCCCTTCGACGAGGAGGAGGAGGGCGTCGCCCTGGCCAACGACAGCGACTACGGCCTGATCGACTACGTCTGGTCGGCGGACGTGGCCCGGGCCTTCCGGGTCGCCCGCGGGCTCCGGGCCGGCGGCGTCGGCATCAACACCGTGGGACGCAACATGGAGGCGCCCTTCGGCGGGTTCAAGCGCAGCGGCGTCGGGCGGGACGTCGGCTCGTACGCGCTGCACGCGTACAGCGAGGTGCAGTCGATCGTGTGGCCGGGGTGAGAACGCCCGCAGGGGTGTGGCTACTTGCCCTTTGAGCCCAGGGAAGTGTCCTCGGCGTGCAGACAGCGTGGTGCCGGAGAGTCGAATTCCTTTGACGGGCCCCGGAATCGGCGGCGGGCCCGTAGCGTCCCCGCGCAAGGGCACGGACGGCGTCGGGGACGCGGACCGCGTCGGGAACACGACGGTGCCGGGAACACGACGGCGCCGGAACGCGGTCGGCGTCGACTTCCCGCCTCGTGCACATGTTCGGAAAACGTTCTGGAGAACAGCCGATGAAGCTCGCCGAGCGACTCGTCCTCACCACCACCGCCCTCGCCGCCGCCACTGCCGGCACCCTCCTCGGTACGACGGCCGGTCACGCCGCGCCCGCCGGGTCCGCCCCCGCCGCGGTCCACGCTCCCGCGGCGCTCAAGGTTCCCGACGGCAACCGGCTGACCGGAGTCTTCGCCGCCCGGGGCGTCCAGACGTACAGCTGCGCCGACGGCGTCTGGAAGCTCCTGGAGCCCGCCGCCACCCTGTCGGACCGGAGAGACCGGGCCCACCGCCCGGTCGCCCTGCACTCCCGCGGCCCGGTCTGGGTGTCCACGGTGGACGGCAGCGCCGTCAACGCCACCGCCGCCGTCAGCTCGCCCAGGACCGGCACCATCCCCGAGCTCCTCCTGAAGACCACCGCCACCCGTGGCACCGGCGTCTTCGCCGACGTCACCTACATCCAGCGCCTCGACACGAGCGGCGGCGTCGCCCCCACGACCGCCTGCACCGGCACCGACCAGGTCAGCGTCCCTTACACCGCGACGTACGCCTTCTACAAGCCCGCCAAGTGACCCCGGCCGAGCGGTAGTCGGCGCGGCGGCGGCCTCCGGACGACCTGGGGCGGCCGCCGTCGTGTCCGGCCGCCGTCGTGTCCGCCCGTCCCGTCCCGCCGAGGGCCCGCGCGTCCGTCAGTCGGCCAGATCCACCCGGATGGTGAGCAGACCCGTGCCCAGCGCCCGGACGGCCGCGCTGTTGCCCCGGGGCAGGGTGCGCAGCCGGGCCACCGGGTCGTCGTCGGGGAGCAGCCGGGCCGTGCCCGAGTGCCACCGTCCCCCCAGCCGCACCCGCACCCGCGGATCGGCCTTGATGTTGCGGACGTACTGGGACCGTTCGCCGAACTCCGAGACCAGCCAGAAGACGTCACCGACCCGGCGGCCGCCCAGCGGGGTGCGCCGGGGCAGACCGGAGACACGGCCCGTGGTCTCCAGGAGCGTGTGGAACGGCAGGCGGCGCATGAGGGGGTTGGCGACGTGCCGCTGGAAGGCGGTGGTCGCGCGGAAACGGAGGTCGCTGGAACGGGTCATGATCCGTGGGACTCCTTCACGCACAGGTTTGTTGCTTCAATGGTCCCCGACGCCGTCGGCGCGACGAGAGCGGGTGGCTGCACATGCGCGTGGTGACCTGGAACCTGTGGTGGCGGTTCGGGCCCTGGCGGGAACGCCAGAAGGCCATCCTGGCCGTACTGCGCGAGCTCGACCCCGACGTGGTCGGCCTCCAGGAGGTGTGGGCGGCCGGCGCCGAGAACCTCGCCGAGTGGCTGGCCGACGAACTCGGTCTGCACTGCACCTGGGCCCCGTCACCGGCCCCCGAACGCTGGCGGAAGCGGATCGAGGACCCCGACGCCGGTTCGGTCGACATAGGCAACGCGGTGCTGAGCCGCTGGTCGGTGGTGGAACGGGAGACGCTCGTGCTGCCCGCGCCCCCCGACCTGGCCGACGGCCGCGCGGCCCTCTACGCGCGCGTGGCCGCCCCCTCCTTCGACATCCCCTTCTTCACCACCCACCTCACCTCGGCCGGCCACGCCTCGGCGGTGCGCCGCGCCCAGGTCGGCGCCCTCGCGGAACTCGTCGCCCGGCACCGCGACGGCACGCCCTTCCCGCCCGTCGTCACCGGTGACTTCAACGCCCGGCCGGACTCCGACGAGGTGCGTCTGTTCGGCGGCACGAGGACCGCTTCGGCCGTCCCCGGACAGGTCCTCCACGACGCCTGGGACTACGCCGACCCGGCCGCTCCCGCGGCCACCTGGAGTCCCGAGAACCCCTACGCGGCCCGCCTGCTGGAACCCGCCGTCCGTATCGACTACATCCACGTGGGCCCGCCCGGCCCGGTCGGCGAGGGCCACGTCCGGCACGTGCGCCGCGCGGGCCACGGTCCCGTGGACGGCGTCTGGCCCTCGGACCACGCGGCAGTGGTCGCGGACCTGGCGGACGAGGAGACGGCGATCATCTAGGCCTTCGCGCCTCGCGCCTTCGTACCTTCGCGCCTTCCTCGCCCTCCCAACCCTCCTAACCTTCCCCGCCTTCCTCGCCCGTCCCCTCCGTCCCGAACGCGCGGGCGACGGCGAGGCTGTCCTCGTACACGTGGTGCCGGGTGACCAGGCCGCCCTCGATCGTGAGGTGCAGCGCGAACCGGGCGCGATAGGCCCGCCCGGTGGAGCGGGCGGTCTGTCGGATCTCGCCGAGCACGACCGCGTCGTCACCGTCGACGAGGACGCGTTCGATCACGGTGGCCGCCCGGCCGGGCACGTGGTGCTCGACGAGTTCGCGGTAGTGGGCGGCGGCGTCGGCACGGGTGGCCCGGTGGCGGATCCACGGGGTGGCGCTGCGCGCGCGACCGTGCTCGTCCTCCGGCCAGTCCAGCCTCCAGTCGCTCCGCTCGGCGTACAGCTCCGCGACGCGCTCGGGGTCCCCTTCGCCGATCCGGCGCAGCAGTTCCCGCACCACGGCGCGGGGAGTCGTGGGCGTGGCTGAGGACACGGGGGATCCTTCCGACGGGGAAGCCGCGTCCCGCTGACGCGACGAGGCCGCCATCATCACCGGCGGCCACGGCCCGGAGCCATTACCTCCGACGTAACCGCCGCCCCAGCACGGGGATTTGAGCATCCCGTCGAGCGGCCGACCGGATGCGGATACGGCAGTGAAAGCCGACAGGGACTGCCGGTGTCCGGCAGCCGGGACCGCCGGGCTCGCGTCACCGGCCCCGAACGCCGGTGGACGACATGTCCGAGGAGGACCTCCGTGTCGCGATCGCTCGCATCCTGGCGGACGAGGACAGCGGCAGGCGGGTCCTCCGCGAGGCCGACGAGGCCCTCGACGGCACCGTGGAGGACATGCGCACGTTCCTGAAGACCGGCTACCGCCTGGCCCGGGCCGAGGATGACGCCGTCGCCATCGCTCGCATCCTGGCGGACAAGAACTCCGGCAAGGGCGTCGTCCGGGAGGCCAACAAGGCCCTCGACGCCGGCACCCCGGAGGCGCTGCGCGCGTTCCTGGAGACGGGCTACCGCCTGGCCCGGGCCGAGGACGACCGCGTCGCCGTGTTCCGCATCCTGGCCGACCCGACCAGCAGCGCCGCCCTGCGCGCGGCCGCCGAGGAGGTCATCGACGGGACGCCGGAGGAGCTGCGGTACTTCCTGGAGGTCGGGCGGTACGAGGTCGACGGCTAGGACTTGTCCGCCGGGTGGGTGCTACCCTCCCGGCGGTCAAGATCGAAACGGGGGAGCCGATGGCGGCCGGACCGAGCAGGGGCACGCGGGCCGTCGCGGCGGCACTCTGCACCGTCACGCTGGTGGCGGGCTGCGCGTCGGGCTCCGGCGCGGACGAGCCCACGAGTCACCCCACGCAGGACAAGAGCATCACCGCCGAGGTGGGCGAGCGCTTCACGCTCTCCGTCCCGGAGAACGCGTCCACCCGCGAGCACTGGCTCGTGGTCGCCCCGCAGCCGGACGCGTCGGTGGTCCGCGCCGCCGACCGCGACTACGAGTCGGCCGACGACGGCAGGTCGGTCGGTGGCGGCGGCACCCTCGTCCTCACCTTCGAGGCCACCGGCAGGGGCAGCACCCGGATCGTGCTGCTGCACTGCACGTTCCCCACGGCGGGCACCGCGGCCTGCGGTGGCGGCGCGGGCCCGTCCCCGACCCCGACCCCGACGACCGAGCCGGAGCGGGTCACCTACCGGGTCGACGTGCGCTGACCGCGTCGAGCAGGGCGGCGAAGGCGGTGCGGGTGGTGGTGAGGACGGAGTGGGAGGGGTCGGCGGATTCGGTGAGGTGGATGGTGCCGGGGTCGGCGGATATGTGGACGCAGGATTCGCCTTGCCCGCAGTAGGACGACTTCTGCCAGGCGTGGGTGGGCATCGGTTCCCCTTACAGGTCGTGGATGAGGTCGTGGATGAAGTCGCGGGACTTCGATGGCTCCAGTGCCACGCGCTCCATGCGGTCCAGCAAAATGCGGTACATCTCCAACTGTGCCTCCGCGTCCAGGAGTACGGGGCCATGGGACTGGTCGAGTGAAACCGTGTCGAGCTGGGGCAGGAGGCCGCACGCGTAGTGGATGTTCTGTCCGGATCCGGGGTAGGCGCCGATGGCGAACGGGATCACCTGGACAGTGATGTGCTCGCGTTCGCTCTGCTCCAACAGGTGCTCAAGCTGCCGCTTGGCGGCGGAGGCGGTGGTGAGGACGAGGGCCAGCGGCAGCGTCGCGGATCGCAGGGCGGTGCGGCCCCAACCCTGCCCGCGGGCGCTCCCGTTCCCGCTCGTACGCATCGGCATCCCTCCTTTTCACCGAAGTTGAACCAAGTCGACGGCTCGGCAGCTCAGTTGCAGCGTTGCCGAGTATGCCGTCGCGTTGTCACGGGTTCGTACGAACGGACGTGGTCCGTACATGGGTTCCTCTGCGTACGGGAAACTCCGGCACGTGAGCCGATCCGCCGGGTGCGGATGGCGTTCCCGTTCGAGAGGAAGCCCACCGTGAGCCAAGTGGATTTGCTCATCGCTGTGTTGACGGTCTTCTGCGTGGTGTACACCGTGCTCGGTGTGTTGTGGTGGCTCCAGGACCGGGCCGACCGGGCCGTCGTCGCGCGGGTGGACGGGGCGCAGGTCGACCCGTACCACGCGGTGGCCACGATCGACGGTGACCAGGGCGCGGACCGGGCCGGGGCCGCCGAGCTGCTGCTGGCCGGGCTGATCCGGATCGAGGACGACGGGCGGGTGGCCGTCACCGCCATGGGCGCGGAAACCGATCGGATGCCGGAGCATCCGGTCCCGGCCGCCGTGCTGGTCACGCTGCGCGGTCATACCAGGCCGCATCCGCTGATCTGGCTGTACGTGGACGCCGAGCACTGCCGGCGGCGTGCTCCCTTCCTGCGGGCCCAGGACGCCAGATGGCCGCGTTGGTCGGATCACGCCGAGGACCGCCTCCAGATCGCCGCGATCCTGGTCGCCCCGCTGCTCGCGGGCTGGCTCGCCGCCCAACTGCTCTACGTAAGTGACGCGTTCGCGCCGAATGCGGCCGAGATCGTGGGGGGTGTGCTCGTGGGCCTGCTGACCTGGGCGGTGTTCGCACTGATCCTGCACGTGCTGGTGATGACGGTGTGGCCGGAGCGCCGGGACCGGTTCGCGGAGTACTGCCGAACCCTTCCCCCGCACCCGGCCGAGGCCGCCCTCGACGCCGGGCAGCGCGAACAGCTCGCCCGGGCCATGGACTACAGCCCTCCGTCGGAGCCGGACCCGTGGCCGCTCGACACCCCCGGCGCGTTCTGAGATCGATGCCGACCAGTCGGTATGGACAGTGGATCGTTCCGCAGGTAGAGATGGGAACGTCACCCGCGACGACGCCGTCGACAGAGCCGTACGCAGCGAAAGGCCCCCCATGCGCATCGCCGTCACGATCTTCCTCACCGACGAGACGATCACCCCCACCCGCCTCGCCCGTGAGCTGGAGCAGCGCGGCTTCGCCGGGCTCTATCTGCCCGAGCACACGCACATCCCCGTCGAGCGCACCAGCCCCTACCCGGCCGGCGGCGACCTGCCCCGCGAGTACGGCCGCACCCTCGACCCCTTCGTCGCCCTCGGCCAGGCGGCGGCTGTGACGAAGACGCTGGGTCTCGGCACCGGCATCACGCTCGTCGCCCAGCACGACCCGATCGACCTGGCCAAGCAGATCGCCACCGTCGACCACCTGTCGGGCGGCCGTCTCACCTTCGGCCTCGGCTACGGCTGGAACGTGGAGGAGGCCGCCGACCACGGCGTCGAGTGGCGTACCCGCCGCGAGCTGGTCCGGGACCGGATGCGGCTGATGCAGGCCCTGTGGGCGGAGCAACCGACGGCGTACGAGGGCGAGTACGGCAGCGTCCGCGCCAGCACGGCGTACCCCAAGCCGGTACAGAAGCCGCGCGGGCGGGTCACCGGCCCGCGCACCCTCGTCGGCGGTGCCGCGGGACCGAAGCTGTTCGCGCACATCGGCGAGTACGCCGACGGCTGGCTGCCGATCGGCGGTCGCGGCCTCTCCGAGGCGCTCCCCGTGCTGCGCTCGGCGTGGGCGGACGCGGGCCGCGAGCCGGACGCCCTCCAGGTCGTGCCGTACGCCGTCCACCCGTCGCCCGGCAAGCTCGCGTACTACGCGGAGCTGGGCATCGAGGAGGTCGTGGTGCAGCTGCCGCCGGTGGGGGAGGCGGAGGCGCTGCGCGCCCTGGACGAGTTCGCGCCGTACCTCTAGGACCCGTCGCGCCGTACCTCCAGGCCCTGTTCCGTCACGCCGACGGCCCGAAGTCGGGCGGCCACAGCCGGTCCCCGGCGGGCTGGTCGTCGCCCTGCCGCCAGTCCGGGTCGACGGCGCAGGGCGTGGAGGTGCCGCCGGTGAAGTAGTCGCGGTCCGCGAACCACTGGAAGGACACGCGCTCGTCGCCGCCCGAGCGGGAGGCGTAGAGGTCCCAGTAGTCCCCGGAGACGTTCTCCCGGTAGGAGGTGATGTCCCAGCCGGTGTCCTCGAGATGGTCGCGCAGCCGGCGCAGACCCGGGACCGCCTGCTCGGCGGGGACCTGGTCGAGCGCCCAGCTGTGACTGATGCGGTAGGCGCCGTCGACGCTCTCGTCGGTCAGACCGCCCCGGTAGCAGTGGTCCGAGCCGATCGTGTTCTCCGTGGAGACGCCGATCTCCTCGACGCCGGGCCTGATGGTGCGGGTGAACCCGAGGACGTCGTACGCCTCCCGTGAGCGGTCGACGGCGCGGCTCACCATCTCCTCGGGCGCGACCCGCGGGAAGTCCGACGCGTCCTTGGTCACCACGGCGATCCAGCCGACGAAGGCGAGGACGAGGAGCAGCGGCACGGCGAGAAGCACCGCGCAGCCGATGCCGAAGGCCTGCGCGGCGGTGCGGCCGGTGGCGGCGGTGGCGGTGGCGGTGGCGGTCGCGGGCACGGGTGCGGGCACGGGGGAGGCGGCGGTGGCGGTGGTGATCTCCTCGGGCATGCGGCGACCGTAGATCCGCCGGGGTGCGCGGGGCATCGGTACGGCTGCGTACGGGGGATGGGTACGCGTACTCAGGGTCCGCGGTCCCGGGGTCCGGGCCGGGACCCCGGGGCCGCCGCCGTTTCCGTTCCGGGCCCCGGTCCCGCCCCGGGCTCGGAAAACGTGATCGTATGCTCGAAGGATGACGACTTCCGCGACCTCCGGAACCGGCCCCGGCCCGACCCCCGGCCCCACCGAGAACTCCATGCGTCGCGCTCTCAAACGGGCCCGTGACGGCGTCGCCCTGGACGTCGGCGAGGCGGCCGTGCTGCTCCAGGCGCGCGGCGAGCAGCTGGAGGACCTCGCCGCCTCCGCCGCCCGGGTGCGGGACGCCGGCCTGGAGGCGGCCGGCCGGCCCGGTGTCATCACGTACTCGAAGAGCGTCTTCATCCCGCTCACCCGGCTCTGCCGTGACAAGTGCCACTACTGCACCTTCGTCACCGTCCCCGGCAAGCTGCGCCGGGCCGGACACGGGATGTTCATGTCGCCCGACGAGGTGCTCGACATCGCCCGGCGCGGTGCCGCCCTCGGCTGCAAGGAAGCCCTCATCACCCTCGGCGACAAGCCGGAGGACCGCTGGCCGGAGGCGCGCGAGTGGCTCGACGCGCACGGCTACGACGACACCATCGCCTACGTCCGCGCGATTTCGATCCGCATCCTGGAGGAGACGGGGCTGCTGCCGCACCTCAACCCGGGTGTCATGTCGTGGACCGACTTCCAGCGGCTGAAGCCCGTCGCGCCCAGCATGGGCATGATGCTGGAGACCACCGCCACCCGGCTGTGGTCCGAGCCCGGCGGCCCCCACCACGGCTCCCCGGACAAGGAGCCCGCCGTCCGGCTGCGCGTCCTGGAGGACGCCGGCCGTTCCTCCGTCCCGTTCACCTCCGGGATCCTGATCGGCATCGGCGAGACCTACGAGGAGCGCGCCGAGTCGCTGTTCGCGCTGCGCAAGATCTCCCGCGCCTACCACGGCATCCAGGAGCTGATCATCCAGAACTTCCGCGCCAAGCCGGACACCGCGATGCACGGCATGCCGGACGCGGAACTCGACGAGCTGGTCGCGACCGTGGCCGTGGCCCGCCACCTCCTGGGCCCGGCCGCCAACCTCCAGGCCCCGCCCAACCTCGTCGACAGCGAGTACGGGCGGCTGATCGGGGCCGGGATCGACGACTGGGGCGGGGTCTCGCCGCTCACCATCGACCACGTCAACCCCGAGCGCCCCTGGCCGCAGATCGACGAGCTCGCCGAGAAGTCGGCGGCGGCCGGCTTCGCACTGCGGGAACGTCTCTGCGTCTACCCGGAGTTCGTCCGGCGCGGCGAGCCGTGGCTCGACCCGCGGCTGCTGCCGCACGTGCGGGCGCTGGCCGACCCGCAGACGGGACTGGCCGTGTCGGACGCGGTCGTCGAGGGCCGTCCCTGGCAGGAGCCGGAGGAGGTGTTCGTGCCGTCCGGCCGTACCGACCTGCACCGCACCATCGACACCGACGGCCGGACCTCCGACCGCCGCGACGACTTCGACGAGGTGTACGGCGACTGGGGCGCCCTGCGCGAGGCGGCCGCCCCCGGCATGGCGCCGGAGCGCATCGACACGGACGTGCGCCAGGCCCTCGCGACGGCCGCCGACGATCCGACGAAGCTCACCGACGACGAGGCACTCGCCCTGCTGCACGCGGACGGCCCGGCGCTGGACGCCCTCACCCGCATCGCGGACGACGTCCGCCGCTCGGCCGTCGGCGACGACGTCACCTACATCGTCACGCGGAACATCAACTTCACCAACGTCTGCTACACCGGCTGCCGTTTCTGCGCCTTCGCGCAGCGCCGCACCGACGCCGACGCGTACACGCTCTCCCTCGACCAGGTCGCCGACCGCGCCCAACAGGCCTGGGAACTGGGCGCGGTGGAGGTCTGCATGCAGGGCGGCATCCACCCGGACCTGCCCGGCACGGCCTACTTCGACATCGCGAAGGCGGTCAAGGAACGGGTCCCCGGCATGCATGTGCACGCCTTCTCACCCATGGAGGTCGTCAACGGCGCGACCCGCACCGGCCTGTCGATCCGCGAGTGGCTGACGGCGGCGAAGGAGGCCGGGCTCGACTCCATCCCCGGCACGGCGGCCGAGATCCTGGACGACGAGGTCCGCTGGGTGCTGACCAAGGGCAAGCTGCCGGCCGCGACCTGGATCGAGGTCGTCACGACGGCGCACGAGCTCGGGATCCGGTCGTCCTCGACGATGATGTACGGCCATGTCGACCAGCCCCGGCACTGGCTGGGCCACCTGCGGACCCTGGCCGGGATCCAGCAGCGGACCGGCGGTTTCACGGAGTTCGTCACCCTCCCGTTCATCCACACGAACGCGCCGGTGTACCTGGCGGGCATCTCCCGCCCCGGTCCGACCATGCGGGACAACCGGGCGGTGACGGCGATGGCCCGGCTGCTCCTGCACCCGCACATCCCCAACATCCAGACCAGCTGGGTGAAGCTGGGCTCGGAGGGGGCCGCGGAGATGCTCCGCTCGGGGGCGAACGACCTGGGCGGCACGCTGATGGAGGAGACGATCTCGCGGATGGCGGGCTCGTCGTACGGCTCCTACAAGTCCGTCAAGGACCTGATCGCGGTCGCGGACGCGGCGGGCCGTCCGGCCAGGCCGCGTACGACGCTGTACGGCGAGGTGCCGCAGGAGCGGCAGCGGGCGGCCTCGGCGTCGGACGGGCATCTGCCGGAACTGCTGCCGGTACTGGACTGAGGGGTCGTGCAGGGACCGGGGGGCGGGCCCCTCGCAGTACGATGATCGGGCCCCGACCGGAGGGGTCCCGTAGCTGAGGAGATGCGTGCCCGTGCCTGCCCGACGGCTTCCCTCCTGGGTCTGGGTCACCGGCCTGACGACCGGCGCGATCGCCGCGGTCGTCTTCCTGACGGCGCAGGCCGAACAGGGCCCGCACCCGACGGCGTCGGCGGCGAACCGTCCGAGCGCCTCGGCGTCGGCGGGCGCGCAGCCCTCGGCCTCTCCGAAACCGTCGGCCACCCCCAAGGCGGCCGAGGTGCCCGCCGGTTCGGGCACCGGCCGGCGGATCGTCTACTCGCTGGAGCAGCACCGGGTCTGGCTGGTCGACGCGGACGACACGGCCCGCCGCACCTTCACGGTCTGGCCCGGCACGGTGGACCCGGCCGTCGGCAGCTTCACGGTCTCGCTCCGCAAGGACGCCACCACGGGCTCCGACGGCGTGGCGATCGAGCACATCGTCTACTTCTCCGCCACCTCGGGCGTCAACATCGCCTTCTCCAACGCCGTCGACGGCTCCTCCCCGCCCCCGGCCGCCGCCGGCACGCAGACCGGCGGCATCCGGATGGCCAAGGCGGACGGGACGGCGCTGTGGGCGTTCGGCGAGACGGGGACGAAGGTCAGGGTCGTCGAGTAGGTCCCGGAACCGAGGGTCCCGGAACCCCGGGTCCCGGAACCCCGCGTCCGGCAACTGCGGGCGTCAGGCCCGGGAGTCGTCCCGCGCCGGTCCGGTCGGCAGCTGGTTCACGATCAGCACGACCCCGGCGAACAGGAAGGCCCGGGTAGCCGCGTCCAGCCCGTTCCAGGTGTCCGACTGCCACATCGAGAACCACTCCCCGCCGATCGCGATGAACCCGGCGCCGAACAGCAGCATCACCATGACCAGTCCGTACGTGGACAGCGAACGGCCGCGTATGCCGTCCCGCCGCGCCCAGAACCACGTCCCGGCGGCCAGCACCACCCCCGCGACGGTCTCCCACGCGATGATCGCGACATAGGCGGCGTCCTGAAGCCCCTTGCTCGTGATCGCCCGCCACATCACGTCGTCGTCCTTGAACGTCGTGTCCATCGCCAGCACATGCCGCACGAACTGCTGGTTCGTGCCGAAGTCGGTGATGTTCCCGAAGGAGACGAGAAGCATGTAGAGCGCGACCGTCCCGGTGAGGAGGGCGGCGCCGAGCGGAAGCACGCGTGACGCGTGGGGGATACGTGTGGTGGGGGTGGTCATGCCGGTGTCCTTACCCCACCAGGTCTTCATCACCCCTCCACCGGACCGCCCGTGCACAGGGCCGGAACGGCACGCTGTTCGATTACAGTGACGGACGTCGTATGTACGCACGGTGCGGGAGGACTGGGTGGGTGCGACTGCCGGGCCCGTCTGGGGCCGTGCCGAACAGCAGGACTTCCGCAGCCGGGTGCGTGGCACGCTGCTGGGCGCGGCCGTCGGGGACGCCCTCGGGGCGCCTGTCGACGGGCTCGGGATCGAGGAGATCCGGCAGGCGCACGGGCCCGAGGGGATCGTGGACCTGGCTCCCGCCCACGGGCGGCGCGGCGCGGTCACCCATCTCACCCAGCTGACCCTGTTCACCGTGGACGGGCTGATCCGCGCCCAGGTGCGGCGGGACACCGGCGCCTGGCATCCGCCGACCGATCTGCACCGGGCCTATCTGAGATGGGCGGCCACCCAGCGCGACTGGGGGCCCGACCTGCGCCGCAAGGACGACGGCTGGCTGGCCCGCGAGGAGTGGCTGTACGCCCGGCGCGATCCGACCCGGACGCTGCTGCTCGGGCTCGGCGACGAGGTCATGGGCACCCTGGACTCGCCCAAGAGCCCCGGCGCGGCCGGGCCCGAGGTGGTTCCCCGTTCGGTGCCCTTCGGACTGCTGGTCGGCTGGGAACCGCAACTCGTCGCCCAGCTCGCCGTCGAGTGCGCCGCCCAGACCCACGGCCACCCCACGGCGTACCTCGCGGCGGCCGCGTACGCCGTCACCGTGCACGCGCTGGCCTGCGGCGAGAGTCTCGACGGCGCGGTGCAGCGGACGCTCGCCCTGCTGGCCGCGCGGCCGGGGCACGAGGCGGTGTCGGAGGCGTTGCAGCGCGCGCTGGGCGCCGTACGGCAGGGGTTGCCGGGGCCCGCGAGGGTGGAGGAGCTCGCGGGCGCGGGGACCGCGGAGGCCGTGCTGTCGGCTGCCGTCTACTGCGCGCTCGTCGCGGAGGACGTCCGGCACGGGCTGCGGCTCGCGGTGAACCACGGTGCGCCCTCGGGGCCGACCGCCGCCCTGGCCGGCGGCCTGCTCGGCGCCCTGCACGGCGAGACGGCCCTCCCGCCGGCCTGGCTGGCCGAGCTGGAGGGCCGTCCCACGATCCTGGAACTCGCCGACGACTTCGCCATGGAGATGACCCAGGGGCCGGCCCTGCACGGTCCCGCCGGGGCGTCGCCGGGCTGGCTGGCCCGCTATCCCAGGGGCGGTTAGTCCGTCACCGCCGTGGGGACCTCGTCCTTGGGCCGCGGCACCTGCGCGGCGGCCGAAGCGCCGCCGTCCCCGTCCGTGTTGATCTGTTCGATGATCGCCAGCCGTTCCGGGGTGTCCTCGGGCTTGATGAATCCGACGAGGACGTAGAGGACCAGCGACACGGCCAGCGGGATCGACACCTGGTACTGGAGCGGCACTCCGCCGTCGACGTTCCAGTTGATCGGGTAGTTGACCAGCCAGAAGGCCAGCAGACCCATCGACCAGCTGGTGAGCGCGGCCGTGGGGCCGGAGCGGCGGAACGGGCGCAGCAGGCCCAGCATCATCGGGATCGCCATCGGGCCCATCAGCCCGGCCACCCACTTGATGACGACCGTGATGATGTCCTTGAAGGCGGGGGAGTTGACCTGCGTGGCCGCCGCCATGGACAGACCCAGGAAGACGACGGTCGCCACCCGCGCCGCGATCAGCCCCGACCGCTGGTTCCACTCCCGCGCCCTGGCCCAGATCACCGGCGCGCAGTCCCGGGTGAAGACGGCGGCGATGGCGTTGGCGTCGGACGAGCACATGGCCATGGTGTGGGAGAAGAAGCCGACGATGACGAGCCCCAGCAGGCCGTGCGGCAGCAGCTGTTCGGTCATCAGGGCGTAGGAGTCGGAGCCGTCCGGCTTGTTCGACGTCACCAGCAGCGGCGACATCCACATCGGGAAGAACAGCACCAGCGGCCAGACCAGCCACAGCACCGCCGACAGCCGCGCCGACCGCTCGGCCTCCTTGGGGGTGGCCGTGGCCATGTACCGCTGGGCCTGGTTGAGCATGCCGCCGTTGTACTCGAAGAGCTTGATGAACAGGAACGCGAGCAGGAACACCGTGCCGTACTGGGCGACCAGGGGCTTGTCGTGGCCCTGGAGCGCCGGCTCGTCCCAGGCGTCCAGGAACCCGATGCCCTTGTCGTTCAGCTTCAGCACGACGGCGACGAACATCGCGACGCCGGCCAGCAACTGGATGACGAACTGGCCGAGTTCGGTCAGTGCGTCCGCCCACAGGCCGCCGATCGTGCAGTAGACGGCGGTGATCGCGCCGGTGATGAGGATGCCCTGGTTGAGGGAGATGCCGGTGAAGACGGACAGCAGGGTCGCGATGGCGGCCCACTTCGCGCCGACGTCCACGATCTTCAGCAGCATCCCCGACCAGGCCAGCGCCTGCTGGGTCTTGAGGTCGTAGCGGTTCTTCAGATACTCCAGCGGGGAAGCCACGTGGAGCCGCGACCGCAGCCGGTTGATGCGCGGCGCGAACAGCTTCGAGCCGATGGCGATGCCGAGCGCGATGGGGAAGGACCAGGTGACGAACGAGGTGACGCCGTAGGTGTAGGCGATGCCCGCGTACCCGGTGAACATCACCGCGCTGTAGCCCGACATGTGGTGCGAGATGCCGGACAGCCACCAGGGCATCCTGCCGCCGGCGGTGAAGAAGTCGCTCACGTTGTCGACGCGCTTGTGCGACCAGACGCCGATCGCGACCATCACGCCGAAATAGCCGATGAGCACGGCCCAGTCGAGACCGTTCATGTGCGCCCTCCCAGGGTTCAGACCGGCGTTCAGTCCGGCGCTCATCGTGGGCGCTGCCGCGTGAACACGACAAGTAAGCGTAAGGTCAAAGGGAGGTAAAGGAATTCGGTATGGTGGTTCGCGTTCACCTACATGAACTCATCGCATCAGCTCCCCGGCGTTGACCAGCAACGATTGTCCGGTGATCGCCCGCGCCCGGTCCGACGCCAGGAACGCCGCCGCGTCCGCCACATCCCCGTCCGTCGCCAGCTCGGGCAACGCCATCCGCTCGGTGAGCCGCCCCAGCACCTCCTCCTGCGGCACCCCCTCCGTCTGTGCGGCGAACTGGACGTAGGCCTGCACCGGCGGCCCCCACATCCACCCCGGCAGCACGGTGTTGACCCGGATCCGGTGCGGCCCCCACTCCCGCGCGAGCGAGTACATGGCGCTGGTCAGCGCCCCCTTGGAAGCCGCGTACGCCGCCTGCCGTACCTGCGAGGGGGCCGCCACGGCGGACTGCGTCCCGATGAACACCACCGACCCGCCGCGCACCCGCAGCCCGGCCAGACAGGCCCGCGTCATCCGCAGCGACCCCAGCAGGTTCACGTCGATCACCGACTGCCAGGTCGTGAAGTCGGCGTCCTCGACCCCGCCGAAGTAGGAATCCCAGGCCGCCACGTTCACCACGGCGTCGATCCCGCCGAACCGCTCCCGCGCCAGCTCCGCGAGCGCCTCGCAGCTCCCCTCGTCGGTGATGTCGGTGACCCGGTACGCCGTACGCACCCCCTCGGGATCGATTCCGGCCGCGCTCTTCGCGAGATTCGCCTCGGTCCGCGCCCCCAGCACGGCGTTCCCGCCGTCCCGGACGACCGCGGCGGCGACCTGGTGACCGAGCCCGGCGCCGACTCCCGAGACGACGACGGTCTTGCCGTCGAGCAATGACATGAGACCTCCCTGACTCCCGACCCTGGCGCATCAACTGACGGACCGTCAGAGTATGAGCGACCGCAGGAGGACGGAAGGGAAGGGAAGTTCCCATGTCCGAGGAGACCCGCAGCGAGACGTACGCCGAACTGGCCGCCGTCGGCCCCTACGGGGTGCGCCCCGGCCACGCCCTGATCACCATGGTCGAACCGCACCCCGGCCACGAGTACGCCTACAACCGCTGGTACGAGGACGACCACTACTACGCCGGCGCGATGGCGATGCCCTGGATGTACGCCGGCCGCAGGTGGGTGGCGACCCGCGACCTCCAGCTCCTGCGCCGGCCGGAGAAGTCGGCGATCGCCCGGCCGGTCACCGCCGGCTGCTACCTCTCCACCTACTGGATCACCGACGGACGCTACGACGACCACATGAAGTGGACGGTCGCCATCAACAAGCGCCTCAACCGGGACGCCCGCGTCTACCAGGACCGCACCCACGTCTTCACGGCGTTCCAGGACCACGAGACGACCGTGTACCGGGACGGCGCCGCCGGTCCCCGCGACTTCCACGCCCTGGACCACCCGTACGCGGGCCTGGTGCTCGAAGTGATCGACAGTGACTCGGCACGGCAGCGCGCCGAACTCCTGGAGTGGCTGCGCGCCCGCCACCTCCCCAAGCGGGTGGCGGGCTCCCCGGCGGCCATGGTCACCGTCTTCCGCCCCACCCCCCTCCCCGGCGACCGCATGACCTACGTCAAGCAGGTCGAGGGCGTCGACACCCGCCTGACCCTCCTGTGGTTCCTGGAAACCGACCCGAGGGACTGCTGGGAACCGCACTTCACCGGCCTGGAGGAGGCGGTGACGGAGTCGGGCCTGGGACGGGTGGAACTGCTCGCACCGTTCGTCCCGACGGTCCCGGGCACGGACACCCATGTGGCGAACCTCCGCACCACCGGCCTGCCCGGCAGCCCCTCCGGGGGAGAGTGAGGACGAGTCCCGTTCGGGGCCGGAGCGGGAGCCCGGGGGCGGCGGCCCCCGGCGACGCCGGCGTCAGGCCACGCTCACTTCAACTCGTCCGGACACGGCGTGCCCCGCGGCAGCTGATAGGGCGCGGCGAGCCGATAGACCCCCGCCCGCGGAGCGACCAGCATCGTCCACCTGTCCCCCTCCGCGTCCTCCTCCGTCTCGAACAGGCACCCGTCGACGTTGTCGTACGTCTTCGGCTCCCCCTCCGCCCGGTCCTTGGACGCGTCCGTCTCCTGCGGCGGCTTCAGGCTCTTGCCCTGCGCGTCGACGACGCTCAGCCACGGCGAGTACGGGATCCGGATCAGGATCCGCCCCGGCTTCTTCACGTCGATCGTCATCTCGCCCTGCTCGGCCCGCTGCACCACCGCGTTCGGCTCGGCGAGCGAGGCGGGGTCGGTGACCTTGAACAGCTGCCAGTTGGCGTCGCCCCAGATCTGCACCAGATAGGGCAGCCCCCGCTGCACCAGCTCCCGCTCCCGTTCGCCGCCGTCCCCGTCCAGCGCCTCCTTCGGGACGACCACGAAGTGCACGGCCCACCGCTGGAGCCACTCGTGGTAGTTCGCCGAGTTGAGGGTGTCGTCGTAGAAGAGCGGGTTGCGCTCCATGTCGGCCTGGCGGTTCCAGCCCCGGGCGAGGTTGACGTACGGCGCGAGCGCGGACGCCTCGCGGTGCGAGCGGGCCGGTACGACCTCCACCCGTCCCTTCTCCGCGCCGATCTCCTGGAGTTCGTTGACGAGCGGCGCCAGCTCACGCGCCCAGGAGGCCGCCGGGGTCGTCCGCAGGACGTCGTCGACCGACTTGAAGCCGATCCAGCCCACGAACCCGAGGAACGCCACGACGATCGCGTACCACTTGCGGCTGCGCGGCACGGCGAACGGCAGCGCCGCCATCAGCACCACGCCCGTGAACAGCATCGCGAGACGCGTGATGTTGGACCCGATCTGCGAGCTGATCAGCCACACCAGCAGGACCCCGAGCCCGTACACCGCCGAGGTGATCCGCACCGTCTTCCAGTCGCGCGGGACGACCGCGAAGACGACCACCGCGGACAGCAGCGGCAGCGACGCCGAGCCGAAGGACATCGGCTGGGTGCCGGAGAACGGGAACAGCCAGGCGGACAGGGCGACCACGGCCGTCGGCGCGAGCCCCAGCGCCCACGCGCCCGGCCGCCGCTTCTGCAGGAACAGCGCGGCGGCGACGAGCCCCACGAAGAGCCCCGCCACCGGCGAACCCATCGTGGCGAGCGCGGCGAGCGGGGCGGCGCACAGCGCCTTCGCCCAGCGTTTGTAGCGCCAGCGGTACGGCCAGCAGAACACGACGGCGACGGCGCCCAGCGCGAAGGTGTTGCCGAGCCCGAACGTCACGCGCCCGGAAGCCGCGTTGCACAGCAGGGCGAAGACCCCGGCCAGCGCCGGCCACAACGGGTTCTTCACCGGTCGGCAGCGCAGCAGGATCAGGGTGAGCAGCCCCGCCGAGAGCGTCCCGGCGATCATCATCGTCGTCCGGACGCCGAGCAGGGACATCAGATACGGCGACACCATGCTGTACGACACCGGGTGCATGCCGCCGTACCAGGCGAGGTTGTACGCGGAGTCGGGGTGGCGGCCGACGAACTCGGCCCAGGCGTCCTGCGCCGCGAGGTCGCCACCACTGTTCGCGAACGTGAAGAACCAGACGAGGTGCAGGACGCCGGACAGCCCCGTCATGGCGAGCACGGGATGGCGTCGCAGCCGGTCGCCCAGCCGGTCGAGCGCGGATCTCACCCGCGACGGCTCACGCGCGGGGCCCGCGTCGCCCGTACGGCCGTCCGCGCGGTCGTGCGCGGGATCCTGCGCAGGGCCGTCCGCGCGGTCGTCCGCACGGCCGCCCGGCGCCTCGGGGTCCGGGACGTGGTCCCGCTCGAGCTCTACCATCGCGCCCCGGCCGGCGCGGTCGCCGCGGTCGTCACGGTCGTGGTCGCCCGACTGCGGGGCGGGCACCCTGGGTCGCGCGCCGGCGTCCGGGTCCGGACCGGTGTCGTCGGCGCGTGTCGGCTCCGCAGTGGCCACCTGAAGGCACTCCCCGTGTCCCGTCTTCTGCTCTCGGCCGCATGCCGTTCGCGTCCGCTTCACGGCTGCGTCCTTGCGACCGGCGACCTGTCCCGTTTCGTGACGCTAGCACGCACCCCGCCGGGCGGCTGCCCGACGGGGTGACGGAGGCGTACGCGCGGGGTCGCGGGTCAGCCGATGCGTGTCAGCTTGTCCGAGAAGCCCGGCTCGGTCAGATCGGACTGCAGGGCGACGGGCACCTTCACGGCACTGCTGGTGCCGTCCCCGACGGTGAGCGTGCCCACCTGGGTGCCGGCCTTCGCCGTGTGCGGCACCTCGTCGGCGGTGAAGGACAGCTTCACCGTCATGCCCGCCCAGCCGACCGCCGAGACGTCCTTGGTGATGACCACGGGCGTGCGGCCGCCCAGCTTGTCGTCCACGTACCCGACGACGTCGCCCTTCTTGAGGATCTTCGCCGAGGTGAGCGCGTCCTGGGCCGCGAGCAGCGCCGTCTTGCTGACCGCGTTGACCGTTTCGAGGATCTTCGGCTTGTGCTGGCCGAGGACCGCGCCGACGAGGGTCACCGTCTGGCCGTTCACCTTCTTGCGGGAGGCGAAGAGCAGGTTGCCCCCGGCCGCGGTGGTGCTGCCGGTCTTGATGCCGATCGCGCCGATGTAGTACGGCAGGGTGTTGTAGTTGTTCCAGTACTTGCCGGACGGGTCGGTCCAGCTGGCCGCGCTGGAGATGGAGACCAGGGCCGGGACCTTCACGAACGCGCGGCCGAGCTTCACCTGGTCCTCGGCCGTGGAGACGGTGGTCTCCTTCAGGCCCGACGGGTCGGTGTACGTCGTGTCGGCCATCCCCAGTTCCTTGGCGGTGGCGTTCATCTTCTTCACGAACGCCGCCTCCGTACCGGCGTCCCAGCGCGCGAGCAGACGCGCGATGTTGTTGGCGGAGGGGATCAGGACGGCCGACAGGGCCTGCTTCTCGGTGAGCCGGTCGCCGGCCTTGACGGTGTTGAGCGTCGACTCGTCGCCGGAGACGTCGTAGCCGCCCTCCTTCTCCGCCGTCGCGTCGACCTCGATCTCGGGACCTTCCTCCCCGGCCTTCATCGGGTGGTCCTTGAGGATGATGTAGGCCGTCATGGTCTTGGCGACCGAGCCGATGGCCACCGGCGTCTGCTTGCCGAAGCTGCCCACCGTGCCGACGCCGTCGGCGTCCATCCAGCCCTGTCCCTCACTCGGCCAGGGCAGCTGCGTCTTGCCGCCCTCGAAGGTGTAGGAGTCCTCCGCGGTGAGGGCCAACGCGGTGGCCGGCAGCGGCCGTACGGCCTGCGCGATCGCAAACGCGACCAGCAGCAGGATGACCAGGGGCGTCCAGATCTTGAGCCGCCGTCCGAGCGTGCGCAGCGGCGTGGGCGGGGGCGGCGGGGTGTTCGTCAGCTCCGCAAGGAGGTCCAGCGGCGGCCTCGGCGGCAGCGGCTGCTGGGTGGTGCGCTCGGGGCCGACCTGCGGGACCAGCGCGGTGACGTCGGCCTGCTTCGGCGGTCGCGGCTCGTCGAGCGGCTTGAGCGCGACGAACTTGCTGGTCCGCTCGGCGGGGGCCTCGGGCTCGGCCTGCCGCCCGGCCTGCGGGGCGGACTTCGGAGCCGCCTTCGGGTCGGCCTTCGGGTCGGCCTCGTTCGCGTCCGGCTCGGGCTTGGTGGCGGCGCCCAGCTTCAGCATGGTGGTCGGCTGGTCGACGGCGGGCTTGGGCCGGGGTGCCTTGAAGACGGCGGTGGGCTGGTCGACGGGGGAATCGCCGGGCTTGCCGGCGTCGGTGTCGGCGTCGGTGTCGGTGTCGGCGTCCTCGGCCTGACCGGGTACGGCGTCTCCGGCGGCTTCCTCGTCGGCGTCCGACGCCCACTTCGGTGCGGGCTTGGAGGTGGCTTTGGAGGCGGACTCGGGTGCGGGCCTGGCGGTGGCCCCGGCCCCGGCGACCGGCCGGGCGTCGGAGGGTTCGTCAGATTTGCCGGTTTCGTCGGCTTTGGGGGTGTCGCTCGCGGAACGTTCCTCCGCCTCGCCGCCGGCGTCCCGGTCCGGGGTGGTTTCGTCCGAGGTGTCCCGGTCCGGGAGGGCCTCGTCCGCGGCCGAGTCCGTCGCGGGTTCCGCGGCGGGGCTCTTGTCGTCCGCCGAGGCCACCCACTGGGCCACGGCTTCCCGCAGGCGCTCGTCGCCGCCCCCGGAAGCACCCTCGGCGCTCCCGGACGCGCTCCCGGCCGCCCCGGCGCCCTCAGGGCCGCCCTGGGCGCCCTCGGAGCCCCTCTCGGCGTCCTCGGCCTCGGCGGACCCGGTCCCGGTGGCCGTACCGCTGTTCTCGGCCTCCGTGGCCTTCGTGGGCCCCGCGGGCTCCTTGGCCTCTGCGGATTCCTCGGCGCCGTCGGCGTCGGTCCCGCCCTCGGGCTTGTCTGCGTCTGCGTCTGCGTCTGCGGCCTTCGCGGCTTTCATGGCGTCCTCGGCGGACTCGCCCGCCGCGGTCTCGCCGCCGTCCTCGGCCACCGTGGGCTCGTCGCCCTCCTCGGGCTCCTCGCCCTCCGCGGACGCCTCGGGCTGTTCGGACTCCGCGGTCTTGAGGTCCCGTACCGAGAACACGCGCGTCGCCGTGTCCACACCGCCCCGTGACGCCGACGGCTCGGCCTCCCGCGCCACGGCCACCCGCGGATCGCGGACTTCGCGGGAATCGCGAGGCTCACGCGCCTCGGGAACCGTGCTCGCGCTCCCCGACGTCGGTTCTGCCGACGACTCGCGCTGCTTCGACCTGTCGGGGGACTCGCCCGCCACCGATGCCTCCTCCTGTGCCGCACGCCCACCGCGCGCTCGTGCCGAACCGTGAACCGCCCGCCCGAAACACGCCTCACGGCATGTCCGAACCATGTACCAGTGTCCTGTGTAGAGGGCTTGGCTCCTGCGGTAGACGAGAACGACATACCTACTGGTTCCACTACAAACAGGTCACGCACCCTCGACAGACCAATGTGAGAGGGGTCACCCTGTCATTCATCCACGCGGGGAGGCATGGATGGGCAGGAGCCGCAGAACAATTCCGGAAGAGCTTTTGTTGCTGGCGCTGGACCCGACCACGGGTACCACCGCACAGCCGCAGTCGCTCGACCTCGGTCTGGCCGGAGCACAGCTAGTGGAGCTGGCGCTGGCCGGACGGATAGCCCCTGACGGGGATCGTATCGCCGTGGTGTCCCCACGGCCGACTGGAGACCCAACGCTGGACTGCGCGTTGGAGTTGCTGCGAAGGCGTGGCGCTCCTGTACGTGCCGTCCACTGGATCGGCGGGCCGCGTCTCGGGCTACGCCAGACCTACCTCTCGCATCTGGAGCGGTGCGGCATGGTGCATGCCGTGGCGGGACAGATGTGCGGAGTGCTGCCGACGACTCGCTACCAGGCGACGGACACCGACATCAGCCGGGAGATCAAGGCCCGGCTGGACTCCGCGATCCGCACCGGCGTACCGCCGGACCCGCGGACCGCGGCGCTCGCCGCACTGGCGCACGCGGTCGGCCTCGGCAAGCACCTGTACCCGGGCAACGAGGGACGTTCGTCCCGCTCCCGGCTGCGGGATCTGATCAGGCACGACCCGATGGGCGGCCTCGTGGCGCACGCCGTGATGGACGTCCAGAACGGCGCGGTGGCACAGCCGCGCCGCAACCAGGCACCACCCGGCCGGCAGGCCGGACCCGGTGCCAGGCCCGCACCGGAACCCGCCCGTGGCGTTCCGGCGCAGCCGCACCGCGGTCCCATGGCGCGTGTCGTGGCTCACTGAGCCGCAGTACCACGACATCGCGCCGGCCGGGCCGGGAAACCGCAGGACGTAAGACCCGCAGGACGTAAGACCCGCAGGGCCAGTTGGACCCGTCGGACACAGGACCCGTTCCGGGAGCCGCAGCGGTCGCGCGGGGTGGTGGACGTATCGATCCGCCACCCCGCGCGGACGCATGTCGGGGGACGGACCCGAACTGGCGTGTACCCGCCGCATATCCACCGTTTTCCAGCGGTAGAAAGCGCCTTGGTGGCAGTCTGCTCAACAGCAGATACGCAAAGTGTCAGTTACAGACACGCAGCCGGAGGTGCACGTCCCGTGGCGTCCAATGTCAATCCCACCGTCAGGCGACGCCGGCTGGGCCAGGAGCTGCGTCGGCTCCGTGAGCTCAAGGGCATGACGGCCGAAGAGGTCGCCGAGCGCCTGCTGGTGTCCCAGTCGAAGATCAGCCGGCTGGAGAACGGCCGGCGCAGTATCAGTCAGCGTGACGTCCGTGACCTGTGCGGGGTGTACGAGGTCGAGGACCAGCGGATGGTCGACTCGCTGATGGAGATGGCCAAGGACTCCCGCCAGCAGGGCTGGTGGCATGCCTTCGGCGATGTTCCGTACAGCGTCTACATCGGTCTGGAGACGGACGCGGCGAGTCTGCGCGTGTACGACCCGCAGGTCGTGCCCGGGCTGCTCCAGACCCGTCAGTACGCGGAGGCGCTGATCTCGGGCGCGCTGCCGGAGGCCCCGCCGGCGGATATCGAGAAGCGGATCCAGGTGCGCCTGCGCCGACAGGAACGTATTTCCACAGCCGACAACCCGTTGCGCCTGTGGGCGGTACTGGACGAGGCGGCGCTGCGCCGCCAGGTCGGCAACCGGCAGGTGATGATCGAGCAGCTGGACTACCTGCTGGAGATGTCCCAGTTGCCGCACGTGACCGTGCAGTTGATCCCGTTCACCATGGGCGCGCATCCGGGGGTGAGCGGCCAGTACGCGATCCTCGAGTTCCCGGACGCCGCCGACTCCAGCGTGGTCTACATCGAGGGAGTCACCAGCGACCTGTACCTGGAGAAGCCGCAGGACGTGCAGAAGTACAGCGTGATGTACGAGCACCTGAGGGCGCAGGCCCTGAACGCCGACCAGACCCGGGAGTTCATCGCGAAGGTGGCGAAGGACTACGCCAGAGAGGTCGCCCCGTGAAGCGCCGCAAGGTACACCTTCGGCCGGGCCGGAGGGAAGTCCCTATGGAATATGCCATCCGGACGGGTGAATAGTCGCTCCGTATCACGATGTTGGCGAGTAGCGTCGATCACGCCATCAAGCAACAACGGTGGCGCAAACCATGCCGTGCAGACGGAGATCTGCGCACGGCGCGGTGACAGCAACTCAGCAACTGACTACCGGAGCGAACATGGCAATCCAGCAGGGCGCCGCGAACGAGTGGGTCAAGTCCTCCTACTCCCAGGGCAACGGCGCATGCGTCGAGATCAAGTCCCCCCTCCGTGCGGCCATGGCCGTCCGTGACTCCAAGGTCACCGAGGGCCCGACCCTGGCCTTCCCCGCCGACGCGTGGAACACCTTCGTGGCATCGGTCAAGGCGTAAGGGGACTATCCCCTGAGACAACCCCACCGGCACGACCAGCAGGACCAGCAGGACCAGCTTCACCCGTACAACCGGCTTCACCAGCACGACCCAAGAGCCCCCTCGACCAGCTCGCCGTCCTTGCCGAGGGGGCTCGGCACATCCCGGCACATCCCGGCACCTCCACGGCGCGGGCCCGCCGGCAGGCCCGAAGGCCCGACCGACCCCGACAGGCCCGACCGACCCGACGGGCCCGCAGGCCCGGCTAGCCCCGCTTCACCGGGAACGCCACGTCACACACCGGGTCCTCGGCTCCGGCCGCGTCCCAGTCGGCGAAGTAGATCTCCCGGCAGGGGCCGTCGTAGTCCCAGCCCTCCCGTTTCATCCACGCCTCCACCGCCTCGTACGGGGCCAGGATCTGCGGGTGCGCCACCTGCGCCTTGGTGATCCTCGTGTACGCGAGCCGACGGGCGGGCTCCACCCGCGCTTGGAACTGCCGGCCCCGGCCCTGCGCGGCGGCCGCCCAGGCCCGGGCCCCGGCCTCGTCGGCGACCGGTACACAGGACTCGACCGGCCCGTCGCTCTCCATGGACACCGCGGAGTAGTAGACGACGTACGGCGCCCCGGCCACACCCCCGCACTCCCCGGCCGCCCCCTCCAGACGCCCCAGCGAGGCGGGGATCCACAGCGGCAGCTCGTCCGCGAGCGTGTGACGTGTCTCGGTGACGATCACCTGCTCGGGCACGTCGACCAACCGGACCTCGAACTTCTCGTACATCTCGGAGCTCCTCCCCGACAGCCGTGCACGGAGGTAGTCGGCGAGGGTGCGCTGGGCGGCGAACCGGGCCTCGACATCGCCCCAGTAGGCGGCGAGCAGTTCCCCGGACGCGGGCTCGTCAGCGGTCTCCACCACCTCGGCGATTCGCGCGAGCGGCATGTCCAGCTGACGCAGCATGGCCACCAGCCGGGCGCGTTCCACCTGGCCGGTCCGGTAGTAGCGGTAGCCGCTGGCCTCGTCGATGTGCGCCGGGGCGAGCAGCCCGAGCCGGTCGTACAGCCGCAGCGCCTTGGCCGAGAGCCGGGCCCGCGCGGCGAACGCGCCGATCGTGAGCAGCGTGCCGTCATCCCCGATGTCCACCACGCACCCCCGTCTCGTCCTCCGTCGCCGGGCGGCCTTCGCGCCCGGCGACGAGGAGGCTCCGCCCTGCCCCAGGGGCAAGGTCAAGCCGGACGGTCCCTTCGGCCGGGGACCGCCTAGCCCAGCTGGCTCTCGATGGCCGCGACGACCTCGGCGGCCTCGGGCTCGGTCTGCGGGGAGAAGCGGGCGACGACGGATCCGTCCCGCCCGATCAGGAACTTCTCGAAGTTCCAGCGGATGTCACCGTCGTGGCCCTCGGCGTCCGAGAACCCGACGAGCCGCTGGTACAGCGGGTGCCGCTCCGCGCCGTTGACCTCGACCTTCTCGGTCAGCGGGAAGGACACGCCATAGGTGGCCGAGCAGAACTCGGCGATCTCCTCGGCGGTGCCGGGCTCCTGCCCGAGGAACTGGTTGCAGGGCACGCCGAGCACCGTGAAGCCCTGGGCGGCGTACCGCTCCTGGAGCTTCTCCAGGCCCGTGTACTGCGGGGTCAGGCCGCACTTGGAGGCCACGTTCACCACGAGCACGGCCTTGCCCGCGTACTGGGAGAGCTCGGCGGAACCGCCCTTGAGGGCGTCGATCGAGACGTCGAGGGGAGAGGCACCTGCGTCAGTAGTCATGCTCCGGATGCTAGCCCCGGTCGGTGAACCCATCCCTTCCGGGGCCACCCCCCGGTTCCGGTTCCGGCCGGAACAGCCGGAACAGCCCGGCGCCTGCCCGGCGTCTGCCCGGGGCCTGCCCGGCGCCGGGCAGGGAGGTGCCCGGTACCGGCCCGGGCCAGGTCCTACCCGGCCGCGGCGCGGGCCAGGACCTCGCCCGCCGCGGTCCGCGAGTACAGCACCGACCGCCCCGCGCGCCGTCGCTCCACCAGCCCCGCCTCCAGCAGCACCCGCAGATGGCGGCCGACCGAGCCGAGGCCCTGGCCGGTCAGGGCGACCAGCTGGGTGGTGCTCAGCGGGCCGGCGAGGAGGACGAGCACCGCGGCCCGGCCGGGCCCCAGCAGGGCGCCCAGCGCGGCCGGAACGGCACGGGCCCGGTCCCGGTGGTCCTCGGCGAGCGCTCCCGTGCAGGGATAGACGACGGCGTACCGCTCCCGCTCGTCCCACGACACCCACCCCGCCTTCGGGGTGACCGGCACGAACACCAGCTCGGCGCCGGAGATCTCGCGGGGCGGATACTCGTGCAGGTTGACCTGAAAGCGACTCCCGCCGAGCCATCGCGTCCCCGGCCGCAGCGAGTCCAGTACGGCGGCCCAGCCACCCCGGCTGACCTGCGCGGTCCGCGCGACGACATCGGCCTCCAGGACGTGCCGCCGCCGTTCCCAGTACGGTCGTACGCCCGTCTCCCACACGTACTCCAGCAGCCCGGCCGCCCGGTCCGGCAGGTCGTCCCGGTCCAGGGCGGCGGGGAGCGGGCCGGCCAGGGACATCCGCAGATGGGCGCGGGCCGCCGCCGGATCGGCCGACCGTACCCGGGCCACGCCCTCCTCGAAGCTCTCGCCGTCCCTCGGGGTGGGGGTGAGGAAGTCGGCGACCCAGCTCCGACCCAGCCCCGCCCGTACCAGCAGCGCGGTCACCGGGTCCGCCGCCAGGACGGCGCGGTAGCCGGGGAGGTGGTCGCGCAGCCAGTCGCGCTCGCCGGGATGCGTCCCCACGCCCGCGTGCAGCAGCTTCAGGCTCGCGAAGGTCTCGGCGAGCGGCGAGAGCACGAACCGGCTGCGCGCCAGGGTGTCCGCGTTCACCTGCCACCAGCCCATGCCCAGGCGCCCCCTCCCGTGCCCGTCCGACCGACGACGTTTCGCGGTCCCGCGAAACAGTAACCACCCCTCCACGGCCCGTCGCAGACTCCGCCCATGACCGGCCACACATACCGACAGCTCTTCCGCACCCCCGAGTTCACTCCTCTCTTCCTCTCCGCCGCCGCTCAGACCGCAGCCGGGACGGTGAGCGGGCTGGCCCTCGGCACGCTCGTCTACCGGGCCACCGACTCCCCGCTGCTGTCGGCGGTGAGCATGTTCGGCCCGTCGCTCGCGCAGGTGCTGGGCGCGACCTTCTTCCTCTCGGGCGCCGACCGGTTGCCCCCGAGGTCGGCGCTGACCGGTCTCTCCCTCGCCTTCGCCGCCGCGACGACCGTCCTGGCGCTGCCCGGACTGCCGGTGTGGGGTGTGTTCGCGGTCGTGCTCCTCCAGGGGCTGATCGCCTCGCTCGGCGGAGGCGTCCGCTGGGGCCTGCTGAACGAGATCCTCACCAAGGACGGCTATCTGCCCGGGCGTTCGCTCTTCAACATGCTGAGCGGACTGATGCAGATCATCGGCTTCGCCGCCGGTGGCGCGCTCGTGACCGTGCTCTCCCCGCGTCCGGTGCTGCTGCTCGCCGCCCTGCTCTACACGGCCGCCGCCGTGATCACCCGCCTCGGCCTGACCGTCCGCCCGCCGCGGGCCGCCGGACCTCCCTCGGTCGCGGCGACCCGGCGCACGAACGCGGTGCTGTGGTCCTCCCGGCCCCGCCGCCTCACCTATCTGGGCCTGTGGCTCCCCAACGGGCTGGTCGTCGGCTGCGAGGCGCTCTTCGTGTCCTACGACCCCGACGCGGCGGGCACGTTGTTCGCGTGCGGGGCGCTGGGGATGCTGGCCGGTGACCTGACCGTGGGCCGCCTCGTCCCGCCGGCCATGCGCTCCCGTCTGGCCACTCCCCTCCTCCTGCTGCTGGCCACCCCCTACGCCTTCTTCGCCCTGCGCCCCGCACTGCCGCTCGCCGCGGTCTGCGCCGCCCTGGCCTCCGTCGGCTTCGGTGCGAGCCTGGTCCAGCAGGAGCGGCTGATGTCCCTCACCCCGCCCGAACTCAGCGGTCACGCACTGGGGTTGCACTCGGCCGGAATGCTCACCATGCAGGGCGTCGGCGCGGCGCTCGCCGGAGCGGTCGCCCAACTCACCTCGCCCGCGACGGCGATGACACTGATGGCGCTGACATCGATCGCGGTGACCCTGACACTGGCGGCAGCCGGACGAGCCGACGCGGAGCGCGAGGCGAAGGACTTCGGCCGGGTGAGTGGGTGAGCGGGTGAGCGCGTGACCGGGATGGCCGTGGGGGTCGGCGTGGGGCGTCGGGGCCGGCGTGGGGCGTCGGGGCGGGACCGGTTCAGGCGTCGGGGTCGGTGAAGACCTCGGGCACCTTGTTGTCGACGACGACGCGGGCGAGCAGCGCGGCGAGCCGGTCGCGTTCGCTCGTGTTCAGCCCCGAGGGCAGGTTCTCCAGGCGGCGGCACGTCTCGTCGTAGAAGCCGTGCGCCAGCCGGTCGCCTTCCTCGGTGAGTCCGACGCGGACGGCCCGTCCGTCCCGCGGATCCGGCTCGCGCCTGACCAGTCCGCGCTGGACCGTGCGGTCCACCAGTCCCGTCAGGCTGGACCTGGCGAGCCCGAGCATCTCGCCGAGTTCGCTCATGCCGTACGGCTGCGGCATCAGCACGCACAGCAGTTGGCCCTGCTGCGGTGTGATGCCGTGGGCGCGGCTCGACTCGGCGTACACGGCGTTCACGAGGAACGCCGACCGCACCAACGCGGCCACGACCGCCATCTGCCCACCTGCGGTTTTCCCCATGAGGGGAAAGACTAGCGGCGGGCGTGGGGACGGCTCGACCCTCTGCCGGACGAGATGTCCGGGCGGCCCCGGCGGTCCCGGCCGCCCTTGCCCTAGGTTGATCGAATGGGCTTTTTCGACAGGCTGACCGGAACCAGACACCCCCGAAGCGGTCTCGTGCCGCGCTCCGCCGAGGAGGTCCGGGCCGCGCTGTTCGCGGTCAACGGCCCGGAGGTTCCGTACCGGGTACGCGACGCGCTGCCCGAGGAACGTGCCGATCTGGTGGCGGAGTGGCGGGTCCGGGAGCCCTCCTGGCACGCGCACTTCGTCCGGGTGCGGATGCAACAGACGCTCACGACACGGATGCGGCTGCTGCCGGGGACCCACGAGGTGCGCAGTGTCGACGAGTTGCGTGAGGTGACGTGGGCGGGCGGCCGTCCCCGGCTCGCCGTGGCGCGGGAGTTCGGCCGCGGCCAGGTGACCATGGTCTCCCGCCGGTGGACGGTCGAACGCGGTCCCGACGGCCGTCGGCGACTCCAGGAGACGTACCGCTTCGACCCGGCGGAGATGAAGGATCCGCTGCGGGAGGCGGTGCTGGCGGCCGGTTGGACCTGGCGCGGGGTGGCGTTCGGCCGGCTGTGAGCAGAGCCGGGGGAGCGGCGAAAGGGGGAGCGGTGAAGGGGGAGGGGTGAAGGGGGAGGGGTGGGGCGAGGGTGGTGGCGAGGGGCCTCAGGCGTGCTGGGCGTGGGCGACGGCGTGGCCCTTGCCGCGGCCGATCATCCACTTGTTCACGGGCGTGGTGATCAGGAAGGCGATCACGAAGCCGCCCAGGAGGGCCGCCCAGAACAGCCCGTCCGACAACTGGGCCTCCATCGCGCCCGGGGTGAGGGCGACGACGGCGTTGTCGACCAGTTCCATCACGGCGATCGACACGGTGTCGGCGGCCAGCGCCACCTTGACCGCGGCCCTGAGGCCCAGGCCGGCCCGGCGCACCGCGAACAGGGTGAAGGAGTAGCCGAACAGGAACGCGAGAACGATCGCGACGATCATGGTCGGCACATTGCCCCAGCCGAGGGCGGTACCGATGACCATCCCGAGGATCTCGCCGATGGCGCACCCGGTGAGGCAGTGCAGCGTCGCCTTCATCGCCATGGCCCAGGAGACGCCCCCGTGCTGCGCCGCCGGTGAGGACGGGGAGGCGTGATCGTCGTGCCGGTCGTCGTGCCGGTCGCCGTGCCGGTCGTCGTGCGGAGAGTGGTGCTGGTCGTGGTCCATGGGTTCTGTATACCCCCTGGGGGTATGGTAGGCAAGGGTCCGGTCGAGCGATGAGGGGCGGGTGCGGCGGGCGGCGTCTATACGATGTCCGACCGGGAAACGGACGGCGGCGGAGAGGAGACGGGGCGTGACGGATCACCGGCAGCGTCCCCGGCGGCGCGGACAGGGCGAGCTGGAGGCGTTGGTCCTGTCGGCGCTTCGGGAGGCGGACGGTCCGGCCACCGCCGGATGGGTGCAGGAACGCCTGGGCGGCGGTCTCGCCTATACGACGGTGATCACGATCCTCACCCGGCTGCTCGCCAAGGGCGCGGTCACCCGCGAGCGCGGCGGGCGGTCGTTCGCCTGGCTGCCCGCGTCCGACGAGGCGGGTCTCGCCGCCCACCGCATGCGCAGGGTGCTGGACGCCGAGCGGGACCGCGAGGCCGTGCTGGCCAGTTTCGTCACCGGCCTGGGCCCCGATGACGAACGGCTGCTGCGCGAACTCCTGGGCCAGCCCCGCGGCGAAGAGGAAGACGAAGAGCAAGAGCAAGACGAAGACGAAGAGCAAGAGCAAGGCGAAGAAGAAGAGCAAGAGGAGCACGGCAAACGGGAAGGCGGAGAGACAGCCGCGGACCCGGACGCGGAGGGAGGCTGACCTCTCATGGGGGTCTTCGTGCTTCTGCCCCTGGTGCTGCCGCTCACCGCGTGGCCGGTCGCGCGGCTCGCCGAACAGCATCTGCATCCGCGCACCGCGACCCGGCTGCTGACCGGCGTGGCCGCGGTGATGGCCGTGTGCAGCACGGTGTGCCTGGGGCTCCTCATGGTCGTCGGCACCGCCCAGCTCCCCGGCAACCCGCTGCCCGACGGCTGGTCGGACCCCGAGGTGCGCCGCGCCGTCCCCTACGACGAGATCGCGGGCCGGGCCGCCATCCCCGCGCTGTGCGCGGTGGCCCTGGTCTGCGGCCGGACGCTGCTGCGGCACCGCCGGGTGCACCGCCGGGCCCACCGGGCGCTCGCCGGGCTGCCGGGCACGCAGGTCGTGGTCCTGCCCGACGGGACGCCGTACGCGTACGCCCTGCCCGGCCGCCGCCGCGACCGGATCGTCGTCACCACCGCCCTGCTGGACCGGCTCGAACCGGCCGAGCGGCGGGCCCTGTTCGCCCATGAGCGGGCCCACCTGGCGGGCGGCCACCACAGGCACCTGCTCGCCGTCCGGCTGGCCGCGCGGGCCAACCCGTTCCTGTGGCCGCTTCGTGCGGCCGTCGCGTACACGGCGGAGCGCTGGGCGGACGAGGACGCGGCCCGGTCGGTCGGCAGCCGCCGTACGGTGGCCCGGGCGATCGGCAGGGCGGCCCTGGTATCCGGACGCGCGCCCCTGCCGGGTCTCGCCGGTTTCGCCGCGCCGGGCCCGGTGCCGCGAAGGCTGACGGCCCTGCTCGGCCCCGCCCCGGCGGCGCGGCGCCGGCCGCCGGTGTTCACCACCGTCGGTCTCGCGGTCTGGGGTGCGGCGGCGGGAACGGCCGTGTCGGCGATGTCCTCGGTGAACTCGGCCGTCACGATGCTGTTCATCCTGCACGCCGCGACGCGCCTGTGACCCCTCTGCCGCGTCGGGAGGTTTATCCGGCCGAAAGCCGGTAAGCAGCGCCCGGGTAATGGTGTCGGAGCTTCCCCCCAGCCGGTCCCGGGGCAGGGAGCACGGTCGTGTGAGAGGTGTTCTGGTCTGTCCGGGTTGCGCCAGGAGGGCACAGGGCAGGCCACACTGCCCACGAGCGGCACCGAGCCGATCACCGAAGCGACACGGTCGGGGGTGACGCAGGCCGATCCTCCCCGGGGCGAACCGGCGCACGTCGGGCCGTCATCCGCGGAGCCTACGCACGTCGGGCCGGCACCCGCCGAGCCGGACCAGGCCGCGCCCGCGAAGAAGCGGGACGCCTTCTTCGACAACGCCAAGTACCTGGCGATCCTGCTCGTCGCCGTCGGCCACGCCTGGGAACCCCTGCGCGAGGGCAGCCGCACCGTCACCGCGTTCTACACGCTCGTGTACGCCTTCCACATGCCGGCGTTCATCGTCATCTCCGGCCACTTCTCCCGCGGCTTCGACGGCAGCCCGCAGCGCGTCAAGCGCCTGGTCACCGGTGTGGCCGTGCCGTACGTGGTCTTCGAGGTGGCGTACACCCTCGTCACGAGGTGGACCGACGACGCCCCGGGCCGCGACATCAGCCTGCTGGACCCCCTCTACCTGACCTGGTTCCTGGCCGCCCTGTTCATCTGGCGGCTGACCGCGCCGCTCTGGCGCCTCGTCCGCCGGCCGCTGCCGCTCGCGCTGGCCGTCGCGATGCTCGCGACCCTCTCGCCCGCCATCGGCAAGGACCTCGACCTCCAGCGGGTCCTGCAGTTCCTGCCCTACTTCGTCCTGGGCCTGCAGCTGAAGCCGGAGCACTTCCGGCTGGTGCGCCGCCGCGCGGTACGCGTCGCCGCGGTGCCGGTCTTCGCGGCCGCGCTGGCCGTGGCGTACTGGGCGGCCCCGCGCGGCCTCCACCGCTGGTTCTTCCACAACGACAGCGCCGTACAGCTGGGGGCGCCCGCCTGGTACGGCCCCGTGATGACCCTGGCCGTCTTCGGCTGCTCCCTCGTCCTGGTGGCCTGCTTCCTGGCCTGGGTGCCGGGACGCCCCACCTGGTTCACCGCCCTGGGCGCGGCCACGCTCTACGGCTATCTCCTGCACGGCTTCGTCAAGCAGGTCGCCGGCCCCGCCCACTGGTACGACCACCCCTGGATCCACCAGCCGCTCGGCGCCCTCGCCGTCACCCTCGTCGCCGCCCTCACCGTGACCCTGCTGTGCACCTCCCCCGTCCGGCGGGTCTTCCGGTGTGTGGTGGAGCCGAGGGCGGAGTGGGCGTTCAGGCGGGGCGGCGAGGGCGGGCGCGCGGCGGCGTAGGCACGGTCACTCGGCGCGCAGGGCGGTGGCCGTCCTCGTCCTGGCGGCCCAGCCGGCCGGGAGCAGGGCACCCGCCACCGCGATGACCAGCCCGCCCAGGGCGAGCAGGGCCAGCTCGGGCGCATCGTAGACGGCGATGTGCGCGGCGGGCAGGGTCATCCCCACGGCGTCGCCCATGAACGGCGTGACGTAGTGGTGCAGGGCCACGCCGACCGGGACGGCCACCGCTCCGGCCACCAGACCGATCCCGGCGACCGAGGTGACGACCATGGTCACGGTCTGCCGCGGGGCCATGCCCAGGGCCTTGAGGACACCGAGGTCGTGCACCCGGTCGCGGGTGTCGAGGACGACCGTGTTGAGCACCCCCAGGCCGGCGACCACGACGAGCATGAGGGTGAGGGTCCCGATCAGCGCGTCCATGGCGACGATCACGCTGGATTCGTCGCCGGTGTTCGCCAGGGCGACGGCGCCGAGCGGGTCGAGCCGGTCGTTGAGCGCGGTCAGGTAGCGCGGCAGATCCGTGCCCGGCTTCGTCTCCACGTCGTACCGGCCCGGCGTCGCGTCGAGCCCGAGCGCGGTGAGGGTCGACGCCGGGGTCAGCAGCTCCATGCCCTCGCCCTCGGTGAAGAACGCCTCGCCGACGATCCGTACCGGGACGTGCCGCCCCTGCTCCGTCAGCGTCACCGTGTCCCCGACCCGGACTCCGGCGGCCTTCAGGAACCGGGCGGTGACCACTGCCTGGCCCGGCCCGTCCAGCCAGTCGCCCGAGACCATCGGAGGGCCGGCCCACGAGGCGTCGCCCTGGTACGCGACCACGGTGGTGGCGCCGGTGATGCCGGACGCGCTCACCTCCGCCCGGGTCGTGCCGTAGAAGCGGCCGGTCCCTTGCTCTGCGCGGAGCGCGGCGGCGATCTCGGCCGGATCGGCCTTCGGCTCCTCGGGCCCGCCGCCCACGTGGACGGCCTGCGCGCCGGGCGGCGCCTGCCCGCCGCCCGTCCCCACGACGACCGACCCGCCCGAGTTCAGCATGCGGCCCGACTGGACGGCCCCGAGCGTGAGGGCGAGCCCGACCCCGAAGGTGACGGCGGCGGCGCCGAAGACCACCGCGGCCGCCATCGTCGCCGAACGCGCCGGCCGGGCGAAGGGGCCGGCCAGCCCGAGGCTGACCGCCCGCGGCACCGCCAGCCGCCCCGTGAGCCGCCGCGCCAGGCGCCCCCGGCCGGTGCCGGGCGTACGTCCTGTGGTGATCGCCGCCACGGTGCGCAGCCGTCCGGCGCGCAGCGCGGGCACCACAGCGGCGCAGGCGACCAGGGCGAGGGCCGCGGCGGGCACGGCGAAGTCGATCCACAGCGGGATCGACGCCGACGGACCGTCGAAGGCCTCGCCGACCTCGGCGAGCACGGGGACGGCCAGCAGATGGCCCGCCACCAGCCCCAGGGCGCAGCCGACGGCCGCGGGGACCAGCGCCTGCCCCACGTAGGCCCGTACGACCTGCGCGGGGGTGAAACCGAGGGACTTCAGGATCCCGATGCGCCGGGTCGCGGCACCCACCGCGCCGCTCACGACGATGCCGATGACCAGGACCGACAGCAACAGCCCGAGGACACCGAAGGCGGCCAGGAAGGGCACGAACGCCATCGCGTTGGCGGTCTCCTCCTGCTTGACCGTCAGATAGGACTGCGACCCGGTCAGCGCGCCCTCGGGCACCGCCGCGGTGACCGCGGCCCGGCCGGCGGCCACCTGGGCGTCCGTCCCGGCGGCGGCGAGGCGGTACAGCATCTCGTACTCGGGGGTGCCGCCCGGCGCGGCCAGCGACGCGGCCCGCGCGGGGGCCACCCAGGCGTCCGCGGTGCCGGTCACCGACCGGGCGACCCCGACCACGGTCAGCGTGGGGCTGCCCGGCGCGTCGGGGAACGTCAGCCGCGCGCCCGGTTCGACGGGCAGCAGGTCCTTGGCGACCACGATCTGTCCCGGGCCGGTGAGCCAGGTGCCGGCGACGAGATCGACCCGGTCGACCCCGCCTGCGGCGTCCGCCCGGCCGGCGACGGTCATCGGCGGCAGATCGACACCTTCCGGGAGGATGTCCGAGGACGAGGCGGTACGCGCGCGGACCGCGACGGTCCGGAACGGCCCGGCCGCGGCGGTCACGCCCTTCGCCCGGGCGGTCGCCGTGAGCTCCGCGGCCGTCACCTTCGCGCCGTCGAACCGCGCGGTGAGGTGGGCGCCGCGCTGCTGGGCGAAGGCGTGGTCGAAAGGCGCCCGGGACGCGACGAGCAGCCCGGCGGCGAGGAACGACGCCGTGACGGCCATGAGCGTCGTCATGATCATCACGGCGGTCTGCACCCGCCGCCGCCCGACCCCGGCGCGCACCACCCGGCCGAGGGCGCTCATCGGGCCACCGTCGTGCCCCGGGCGCTCCTGGTGTCCCGGACGACACGGCCGTCGACCAGCTCGACGGTCCGGGTCGCGCAGGACGCCGCGAGGCTCAGATCGTGCGTGACCAGGACGATCGTCTGCCCCGACGCGTTGAGTCCGGCGAGCAGTTCCCGGACGTCCGCGCCCGAGGCGGTGTCCAGCGCGCCGGTGGGCTCGTCGGCCAGCAGCAGGGCCGGACGGTTCATCAGGGCCCGGGCGACCGCGACGCGCTGCCGCTCCCCGCCGGACAACCTGCCGGGGTAGGCGTCGGCGTGCCGGTCGATGCGGAGGTCCGCCAGCAGACCGGCGGCCCGTGCGCGGGCCTCGGCCCGGGGCATCCCCGCCAACTGGGCGGGCAGCAGCACGTTGTCGGTGACCGTCAGATCGTCCAGCAGATTGAAGAACTGGAAGACCATGCCGACCTTCGTACGCCGGTACCGCGCCGACCCGGCCTCGCTCAGCTCGTCCACCCGCAGCCCGTCCACCGTGACGCTGCCCGTGCTCGGCCGGTCGAGTCCCGCGATCAGGTTGAGCAGCGTGGACTTGCCGCTGCCGGACGGCCCGAGAACGGCGAGCGCCTCCCCGGCGGCCACGCTCAGCGTCACCTCGGCGAGGGCCGGCGGCCCCTCCCCGTACGTCCTGCTCACAGCCCGCATGTCGATGACGGGCGCGGTCGCTGCCACGATGCCTCCAGGGTCGGCGGTCGACGGTTCGGTCCGAAGCTAGGGGCGGACCCCCGCCGGGGTCGTCGCCTGCTGTGCCGAGACCGGCTGCCGCCCCGGGATGACCCGCCGGGCATGTCATCCCTGCGATGTACGCGCCGGATGCAGGCCGTGCGCACCGCCGTCCGCAGCGGGACGGATGTGGGAGGCCACCCGGGTTGCCACACTGTGCGCATGGGCGGGGTGGGCGGGGCTGTGCGGGCGGAGATCGTGGAGCGGTGGCGGACGGGGGCCGCGGCCCTGCTGCGCCGGAGCCCGCTGCCCCGCCCGTCCCGGTGGATGTGGACGGCCGACGCGATCCTCGCCTTCGTCCTGGCCGCCTGCACGGTGGGCGCCGCCTACCGGCGGGGCGACGGCGCCGTGCACGTTCCGCCGGGTCTCGTGCCGGTGCCGCCGCGGCTGCCCGCGCCCGACGCCCCGCCGGTCGGCCCCTTCCCTGACGTCGGGGTGGGTGTGGCGCAGTTCGCCGGAGCCGTCCAGCCCTGGCAACTGGTGCTGGCCGCGCTGACCGCGCTGCCCCTGGTGGTGCGCCGCCGGTTCCCGCTGTCCGCGTTCTGGGCGGTGGTCGTCGCGAGCCTGCTGTTCAACCAGTATCTGAGCGGCGGCGACCCGACCCTGTACACGTTCCTGTCCTGTGTGGTCGCCGCCTACAGCGCGGCCGTGTACAGCCCGTACCGGGCGCGGGCGCTCGCCGGCCTGGTGGTGGGCGCCGCCCTGCTCGCCGTACTGCGCGACGAGAACTTCCCGTCGTTCGCTCCCGGCCTCGTGCCGTTCCTCGCGCTGCTCGGGGTGGGGCTGGGAGCCAACGCGGTCCACATCTGGAAGCAGCGGCTGACCGCGCTGGAGGGGGAGCACGAGGCCGCGATGCGGCTGGCCGTCGACCGCGAGCGTTCCCGGATCGCGCGCGAACTGCACGACGTCGTCACCCACAATGTGAGCGTGATGGTGATCCAGGCGGGCGCGGCCCGCAAGGTGATGGACACCGCGCCCGACCGGGCCCGCCAGGCGCTGCTGGCCGTCGAGGCGGGCGGTCGTACGGCGATGGCCGAACTGCGGCACGTCATGGGCCTGCTCACCATGACCGGTGCCGGGGACGACGGGACGGGGCACGAGGCGGGCGCCGGGGCCGGGGGTCCCTCCGATCCGGCCGCCGGGGCCGATCTGGCGCCGCAGCCGGGCCTCGCCCAGGTGCCCGCCCTCACCGACCGGGTCCGCGAGACGGGCGTACTCGTCGAGCTGACCGTCACCGGAACCCCGGCCCCGCTCGCCGCCGGCGCCGACCTGGCCGCGTACCGGGTGGTGCAGGAGGCGCTGACCAACACGGTCCGGCACGCCGTCGGCAGCCGGGTGCGGGTCGTCGTCGAGCACGTCCCCGGCGCGGTGCGCATCGAGGTGTCCGACACCGGCGGCACCTCGGCGGCGCCGGACGGCCTCGGTGGCGGCCTCGGTGGCGGCCGCGGACTGAGCGGCCTGCGCGAGCGCCTCGCCGTCTACGGAGGCACCCTCCACGCGGGCACCCGCCCCACCGGCGGGTTCGAGGTCCGTGCCGTCCTTCCCGTGGAGGAGATCGCGTGACCGAGGAGCCGCCGCGCGTGGTGATCGCCGACGATCAGGCGCTGGTCCGCACCGGCTTCGGCATGATCCTGGCGGCGGACGGCATCGACGTCGTCGCCGAGGCCCGCGACGGGGACGAGGCCGTCGACGCGGTCCGCCGCACCCGGCCCGACCTGGTCCTCATGGACATCCGGATGCCCGGGACCGACGGCCTGGAAGCCACCCGGCGGATCCTCTCCGGCGCCGAATCCGCCGAGCGGCCCCGCGTCATCATGCTGACCACCTTCGACCTCGACCGTTACGTGTACGCGGCCCTCACCGCCGGGGCGAGCGGCTTCCTCCTCAAGGACGTCACCCCCGAGCACCTGGTCGCCGCCGTCCGTCTCGCCCGCACCGGTGACGCGCTGCTCGCCCCGGCCATCACCCGGCGCCTGGTCGAGCGCTTCGTCGCCCGTGAGACAGCGGCCTCCGTCGCCCTGCACCGCGACCTGACGGTGCTCACCCCGCGCGAACTCGAGGTCCTGCGCTCGCTCGGCACCGGCCTGAGCAACGCCGAACTCGCCGCGCGCTTCCGGCTGAGCGAGGCCACCGTGAAGACCCACGTGGCCCGGATCCTCGCCAAGCTCCGCCTGCGGGACCGCGCCCAGGCCGTCGTCGTGGCCTACGAGACCGGCCTGATCGCCCCGGGAGCAGGCATCCGAGCGGACGACCACCGGCCCTGAACCTCCGCCGGGCTTCCCACCGGTCCCTCCCGGGCCTGTTTCCGGGTCCCTTCCCGCGAGCGGAGTGACCTGCCTCACGTGCTGTCACAGGGACCGACGACGCGGTGTCTTGAGGTCGAACCACCGAACACGGAGGAGACGACATGGCCGAGAACACCGAGGTTGTCGTGATCGGCGGCGGATACGCCGGCGTCATGGCGGCCAACCGCCTGACGCAGCGCGACGACGTGACCGTGACGCTGATCAACCCCCGCCGCACCTTCGTCGAGCGGATCCGGCTGCACCAGCTGGTCGGCGGGTCGGACGACGCGGTCGTCGACTACCCGAAGGTCCTGGCCGACCGCGTCCGGCTGACGGTCGACACCGTGACCCGGATCGACGCGGCCGGGCGCCACGTGGAGCTGGCCTCGGGCGGCACCGTCCACTACGACTACCTGATCTACGCGGTGGGCAGTGGCAGCGCCGATCCGCAGGTGCCCGGCGCGGCGGAGCACGCCCACCCGCTCGCCGACCTGGAGGAGGCCGAGCGGCTGCGGCGGCGCCCGCCGAGGCCGCGGTGACGGTGGTCGGCGCCGGCCCGGCGGGCATCGAGACCGCCGCGGAACTGGCGGAGAAGGGCCGCACCGTGACCCTGGTCTGCGGCGGCGTGCTCGGTCCGTATCTGCACCCCCGGGGCCGCCGCGCGGTCGCCGGGCGGCTGGCCGGGCTCGGGGTGAGCGTGCTCGACGGCCCCGACACCCAGGTGACGGAGGTGACCCGCGAGACCGTGCGGCTCGCCGACGGCCGCGAGCTGCCGAGCGAGGTGACCGTCTGGACCGCCGGTTTCGGTGTGCCGGACCTGGCCGCCCGCAGCGGACTGAGCACCGACGCCCTGGGCCGGCTGCGCACCGACGAGACCCTGACCAGCGTGGACGACCCGCGCATCGTCGCGGCCGGGGACTCCGCGGCACCGTCGGACCTGCCGTTCCGGCAAGGCTGCCAGTCCGCGGTCCAACTCGGGCCGCAGGCCGCCGAGACGGTGCTCAGCCGCATCGCCGACGAGGTGCCCGCCCGCCTCGGGGTGGGGTTCGCCGGCCAGTGCCTGAGCCTCGGACGGCGCTCGGGCGTCTTCCAGTTCTCCCGCAGGAACGACACGGCGATCGCCCTGTACATCGGCGGCCGCCTGGGCGGAAGGGTCAAGGAGATCGTGTGCAGGAGCACCGTCTGGCAACTGGCGTACGAGGCGCGCAAGCCCGGCGTGCGCACCTGGTGGAGCAAGGACGGCAGGCGCGGGGAACTGCTCCGGGCCAAGCAGGGCGCGGCCCCCGACACCGCCGGCCGGGTGGCCCGGTGAGCCGGGGAGCGTCCGCACGGGAAGAATGGCCCTCGCCGTGCGCGCGCGCCTGAAGACCGTCGGCGGCCAGAATCCGAACGCGAGGAAGAGGGAAAGGCAAAGCCATGGGCGACGACACCGCTGATCCGGCGACCGACACGTTCGTCGCCCACCGCAACCTCCTCTTCACGGTCGCGTACGAGATGCTCGGATCGGCGGCGGACGCCGAGGACGTCCTCCAGGAGACCTGGCTGCGCTGGGTCGACGTCGACCTGGCCCAGGTGCGCGACCGGCGCGCCTACCTGGTCCGGATCACGACCCGGCAGGCGCTCAACCGGCTGCGCACCATGACGCGCCGCAAGGAGGCGTACGTCGGCCCCTGGCTGCCCGAACCGCTGCTCACCGCCCCGGACGTGGCCCAGGACGCCGAGCTCGCCGAGAGCGTGTCGATGGCGCTGATGCTCGTCCTCGAAACCCTGTCGCCGACGGAGCGCGCCGTCTTCGTGCTGCGCGAGGCCTTCGACGTCGGCTACGACGAGATCGCGGCCGCGGTCGACAAGAGCCCCGCGGCCGTCCGCCAGATCGCGCACCGCGCCCGTAAGCACGTCGACGCCCGCCGTCCGCGCGAGGTGGTCTCCCCGCGCGAGACCCGGGCGGTGCTGGAGTCGTTCCGGCGCGCGCTCGACACCGGGGACCTCCAGAGCCTCCTCGACGTGCTCGCGCCCGAGGTGGTCCTGCTGAGCGACGGCGGCGGCGTCAAACAGGCCGCGCGGCGGCCCGTCGTCGGCGCCGACAAGGTGGCCCGCTTCATCATCGGCGGCGCCGGCAGGATCGATGCCACCCTCACCGGTGAACTCGCCCTGGTCAACGGCCACCCGGCACTCCTCGTCCGGCTCGACGGCGAGAACGACGGCGTCATGGCGATCCGCGTCGAGGGCGCCCGCATCACCGGCATCTATTACGTCCGCAACCCCGAGAAACTGACCCGGGTGGCCAGCGAGACCCCTCTCACACTGCACTGAACACCACGAGGGGCGGTCCTCGCCGCCTCCGGACCGTTTTTCATGGCGTATTCACAGCAAGGGCCGCAGCGCGCCCCGGTAGGGCCCGGCCCCGGTCGGGTCAAGGCGCTGACCAGGGCAAACGCGGAAGTCCGGCGGGGTTTTCCGGCGCCGCGACGAAGGTCTCGCCGCGCATAGAAAGCGATATCCACCACTTTCCGGAACCGTTTCTGTTCGGAGCGTTGACACCCCGCGCACCCCCTCTTATTGTCGCGCCACCATTCCGACCACGTGACGATATTTCGAACGGCTGAAAGGCAAGTGCCCTGCGCGCCACCGAAATCAGTACATACGTGGCAGGCGCGCCCCGGCGCCGCCCGGCGTCTGAACAGGTGCGCCCCGGTGACGCGATCACGGGAGCCGGCGAGGCCTGCTTACAGGTCCGTACCGCCGCACCGATCGACGATCCACCGGTCACCGAGGCGCCCGAGCGCCGGCCCGAGCGACGCGCCGGGCGATCCCCCCGCCGGTCGGTTCAGCGTGACCCTCCGCCCGTTCCCCGTCCACGAACAGGCGCGCCAGGCCCCTGACGGCCTCGCGGCCGCGCGCGGATCCATCAGGCCTCCGAGCGGATCGGCCCCGCGGGGCCTCCCGCTCCACCGCACGTCCGGCCGGTACGGAGCGCCCGAAACCCACCCGCGCGGCGCCCTCCTGAGGGGTCGTCACCCGACCCCGCACCGACACCGAGCGGAAGCGGACACGGCGCGCCCCCACCCCGGACCGCCGGCCCCCGCTCCTCGGCCGCCCGGCCCGCCCCACCGGTTCCCCACAGCCTTCCGACACCCCCCATCCTCTCAACGACGAGAAGAACGAGGAACGATCACCATGCGCAACCGAAGAGCCGCCCTCGCCGCCACCGCCGGAGCCGTCTCTCTCGCCCTCACCCTGTCCGCCTGCGGCAGCAACATCGGGGGCAGCTCCGAGGGCGCTTCCGGGGACGACACCATCGGCATCGCCATGCCGACCCAGGCCTCCGAGCGCTGGCTCACCGACGGCAAGAGCGTCGTCGACGACCTGAAGGCCGACGGCTACCAGACCAAGCTGGTGTACGGCCAGGACGACCCGAAGACACAGGTCGCACAGATCGAGGCCCTGATCAAGCAGGGCGTCGACGCGCTGATCATCGCGGCCATCGACAACAAGTCGCTGAACGGCGTGCTCCAGAAGGCCGCCGACGCGGACATCCCGGTGATCTCCTACGACCGGCTCATCCTCGGCACCGAGAACGTCGACTACTACGTGTCCTTCGACAACGAGCAGGTCGGCCGCTTCCAGGCCCGCTACATCGTCGACAAACTCGGCCTGGAGGACGGCGCGGGCCCGTTCAACATCGAGCTGTTCGCCGGTTCCCCCGACGACAACAACACCAAGTTCTTCTTCGACGGGGCGATGCACCTCCTCCAGCCGTACCTGGACTCCAAGCAGTTGGTGGTCCGCTCCGGCCAGACCGGGCTCAAGGACGTCACCACCCTGCGCTGGGACGGACCCACCGCCCAGAAGCGCATGGACGGCATCCTCTCCGACGCGTACGGCGGCAGGAAGGTCGACGCGGTCCTCTCGCCGTACGACGGCATCTCCATCGGCGTCCTGAACGCCCTGAAGGCGGACGGCTACGGCTCCGGCAACAAGCCCCTGCCGATCGTCACCGGACAGGACGCCGAACTCGCCTCGGTGAAGTCGATCATCGCCGGTGAGCAGTCGCAGACCGTCTACAAGGACCTCCGCCAACTCGCCGGTGTCGCGGCCGAGATGGCCGACGACCTGCTCAACGACAAGACACCGAAGGTGAACAACAGAAGGGCCTACGACAACGGGGTCAAGGCCGTGCCCGCCTACCTGCTGCAGCCGACGACCGTCGACAAGTCCAACTACGAGTACGTCCTGGTCGCCGGCGGCTACTACACCGAAGCCGAACTCAAGTAGCCACGGCCCGGATCCGCCGGAGCCGGGCCACGGCCGACGATGACCACGCCGACCGCGGTTCGCCGCGGTCGTCGTCGCGGGCGCGTCCGCCCGGCCGCAGCACTAGATCCACGTGTCCAGCCACATCCGTGCCCGCCAGTCGCCGACCGGGATCGCCTGGCCCGTGTACACGGGCCAGAAATAGATGAAGTTCCAGGCGATGAGCAGCACGAGCCCGCCCGCGACGACCGCGCCCAGCGTCCGGCGTCTGCCGTCCGCCCCCGGCGGGCCCAGCAGCGCGCCCAGCATCATCGCCACGGCCAGGCACAGGTAGGGCACGAAGGCGACCGCGTAGAAGGAGAAGACCGTGCGGTCCTGGTACAGGAACCAGGGCAGATAGCCGGCCCCCACCGCGCACAGCACGGCGCCCGCGCGCCAGTCGCGGCGCAGCGCCCACCGGTAGAGCAGATACACGAGTGCGCAGCACGCCGACCACCACAACAGCGGCGTGCCGAGCGCGAGGACCGCCTGCGCGCAGTCGGCCGTGGCGTGACACCCGTCCCGCCCGGCCTTCGGCGACCGGTAGTCGAACAGCACCGGCCGCCCGAGCACCAGCCAGCTCCAGGGGTTCGACTCGTACCGGTGCCAGGTGTGCAGCCCCACATTGAACTGATAGACGCCGTACTCGTAGTGCCACAGGCTGCGGAGCGGGGCCGGTATCCACGACCAGGTGCCACCGCGGCCGTCCGCCCAGTGCCGCCCGTAACCGCCGTCGGACCGGAACCAGCCGGTCCACGTCACCAGGTAGGTCACGACGGCGACCGGCACGACCGACAGCAGGGACAGGCCGAGGTCCTTGCGCAGCACCGCCCGGTACGGGCGAGCCGCCCCGGCCACGCGGCGGGAGCCGACGTCCCACAGCAGGGTGAGGACCACGAAGAAGGCCAGGAAGTACAGGCCGTTCCACTTGGTAGAGGCCGCAAGCCCCAGAAAGACGCCGGCCGCGAGCCGCCACGGACGCGGTCCCGTCCCGGCACGTTCGCCGGTGACCCGGTCCGGACGCGCCCGGCCGTCGCCGTCCACCGGGAGGGCCGCCGCGAGCCGGGCCCGCGCCCCGTCCCGGTCGAGCAGCAGACAGCCGAACGCCGCCAGCACGAAGAACATGACGACGAGGTCCAGCAGCGCGGACCGGCTCATCACCACGTGCAGACCGTCCAGCGCCATCAGCGCGCCGGCCAGACAGCCCAGCGCCGTCGACCGGAACAGCCGGCGTCCGATGCGGCACAGCATCAGCACCGACAGCGTGCCCAGGACCGCGGTCATGAAGCGCCAGCCGAACGGGGTGAGGCCGAACATCCACTCACCGGCGGCGATCACCCACTTGCCCGTCGGCGGATGCGCGACGAACGCCCCGGTGTCGGAGAGCGGGATCACCTGAGGGTCCGCGAGGATCCCCGGGTCGGCGGTCCTGCGGTCCGGCCAGGTGCCCTCGTAGCCGAGCCGCAGCAGCGCCCAGGCGTCCTTGGCGTAGTAGGTCTCGTCGAAGACGAGGCCCCGCGGCTGCCCGAGACGCCGGAACCGGATCGCTCCGGCCAGCACGGCGACGAGCACCGGCCCCAGCCAGCCCATCACCTTCGCGGCGCGGTACGCCCCGGCCGGACCGAGCCGTATGAGCTCCCCCCAGCGGGCCGACGGCCCGGGAAACGGCGGAACCAGACGTTCCCGGACGCCGGTCCCGGGACGCCCTGCGTATCCGAACAGGCGCAGCCGGCCCTGCCAGTCGCCGGACACCTTCGACGGACGGACCCCGTCGAGGACGGGGGAGCGCCGCACACTGCTACTCGTCACCGGACGACCCTAGACGCCGACCTGCGCGAACGACCGCGCGATCCCGACTTCCACCGCCCCTCGGTCCGGACACCGGGTGGGTATCCGCTGGATATCCATATCGAAACCCATACAAACACCCATACAAATGCTGGCACAGAGACCGACACGAAATATCAATACAAATATCAATGCAAATATCGATGCGCACACCGATGAGGAAACCGATGGCCGAGCCGTACCTTTCCCTCCCTTTGACGGGTGAGCCGGGAAAGGGGTGAACTGCCCTTCTATGGACGTCGGAAGCCGGGCGGCGGCGGCAATTTCGACGATGGCGAACCGATTACGGGGCACCCGGACATGCACGGCTTCTCCGAAAGGAAACCAGCATGGCAACTCCCCTGACCGCAGCCAGGGTTCTCGCCGCCCTGAGAGCCGAGGGCGTCACTGTCGTCGAAGTCGGCAGCTGGCGCACCCACAACAGGGCTGGGCACGGCGCGTGGGGTCCCGTCGCGGGGGTGGTCGTCCACCACACCGTGACCTCCGGGACGGCCGCCTCCGTAGCCATTTGCCGCGACGGATACGCCGGTCTCCCCGGACCGTTGTGCCACGGCGTCATCGACAAGCGGGGCGTCGTGCACCTCGTCGGCTGGGGCCGAGCCAACCACGCGGGCAGCGGCGACGGCGACGTACTGAAAGCCGTCATCGCCGAGAAGAGGCTGCCCGCGCCGAACGAGAACGACACCGACGGCAACGCCCGCTTCTACGGCTTCGAGTGCGTCAACCTCGGCGACGGCAAGGACCCCTGGCCGGCGGTCCAGCTGGAGGCCATGGTCCGCGCCTCCGCCGCGCTGTGCCGGGCGCACGGCTGGTCGGCCGCCTCCGTCATCGGCCACAAGGAGTGGACGAACACCAAGACCGACCCGCGCGGCTTCACCATGGCCGACTTCCGCGCCAGAGTCGCGGCCCGGCTGCGCAAGGCCCCCGGCGCCGACACACCGATCCCCACCCCGACCGACCCGAGCCAGGAGGACACCGTGCCCAACCCCTCGATGCTGAACGAATCGAACGTCATCGATGTGGAGCTGCCCTCCGGCGAATGGGTCGGCCTGGCGTTCAAGGACGCGGTCGTCCATGCCGGGCCGCGCCTGCACAACACCCTGGTGCACGTCTCACTCGAGGAGAAGGCCCCGGACGACGCGCTCGTCGAGGGACGCTTCTACCTGACGGACACCTCGGGCAAGAACCCCTCCGCGTTCCAGACCGTCACCCGCTACGGCGGTGGTGGCCACCAGTTCGCGCTGTCCGGCACGGTCCCGGCCGGGAAGCACCTGCGGTTCCAGCTCCGCGTGAAGACGGCCGACGCCGGCCCGGTCACCCTCCTCCACCGCACCGCGAGCGGGCCGTACTGGGCCGTCTGACCCACCCGCGGTCACCCGGTCACCCGAGAACCGAGAACCGAGAACCGAGAGGAACACCATGAGAGTCGCCGAAACCACCGGCCAGGCCGACCTGCCCGAGCCGACGCGCGACGGCAAACACCCCCTCGCCCCCGCCCCATGGGAGTTACGCATCCGCGCTGATGCCGACGGCAGGCGCTGAGACCCGGTCAGAGCGCCCCGCCCCGGCGCCCCTTGGTGCCGGGGCGGTCCACACCGACTCCCTCGACCCGGTGCCGTGCCCCGTCGGCCGCTACGCGCCAGGAGCCCGGTACTGAACCTGCCCGGCCGCGCGGAGGGCCTTGACGGTCTCGTCGACGGTCAGGAGAACAGTCGTCTCGAAAGAGCCGAGCGCGCCGCCTCCGCTGATCGCCAGCGCGACCGCCGCCATGGACACGTTGTCCGGTGCCTCCCACAGGTTGTAGCCGTCGTGCGTGCCGAAGGCGTACCAGAAACCGTGCAGCTTCCCGCCGACGGACTCGATGTACGACCGAGCGGCCTGCGCGCGGTCCTCCGGGTGGCCGATCAGCCGCGCCCAGGTCTCCGGCGTGTAGCTGAACCTCGACAGATAGAGCGGCATCGTGTCTCCCTTTCGTCCCGTCAAGGGATGCCCCCACGGCGCGGGAAGGGCGCACAGGACGACTCAGATGTCCCCCGAACGCCCGCGACGACAACCGACACGGCGGCGAGCCACCGGCCGGGAGGGCGAAAGAGATCCCTACCGCGAAGATGCGCGCCAGGTGATAGCACACCACCCGCGCGATCAACCACACGCGGAAGCCTCCTATCGCAGCAGAGGGCTTGGACGCACCGGTGCCGCCCCATCACCTCCACGCGTGATGGCGTCTCACGGAACGACGTCACAAGGCTGCTGACTTGTGGTCATTGCCGACCGGACTCCTGGGACGGAGGTACGCACGCTCGATGAAGTGGCACGACATGCGGAGGAAAAATACGCCACAGTTCAGCGTGCCGCCCGGTGAGATTTCCGATCAACAGGGGGAGGAACCACGGAGCGCCGCGCCACCGGCCTTCCATGATCGGAGTCCGTCTGGATGAGCAGTACCCTCCAAGACCTCGTCATCAACCTTTCTTCAGCTGTCATCGCCTTTGCGGCCGGCTGGTCATTCGACAAGCTGCGCGACCTATGGCGATTTCGCAATATTCGAGGCTTCTGGAAGCCGTTCTCCACCAGCGACCTCAGGGTTGTGACGTCGATATTCATCCAGGAAGAACACTACATATGGGAGCGATCGGGGCTTGTCGGTGTGGGGGACGTGCTGGCCTTGAACGAACTTCGACAACAACTGAAGCGAGCAGGAGTCGACCAGCTTCCACTGACGCCGAGCCACCAACTCACCGGGCTGGAACGTCAGGGCAACCTCGTGCTCGTAGGTGGGCCCCACTCCAACCGGGTGACCGCCGAGGTCATGCAGAGATTACCCGTGACCTTCACCTTTGGATCAGCCGAGGCGCATGACGCGCACATCTATGATTCCGTGACGGACGACGTCATGCGCTGCGTCATGAACGCAGAGGATCAACTCGTCGTCGACCAAGGCATACTCATTCGCGCGACGAACCCTTTCGACCGGGAGCGCAACGTCATCATCCTTGCCGGAAGTTTCGGTTTCGGTACGAGCGCCGCAGCACGTCTGCTCGCAAGCCCGGAGATCCTCGCTCATGGGATCGTCGCCCAAGGGCACCCATTTGAAGCCGTCTTCTCCGTCGAGATAGCCGGAGGCACGCCGCAACACATCGAACTGAAGAAATTACGGCAGCTGGATCCCACGATGCTTCGGGTGGGCTCATAACCGGCTCCCTGTCGCCGAGTGCTGCGAATGTTGCCGATTCAGTGCAGGAGCGGCTCTTGGGGCTCAGGTTCCACAGTGATCGAGCCAGGCGGGCGAGCCCACGGGCACGGCCCGGCGGTGTCCAGTGGCCGCCACCAAGCAATGGCACCCGCGTGGCACGACCCCGAACACGACGAAGGGCCGGCCCGGGAGGAAACCCTCCTGAGCCGGCCCTTCACTCTGTGCCCCCGGCAGGATTCGAACCTGCGACACCCGCTTTAGGAGAGAGGCTGGGGCTTTGTGCCGGTGACCTGCGGCTTCGGTGCCTGGCGAGATGCCCCGCAACTCAACCGCCAGGCACCCTCGTTGACCGTGGCTGACCGCTGCATCTGGCACGACAGTGGCACGAACCTCAGCCGACGACAGCCAGCCACGACGGCGGGTGCGCTAGCCGATCAGGCGCGCGTGTGCCCCGCTGCACCCCCACGGGCCTCCGCCACGCTGCCGCTGCCGTCAACCGGAGCAAGTCGCGACGACCGTCCCGTAACGACGGTGCCTAAGCCCGCAACTTGGGAGCTGCGGGCACTTTGGGGCGGCTTGTGTGCTGACCTGGGCGAAATTTAGCGGTGCGGCTAGCTAGAAGTGGCCCGATGCCTCGGCGACGGCCTGATACAGGTCGGGACCGTTTGCCCTGAAGCGGCCGAACTACGGGCGCAACTGTCGCGGCAGGACTCGAAGCGGAGTCGTACGGGACGCCGGAAGCGTCTCCGACCAGAAGACGGGAAGCACCCGCGGCCTGATCACTACTCGAACACGCTGGCTGCTCGCGGTACGAGCCTGCTCCTGCGATCAGCCGGCCTGGCTCGGTACGACATCGTTGCAGTGCTGTCGCACGAGGCCTTCCGCTGTCACGGTGGGTTCGAATGCGTACTGGTTCTGCCGCTCGGCCGGGACCGGCGCTCCAGCCCGGATGAAGGCGGCACGCCTGATGGGCGACATCGAACTTGGGAAAATCAACTGACTTGTTTCGGAGTGGCAGGCAAGGCCAATTCGTGCATACGCTGGAAGTCATGACGTTGTCAGATCCGGCTCAGCAGGCTGACGGAGGCGTTTTACATGACAGGGCGCTTCGATCTTGGTGAGACACAACTCTGCATATGACGGCGTGCAGCGCCTCTAGGATGACTTGGGCTTCGTTCGATGCCCTTCTGCAGTGATGGAATCATAGCGAGGATGCCATGGCGCGCTGGGGAAGCAAGCAGAAAATCGCTCGCAAGCGAAACGGGGTGGCAAATATTCCCCCAGATGTCGCAGACGAGGTAAGCAGTTCTGTGGCGTCCTATCTTAGCGAACACCCGCCCACGATAGGTGTAATTGGAGTCTCGGGGACGGGAAAGTCCTCGACTATCAATGCGATGTTCAAGACGGAATTGCCAATCAGCCATTCAGTAGCTTGCACCAAGGAGTTCCTCGATGTGGACCTGAATGTCACAGCGGTGCGTGCGTCAAGCACTGATGGCCACAGTCTGAAACTTCGTGTTGTCGACGCTCCGGGACTCGGAGAAGACCTAGTGCGCGATCCAGGCTACCTGGAAATGTATCAGAATCATCTAGGCCGCTGCGATGTCGTGCTATGGGTGATGGCTGCACGCCAGCGTGCCGTTGCGCTCGATCAAGGTTATTTGCAGCTGCTGGCCGATCATCATGAAAAGATTGTATTCGGAATAAACCAAATCGACTTGGTTGATCCAATGGACTGGGACTATCGTCTCAACTTGCCCAGTGAAGATCAAGAGGAGGTAATCGCAGAAATCATCCAAGATCGGTCCGCCAAAATTTCAATGACTTTGGGTCGAAATGTCGAGATGTACCCGTACTCTTCGAAAAATCTGTATGGACTTCAGGAGCTCTTTTCTGGGATGATTGCATCCTGCTCCGACGCACAACGAGCTTGGATCTTTGACCCCATTAAAGCGTTCGGTCCCTTTGACTTTATTCCTCAGAGTATCCGAGATGAAGTCGTAAGAGCGATAGGCAAGAAAACTCGTGATTAAGGGGGCACCCTGTGGCGGGCATAGATGACCTATCTGACGCAGAGGTTGGCCGAATCGTTCGGGCTGCCGAGAAGGCAAAAATTTCCCAGAAGAAGGAAAAGAGAAAGATTCTCGACGCCTTTCTTGCGTGGCTCAGCGCTGCGGGTTTCGCGTGGGTGACGGCATCTTTTAAGACTGCAGACCTGACATGGGACAGTGTTAAGTGGCTTTACCATAGGATTTTCAAGAAATAAGGCCACTGACGCCTATCCTTGCAAGGAAATCCCGGCTTATCAAAATTCCCGTGGGCGGCCTCCCCCCTCGGGCTTCAGGTGGCAGTGCTGTGCGCGCGGCCCGGGCGCTGGCCGGGCTGGAGCGGGGCGGAGACAGGAGCGCAGGCCCGGCCGGGGGCCGGGCCGCGCGCGGTGAGCGGAGCGAGCCGCCTTGAACCAGTAGAGAAAGTTGTAACTCAGTCGGCTCTGTGGGGCTTGAAGGCGTTCGTGCAGGCTGGGAGTTCGACGCCCTGACGGTGTGCCAGGGGCAGGAAGAGCGCTGGTCGGACTGTCCATGTGATGCGCGTGCTGGTGTGCGTGATGGACACCGTCCAGGGCTCCCGGCGCAACAGGGCTCGCCTTGTGTCGATGCGGTCGTCGTGGAGTCGCGTCCACGCCTCCTGGGAAGCGGCTGTGTCGAGTGCTGGTGAGATGGTGCGCAGGATCGTCGCCACCCAATTGTTTGCCTCGACCGCCGAGTACGCGTCGAAGGATCCGAAGAGGGCCGGCGGGCGTCGTCCGTCGAGCCGTTGGGTCCAGCACTCGCACCAGAAGCCCGGCCTGGTCGTCGTCCTCAGCACGGGTGCCCTCCGCGGTGTACGTCGGTGAAGAGCTCCGCCGTGATGGTGTGGCCGGCCTCGCTGCCGTGGACGACGACCCGGTGAGCGATCGCGCTGACCATGCCGAGTCCGCGGCCGTGCTCGGCGTCCTGGTCCTGGTGCTCGATCTTCGGGGCCGTGCCCATGCCTCCGGCGTCCGTCACCGATACGGCGACCACCTGCGCCGAGACGGCGACGGCCAGGTGGAAGCTGCCGGACTCATGGCCGCTCGCCGTGTGGAGGATTGCGTTCGCGCTGAGCTCGCTCACGATCAGCTCGACGTCCTCGGCAAAAGGGGAGCCGCGCAGGACGTCGCGCGTCCATCGGCGGGCCCGGCTGACCTCTTCCGGGAAACCTGGGCAAGACAGTCCCCAGACCCGGGCAGTACTCGTATACTCGTGCATACAAGTTCCTTCATGCTGGTAGGCCGCCATGTGCAGCGGGTTCGGACTAGACGAGTTTCACGCCGTCGTGGGCGCGGATGGCCGGCGGGGACGCCGCGTCCAGTGCATCTATGACGCGGATCGCGTACGCCTCGTCGGCAAGTTCGGAGACTTCTTCGCGGGTCACCCAGCGCAGTGCGCGGGTCTCGTCGCCGGTGGTCGGAGTGCCGTCGGCCGCCTCACAGCGGAAGACCAGCGAGACGATCAGGCCCGTCATGTTCTTGTAGACGCCGGTGAGGGTCGCGGGAAGCGCGATCTTGATGCCGGTCTCTTCGAGGACTTCGCGCTGAAGGGCTTCGGGGATGGTCTCCTCGCGTTCGAGGATGCCGCCCGGCGGTTCCCAGTGGCCGTTGTCCCGGCGCTGGATCAGGAGGGCCCGACCCTGGGCGTCAACGACGACCCCGGCCACGCTCACGGAGTGCGGGCGTTCTGTGCTCACGTTCCTTGGCCCTCTCGGATGGCTAGGCTCTCCACCGTAGCAACAAGCACTCGCCCACTCGTCTAGATACCTAAAGGAGTACACACGTGAGCCCTCTTTCTTCGGGCCTGCTCGGTGATCTCGACCCCACGAGTGATCGTGCGGTCTTCCGGCAGATCGCCGACCAGCTGCGTGAAGCCATCGACCGTGGGCGATTCCGGGAGGGCGAGAAGCTGCCCTCGGAAGCTGAGCTCGTCGACCACTACGGGGTCTCCCGGATGACGGTCCGCAACTCCTTCTCCATCCTCCAGGGGGAAGGCCTCGTCCACGCCGAGCACGGCAAGGGCGTCTTTGTCCGGCCCCGTCCTCCCGTGCGGCGTCTCGCCTCGGACCGGTTCGCCCGTCGTCATCGCGAGCAGGGGAAGTCCGCGTTCATCGTCGAAGCCGACGCGGCCGGTAGTCACCCCCAGGTCGACAGCCTTGAGGTGAAGGAAGAGAAGGCTAGCCAGGACATCTCCACGCGGCTCGGGTCCGTGCGGCGGGTCCTCGCACGTCGGCGCCGCTACCTCCTCGACGGGCGTCCGGTCGAGTTCGCCACGTCTTACCTGCCGCTCGACATCGCCCGCGGCACGCAGATCGCCGAACCCAACCCCGGCCCCGGCGGCATCTATGCCCGCCTCGAAGAGCTGGGCCACCGCCTCGACCACTTCGAGGAAGAGATCCGCGCTCGGATGCCCTCGCCGGACGAGGTGCGCACGCTACGACTGGCGGCCGGCGTGCCCGTGATCCACCTGATCCGGACCGCCTTCGACACCGAAAAGCGACCCGTCGAGGTCTGCGACACGGTCATGGCGGCGGACGCCTACGTCCTGGCGTACCAGCTCCCGGCGACGTGATCGCATGACCGGTGTCGGTGGGGTGCTAGGCCAGTGCTAGGCCTCCGGCGTGAACATGTCGCCGATGTTGTTCCACATGAAGCCCTCGCGCCAATCCGGCTTGCCGGTCGCCCAGCCGATGAGTGCCGTATGCACCTTCTCCTGCGAGACGGTCTGCGTCTGGTAGTGCTCGGCAGGGACGCCGTCCCGGTACTCCAGCTGGTAGGTGTTGTTGTCGCGGAACAGGACCTGGATGTACCAGTCCCCTTCGCGGTCCTCCTCCTGGCGCTCAAGCACCATGTGCTCGTTGCCGCGTCGCAGGTTGGCGAGCATCGTCCCGATGGCCGGCTTCGAGGGACGCTTCACCACATGGCCGTTGGCGCTTGTCGCTATCAGCATGGCCGGATTCTGACGGATGGGTCTGACAGTGGTCGGCACGCTCCTCGAACTCGTACACCCCAACACGCTTACTCGTATAGACGAGTGGGCAAGTTATGTGGCAAGGTGATCGTCGTGAGCCCGTGAATCGGGGTCGCAGATCGCATCTTGTATAGACGAGTAGATAGGAACGTGCCTGTGCGCACCATCCGTGTGGAGACCTCCGCCGCGACGATCCTCCTCACCGAGGCTCCCGAGCCGAAGGTCCGTGACCGGCAGACCGGTGAGATCGCCAAGGACGCCGTCAGCGGTGAGGCGCTGATGACCATCGGCGTCGTCTACATCGAGGACGGGGAGTCCTCGCTGATCAAGGTCACCGTCCCCGAGGGCGGTGTCTCAGAGGGGTTGAACCTCGGTGCGCCGGTCTCGCTGCCGGGGCTCGTTGCCCGGCCGTGGGAGTCCGTGTTCAACGGCCAGCAGCGTCACGGCATCGCCTTCCGGGCCGCTGCCGTCACCCCGGCCGCCTTCCCGGCCGTCATGGGGACCTCGGCCTGATGTCCGAACTCGCGACACTGCTGGAGGTGGGTGGTCCCGTCGCCGCGCTCGGCGGTGGGGCCGCCTACGCCCGGGCCAACCACCCGGCCTTGTACTGGTCGGCGGTCGGCGGGCCGATATCCACAGTCCGGCTGCTCAGCTCGTACGCCTCGGTCATGGAAGCCTGCGGCCTGACCGTCGCGCCGTCCCGGCTGCGCGTCCTCGCCGTCAAGGCCACCACTCGGCGGGAGGTGCGGCCCGTCCCGCCTCGTCGGGGCATCATCCGCCCTACGTCGACGGGCTTACGGCTGCGGCTGCGGCTCGCTCCCGGACAGGAACCCGCCGACGTCGCCGCCTCGGCCGAACGGCTGCGGCACGCCTGGGGCGTCCACGCCGTGTACGTCTCCACCGTCAAGCCTGGTGTCGTCGAACTGCGGCTGGTCGGCTTCGACGTCCTGCGCAAGGTGCGGATGCCCCGCAAGGTCGAGGGCGGCTTCCTCAAGGTGCCGGTAGCGCTGCGGGAGGACGCCATGCCCTTCGTGCGCGACTACCGGGCCGTTCCCCATCAACTCACGCTCGGCGCGACGCTGTCGGGTAAGTCCATGTACCTGCGCCATCTCGTCTCGGGCCTCGCACCGCAGGACGTCGCCCTCGTCGGCGTCGACTGCAAGCGCGGGGTCGAGCTGGCCCCGTTCGCCTCGCGCCTCTCCGCGCTCGCCACCGACCCAGACGAAGCCGCCGAACTGCTGCCCGTCCTGATCAAGGAAATGGAGGACCGATACGACCTGATCAAGGCCCGTCAAGGCATCGCCCCCGATCTCCCCGACGAAGAGATCACCTCCGACATCTGGGGCCTGCCTGAGAGTGAACGGCCCGTGCCGGTCGTCCTGTTCGTCGACGAGGTGGCCGAACTCTTTCTGACCGCCACCCGCAAGGACGAGGAACGGCGCGACGAGATGGTCACCCAGCTCATCCGCCTCGCCCAGCTCGGCCGCGCGGCCGGCATCTACCTCGAAGTGTGCGGACAGCGCTTCGGCGCCGAACTCGGCAAGGGCGCGACCATGCTCCGGGCCCAGCTCACCGGCCGGGTCTGCCACCGCGTGAACGATGAGGCCTCCGCGAAGATGGCCCTCGGTGACATCGCGCCGGAAGCGGTCCTCGCCGCCTGCGCCATCCCCGCCGAACGTCCCGGCCTCGCCGTCGCGGGCGACACCTCCGGCGGCTGGTCCCGCATCCGCACCCCGTATCTCTCCCTCGGTGACGCCGCCGACATCTGCCGGGACACGGCCCACCTCGTCCCGGGCCTCCCCGCGCTGGATCCGTTTCGGCCCTACGTGCCCGTTCCTCTGCCCTCCGTCGAGCGGCCAGGGCCCGCGGTCCAACCGCGCCCCCTCACGGACTGAGCCTCACCGCACCCCGGTCGGCGTGACCGTCTCGCGCCAGGTCCCTACCCCTCCCATGCCTGATCCAGAATGGAGACGCCCTCATGCGCGCCCAACTGGCCCGTATCGACGCGGTGCTCGTCCAGGCGCTCATCGCCGCCGCGCTGTCTTTCGCGCACATTCACGACGTCGCCGTGGCGGCCGGACAGGACGGCTGGAAGGCCTGGGCCTATCCCGTCTCCGTCGACCTGCTGCTCGTCGCCGCCTGGCGTCGACTGCGCTCCGGCTCGGCCAAGGGTGCGGCCTGGTGCTGGTTCGTCATCGCGCTCGCCGCATCCCTCGGCGCGAACGTCGCCACGGCCGGCCTGCTCGACCTCGGCGACGTCCCGGCCTGGCTGCGCATCCTCGTCGCGGGCTGGCCCGCCGTCGCCTTCCTCGGCGGAACCCTCCTCGCCCACTCCGCGCCCACGGCGGTTGACGACGCCGAGGTCATCGAGGACCAGGAGGACGAGCCCGAAACCGAACCCGAGCCGCCCACCCCGGCACCACCCGCCATCGAGGCCCCGCCGGAGCGCCCCGCCGTCCCGGTCCCAGCAGCCCTCATCGACCACGCCCGCAAGGTCGCCGCCGAACACCACACCCGGACCGGCACCCCCATGGACGTCACGACCCTGCGCGCCCGCCTCGGCGTCCCGGCGCCCATGGCCGAAGCCATCGCCGCCCACCTCTAAAGGGAGCTCTGATGACCGCCAACCGCCGCTTCCGCAACGTCACCCGCATCGGCCCCGTGCAGGTCGGAACCGCCTACGACCACCGCGGCCGCGAGAAGCACACCGCCGCCTGCACCGCCCCGCGCTGCAACTTCTCCGCCGACTACGACAGCCGCGCCGCCGCCGAGCTCGCCGCCCGCACCCACCGCTGCCCCGTCCGCTGAAAGGACTGCGTACCCCGTGACCGTCAGCCTTCCGCTCGTCGTCATCCTCGGCTTCTTCGCCTGGGGGGCGGTCAAGTTCCTCGGCGTCCGAATCTGGATCGTCGTCCTGATCACCCTCTTCGGCTTCTGGCTCTCGCGCACCTTCCTCGCCCCAGCCATCGAGTCCGGCACGCGCTCCGGCGTGGACGTCGTAAACGGCTCACATGACTAGACGAGTAGATAAGGACTTCGCCGTGTTCCTGCCCAAGTACCCGGACAACCCCACCCCGCCGCCCGCGCACACCCACACCCCGACCGACCCGGCCCCCGCCCCGGTCCGGCGCTCTCTCCCGTCGGTCTCCATCGATCAGAAGACCGTCGCGGCCGTCCTCGTCGGCGGAGTCGTCCTCACCGCGCTTCTGGCCGCGGTCGCCGTCACGGCCATCTCGGTCGCGGTCGCCGCCGTGGTCCTGCGCTCCCTGCTCCGCGACCACCACCGCCGCTGACCTGCGCCAGACCTCCGGGGCGGCGTGACACAGCCACGTACCCGCCGCCCCGGCGGCCCACTCCTCCCGAAGTGCCCGTCAGAAGGAGAACCGTCATCTTCGCCCGCGCCATCCCGCCCCCTCTCCCGGAACTCAGCAACCTCGCCGCAGGCGGCACCCTGCCCGGTATCCTCCGCCAGCTCTCCGGCCTCGGCGGCTGCACCCACCCCATTCGCCTCGACGGCCACCGCACCGAATACGACGTGGACACCGCCACCGGCGAGATCGGCCGTATCCTCCACCACCTCGACTCGGGCGACCTCCCGGCCGGCCAACTCCTCGTCCGCTGCAACAACCGCCGCACGACCCGCTGCCCGGCCTGCTCCGAGGTCTACCGCCGCGACACCTTCCAACTGATCACCGCAGGCCTGCGCGGCGGCAAGGGCACCCCGGAACACGTCGCCACGCACCCCCGCGTCTTCGCCACCTTCACCGCCCCCGGCTTCGGCCCGGTCCACAACCGCCGCACCGACGGACGCCCCTGCCGCTGCGGCACCCAGCACGACCAGGAGGACGAGCAACTCGGCACCCCGCTCAACCCGGACACCTACGACTACGAAGCCGCCGTCCTCTGGAACGCGCACGCCGGTCCCCTCTGGCGCCGCTTCTCGATCTACCTGCGCCGAGAGGTCGCCAAGCGTGCGGGCCTGTCACAGCGGGAGCTACGCGACTACGCCCGCGTTTCCTTCGCCAAGGTCGCCGAATACCAGAAGCGCGGCGCGGTCCACTTCCACGCGGTCATACGCATCGACGGCCCGACCGGCGGGGACACCCCACCCCCGGCCTGGGCAACCGCCGAGTTGCTGACCGACGCCATCGGCGCTGCCGCGTCCAAGGTCCGTGTCGACGGCCCGACCATCGACGGCCGCACCCACGAGTTCGTCTTCGGCCGCCAACTCGACGTCCGCACCATCCGATCCGCCGACTTCAACGACGGCCAGGAGCTCACCGAACGCGCTGTCGCCGCCTACATCGCCAAGTACGCAACCAAGGGCGCGGAGACGGCAATGGGAGCTCTCGACCGGCCGCTGAAGTTCGTCGCCGAACTCGCCCAGCTCGACATCAGCGAGCACGCGCGCCGCCTCATCCGAACAGCCTGGGCTCTGGGGGCCCGTAAGGACCTTGAACACCTTCGCCTGCGGGCCTGGGCTCACATGCTCGGCTTCCGCGGCCACTTCTCCACCAAGTCCCGCCGCTACTCCACCACCCTCGGCGCACTCCGCGACGCTCGCGCCGAATGGCGACGAGCCCAAGCCGCCACCCCCGACACCGGGCCCGAGACGACGTACGTCCTCGCGCACTGGGTCTTCGCTGGCACCGGCCTCTCCGACGCCGAAGCCTGGCTCGCCGCATCTCTCGAACCCGCCCCCGGAACGGAAGGAGAACCCACTCGTGGCTGACCGCTACCTCACCGTGGCGCAGGTGGCCGAACTTCTCGGCACCTCGGAGCGCTTCCCGCGCCGTCTGATCGCCGAACGACGCATCGCATTCGTCAAGGTTGGCCGCCACGTACGTATCCCCGAACGGGAGCTGAGCGCATTCATCGACGCCAACACAGTGCAGCCGATCGGCCACCGGCGAGGCTCGCTGCGGAGGGTTGCCTGATGGCCAACAAGAAGGGTCAGCGCAGAAGCTTCGGCTCGGTCCGACAGCTCAAGTCCGGTCGCTGGCAGGTTCGCTACCGCGACCCCGAGACGGGGCAACTTCGTCCGGCCGAGACGACGTATGCGACCAAGAGCGACGCCCAAGTCGCGCTCACCCACATCGAGGCCGACATCACGCGCGGCCAGTGGTCGGACCCGGACGCCGGGGCGGTGAACTTCGCGGAGTTCGCCACGGCATGGCTGCGGGACCGGAAGCTTGCCGACCGCACCCGTGAGCGGTCTGAGTCCGTCATGCGGCTGCACATCCTGCCCACCTTCGGAGCCGGGACCGTGGCTGACGTGACGACGGCTCGTGTGCGTAGCTGGAGGGGGAAGCTCCTCGCGGCCGGCGTTGGTGAGCCGACGGTGGTCAAGGCGTACCAACTGCTGCGGGCCCTGATGAACACGGCCGTGGACGACGAACTGATCCGGCGCAACCCGTGCCGTATCAAGGGCGCCGATCGCTACGACGTGCCCGAGCGGCCGATCCTGTCGGCTGCCGAGGTCTTCGCCGTCGCCGACTCCATCGCGCCGCGCTACCGGCTGCTCGTCCTCCTGGCCGCGTTCACCACTCTGCGGTTCGGCGAACTGGCCGCCCTCCGCCGTCGGGACGTCGACTTGGAGAGGCTGACCGTCAGCGTCCGTCGGTCTCAAGCCGAGTTGCAGGACGGCCGGCTCTTCGACAAAGCGCCGAAGTCCGCCGCCGGCGTTCGTGCCGTCTCGTTCCCCGCCGAGCTGCTCGACGACGTGACACGCCACCTGGATCACTTCGCCGCGTCTGGCCGCGACGGGCATGTCTTCGTCGGTCCGCAGGGCGGCCAGCTCCGGCGGAGCAACTTCCGCGACGACTGGGTGTCGGCCAGGAAGGCCGCGGGGGTCACGTCGGAACTCCACTTTCACGATCTCCGCCACACCGGCAACACGCTGGCCTCGACTGCCGGTGCCAGCACCCGTGAGTTGATGACCCGCATGGGCCACAGCAGCTCACGCGCCGCGCTGATCTACCAGCACATGACCAGCGACCGTGACCGGGCCATCGCTGATCGGCTCGGAGCGATGATCCGTGAGGGTGGGGGAGAGGCCGTCTCGGACTAGAGGATCCGGCCTCCACACAGCCGTAGTGGCACGCGTGTGGCACGACCCCGAACACGACGAAGGGCCAGCCTGGGAGGAAACCCTCCTGAGCTGGCCCTTTCTCTGTGCCCCCGGCAGGATTCGAACCTGCGACACCCGCTTTAGGAGAGCGGTGCTCTATCCCCTGAGCTACGAAGGCGGGATGGTGGCCCTGTGGGTCACTGGCGTCAGCGTACCGGATTCGGGTTGGCGGGTGTGGGGGTCAGGTCAGGGGGACGTGGGTGAAGCGGGCGGCTGTGTGGAGGTCTGTCTCGATGTGGGAGGCGGTGGAGAGCAGGGCCGGGAGGATGTCGTGGACGCACTCCTCGGCCGTGCGGCGGGCGACGTGACTCGCCGCGTTCAGGGCGGCGATCACCCGGCCGTTCCGGTCGCGGACCGGGACCGCGATCGCGCGTACGCCCTGTTCCAGTTCCTCGTCGACCAGGGTGTAGGAGCCGGAGCCCGCCGCCGTGGGTCCGGCGAGCAGGAGGCGGCCCAGTGAGGTGGAGGGGGCCGGGAGCCGTGTGCCCACGGCGATGTCCACGCTCATGACGTGCCGCGCGGTCGACCGGGCCGTGTACTGGATCTCGTCGCCCCGCTCGGTCAGGACTGCCAGGGAGGTCGTCTCCTGGATGGCGTCCGTCAGCGTCGCCAGGTGGGGGGTCGCGATCCGGGGGAGGGACGTGCGGGATAGGGGCGGGAAGCCGAGGGAGAGGACCTGGGGGGTGAGCGCGAACGCGCGGTGGGGGGTGGGGGTCACCAGGCCCAGGTGTTCGTAGGTGATCAGGGCGCGGCGGGCCGTCGCCCTCGCCAGGCCGGTCGCTTTCGCGACCTCCGTGAGGGTCAGCTCCGCCCGGCCCTCGTCGAACGCCGCCAGGACCGTCAGGCCCCGGGCGAGGGACTCGATGAACTCGCGGCCCAGTTCCTGCTTCGACGCGCCCGTCCAGGTCGCCAGTCCCGCGGGGGGCGGACCCGGCTCGGGCTGCGGTGCCCGGCGCAGGTCCTCCTCCATCGCCGCCACGGCCAGACGAAGGCGGGGGAGGAGCGTCTCGCGCAGGTCCGCCGACGTGTGCCGGCTCGTATGGCTGACGACGCTCGCCACGCACGCGATCCGGGCGGTGCGCGGATCCCGTACGGGGACGGAGACGGCCACCAGGCCCGGTTCGATCAACTGGTCGTCCAGGGCGCAGTTCTCCGCCGCCGCCCGCGCGGTCCTCCGCGTGAAGTCCTCGTCGCTCCAGGCACCCTGCGGGGGCGCCGGCACGGTCGGGAAGTCGCGGTTCTGCGGATCCCTCGTCCGGCGGGCGCGCCAGGCCTGCCACTCCTCGTCCGTCCACTCGGTCGCGAACAGCTGGCCGGGCGCGGTGCGTTCGGCCGGGAGCAGGTCGCCGATGCGGAAACTCAGGGACATCGCGCGGCGGCGCGTCGCCTGGTGGATGAAGCGGATGCCGTCGCCGTCGGCGACCGCCAGGGAAACGGACTCGTCCAGTTCGTCGGCGAGGCGGTCCGCGCGCGTGGACAGCAGTGCGGGCAGGCGCAGCGCGGCCAGGTAGGCGTTGCCGAGTTCCATGACGTGGGGGGTCAGGACCGCGTCCCGGCCGTCGAGACGGACGTATCCCATGCGGGTCAGGGTCGCGGTGATGCGGTCGACCGTGGAGCGGGCGAGGCCGGTGGTCCGTTCCAGGGCGCTCAGGCTCATCGTGCCGCCCGCCTCGGTCAGCTGCCGCAACACGGCGACCCCCCGGATCAGCGGCGAGACCGCCTCCGCCGGCGCCTGCCCTACCTCCGGGTTCGGGACCGGAGCCGGGACCGGGGCGGATGCGGTCGTCTTCGCGGACATGGCTGCTCGGTTCTCCGATACGGCGGCGGAACTGACGGTGGCGGGGTGCGGTGCGTGGTGTGCGGTGGGTTGTGTGCGATGTGGTGCGGTGCGTGCGTGGTGTTCGGCGGCGGGTGTGCGGTGGCGGTCCGTGTCGGGCGGAGTGCCTGCACGCGCGCGTGTACGTGCGTGCGAGCGTGCGTGTAGGTAGGTAGGTGCGTGCGTGGCTGTGTGGTTGTACGGCGTCGCGGCAGGCCTACGGTAGCCCCGGTCGGCCTGCGGACCGCACGCCCCCGCCCGGCCGACCGCCCCTACACCCCCCGCGTCCCGCGTCCCGCGCCTCTCAGGTCCGTCTCTCCTCCGGTCGGCTACCCACGGCTCACCCGTACGCGGTAGTCGCCCTTCAGGTCCGCTCCCACCACCGAGATGCGGATGTCCCTCTTGGGGTCCTCGAAGGTCTCGCCCGGTGCGAAGGGGGCGTCGGAGAGTTCCGCGTGGACGTTGGGGCTGCGGGTGCAGCCGCCGCTGTCGGTGTGGGAGTCGTAGACCGTGACCGGGCCCATGCCGGTGTCCACGTCCGCGTCGACCTTGTAGATGAGGACGCCCGGGCGGCACACCGTCTCGTCGTTGCCGCCGCGGGCGCGCAGTTCGACGGCGTACCCGGTGCGGTCGCTGAGCGGGACGAAGACCAGCTTCGGGCCGGCCGTGCGGGAGAGGGGGGTCAGGGGGTATTCCGTCGTGCCCGGTGCGGCCGCGCAGGAGATCTGGGAAGCGTCCAGCCAGCCCAGTTTCCACTTGTGCCAGCCGAGCAGATCGTTGTTGGCGCCCCAGTCCTCGCTCATGATGTCCCAGTGGCCGACGGCGCCCCCGCCCTCCTGGGTGTACAGGTCGGGCAGGCCGAAGACATGGCCGTTCTCGTGGGGGAGGACGCGATAGCCGGTGCGGTCGTAGGAGCCTGAGCCGTCGTCCTGGCGGGAGTAGACGAAAGACGCGTTCGCCACGGTGACCCCGTCGGCGACCGGGGCCTCGGCGTTGCCGGCGAAGGTCACCGAGAGGACCGTGTCGAGGGCGGAGGGGCCCGCGTTCGGGGTGACCAGCACGTTCAGGAGGTCGTACGAGCGGAAGTCCACCGTCGGGTCGGCGGAGGCCACGATGTCCTGGACGAGTTCGCGGTAGCCGGGGTCGAAGGGCGCGCCACGCTCTATGCCGTACTCGCGGAACGGCTTGGGCATGCGCAGCCAGCGCCGGATCGGCGTCTCGGCGCGGTAGTCGAGGCGGCCGTAGGAGGCCGTGCGGAACCATTCCTCGGTCTGCGGGAAGAACTCGCGGTAGCGGCTCAGGGCGCTGCCCCGGCCGGGCGCGTCGGAGAAGTCGATCATCAGGGTGAGGGCGCGGACGGTGCCGGTGGAGCGGGAGTAGCCGCCCGGCGTGGGCAGGCCCTCGGACATCTGGACGGTGGTGCGGCCGCTGATCATGCAGGGGGCGAGGGCGGAGGAACGGGCCAGGGAGACGGGGCCCGCGCCGGCCGTCGTCGCACCGGGGGCCGGCGACAGGTGCCCGGATCCGGCCGACGTGCTGACCGCGAGCGTCAGCACGGAGACGGAGGCGAGGGCGGCGACGCGGCGCGTGCGTATCCGACGGCGGAGTGGCTCGCCTGCGCGGGCCGGGGTGGTGCGCAGGGGCTGCGGCTGCATGCAGGGGCCTTTCGCTCCAGGCAGCCACCGATCACCGGCTGCACCCTTTCGATCACCCTCCGACGGGGTGCACGCGGGCGCGCGCTGGAGGAGACCGATCGTGGATTACCGATCGGTACGGCCGCGGCGGTCCCGCTCGGGCGCACACATCCCCTGGTCACGCCCTGAAGGGCCCCTGGATGTCCCCTGGAGGTATCGCTGCTCCCGGCGCTTCCCTGCCACCCCGGGTTCGGCCGTGCGGCCCGTCTTCGTTCGCTCCGGCCAGGGCGTGATCCAGGTCACACCAAGAAAGTTCTGGGTTTGGGAAATAACCGGGGACGCCATCCCCGTTTAGCCATGTGTCCGAGCGAAACGGGGAGTCGATCCCCGGATCGTCTTCGGTCGCGAAACATCCGAAACATCCGAGACAGCCGAGACGTTCGAGACATTCGATTCGTCCGAAACATCAGACACGTCAGAAGGAGTGCGCCGTGCAGACCGCGACCGCTACCCCCACCGTGCGCAAGGTGACCCGGCCCCGTGCCGACGCTCTGCGCAACCGGGAGCGGATCGTCACCGCCGCCCGCGAGATGTTCGTCGAGTTCGGTGCCGATGTGCCGCTCGACGAGATCGCCCGCCGGGCCGGCGTCGGCAATGCCACGGTGTACCGCAACTTCCCCGACCGTGACGCGCTGGTGCGCGAGGTCGTCTGCTCGGTGCTGGACCGCATGGTCCAGGCCGGACAGGTCGCCCTCGCCGAGAGCGACGCGTTCGGGGCGCTGGAACGGTTCGTGCACGCCTCCGCCGAGGAGCGGCTCAGCGCGCTGTGCCCGATGATCTCCAGCACCTTCGACGAGCACCACCCCGACCTCGAAGCCGCGCGCGAACGGGTCGAGCGGATCATCGGTGAAGTCATGGACCGTGCGAAGGCGGCCGGGCAGCTCAGGCCCGACGTCGGCGTGGGAGACGTGATGATCGCGGTGGCCCAGCTCAGCCGGCCCCCGGCCGGTACCGGTTGCCTGAACGCCGACCGCTTCGTCCATCGCCACCTGCAGGTGTTCCTGGACGGACTGCGGGCCCCGGCCCCCTCCGTCCTGCCGGGTTCGGCCGTGACCCTGGAGGATCTGCGCCAGTCCTGAACGAGCGGTGCGCGGAACCGCGCAGCAGTCGTCATCACCCTCACCGGTGGTCACCGGTTCCGGTGATCCTGGTGGCCTCGGTCGCCCTCACGTGCCGACGGTGACCTTCGGTGACCGTCGTTGAACCTCACAAGTCGTCACGCCCACCACGCCCAGCACGCACCCATCACGCCAGAGCGCAACGGTCCGTCAGAGCCGACGAGCCGCCCTTTACCTCACTTCTTTTCCGTCACGAAGTCCCGAAGCGGGTATTCCCATGTCTGAAACAGCCCTGAAGGCCCCCGGTAAGACGGGTGGTCCGGACGCCAACCGCTGGAAAGCGCTGGCGTTCATCGCCCTCGCCCAGCTGATGGTCGTCCTCGACGCCACCATCGTGAACATCGCGATGCCCTCCGCCCAGCAGGACCTGGGCATCTCCGACGGCAACCGGCAGTGGATCGTCACCGCCTACGCCCTCGCTTTCGGCGGTCTGCTGCTCTTCGGCGGCCGCATAGCCGACCTGTGGGGCCGCAAGCGCGCCTTCGTCGTCGGTCTGGGCGGCTTCGCCGCGGCCTCCGCGCTCGGTGGCGCCGCCGCCAACGAGGCGATGATGTTCGGTGCCCGCGCCCTGCAGGGTGCGTTCGGCGCCCTGCTCGCGCCCGCCGCGCTCTCCCTGCTCGCCGTGATGTTCACGGACGCCAAGGAGCGCGCCAAGGCCTTCGGCATCTACGGCGCGATCGCCGGTGGTGGCGGCGCCGTCGGCCTCATCCTCGGCGGTTTCCTCACCGAGTACCTGGACTGGCGCTGGACGTTCTTCGTGAACATCCCGTTCGCGATCATCGCCGCGGCCGGCGCCTACTTCGTCATCCGTGAGCCCGAGGGCGGCCGCAACCGCTCCGCTCTCGACATCCCGGGCGTCATCCTGTCCACCCTCGGCCTGGTCTCCCTGGTCTACGGCTTCACCCGCGCCGAGTCCGAGGGCTGGAGCGACTCCGTGACGATCGGCATGTTCGTCGCGTCCGCCGTGCTGCTGGCCGCCTTCGTGATCGTCGAGTCGAAGGTCAAGGCCCCGCTGCTGCCGCTGCGCGTGATCACCGAGCGCAACCGTGGCGGGATCTACCTCTCCCTCGGTCTCGCGATCATCTCGATGTTCGGTCTGTTCCTCTTCCTGACCTACTACCTGCAGATCGTGAAGGGCTACACGCCGGTCAAGACCGGTTTCGCCTTCCTTCCGATGATCGCGGGCATGATCACCGGCTCCACCCAGATCGGCACCCGTCTGATGACCCGGGTCGCCCCGCGTCTGCTGATGGGTCCCGGCTTCCTGGTCGCCGCCCTCGGCATGCTGCTGCTGACCCGGCTGGAGATCGACACCTCGTACGCGGCCGTGCTGATGCCGGCGATGCTGCTGCTCGGCCTCGGTATGGGTACGGCGTTCATGCCGGCCATGTCCCTGGCCACGTACGGCATCGAGCCGCGTGACGCCGGTGTCGCCTCCGCGATGGTCAACACCTCGCAGCAGGTGGGCGGCGCGATCGGCACCGCCCTGCTGAACACGATCGCCGCGTCCGCGACGACCTCGTACATCAAGGACCACGTCGCCGGCGCCACCTCCAAGCCCCAGCAGCAGCTGGTGCAGCTGGAGGGCATGGTGCACGGCTACACCAGCGCCATCTGGTTCGCCGTCGGCATCCTGGTCGCCGCCGCCGCCATCGCCCTGACCCTCGTCAACGCCGGCAAGCCGGACATGGGCGCGGTCGCGGGCTCGGGAGCGGAGGACGGCGAGGACGCCGCGGTGCCGGTGATGGTCCACTGACCCGGCTGGGGATTTAGCGGAGCCAGGGCAGGTCCGCACCCGCTTCATCGGGCTGAAGTCCCTCGGCGACGATCTGCATGATCTCGCCGAGGGACTTCTGCTGTTCGGGGGTGAGCCGGTCGAACACCGCGTGGCGAACGACGGCGACATGGCCCGGCGCGGCGCGCTTCAGCACCTCCAGGCCCTCGTCGGTCAGTACGGCGAACTGGCCGCGCTTGTCCGAGTCGCACTCCTCGCGGCGCACCCAGCCGTTCTTCTCCAGCCGGGCGATGGCGTGGGAGAGGCGGGAGCGGGTGATCTTCGCGTACTTGGCCAGCTCGGTCATCCGCAGGCGCCGGTGGGTGGACTCGGCGAGCTTGACGAGGAGGCCGTAGTAGATGTGCGGCATGCCCGCTTCACGCTGGAGCTGGCGATCCATGTGATCTTCGAGGAGGGTCGTGGCGTGCACGTAGGAGCGCCAGATGAGCTGCTCCTCGGCGGTGAGCCACCGGGGCTCGGCAGCGGATGCGGGTGCCTTCGTCATGTACTCCACTGTAGACGTCTGCTCCTTGAAATTTAAACCAATCGGGAATATGCTGAGCGATGTTGACGTTTTAGATTTCAATCAAGTGTCACGAGGCACTCGGAGCCGGGCACTCGGAGCCGACGGTGTTCGAGCCTGCGGTGTTTCGAGCCGGCGGTGTTCCGAGCCGGAAGTGTTCGCAGCGAGATGCGCTCGGTGCCGGAGGCGTTCGACGCCAGAAGTGATCGGTGTCGGAAGCGTTCGGTGTCGGAAGTGGCCGGTACCGGAAACGGTCGGCGCCGGAAGCGGTCGGTGTCGCGAGTGTGCAGTGGTGAGTGCCACGAGTGCGTGAGCGCTACGAGTGCGTGAGCGCCACGAGTGCTCGGTGGCAGAAGCGTCCGAAGCTGGATGTATCCCGAAGTCAGGGGCCGAGGTCCCGGAAGGAGCAGTCGCCATGTCCGCCGCATCCCAGGAGCGTGCCGTCCCCCAGGAGCGCATGCCCGCGCTCTACCTCAGCCATGGCGCGCCGCCCCTCGCGGACGACCCGATCTGGCCCGGCGAACTGGCCGCCTGGTCCGCCGACCTGCCCCGCCCCAAGGCGATCCTGATGGTCTCCGCCCACTGGGAGGAGGCCCCCCTCGCCCTCGGTGCCGTCGACCCGGTCCCTCTCGTCTACGACTTCTGGGGCTTCCCCGAGCACTACTACCAGGTGAAGTACGGCGCCCCCGGCGCACCCGAGCTCGCCGAGAGCGTACGGAAGCTGCTGCGCGCCCCCGGTGTCCCCGTGCAGGACATCCCCGACCGAGGCCTCGACCATGGCGCCTACGTGCCGCTCGTCGAGATGTTCCCGGCCGCCGACATCCCGGTCCTCCAGATCTCCATGCCGACCCTCGACCCCGTGAAGCTGATGGAGATCGGCCGCAAGCTCGCGCCGCTGCGCGACGAGGGCGTCCTGATCGTCGGCTCCGGCTTCTTCACCCACAACCTGGCCGCGCTGCGCCACACCGGCGGGGGAGTGCCGACCTGGTCCTCGGAGTTCGACGACTGGGGCCGGAACGCCCTGGAGACCCGCGACTGGGACGGCCTGCTGGACTTCCTCCACAAGGCCCCGGCCGGCCGGTACGCCCACCCGCGCACCGAGCACTTCGCCCCGCTCTTCGTGACCATGGGCGCGGCGGAGATGTCCGGCGAGCTGGACGCGCAGAAGTCCGTGATCGACGGGTTCTGGATGGGGATGGCGAAGCGCTCCGTGCAGTTCGGCTGACACGCCTGCCGGGGCTCCGGGCCGCCGGGGCTCCGGGCCTGCGGGCTTCCGGCCCCCGGGCCCTCGGGCCTCCGACCGACCCCCGGGTCCCCGGGTCCCAGGCGTGGCCGGGATTCCCTGCAGGGCCGGGGATGCGTCCGGAGGCAGGGCTCGGTCCGGGGTCAGAGCTCCTTCTCGTACCAGGCCACGTCCCAGTAGCGGCCGAACTTGCGGCCCACCTCGCGGTACGTGCCGACGTGCCGGAAACCGAAGCGTTCGTGCAGCCGCGCGGACGCTTCGTTCGGTTGCGCGATGCCCGCGTAGGCGCGGTGCAGGTCCTCGCCGGCCAGCGCGTCGAAGAGCGCCTGGTAGAGGAGCGTGCCGATGCCGCGCCGGGCGGCGTGCGGAGCGACGTAGACCGTCACCTCCACGGAGGTGGAGTAGGCCGCCTTCGGCCGGTAAGCGCTGGATGTGGCGTAACCCAGGATTTCCTGTGAGATCCCCTGGGTGCCCTGTGAGTCCGTTTCCGTGGCAACCATCAGGCGGTGCGGCCCGTCTTCAGGGTGGGAGAGCAGCCAAGGACGGCGCTCTTCCGCAGTGAACGCCACGGTGTCGAACGTGATGGGCGTCTCACGTACGTAGTGGTTGTAGAGGCTCGTGAGGGCTTCGAGGTCACCCTCGACTCCCGGCCTGACCTGCACCTCTGTACGTTCCGACAACATCGCGCCTCCTCGGTGGCCGGACAGGGTACTGCAAGATCATAAAAATCGGGGTGCGGGTTGGGAATTCTGTCCTGATTCCAGTCGTTGTTTCCATCAGATGCAGGGCACCCGAGGAGAGTCCGAGTCCGAAGAGCGCCTGGTGTCTGAAGGGCCACCCGCTGAACCTCCATCGCAAGGGAGCACGCATGGCAACCCGTGCCGTCGCCCGTCGCAAGTCCGCCAACGGCGAGACGACCGACGCGGCCCGCAGTGTTCGCGCCCATGGCGGCGAGATCGCCGACCGCGACCTGGTCGGCATGTACCTCGACGAAATCGCGCGCACACCTCTGCTCGACGCCGCCAAGGAAGTCGAGTTGTCACAGATCATCGAGGCGGGCGTCTTCGCCCAGCAGGTCCTCGACGGCGACGAGGAGTCCCGCTCCGTCGCCACGCGCGAAGAGCTCGAGACACTGGTCGCCGAGAGCGAGCGGGCCAAGGATGTCTTCATCCGCTCCAACCTCCGGCTGGTCGTCGCGGTGGCCCGCCGCTACCCCCGCAGCGGTCTCCCGCTCCTCGACCTCATCCAGGAGGGCAACGCGGGTCTGGTCCGCGCGGTCGAGAAGTTCGACTACCGCAAGGGCTTCAAGTTCTCGACGTACGCGACCTGGTGGATCCGTCAGGCCATCACCCGCTCGATAGCGGACCAGTCGCGCACGATCCGCCTGCCCGTCCACCTGGTGGAGGAGCTCGGCCGGATCCGCCGTGTCCAGCGCGAGTTCAACCGCGAGAACGGCCGTGACCCGGAGCCCGCCGAGATCGCGACCGAGCTCGGTTCCACGCCGGCGCGTGTCACGGACGTCCTGGACTGGGCCCGCGACCCGGTCTCGCTGAACATGGCGGTCGACGACCAGGGTGAGACCCAGTTCGGCGACCTGCTGGAGGACACGTCCGCGGTCTCGCCGGAGCAGTCCGTCATGACCCTGCTGCGCAGCGAGGAGCTGGACGGCCTGATCGACCGTCTCGAGCCGCGCACGGCTTCCATCATCAAGATGCGGTACGGGATCGACGACGGCCGCGAGCGCACCCTGACCGAGGTCGGCAAGGAACACGGCCTGACGAGGGAACGCATCCGGCAGATCGAGAAGCACGCCCTGCTGGAACTGAAGAAGCTGGCCCGCGACACGGGCTTCGAGGCAGCGGCGTAGGTCGCCTGAACCTCCGCCGACCGACCGGAGCGTGACGCTCCGTCGGGCGGCGCGGGGCCTCGGCCTTCCGATGGTCGACCGACGGTGGATCGCCGCTGGTCGCGCTCGCCGGTCGATCGCTCCTGGTCGTCGGCCGCTGGTCGGTGGCCGATCGGGGTCCGTGCCGAGGGCGGGCGCTTGGGCGCTTGAAATGGGACGCGGGCGGGACTTCGCCCGCGTGCCGGCCCGACTCGTGAGGGCTTGCGAGGGCGGGGTGCCGTCGGTGTGGGCGACTGCTGCCGGCCGTCAGCTGGGTCGGTGGGCGACAGCGGGGCAGTGGGGTCAGGTCCATCACCCCATCGGAAGCCGGGGGTTGGCCGACGAGAGGCACGGCGTGCGGTCATTCGACCGACGTGCGGCGAGCCTCTCGTGCACATCGAGTGCCTGTCGCGCATGCAGTGCCGCACATGCGGTGCCGCAGATGCGGGGCGGCCCATGAAGTGCCTGGCGGTGGCTGAAGTCGGCCTTTTCGCCGAGTTGTTGCGGAGATCGAGTCGGAATCGCCGCTGGGCTCGCGGCCGGACGGGCGCCTGCGTCACGGCCCGGAGGTGCGGCTAATGGGCTTGAGGCGCCTGGTGGTTCCGGGTTCCCGCCCGCGTGCGCCGGGTGGTGGACAGCCGCGCAAACATGGCGGAGGAACGCCGCTTCAATGACGAGAAGCGCGGGAACAAGACTCCTGGGCACGGGAGTCCTAGTCGGCGCAGGAGTTCGGGCCGACCGGACCTCGCAGCCTTTCCGAGATCCTCGCCGCACGTGATCCCCACAACACATGAGCCAAGTCCCGACGCACATCCCCCCGGCGCCGGGACTTTCCCCGAGCCGGGCTTCGGCGCCTCTCCCCCCAGGCGCCGGGGCCCGGCTCCTCTTCGTACCCGGGCCGTCCGGCTTCCGGTCCGGGCGGGGGATTGCGGACGCACATGCCCGCCGGGCATATGACACGGCGGACGGGCACGCTGAGAGGGCGGGGCACCCCGTACCTGAACCACGGGGTGGCCCGCCCGAATGGCAGATTGTGCCACATGGGCATAGCCTGCCGACGTGATCAGCTCGACCCCCCACCCCGCTTCGGCTTCGCTGACCGAGCGGCGCAAAGCGGCGACCCGTATGGAGATCGCCCGTGCGGCGGCAGGCCTCTTCGTCAGCCGGGGTCTGAAGGCCACCCGCGCCGAGGACATCGCCCTGGCCGCCGGTATCGCCCCGCGCACCTTCTACCGGTATTTCGCGACCAAGGAGGAGGCCGTCGCCCCGCTCTACGCGGCGGGCGCGCAGCGCTGGGCGGAGGCGGTACGCGCCGCCCCGGCCGAACTGACCGTCGCGGAAGCCCTGGAGCACGCGGTACGGCACACCCTCGTCCCCGGCCGTGGAGTGTCGGCGGCGTCCTGGGAATGGGTCCGCACCCTGATCAGACTCGCCGGAACCAGCCCCGCCCTGGGCAAGGTCTGGGCGGAGGTCTGCCACAGCTCGGAGGCGACGCTCGCGCAGGTACTGGCGGAGCGGACGACGGCGTCGCCCCGTATACCCGCCTCCGAGAGCACTACCGAGGCCGCTTCCGCCGCTTCCACTGCTGCTGACGCCGCTGAAGTCGTTTCCGGCGCCGCTGCCGACGCCCCTTCCGCCCGGGAGCCATCCTCGGCCCCCACCCCTGCCTCCGCCCCTACATCAGCCTCTGATCTGACAGCCACCCCCACCCCCACACCTACGCCCCCGGCCGCGGCGCCCCCCACCCCCACCCCCACCCCCGCGCCCGCCTCCGACAACGTTGCCTCGCCCTATCAGCGCTTCACCGCGGCGGTGGCCGGGGCCGCGGTGCGGGTCGCGGTGGAAAGCTGGGCGGTGACCGACCTGCCTCCCATCGGCCGACAGGGCCCGGCAGAGCTGGCGTTGCGCAATCTGCGGGCCTTGCGCGGGTTCGCGTGGGAAGAGAGCCCGGCGGAGGAGCCCTAGCCCGCGTCCGCCGGGCCTGCCGCGTCCTATGCGCCTGCCGATTCCTCCGAGCCTTCCGATTCCTCCGAGCCTTCCGTGCCCGCCGATCGGCTCAACCGTCCGCCCAACTCCCTCACGCACCGGACCAGTTCGGGCGGTCCCTGGACCGAGAACTCGCAGCCCAGCGCCGCCAGTCGCATCGCCACCCACTCGACCGGGTGGTTGGTCGTCCCCCGCAGCCGGCATCCGCTCCCGCCGCCGGTGCCCGTCGTCGTGGCAGGGTTCGCGACCGGCGTTCCCAGCCACGTCGGCAGGCGGGTCGTCACGAACTCCGCGGGTGCCTCGAAGGTGACGTCGAGTTCGTAGTCGTAGGCGTCCGGGCGGAGTTGGATGGACCGACGAAGGTATTCCGCCGCGCTCCCCGTCGGCAGCTCGCGCGGAGTGAAGCGGGCCCCGGTCGCGAACGGGTCCTCGACCCGGTCCACCCGGAAGGTCCGCCAGTCCTCGCGGTCGAGGTCGTACGCCACGAGGTACCACCGCCGGCCCGTGGACACGAGCCGGTAGGGCTCGGTCAGACGGCGCGACTCCGTGCCGTCCTTCGTGCGGTAGGCGAACCGCAGCCGCTCCTGCCCGGCCACCGCCGAGGCGATGACGGTCAGCGTCTCGGGTGCGATGCGCGCGCCGTCCCCGCTGGTCAGCGGTGTGGTCGCGGCCTGGAGGGTGGAGACGCGGTGACGCAGCCGGGCCGGCAGCACCTGCTCCAGCTTGGCCAGCGCCCGTACGGACGCCTCGTCGACGCCCTCCAGCGCGTGACCCGCGCCCGCCCGCAGCCCGACGGCGATCGCCACCGCCTCCTCGTCGTCGAGCACCAGCGGCGGCATGGCCTTGCCCGCGACCAGCCGGTACCCACCGTCCGAGCCCAGGGTCGCCTGCACCGGATACCCCAGCTCACGCAGCCGGTCGATGTCCCGTCGGACCGTGCGGCGGGAGACCCCGAGCCGGTCGGCGAGCTCGCCGCCGGGCCATTCGCGGGGCGTCTGGAGGAGGGAGAGGAGCTGGAGCAGCCGAGCCGGAGTGTCCGTCGTCATGCATCCGAGGATGCCGTAGAACTAGGACACGATCTGACCTATTGCGGTCCTACTGTCCCACCATGACCTCCACGGAGACCTCCCTCGAGACCTCGCCCGAGTCCTCGTCCGACCCTCGAACGGCCCAGGCGCCGCCGGGTGACCGCCGTCGCTGGCTCGCGCTCGCCATCGTGATGACCGCGGCCTTCATGGACCTCGTCGACGTCACGATCGTCAACATCGCCATCCCCTCCATCCGGCAGGACGCGGGCGCCTCCTGGAGCCAGATCCAGTGGATCACCGCCGGTTACGCGCTCGCCTTCGCCGCCGGGCTCATCACCGGCGGCCGGCTCGGCGACATCCACGGCCGCAAGCGGCTGTTCCTCCTCGGCATCGGCGGCTTCACCCTCGCCTCCGCGTTGTGCGGTTTCGCCGCGAACCCGGAGATGCTGGTGGCCTCCCGCATCCTGCAGGGAGCCATGGCGGCGATGATGGTGCCGCAGGTGCTGTCGATCGTGCACGCCACCTTCCCGGCGCACGAGCGGGGGAAGGTCTTCGGACTCTTCGGCGCGATCGTCGGACTGGGCGCCGTCTCCGGGCCGCTGCTCGGCGCGCTGCTGACCGAGTGGAACCTCTTCGGTCTGGAGTGGCGGCCGATCTTCCTCATCAACCTGCCCGTCGGCATCGCGGGACTGATCCTCGGCAGCCGCTTCATCACGGAGTCCAAGGCGCCGAAGGCGCTGAAGCTGGACCTCGTCGGCGTCGTCCTGGTCACCCTCGGCCTGCTCATGCTGCTCTACCCGCTCACCCGCGGCCGCGAGCTGGACTGGCCGGTGTGGGGGTTCGTGTCGATGGCCGGCTCGATCGGTGTCTTCGGGGCGCTGGTGGCGTACGAGCGGCGCAAGGGCGCGCGGGACGGCTCGCCGCTGATCGAGCTCTCCCTCTTCCGGGTGCGCAGCTTCGCGGCGGGCGTCGCGGTGCAGACCGTCTTCGGCGTCGGCCTCGGCGTGTTCTTCCTGGTCTGGACGCTGTACATGCAGACCGGCCTGGGCTGGAGCCCGCTGCGGGCGGGTCTGACCGGGGTCCCGTTCTCGCTCGCCGTCTCGACGGCCGCCGGGCTGTCCGTGCAGAAGCTGGTCCCCCGCTTCGGGCGCAAGGTGCTGCAGACGGGCGCCCTGACCATGGCCGCCGGAGTACTTCTCTACATCTGGGAGTCCGAGCGTTACGGCCTCGGGATCGCCCCGTGGCAGATGGCGCTTCCGCTGGTCGTGATGGGCGTCGGCATGGGGCTGATCGTCGCCCCGCTGACGGACGCGGTGCTGTCGGACGTGCCGCGTGAGCACGCCGGTTCGGCGTCCGGGCTGATCAACACGGTCCAGCAGATGGGCAACGCGCTCGGGCTCGGTCTGGTCGCGGTCGTCTTCTTCGGTCGGATCGGCGACCGGCTGACCCCGGCCGAGATGGGACCCGCCTTCGTGAACGCCTTCGAGCACGCGCTCGGCTGGGTGGCCCTGGTGATGTTCGCGATCTTCCTGCTGATGTTCGCCCTGCCGAAGCGGCCGGCCCAGCACGTGGAGGGCGGCGTCGAGGACACCCCGGAGGCGGCCCCCTCCGGGGACCGGGAGCGCGAGCTCGTCGCCTGAGCGGACGTTCCCGCGCGAGGGGCCCGTCACCCGACAGGTGGCGGGCCTCTTACGTGTGTCCGTGGCGTGTGTTCCGGGACAGTCCGAAACAGAGAGCGGAAGTCCGTTCATGCCCGAATCACGCCCGAACCTGTTTACTTTCCGGAAATCCGGGCGTAGCCTCCGAGGCGAAACCACAGGTTCGGGCATAAACCTGGTAACGGCCGGAGGGAAACGGACATGTACGCACCGGAGCGGCAGCAGGAGATCCTGCGGCTCGCCCGTGACGGCGGCCGGGTGGACGTCCTGTCGCTGGCCGAGGAGTTCCAGGTCACGGCGGAGACGATCCGCCGCGATCTGAAGGCCCTCGACCGGGCCGGCCTGGTGCGCCGTGTCCACGGCGGTGCCATACCGGCCGGACGCCTCGACTTCGAACCGGACCTCGCCGAACGCGAAGGCACCTCCGCCGACGAGAAGGACCGCATCGCCAAGGCGGCCCTCACGGAACTGCCCACCGAGGGCACGGTGATCCTCGACGCCGGCACCACGGTCGCCCGCCTGGCCGCCGCCCTCCCCCTGGAGGCCGAGCTCACCGTCGTCACGCACAGCCTGCCCATCGCGGCCCGCCTTGCGGACCACCCTGGCATGCAACTGCACCTCGTCGGGGGGCGCGTACGGCACCGTACGCGCGCCGCCGTGGACGCGTGGGCGCTGCGGGCGTACGGCGAGATCCGCGCCGACGTCCTGTTCGTCGCCGCCAACGGGTTCTCCGCCGAGCACGGTCTGACCACCCCCGACCTCGCCGAGGCCGCGGTGAAGCGGGCGGCCGTCGCCGCCGCGCGCCGCGTGGTGCTGCTCGCCGACTCCGCCAAGCACGGCCAGGAGCACTTCGCCCGCTTCGGCGACCTCAGCGACGTCGACCTGCTGATCACCGACAGCGGGCTGAGCCCCGACGACGCGGCCGCCATCGAGCGCGGCGGCACGGAAGTAGTACGCGCATGATCCTCACCGTCACCCCCAACCCGTCCCTGGACCGCACCTACGAGGTCCCGTCCCTCGACCGCGGCGAGGTCATCCGCGCCACCGGTGAGCGGATGGACCCGGGAGGCAAGGGCGTGAACGTCTCGCGCGCCGTGGCGGCCGCAGGACGGCGCACCGTCGCCGTCCTGCCCCTGGGGGGTGCGCCGGGCGCGCTCGTCGCCGACCTGCTCGACGCGCAGGGCATCGAGGTCGCGCCGGTCCCGGTCACCGGAGCCACCCGCTCGAACATCGCCCTCGCGGAGTCCGACGGCGTCCTGACGAAGATCAACGCACCCGGGCCCGAGCTGTCCCCGGAGGAGCAGGAACTGCTCCTGGAGACGGTCCGTGAGCAGTCCCGCGACGCCGACTGGATCGCCTGCTGCGGCAGCCTGCCCCGCGGGCTCGCGCCCTCCTGGTACGCCGAGGTGGTCGCCCGAGCGCACGCCGGGGGAGCGCGCATCGCTCTGGACACCTCCGGGCGTGCGCTCCTGGAAGCGCTGCGGGAGCGGCCCGACGTGGTGAAGCCGAACGCCGAGGAGCTCGCGGAGGCCGTCGGGCGCCCCCTGGCCACCGTCGGCGACGCGGTGAAGGCGGCCGAGGAACTGCGCGAAATGGGCGCCCGTGCCGTGCTCGCGAGCCTGGGCGCCGACGGACAACTGCTCGTCGAGGCCACGGGCACCTGGTTCGCGAGCGCCCGCGTCGACGTCGTACGCAGCAACGTGGGCGCGGGCGACTCCTCCCTCGCCGGCTTCCTCGTCGCAGGCGGGAGCGGCCCCGCTGCGCTAGCCTCCGCCGTCGCGCACGGAGCGGCGGCCGTCCAGCTGCCCGGCAGCGTGATGCCGACCCCGGACGACCTGGACCCGGCTGCGGTGACGGTCACGGCGCAGGTGCCGGTGGACCGTGAACTGAAGGAGCCGGTGTCATGACGACGAGCCCCACGGTGTCCCTGGTGACGAGGGCTTCTACGGTTTCCGTGGTGAGGCGGACCTCCGCGGTTTCCGTGCTGAGGCGGACTTGTGCGGTTTCCGTGCTGAGGCGGACTTGTGCGCAGTCCGCCCTGACCGGGACTCCTGCGCGGTTTGGGCTGACGAGGACTCTCACGCGGTCCGCGCTGACGAGGACTCCCGCGCAGTCCGTGCCGGCGACGACCGTGGCGTCCTCGTCCTCCGTGCCGACGACGGCTCCCGCGTGTCCCGCGCGGTCCGGCGAACCGGTCGTCGAGAGGCGAAGTTCCTCGTTACTCGCCGTTCGACATGGTCGGCGGGTGCGCCCGAGGCGGCCTGCCGATCAGGGGAGGCATGGCCCGAACCCGCCTGCCACCCCGCGGAGGCGGGGCTTCCCCGGCCCCGCCTCCGCCCCCCTCACCTCCCCTCAATGCACCGCCGCAGCAACCCCCGTCCCCGTCCCCACCCTCGCCCACCACCCCACGCCCCGGGCGATACGCGTGCGAAGGAGCCCGCGATGAGCGACATGATCACCGCGGACCTGGTCGATCTCGACCTGTCCGTCGAAACAAAGGAAGCGGCGGCGCGATCCCTCGCCGAGCGTATGGTCGCCCTGGGCCGGGTGACCGACCTGGAGGGCTTCCTCGCCGATGTGGCCGCCCGTGAGGCCCAGATGCCCACCGGCCTCGACGGAGGCATCGGCATCCCGCACTGTCGCAGCGCCCACGTCACCGAACCGACGCTCGCCTTCGGACGCAGCGCCACCGGTATCGACTTCGGCGCCCCCGACGGCCCCGCCGACCTGATCTTCCTGATCGCCGCCCCCGCCGGCGCGGACGACGCCCACCTGACGATCCTGTCGTCGCTCGCCCGGCAGCTGATGAACGCCGAGTTCACCGACGCGCTGCGCTCGGCCGGCGACGCGGCGGGCGCGGCGGCGCTGATCCGCGGCGACGCGGCCCCGAGCGCCGACGCCCCGGTCGCTGAGCCCCCGGCCACCGACACCCCGGCCACCGACGCCCCGGCCACCGACGCCCCGGCCACCGACGCCCCGGCCACCGAAACCGTTGGCGCCACCCCAGACTCCGTGTCGGCGTCGGCGGCGGCCTCCGCCGACGCCGACACGGCCACCCGCGCGAACACGGACGCCGAGGCCGCGCCTCCCTTCCGGATCGTCGCCGTCACCTCCTGCCCGACCGGCATCGCCCACACCTACATGGCGGCCGAGTCCCTGGAGAAGGCGGGCCGCGAGGCGGGCGTCGAACTGGTCGTCGAGACGCAGGGCTCGGCCGGCTTCACCCGGCTCGACCCGGCCGTCATCGCAGCGGCGGACGGCGTGATCTTCGCCCACGACGTCCCCGTACGCGAGAAGGACCGCTTCGCCGGCAAGCCCACAGTGGACGTCGGCGTGAAGGCGGGCATCAACCGGCCCGCCGCACTCATCACCGAGGTGCGCGGGAAGGCGGCGCGCGGCGAGGTGAGCGCGTCGGCCAAGGGCGGGACACCGGTCGAGCGGACCGGCGAGTCCGGCGACAGCTACGGCACCAAGCTGCGCAAGTGGCTGATGACGGGCGTCAGCTACATGGTCCCGTTCGTCGCCGCCGGCGGTCTGCTGATCGCTCTCGGCTTCGCGATCGGCGGCTGGGAGATCAACAAGGCGCCCTCGGTCATGGAGCACTTCTCCTGGACCCAGGTCGACAGCTGGGGTGCTCTGCTGTTCCAGATCGGCGGGGTCGCCTTCGGCTTCCTCATCCCGGTCCTGGCCGGCTACATCGCCTACGGCATGGCGGACCGGCCCGGTCTCGTGCCCGGCTTCGTCGGCGGCATGATCGCCTCCAACATCGCCGCCGGATTCCTCGGCGGCCTGGTCGCCGGTCTGCTGGCGGGCGGCATCGTCCTCGCGATCCAGCGGATCAAGATCCCGCCGGTGCTGCGCGGCATCATGCCGGTGGTGGTGATCCCGCTGATCTCCTCGCTGGTCGTCGGCTTCCTGATGTTCGTCGTGATCGGCAAGCCCATCGCCGAGGCCCAGAAGGCCATGACCGACTGGTTGGCCGGCCTCTCCGGCACCAACGCCGTCCTGCTGGGCGTGCTGCTCGGCCTGATGATGTGCTTCGACCTCGGCGGCCCCGTCAACAAGGTCGCGTACGCCTTCGCCACGGCCGGCATCGCCGTCCAGGATCCCAGCGACTCCGCGATGAAGATCATGGCAGCCGTGATGGCCGCGGGCATGGTCCCGCCGCTGGGCATGGCGCTCGCGACCACCGTCCGCAAGAAGCTCTTCACCCCGACCGAGCGCGAGAACGGCAAGGCCGCCTGGGTCCTGGGCGCCTCGTTCATCTCCGAGGGCGCGATCCCGTTCGCCGCGGCCGACCCGCTGCGCGTCATCCCGGCCTCGATGGCGGGCGGCGCGGTCACCGGCGCCCTGTCGATGGCCTTCGGCACCACGCTCCGCGCCCCGCACGGCGGCATCTTCGTGGTCCCGCTGATCGGCAACCCGTTCCTGTACCTGGTCGCCATCGCGGCGGGCGTGTGCGTGACGACGGCGGTGGTCGTCCTCCTCAAGGGCCTGCGCACGCCGGCCCCCGGCGCCGTCGAGCCCGGTACGGCGGAGGAATCCGCCGCCGCCACCGCGACGGAGGCGAAGCAGCCGGTGGCCGCCTAGCCTGTGACGGCCGCGGCCGACTCCGGCCGCGGCCTCCCGCCACGGGTTGAGGCCGCCTGTCGCGGGCTTGAGACCGCCTGTCACGGGTGAGAGTTGCCTGCCGCACGGCGAAGCCGCCTGCGGCAGGTTGCGGCTACCGGTGACCATCTGCGGTGATTCATGGATCTCCGCACCGAACAGGCCTAACGCGCGGTCTGAGTGATCTGCGTGATGTGTGTGGCATGCGAGATACGTCACGGTCCGGGACACAGGTCCCGGACCGTGGTGTCTACTGGTCGGTATGCCCGTGCACCTAACGTTCCCTCAGCTGGCGGTCCTGACGGTTCTCGCCGTTGCGTCCATCGCCTGGCTGATCTTCGTGACCCGCATCCTGCGGCGCAGCCGCTCAGGCCGCGAGGCCCGCACCGTGCTCCCCGCCCCGCCGGTGCCGCCCGTCCTGCCGGTGCTTCCCGTCCTGCCCGCCCTTCCGCGCCAACGGCAGTCCGGTCCCGGCCGTGAGACCGTCGAACTGACCGCGGCCGAGCGGGACGCCTTCGCCGGCCTCGTACGACAGCTCGGCGGGGGCCGCTGACCCGACGGCCCCCAGGGCCGCCGAACGGCTCAGGAGACCTGCGCCGCCCGCCGTTCCATCGCGTCCCGGGCCGCGGCCTCGGACACGTACACCTCGCACATGTGCCGGCCGTCGGGTGTCGCCGTGTGCTCGACCTCCCACAGGGAGATCTCCCGGCCGTCCGCCAGCAGGAACGCGTGCTCGTAGAGCGAGTAGCCCAGCCCGATCCTGCCCGCGCGGCAGGGGCGCCCGAAGGCCTGGGTGATCTGGTGCGCGAACGCCGACTTCAGCAGCGCGGCCGTGTCCGCGTCGGGCTGGTCGGGGTTCTCCGCGCGGCGCAGCAGTCTGCGCGCGTGATCCGCCGAGTCGTCCGGCACGTACACATGCCGGGGCCCGGGGATCGGCGACAGCTGTACCAGCACCGGCAGTTCGAAGTCCGGAGTGTCCGACGGCAGTGGCAGCCGGGCCGTGGCGGCCCGCAGCTCCTCCTCGTCGACGTACACCTCGTGCTGCGGCTCGCTGCCCGGCGCGGTGTTGTGGACGAGCTCCCACAGCGTGAGCGCGCAGCCGTCGGCCAGCAGCCAGGTGTGCCGGTACGTCTCCCGGTGCAGGCCCGCGCTGTGGTGCGCGGAGTGCAGGGAGCTGTCATGCGCGAGTGCGCAGTCGAGCCGCCGCAGTGCTTCGTCGGGCAGCTCGAACGAGTTCAGGGCGCGACCGAGCAGTCGCGCGAGGTGCTCCTCCGGAGACTCGGGCGACTCGGCTGGTTCGTACGCTGTTGTCTCGTACGGAACGCTCAAGGTTTCTCCCGGCGTTGCTGCATGTCACCTTGTGGGTGCATACCGTAGCCCCTCGGTCGGACATCATGTCCGGGAACCGAGAAAACGTACGCCGTCAAAACGTCGGGGCCGCGCGAAAAATTCCCGCACGGCCCGACGGCCCATCAGAAATCGCCGGTCAGAGGGCATCTCCGGCGATCAGGAGGAGCTCCCCGCGGTCCACTCGGACCACGACAGGTTCCACCCGTTGAGCCCGTTGTCCGGCGACACCGTCTTGTCGGGCGAGTTCTTGACGATCACCACATCGCCGATCAGCGAGTTGTCGTAGAACCACTTGGCGGGCGTGTCACCCTGCGCGCCCTGCGCGTCCGCGAGCCCCACGCAGCCGTGGCTGGTGCCCGTGTTGCCGAAGGGTGGATTGCCCCTGTTGTACCAGTAGTTGCCGTGGATGAAGGTGCCGGACTGCGTCAGGCGCATCGCGTGCGGCACGTCCGGGATGTCGTACTCGCCGCCCAGGCCCACCGTCCGGCTGTTCATCCGGGTCTGCGTGAACTTCTCGGAGATCACCATCTGCCCGTTGTAGGTGGTGTGATCCGGGCTGCCCGACGAGATCGGAACCGACTTCAGGGTCTGTCCGTCCCGCACCACCGTCATGGTCTGCGTGTTGACGTCGACCGTGGACACCTGCGACCGCCCGACGGTGAAGGTGACCGTCTTCTTCTGCACCCCGAACACGCCGTTGGCGCCCTCGACCCCGTCCAGGTCGATCTTCATCGTCACCTTGGAGCCGGCCTTCCAGTACTCCTGGGGACGGAAGTCGAGCCGCTGCGCCCCGAACCAGTGCCCGACCACCTGCTGGCCGCTGCTGGAGGTCACCGTGATGTGCGACTGCACGGCCTTCGTGTCGCTGATGGCCTTGTCGAAGGTGAAGGACACCGGCATTCCGACGCCGACCGTGGTGCCGTTGTCCGGCGTGTACGTCCCTATGAAGCTGTTGGCCGAAGAGACGGTGGTGAAGATGGAGTTGGCGGCGGCGGTCTTGCCGTTCGCATCCTTCGCGGTCGCCGATATCTGGTACTTCGTCCCGCGCTCCAGCTGCTCCTTCGGCTTCCAGGTGCTGCCGTCGGCCGACAGGGAGCCTTCGACGGCCTGCCCCGACCCGGCCACCGTCATCTTCACCTCGGTGAGCCGGCCGTCGCTCACCTTCACGCCGGTCGCGTTGATGGACGCGCTCGTCGAACCGTCCTTCGCCGAGATGACGATCTTCGCCGTGGACGTCTTGACGCCGTTCTTGCCGCCCTTGGCGTCGCCGCCCTTGTCCTTGGCGTTGGCGCTGCCCCCGCAGGCGGTCAGGGTCAGGGCACCGACCACCAGGACGGCACAGGCTCCGACCGCGCGCCGCACCGCTATGTCCGCCGTTGTCACGGGCTGCTCCAGCTTCGTGTGATGTGAGTGATCCGCTCTGGTACGTGGAGAAGGAGGGATCCGGCGGCCGGTGGGGTTCCCTCCGGTCGCCGTTGGCACCATCACGTGACGGAACCGGGACAATCGCCTTCCCGGTCCGCGGGGTCACCGTCCCCCGTACAACTCCTCGTACGACGGCCACACCCCGCCCGGAACGGACACCGACTCGGCGGCGCGCACGGCCCGCACGATCGCACGCGTCACCACCTCCGCGCCCGCCGCGAGGATGTCGTTCAGCGCGAGCGGGTGGACGGGATCGAGCGGGCGCGGGCCCGTCGCGAGGGTGAAGACGGTGTCCCCGTCGTTGAGCAGATGCACGGGACGCACGGCCCGCGCGATCCCGTCGTGCGCCGTGCCCGCCAGCTTCTGCGCCTGTGCCTTCGTCAGGTCCGCGTCGGTGGCGACCACCGCGAGCGTGGTGTTGAGCAGGGGAGGCGCGTTCTTCGCCGTGATCTCGGCGAGACGCCGGCGCGCGCTCTCGTGCACGCGGGATTCCGGGTACTCGGCGCGCCCCTGGAACAACTCCCCGTACAGCACGCCCGTCTCCGGATCCGTCACCGATCCCGCGGCGTTGACCACCACCAGCGCGGCCACCGTGATCCCCGAGTCGAGAAGCACGCTCGCGCTGCCTACCCCGCCCTTCAGCGGCCCGACGACGGCCCCCGTCCCCGCGCCGACGCATCCCTCCCGCACCCGAGCCCCCGGAGCGCTCGCCGCGGCCGCCTCCACGGCCTCCCGGCCGGTGGCAGCGTCGGGGCGGGCCCGGAAGTCGCCGCCCCGTGCCAGGTCGAAGACGCAGGCGGCGGGCACCACCGGCACGACGTGCGTCGGGTCCGGGCCGACGGGAATCCCGCGCCCGTGCTCCTCCAGCCAGGCCATCACGCCGGACGCCGCGTCGAGCCCGTAGGCGCTGCCGCCGGTCAGCACGATCGCCTCGACCCGCTGCACCACGTTGCGTGGATCGAGGGCGTCGGTCTCCTTCGTGCCCGGACCACCGCCGCGTACGTCCACGGCGGCCACGGCGCCACCCTCCGGGGCGAGGACGACTGTGGTGCCGGTGAGCCAACCGCCGCCGATCCGCGTGGCGTGTCCCACGCGCAGGCCGGCGACGTCCGTCAGAGCATCAACTGTCATGGGGGTAAGTCTCGCCCGCCCCGCGCCGCGCGTGACGGTGTCACGCCCCGTCACATCACCGCGCTCGATGCCCGCCCGGAGCTCTCCCGCGACTCCCGCGCGACCAGGCGCGCCGTCAGGCTCGTCCCGGTCGCCACTGTCAGCGCCGACACCAGGCCGGCCGCGAGGACCGCCCACTCGCCGAGGAAGGTGCTGCAGATCACCAGCAGCGCGGCGACGGGCAGCACCAGTTGCTGGGCCAGGCCCACCTTGAAGTGACGTGCGTGCAGGATCCAGACCGCCATCAGGTACAGCGCCGTCGGCAGCGTGACCGCTCCCGACGCGGCGAGCGTCGAGATGTGCGCCTCGCCGACCGCCTGCTCGACCGCCACCTCCAGACCCGCACCGATCGCGGCGGCCGAGGCGAAGACCACGTAGTGCCCGTAGCCCCACAGAAACGCCTGCTTGTTGGAGCGCAGATGCCCGTGGATGGGCACCACGAAGTAGATCCACCAGGCGGCGAAGACGATCAGCAGTCCGCCCACCGCGATCGGCAGCAGCTCGCCCAGCGCGTCGTTCTCGTCGATGCCGGACTTCACGGCGACCGTCGCCGCCGCGATCGTCTCGCCCAGCACGATGATCGTGAACAGCCCGTAGCGCTCGGCGATGTGATGCGGATGCCAGGACGTCGGATGGTCCTTCTCCGCGTAGATCGGCACGCACATCTCCAGCGGAGCCATCAGCAGGAACAGCCACGCCCTGCCGCCCTCGGGCAGGATCAGCAGCCCCAGCCAGCCGATCTGGCAGATCAGCACGCCCGCCGCGTACCGCAGCGCCATCGTCCGCTCCGCGCCCTCGGCGGACCACGCGACTCGCAGCCACTGCAAGCTCAGCGCGAACCTCATGATCGCGTAGCCCAGCCAGACGGCCACGAACTCGTGGTCCTCGAACGCCCGCGAGATGCCCGCCGCCAGCACCAGGACCCCGGCGATCTGCACCAGCGTGACGATCCGGTACAGGACGTCGTCGTTGTCGTACGCCGACGCGAACCACGTGAAGTTCATCCACGCCCACCAGATGGCGAAGAAGACCATCGCGTAGTTGAGGATTCCCTCGCCCGCGTGGGACTCGGCCACGGCGTGCACCAGTTGGACGCCCGCCTGGGCGATGGCCACGACGAAGCACAGGTCGAAGAAGAGCTCGAGGGGCGAGGCGACCCGGTGTGTCTCGCCCTTCCCGCGCGCGGTCAGACTGCGCAGCGGCTTCAAGCGGACGGGCGCCGCGGAGGCGGGGGGCCCGGGAGGAGGGGGAGAGGCCGACGGGGGCGTACTGGACGTCATGGGTACCAGCACAGCAGACAACCGGCGGAAAATCTTGTGCGGAATCCGCAGGCCCACACGCTGCGGGGCCGGCGGCCAGGCACTGACCCGAGCGGGTCCCCGGGCCGTACTCTGGAGGGATGAGCACCCCCTCGGCCTCCGAGCCGCGCGACCCGAAGGCCGCGCTGATCTTCGACGACCCGCTGGACCGGCAGTCCTCGGACGACACCGACCGAGGTTGGGGCGAGCGTCCGTCCGCCGAGGGCGACAGCGTCGCCGACCTGAAGCGGTTCCTGGACGAGAAGCCGCCCCACCACGTCTGAACCCGACGGGCAGGGCCGGTCCGGCAGGCCCGCGAGCCGTGGCGGAGCACCGCTCGCAGGGCCCCGTCGAGCGCCTCTACCGCTCGCTGTGCCCCGAGCCCCGCTGGGCGACCAGCGCGTCGCGGATCTCCTTGAGCACCTCCAGCTCGGTGAGCTCGACGATCTCCTGCGTGCCTTCCTTGGCCTTCCTGCGGGCCTCCATCTTCGCCAGGTACTTCGACATGGGCAGAACCATCAGGAAGTACACGACCGCAGCGGTGATCACGAAGGTGAGGGTCGCGCCGAGGACGGACCCCCACAGGATCCGGACGCCCGTCGCGCTGTCCCCGGTGCCCGTGCAGGGGCCCTTGAGGCAGGAACTGTAGCTGTCCAGGTTCTTGGTGCCGACCGCTCCGATGAGCGGGTTGATGATTCCCTTCACCACCGAGTTGACGATGTTCGTGAAGGCCGCGCCGATCACCACCGCGACTGCCAGATCGACGACGTTGCCACGCATCAGGAAGGCCTTGAAGCCCTGCCAGACGCTTGCCTTCTTTTCGCTCACCTCGGGGACACTCCTCGCATGTACAGGTTGTGGAACAAACAGCTCCGCAACCTACGTCAACGCCAGGAGGGCGTGTCCAATTCGGTCCCTCCGACGAGGGACTTGACGTCACCACAGAGTCACCGCCAGCCGAGCCGTCGCGCTCGCCCCCGCCAAGCGCGCGGCGGTGGACCGGGGCACCGACAGGACGACCAGCGCCCCGTCGTCCGCCGGGCCGGCAGCGGTGTCGCTGTTCAGCGGCTCCGGCACTTTCGTCACCAGTGCCCCGCGCGCGACCACGTGGGCGTCGCCGCCCGCGCCGTGCATACCGCCGAGCGTCGTCGGCTCGGCGGCGATGACATCGACCCGGTCACCGGGGCGCAGCAGCCGGACCGTGGCCGCGTCGGCGATCCGCACCGGCGCCGTCACCGTCTCCCCGGCGCGAGGGCCATGTGCAGGGGCGCGTAGTGGCGAGTGCGCGCGGGGTTGCGAGCGCCCGCCCGCATCCGCGCGCTCGGCCCCACCGCGGTGCCCTGGGGCCGGATCGCCGCTCCGGGGGCCGGACGCCACGAGTGCGGCGGCGGTGACGGCGAGACCCAGAGCGAGGGCCCGCCGTCGGCTCCGTACGAGCCGTCCCAGCCGGTACCGCCCGCCGCGGACCCGCACGGGAGCGAAGGACGGCACCTCGCAGGTGGCCGGAGCCTCCGTGCCGGGTGGACGTGCCGCGAAGGAGAGAGGGGACGGGGACGGGGCGGGCGAGGGAAGCGGAGGAAGGGGAGAAAGAGGGGGGAGAGGAGAGGGAGGGACGAGTGAGTCGGACACGGGATCACCACCGGCGACGAGGAACGGGTTTGCGAAGCCACGATGCGCCTTCGCGCCGCCGCTCGTCGGAGCCGGTGGACCACCGCCGGGTTGTGGACAACTCCCTCACCCGAAGGAGAACTTCCGCCCCCGCCGGCTTTCTTGCCCGTTCCTCCCCTGCGCCCGCTACGGCAACTCGAACCCCGGATTCAGCCCGCCCAGCGCGTTCGGGCACGAGCAGTCCCGTTCGCCGTCCGAGGGCAGCGCGGCCACCGCGTCGAACAGCACGTCCCGCAGCCGGTCCACGTTCGCCGCGAACACCCGCAGCACCTCCTCGTGCGACACGCCCTCACCGCTCTCGGCACCCGCGTCCAGATCGGTGACCAGGTTCAAGGACGTGTAGCAGAGCTCGAGTTCACGGGCCAGCGCGGCCTCCGGGTGCCCCGTCATGCCCACCACGGACCAACCCTGCGCCTGGTGCCACAACGATTCGGCGCGGGTCGAGAACCGCGGCCCCTCGATCACCACCAGCGTCCCGCCGTCCACCGGCTCCCACTCCCGGCCCCGTGCCGCCTTCAAGGCCGCCGAGCGTCCCGCGGGGCAGTAGGGGTCGGCCAGGGACACATGCACCACGTTGGGCACCGTGCCGTCGGGCAGGGGCAGCCCGTCGAAGTACGTTCCGATCCGCGACTTCGTGCGGTCGACCAGCTGGTCGGGCACGACCAGCGTGCCGGGCCCGTACTCCGGGCGCAGACCGCCCACGGCGCACGGACCGAGGACCTGGCGCGCCCCGACCGAGCGCAGCGCCCACAGGTTGGCCCGGTAGTTGATCCGGTGGGGTGGCAGGTGGTGTCCGCGTCCGTGCCGGGGAAGGAAGGCGACCCGCCGGCCGGCGATCTCGCCGAGGAAGAGTGAGTCGCTGGGCGGTCCGTAGGGGGTGTCGACCTGGAGCTCGGTCACGTCGTCGAGGAACGAGTAGAAGCCCGAGCCGCCGATCACACCGATCTCTGCGTTCGCCTTGTTCGCCATGCGTCGCACCCTAACCGCCCCGGGAAACGCCGAAGACCCCGTCGTCGTAAGACGACAGGGTCCGGTGAGCGAGCCTTACGCGGCTGAGCTGCTGCCGGTCGAGGTGCCGCTGCTCGACGACTTCGAGTCCGAGGTCGAGGACGTCGAGGTCGACGGCTTCGAGTCGGAGCCGGACGTCGACGACTTCGAGGACGACGCCGGCGAGCTGCTCGACGAGGAGCCGCGGCTGTCGTTGCGGTAGAAGCCGGAGCCCTTGAAGACGATGCCGACGGCGGAGAACACCTTCTTGAGGCGGCCACCGCAGTTGGGGCACTCGGTCAGGGCATCGTCGGTGAACTTCTGCACCGCCTCGAGGCCCTCGCCGCACTCGGTGCACTGGTACTGGTAGGTCGGCACTGTCTTCCTCCTGGCACTCTCACTCAGTGAGTGCTAACGACGGTCTATCTTGACGTATTCCGGGGGATCAGTCCACTGTCACCGGCACGCGGTGACCGACGCCACGTGCGACGGTACGCGCGCGGGGGCGCGTCTCCAGCCGTGAACCCAGTGCCAGCAGGGTCACCAGGGCCAGCGCGGTGCCCCCCAGGGGCACCAGGAAGCCGGCGCCGCCCCAGAAGCGGTCCTCCAGCTGTCCGGCGATCGTGACGGCGGCCGCCTGCCCGAGCGCGACCGCGCCGGTCAGCCAGGTGAACGCCTCGGTGCGGGCACCGGCCGAAACCAGGTCCTCGACCAGCGTGTAGCCGGTGATCAGCGCGGGCGCGATGCACATGCCGACCAGGAGTCCGAGGCCCGCCAGGACGAGCACCGAGTGCGCCGCCCACAGGCCGGAGGCGACGAGCGCCAGCGCGGCGTAGGCGACGACCAGGCGCCGCCGCGGAGCGATCTTCCAGGCGATGGCGCCGCAGACCAGTCCGGAGAGCATGTTGCCCGCGGCGAAAGTGCCGTACAGGACGCCGTTCAGACCGGGCTCGCCGATCGACTCGGTGAACGCGGCCAGCGCGACCTGCATGCCGCCGAAGACCGTACCGATGCCGAGGAAGGCCACGATCAGCACCCGCACTCCGGGCACGCGCAGAGCCGAGGCGTGCTCCACGCGCGCGTGCCCGGCGACGGCGACCTGGGGCTGCGTGCTCTTGCTCGCGGCGAACAGCAGGCCACCGAGCAGTGTCAGCCCGGCCTCGGTGACCAGGCCGGCGGCCGGGTTCACGGCGGTGCACAGGGCGGTCGCCAGCAGCGGGCCGAAGACGAAGGTGAGCTCGTCGGTGACGGACTCGAAGGCCGCCGCGGTGGTCATCAGCGGCGAGTCCTTCAGCCGCGCACCCCAGCGGGCCCGCACCATCGGCCCGATCTGCGGCACCGAGGCGCCCGTGGGCACGGCTGCCGCGAACACCGTCCACAGGGGTGCGTGGGTCAGGGCGAGCACGGTGAGCGTGAGGCCCGACAGTGTGTGCAGGAGCACGCCGGGGATCAGTACGGCGCGCTGCCCGTAGCGGTCGGCGAGACGCCCGCTGTAGGGCGCGCACAGGGCCATGGAGACACCGGTGACGGCCGCGGCGGCACCGGCCGCGCCGTACGAGCCGGTGGTGTGCTGAACGAGCAGCACGATGGAGATGGTGAGCATGGCGAACGGCTGGCGGGCCGCGAAGCCGGGCAGCAGGAACGTCCAGGCGCCGCGGGTGCGCAGCAGCTGTCCGTATCCCGGGCGGGACGAGGCCGACGAGTCCTTCGACGGCTCGGTGGTGACCGTGGATGCCACGGCCCGTGCCTTTCTGCCGCCTGGTAGCGCGACCCCGTCCGGAGGGAGGGGGCGCCGAGAGCTGTCCTCTTGCGCGTGCTGCGGTAGATGCCGGTGCTCGCGCACGAGGTGTCCCGGCCGCCATACGGTCGCGCCAGCTCTGCGTCAGGCAGAGTTGGTTCGATCAAGGTGTGCCTTCATCCTACAGGGATCACGGCACGCTCTCCCTGTGAAAATGAGCACCGTAAGGCTGACCGCCTCCGAATGAAGGGGGTGTGAACGGTGTGAAACCTGCACTTAACGCGCGCTGCCGCCCGTGCCCAGCCATCCGGCGAGCTTGCCGCCGTGCCCGACGGCGCGCAGTCGCCGTTCGGCCGCGTCGCGGACCGGGTCGGTGGCGACGACGAGGAGTTCGTCGCCGTGTCGCAGCACGGTCGTCGGCAGCGGCACGAACGACGTCCCCTCGCGCACGACGAGGGTGACGGCCGCCCCGGCCGGCAGCCGCAGCTCGTTGACCTCGACGCCGTGCATCTTCGACCCCTCGGGGATCGCCACGGACAGCAGGTGCCCGCGCAGCCGCTCCAGGGGCGCCGACTCGACGCCGAGGTCGGCGGCCTCGGGGTCGCCGCCCAGACGCAGCTTGCGCGCCAGCCAGGGCAGCGTCGGCCCCTGGATCAGGGTGTAGACGACGACCAGGACGAAGACGATGTTGAAGATGCGGCGGCTGCCGTCGACGCCGTTCACCATGGGGATCGTCGCCAGGATGATGGGGACGGCGCCGCGCAGCCCGGCCCAGGACATCAGTGTCTGCTCCTGCCAGGGCACCCGGAACGGTGTCAGGCAGAGCACGACGCTGAGCGGGCGGGCCACCATCGTCAGCACCAGGCCGATGACGAGCGCCGGCAGTACGTCGTCGCCCAGCTCGTGCGGGGTCACCAGCAGGCCGAGCAGTACGAACATGCCGATCTGGGCGATCCAGCCGAGCCCGTCGGCGAACCCGCGGGTGGCGGGCCAGTGGGGCAGTTTCGCGTTGCCCATGACCATCGAGGCGAGATAGACGCCCAGGAAGCCGCTGCCGTGTGCCAGGGAGCCCGCCGCGTACGCGGTGACCGCGATCGCCATGACGGCGATCGGGTAGAGGCCGGAGGCGGGCAGTGCGACGTGCCGGAGGCCCCAGGAGCCCAGCCAGCCGACCGCGAGGCCTATGGCGGCGCCGATGGCCAGCTCCAGCGCTATCTCGCCCAGCAGCACGTACCAGTGCTCCACGGGCCCTGCCGTGGAGAAGGCGACCACCAGGATGACCACCGGGGCGTCGTTGAAGCCGGACTCGGCCTCCAGCGTGCCCGTCACGCGCGAGGGGAGGGGGATCTTGCGCAGGACGGAGAAGACCGCCGCCGCGTCGGTCGAGGACACCACCGCGCCGATGATCAGCGCCTGTCTCCACTCCAGTCCGGTCACGAAGTGCGCGGCCGTGGCGGTCACGCCGACGCTGACCGCGACGCCGGCCAGTGCCAGCGCCGTGGCGGACGGCAGGGCCGGTTCGATCTCCTTCCACTTCGTGCCCAGGCCGCCCTCGGCGAGGATCACGACCAGGGCGGCGTAGCCGATGACCTGGGTCATCTCGGCATTGTCGAAGTGGATGTTGCCGATGCCGTCCTGGCCCATGAGGACGCCGATGCCCACGTAGACGAGCAGGCTGGGGAGCCCGCTGCGCGAGGAGATCCGGACCGCTGCGACGGCGACGAGCAGGACGAGCGAGCAGACGAGCAGGAGCTGGTTGAGGTGGTGGACAGTCAGCGGCGGTTCCCTTCACCGGCGCGCGCGGCTTGCGCGCGGGCGCACATGTGCTTCGGATACATCGGACACGAAGCTGCGAGCTTCGCACCCAACTACTTCGTTACCTTACCTAACTCTTGACGATTTCTTGACGCTCGGCGAGGGAAGATCGAACATCCCTCCGTACCGGTACCCGACTCCGCGTCAAGTGGCACAAGGCCCTGCGCCTATGGTTGCTCCAGCACTCCAGGACCGCCTGCCGCTCGCGTTAGGACAGCAAGGACAGCGATGCCCCCCAACACCACCGCCACATCGGGTGACAAGCCCGGCAAGTCCGGCAGGAAGAAGGGGCGCAAAGCCCGTTTGATCGTGCTTGTGCTGGTGCTGGCCATCATCGGAGGCATCGCCTACGGCGCCTACTGGTCCATCAGCACCGTCCGCGCGTCCTTCCCGCAGACCAAGGGTTCGATCACATTTGAGGGCCTGACCGGGCCCGTCGACGTGAAGCGGGACGGCTACGGCATCCCGCAGATCTACGCGGACTCCGACGAGGACCTGTTCATGGCCCAGGGCTATGTCCAGGCCCAGGACCGGTTCTACGAGATGGACGTCCGCCGGCACATGACCTCCGGGCGGCTCTCGGAGATGTTCGGCAAGAGCCAGGTCGACAACGACGAGTTCCTGCGCACCCTGGGCTGGGACCGTGTCGCCAAGGAGGAGTACGACAGCGAGCTGTCGGCCGACACGAAGAAGTACCTCCAGGCCTACGCCAAGGGGGTCAACGCCTACCTCAAGGGCAAGGACGGCGCCGACATCTCCCTGGAGTACGCGGCTCTGGGTTTCACCAACGACTACAAGCCCACCGAGTGGACCCCGGTCGACTCGGTCTCCTGGCTGAAGGCGATGGCCTGGGACCTGCGGGGCAACATGCAGGACGAGATCGACCGCGCCCTGATGACCAGCCGTCTCGGCCCGGCCCAGATCGCCGAGCTGTACCCGCAGTACCCGTACGACCGGAACCAGGCGATCGTCCAGGACGGCCAGTACGACGAGCTGACCAAGACGTTCGAGCAGAGCGACGGCCAGAGCGACTCCGACGACAGCTCCACGAGCGGCACGGGGACGTCCTCGGACTCATCCTCGGGCAGTACGGAGGGCTCGGCCCTCCAGAGCCAGCTCTCGGGCCTCTACGACGTCCTGGACGACCTGCCCACGGCCGTCGGCGTGAACGGCAACGGCATCGGCTCGAACTCCTGGGTCGTCGCCGGCAAGAACACGATCACCGGTAAGCCGCTGCTGGCCAACGACCCGCACCTGTCGGCGTCGCTGCCGTCCGTCTGGTACCAGATGGGCCTGCACTGCCGCGCCGTCTCCAGCAAGTGCCAGTTCGACGTCTCCGGCTACACGTTTGCGGGTATGCCCGGTGTGATCATCGGCCACAACCAGACCATCTCCTGGGGCATGACCAACTCCGGTGCCGACGTCACCGACCTCTACCTGGAGAAGCTTTCCGGGGACGACGGCTACCAGTACGACGGCAAGGTGAAGCCGTTCGTCACGCGCGAGGAGACCATCAAGGTCGCCGGCGGAGAGTCCAAGAAGATCGTCGTCCGGCAGACCGAGGACGGGATGCCCCTCCTGTCCGACCGTGACGACGAACTCATCGATGTCGGCAAGAAGGCCACCGTCGACACTTCGGCGCCCGACCGGGGTGACGGCTACGGCGTCGCCCTGAAGTGGACCGCGCTGACCGCGGGCACCTCCATGGACGCCGTCTTCGACATCGACAGGGCGAAGGACTGGGACAGCTTCCGCAAGGCGGCGGAGTCCTTCGACGTGCCCTCGCAGAACCTCGTCTACGCCGACACCTCGAACCACATCGGCTACCAGCTGCCCGGAAAGATCCCCACGCGCGCGAAGAGCGTCGACGGCTCGATCCCGGCGCCCGGCTGGGACTCCAAGTACAAGTGGAAGGGCTTCATCGACTTCGATGAGCTGCCCTACGAGTACGACCCCGAGCGCGGCTACATCGTCACCGCCAACCAGGCCGTCGTCGACAAGGACAAGTACCCCTACACGCTCACCACGGACTGGGGCTACGGCGCGCGCAGCCAGCGGATCACCGACCTGATCAAGAGCAAGATCAGGGGCGGCGGCAAGATCTCCACCGACGACATGCGCCAGATGCAGCTGGACGACGACAGCGAGATCGCGAAGCTGCTCGTGCCCGTGCTGAAGAAGATCAACCTTGACGACCCGGACGTCCGCGACGCACAGAAGCTGCTGGAGAACTGGGACTTCACCCAGGACGCCGACTCGGCCGCTGCCGCCTACTTCAACGCGGTCTGGCGCAACGTTCTCAAGCTGGCCTTCGGCAACAAGCTGCCCAAGGAGTTGCGCGTCGAGGACCAGTGCCTGTGGGTCGACCCGGTCAACACCACCGGCCCGGTCGACGACACCGACAAGGTCCGCGAGTGCGGCCGGCGCGACGCCGACCAGGCGCAGCCGGACGGCGGCGACCGCTGGTTCGAGGTCGTGCGCAACCTCATGACGAAGACGGACAGCGACTGGTGGACGACGCCCGACTCGGGCACCCGCCCCGGCGCCGACCACGACCGCGACAAGCTGTTCGCGCGTGCCATGATCGACGCCCGCTGGGAGCTGACCGCCAAGCTCGGCAAGGACATCGACACCTGGAGCTGGGGCCGGCTGCACCGCCTGTTCCTGAAGAACCAGACGCTGGGCACCAGCGGTCCCGGTTTCCTCCAGTACATCCTCAACCGGGGTCCGTGGAAGCTCGGCGGTGGCGAGGCGACGGTCAACGCGACCGGCTGGAACGCGGCCGGCGGCTACGGCGTCGTATGGGTGCCGTCGATGCGGATGGTGGTCAACCTCGACGACCTCGACAAGTCGAAGTGGATCAACCTCACCGGGGCCTCGGGACACGCCTTCAGCGCGCATTACACCGACCAGACGGGCAAGTGGGCCAACGGTGAACTGCTCGACTGGTCCTTCTCGAAGAAGGCGGTCGACGACAGCACCAGCGACACCCTGGTGCTCAAGCCCTGAGCTGCCGACCGTCCGGAAGGGGCCCTCCACGCGCGCGTGGAGGGCCTCTTCCGGCATGAGGGCGTGGTCGTCAGATGAAGCGTCGTGTTCCCGAGGGCGTCACCACCGCGTGCACCGGCCGGTCGTGCGCCTCCCCGGGGACGTGCTCGACGACCTCGGCGTCGTACAGGAGCACCACCAGCGCGGGGTGGGCCCCGGAGTCCGCCAGCCGGGCCAGCACGCGGTCGTACGATCCTCCGCCGCGCCCCAGGCGCGTTCCGCGGGCGTCGACCGCCAGTCCCGGCAGCAGCACCACGTCGGCGGCCGTCACGGCGTCCGGGCCGAGGCGCTCGCCGGCCGGCTCCAGGAGGGTCATCTTCCCGCCGTGCGGGACCCGCGCGAGAGAGCCCTCGCCGGTGTAGGCGCCCCAGTCCAGGTCGTTGTCGGGCAGCAGCGCGGGGAGCAGCACCCGCACGCCCCGCGCGCGCAGCGCGTCCAGCAGGGCCAGGGTGCCCGGTTCGGTACCCACGGAGACGTACGCCGCGACCGTGCGGGCGTGCGTCAACTCGGGCAGCTCCAGGGCCCGCTCGGCCAGGGCGACGGCCGCCGCGCGTACGTCATCGGGCGTCAACCTGTTTCTCACGGCGAGGAACCCTCGCCGCAACGTACGTTTGTCAGACTCTGGTCCGCCTTCGAGGTGGCTCATATGTCGCTCCTGCACTTGTCCCACACCGCTCCAATGCGTTCATATGATCATCAATTAACCGGAGCCACAGATCCCTCACAAAGTCACCGGATAAGGTTGCCGACATGACGCAGTCGCACCCCAGGATCAGCAAGGCTGTCATCCCCGCAGCCGGCCTCGGCACCCGGTTCCTGCCGGCGACCAAGGCCACTCCCAAGGAGATGCTGCCGGTCGTGGACAAGCCGGCTATCCAGTACGTGGTCGAGGAAGCCGTCTCCGCCGGCCTCGACGACGTCCTCATGGTCACAGGCCGCAACAAGCGCCCTCTCGAGGACCACTTCGACCGCAACTACGAACTCGAGTCGGCCCTGCAGAAGAAGGGCGATGCCGCCCGGCTCGCCAAGGTCCAGCAGTCCAGCGACCTCGCGACCATGCACTACGTGCGCCAGGGCGACCCCAAGGGCCTCGGACACGCCGTCCTGTGCGCGGCCCCGCACGTGGGGCAGGAGCCCTTCGCCGTCCTGCTGGGCGACGACCTGATCGACCCCCGCGATCCGCTGCTCCAGCGGATGATCGAGGTGCAGGAGCGGCACGGCGGCAGCGTCGTCGCGCTCATGGAGGTCGCCCCCGAGCAGATCCACCTCTACGGCTGCGCGGCCGTGGAGGCCACCGTGGACAGCGACGTCGTCAAGGTGACCGGCCTCGTCGAGAAGCCGGAACCGGCGGACGCCCCGTCGAACTACGCGATCATCGGACGCTACGTCCTCGACCCGAGCGTGTTCGGCATACTGCGGCAGACCGAGCCCGGCCGCGGCGGCGAGATCCAGCTCACCGACGCCCTTCAGCAGCTCGCGCAGGACGAGAAGGTCGGCGGTCCCGTCCACGGCGTCGTCTTCAAGGGCCGCCGTTATGACACCGGCGACCGCGGCGACTACCTGCGTGCCATTGTCAGACTCGCGTGCGAACGTGAAGATCTGGGTCCGGACTTCCGGTCCTGGCTTCGCAGTTACGTCACCGAGGAGATGTAGCCACTTTGAGCACCGCCGCGCACCGCCCCACCGGCCAGGACCAGCTCTGGTCGGTGGACGAACACCTGGCGGACATCCTCGCCACCGTCCGCCCCCTGGAACCCATCGAGCTGCAACTGCCCGACGCCCAGGGCTGCGTACTGGTCGACGACGTCGTGGTGCCGGTCTCACTGCCGCCCTTCGACAACAGCTCCATGGACGGGTACGCGGTGCGGGTCGCGGATGTCGCGGGCGCGAGCGAGGAGTTCCCGGCGGCTCTGGACGTCGTCGGGGACGTCGCGGCGGGACAGGCGGCCGACCTGCTGTACGTGGGACCCGGCCAGGCCGCCCGGATCATGACCGGAGCCCCGCTCCCGGCGGGTGCCGAGGCCGTCGTCCCCGTGGAGTGGACCGACGGCGGGCTCGGTGAGGGACCGGTCAGCGGGATGCGTGCCCGCAGCCTCGCCCCCGAGCAGGCCTCGGGGCACGTGCGCGTGTACCGGTCGGCCGAGGCACGCGCGCACGTACGCGCGAAGGGCAGCGACGTGAAGGCGGGCGACCGCGCCCTCGACGCCGGGACGGTCCTCGGACCGCCCCAGATCGCCCTGCTCGCCGCGATCGGCCGGGGCGCCGTACGCGTGCGCCCGCGCCCGCGCGTGGTCGTGATGTCCACCGGCAGCGAACTCGTCCAGCCGGGTGAGGAACTGGGCAGCGGGCAGATCTACGACTCCAACAGCTTCGCCCTCACCGCGGCCGCCCGGGACGCCGGCGCCATCGCCTACCGGGTCGGAGCGGTCACCGACGACGCCGAGACGCTCCGCTCCACCATCGAGGACCAGCTCGTCCGCGCCGACCTCGTCGTCACCACCGGAGGAGTGAGCGTCGGGGCGTACGACGTCGTCAAGGAGGCCCTTGAGCACGTCGGCGACGAGGACGAGGCGGGCAGCGGTGTCGAGTTCCGCAAGCTCGCCATGCAGCCCGGCAAGCCCCAGGGCTTCGGCTCCATCGGGCCCGACCACATCCCCCTGCTGGCCCTGCCGGGCAACCCGGTGTCGTCGTACGTCTCGTTCGAGCTGTTCGTGCGCCCCGCCATCCGCACCCTCATGGGTCTCGAGGACGTCCACCGGCCGACCACGCGCGCGAAGCTGATCGCCGACAAGGCGCTGACCTCGCCGAAGGGCCGCAGACAGTTCCTGCGCGCGACCTACGACGACGGCACCGTCTGCCCCGTCGGGGGCGCCGGCTCCCACCTGGTCGCGGCCCTCGCGCACGCAGACTCGCTGATCGTCGTCCCCGAGGACGTGGAGTCCGTCGAGCCCGGTGCCGACGTCGAGGTGGTCCTCCTCGGCTGAGTCCCCCTGGTTGGGGGTACCGTGTCGCGCACAACAGGCCCGGACCGGGAGCGCCACACCACATGAGTACGCAGGACCGACTGACGCACATCGACGACGTGGGCGCCGCCCGCATGGTCGACGTTTCCGGCAAGGACGTCACCGCGCGCACCGCGCATGCCAGCGGGCGGGTCCTCGTCTCGCCCCGTGTGGTCGAGCTGCTGCGCGGCGAGGGGGTACCCAAGGGGGACGCGCTGGCCACCGCGCGGATCGCGGGCATCATGGGCGCCAAACGCACCCCGGACCTGATCCCGCTGTGCCACCCCTTGGCCGTCTCCGGTGTGAAACTGGATGTGTCGGTCGCGGACGACGCCGTGGAGATCACCGCCACGGTGAAGACGACGGACCGCACGGGCGTCGAGATGGAGGCGCTCACCGCGGTCTCCGTCGCCGCGCTCACCGTGATCGACATGGTGAAGGCGGTCGACAAGGGAGCGGTCATCACGGACGTGCGCGTGGAGGAGAAGACGGGCGGCAAGTCGGGCGACTGGAGCCGGGCATGACACTCGACGCGTCGGCCGACGGCGCCCTGCCCGCTTCGTACAGCGCACTGGTCGTGACCGCCTCCAACCGGGCGGCCGCCGGTGTCTACGAGGACAAGGGCGGCCCGCTGATCGCCGAGGGCCTGCGCGGCTTCGGCTTCGCCGTGGACGGGCCGCAGGTGGTCCCCGACGGGGCCCCGGTGGAGGCGGCGCTGCGGGCCGCCGTCGAGGCCGGGTACGACGCCGTCGTCACCACCGGCGGCACCGGCATCTCGCCCACCGACCGCACCCCTGAGGCCACCCGCGCGGTGATCGACCACGAGGTGCCGGGCATCGCCGAGGCCATCCGGGCGTACGGCCGGGACAAGGTGCCCACCGCCGCGCTCTCCCGGGGCCTGGCCGGAGTGGCGGGCGGCACGCTGATCGTCAACCTGCCGGGCTCCACCGGCGGGGTGAAGGACGGCCTGGCCGTCCTGGAGCCCCTGCTGATCCACGCCGTCGACCAGATCCGTGGCGGCGACCACCCCAGACCGAGCCACGGGGGTGCGAGCTGAACACCTCATCCTGGCCCGTCGAACTGGTGGAGGGCGATATCGTCCTGCGGCCCATAAAGCTGCGCGACCAGCGGGCCTGGCGCGAGGTCAACCGGCGCAACCGGGACTGGCTGCGCCCCTGGGAGGCGACCATCCCGCCGCCCGCGCCCAGCGGGCCGATCGCACACCGGCCGACGTATCGCCAGATGGTCCGGCATCTGCGGTCCGAGGCGAACGCCGGCCGGATGCTGCCGTTCGTGATCGAGTACCAGGGGCGGCTCGTCGGGCAGTTGACGGTCGCGGGGATCACCTGGGGGTCGATGTGCTCGGGACACGTCGGCTACTGGGTGGACGAGTCGGTGGCCGGTCGCGGTGTGATGCCGACGGCCGTGGCACTCATCGTGGACCACTGTTTCCGCACCGTCGGACTGCATCGCATCGAGGTCTGCATTCGGCCCGAGAACGGGCCGAGCCGCCGGGTCGTGGAAAAACTCGGATTCCGTGAGGAAGGGCTGCGGCCGCGCTATCTCCACATCGACGGTGCCTGGCGTGACCACCTCGTCTTCGCGCTCACGGCGGAGGAGGTCCCGGAGGGACTGCTGAACCGGTGGCGGCGCACACGCTCGCAGAAGGCTTCCAATTGAATTAGCCCGATCAGTCGAATAGATGTTCGAAAATGATCGGTTGATCGCACCGGTCGCAAAAAAAGTTCGAAATATCAGCCAGATCGTGCGACACACCGGCCCAATTGGCGGATGGCCTCACGTAAACCCCTCTACCGTGTGAGGCGTGAGCAGCAGCGGCCTCATCTACGCAGTCATCGTCGGGGCCTGGGCCGCCTACTTGGTGCCTATGTGGCTCCGTAGGCAGGACGAGCTGAACGAGGCCCGTCCGACGGAACGCTTCAGCACCGCCATCCGGCTGCTGTCCGGACGGGCGGGGATGGAGCGCCGGTACGCCAAGGACCTGCGGGCGCGCTCCACCGAGGAGGGGGAGTCCGACGCCGGCCTTCCGGACGCCGTCACCGCATCGGTGGACGTCCGGTCCTTCGCCATGCCTCCGACCCGCCCGCAGGTGAAGGCACCGGTCCAGGAGCGCGCGCAGGAACGAGTTCAGGAGCGCGGCCAGGAACGAGCTCAAGAGCGAGTCCAGGATCGTGCCCAGGACCGAGTCCAGGAGCGTGGCCAGGAGCGAGCGTCGGGGCGTCCCGAGGCGGGACGGCCGGAGACGGCGCGTGAACCGGCGCGCGATCCGGCGGCCAAGCCCGCGCACGACCACCGCGAACAGGGCGCCAAGCCCACACGCGAAGGCGGCGCTCCGGGCGGCCGACGGGTGCCGGTCGCCCGGCGGACGCCCGCCGAGCAGGCGTCCGCCGCGCGCGCCCAGCGCTCGAAGGCGCTCGCGCGCCGCCGGCGCACCACCGTGATGCTCTTCCTCGCCTTCACGCTCGGCGCGATCGTCGCGGCGGTCGGCGGGCTCGCGTTCCTCTGGGCGCCCGCCGTGCCCGCCGTCCTGCTCAGCGCGTACATCGGGTACCTGCGTTCCCAGGAGCGCCGCCGGTTCGCCTTCCAGATGGACCGCCGGCGCGCCGAGGTGGCCGCGCAGCGGCTGCGGGAGCGTCAGCCGCGCCGACGCGCGCCCGCCTCGGCGAACGCCTCGTCCGTCGACACCGGCCCCGACGCCGGCGCAGAGGAGCCGCACGCGGCCCCCGACCCGGAGACCGACCCGGGCCTGCTGGCGCTCGCCGCGGACCGCAGGGCACTCGTCGAGCAGACCGATCACGCGGAGTGGGTCGACCAGCAGCGCGAGCGGCAGCGCCGGCCCGGCCACGGCGAGAGCTGGGACCCGGTACCGGTACCGCTGCCGACGTACGTGACCGCGCCGGTCGCGCCCCGGGCGACCTCCGACGTGGACCTCGGCGCGCCGGACGCCTGGAGCTCGGCCCGCTCGAGTTCGGTGGCCCCCGAGCACGAAGCGGCGGACACCTCGGACGCACCGGCCGGGGAATCCGGCGACGCGGACCGCGCGGAGGACAGGGAAGCGGACGGCGACGAGCGGAGCGACGCCCGTCGCGCGGCCTCCGCCCGACGCTCGCGCGAACGCGGCCGCACCCCGCTGTTCGACCAATACGAGGACGGCAAGCGACCGCTGGCCGCCAACGAATGAGAGCTCCGGCATCCCGCTCCCGGCCTCGGGGAACGGATTTCCAAGCAGGCCGACCGGGATGCTAGAGTTTCACTCGTTGCAAGGGCCTGTGGCGCAGTCTGGTAGCGCACCTCGTTCGCATCGAGGGGGTCTGGGGTTCAAATCCCCACAGGTCCACGCAGCATAGAGCCCCCGTCGGGTAACCGACGGGGGCTCTATCGTTTTCGGGCTCGGTCGGTCGTGGCCGGTGGTCAGGGACGGGGCGGGCGTAGGGCCGGTGTCGTCGATGTCAGTGCCGTGACGGTCGCGAGCAGGGCGCAGGCTGCCGTCGTCCAGGTGAGTGCCTGCCAGGGCAGGGCTATGGCCGGTGGGGCCGAGAGCAGGTGCAGGGCGGCGCTCAGGCCGGTCAGGTTGACGGCGGTGACCAGGAGGCCCAGCAGCGTGCCGACCGCCACGGCGATCAGTGCCTCGGTGGCGGCCAGTCGCAGTATCTGGCCGCTGGTGGCGCCGGCCCGCCGTAGGGCCGTCAGGTCGGCTCTGCGTTCGGCGGCCGCCATGGCGAGGGTGTTGGCCACCGAGATGCCGGTGTAGAGAAGCGCGATGCCCAGGACGAGCAGCATGCCGAGCCGGGTCGTTGCGTTGGTCTGCGGGTGAGCCGCTCGCACCCACTGCGTCCTGCTCAGCACCCGCACCCCGTCGACGTTCCGCAGCCGCGCGCCCACCTCCGCCGGGTCGGCGCCCGCCCGTACCCGTACGTCCACGCGGTCCACGCCCCCGCCGCCCGCGTTGGCCGGGGTGACGTAGGCGCCGTTGTCCCCGGTGCCGATGGACAGGACGGCGGCGATACGGAGGGTCTTCGGCGTGCCGTCGCCGAGCCACACCCGCACCGTTCGTCCCACCCGGTGCCGCGCCCATTCCTCGGTCACGACGATCGACCCGTCGTCGAGGTCGGTGAGCCGCCCGGCGGTGACCGGCAGCCGCGCGGTGCCGGCGAGCAGCGCCGGATCGGCCGCCCTGGCCTCGGACTTCACCAGCGCCACGCCGTCCTCCAGCGTGAACAGGGCGGTGGCGGAACTGGCCGACACGAGTGTGCCGGGCACCTGCCGCACCTGCTCGACCGTCCCTGCCCGCAGGGTCGTTCCGTCCCGCGGGGTCACCACGAAGTCGGCGACCGTCCGCCGCTCCACCTCCGCCGCCCGCGCCGCGCCGATCGTGGCCGTCGCGCCCGGCAGGGAGCCCGCCAGCGCGACGGTGACCAGGACGGGCGCGGCCACCGCGGCGGTACGGCGGACCCCGGCGACCGCCCCGGCCCGCGCCAACTGGCCCACCGCGCCCGGCAGCCGGGGCACCAGCCGACGCACCGTCAGGGGTGAGAGCAGCGCCACCGAGGTGATGAGCAAGAGGGGGCGGCTGATGTACGACTTGCGGTGGAGGAGTTCGCCCGGGTCGGTCGCCAGTGTGTACGCGAGGGTCGCGACCGCCGTGAGCAGCAGTGCCGTGCCGCACGCGCGTCGTCCCCGGGTCAGTGCGCGCCCGTCCACCGAGGCCTCGCGCAGCGCCTGGACCGGGGCGGTGCGTCCGGCCCGCCAGGACGCGGCGAGCGCACCGCACAGAGCCACCAGCAGGCCTGTCCAGAAGGCCAGGTGGTACGGCCAGACGCCGGCCGAAGGGCCGCCGATCGCGTACCACTTCGGTGCGAGCCTGCCGTCGACCACCAGGGAGGCCAGGTGCGGCGCGCCGTATCTGCCGAGCACGCAGCCCGTCGCCGAGGCGAGCGTGCCGATCAGCAGGGCCTCCGCCAGGACCGTCCGCCGGATCTGGCCCGGTGTCGCCCCGGCGGTGCGCAGCAGGCCGAACTCGCGGCGCCGCCGGTCGACCGCGAAGGCGAAGGTGGAGGCGACGACGAAGACGGACACGAAGGCGGCCACGCCACCCGCCGTGCCGAACAGGGCGTTCAGCGCCGTCAGGGCTTCGGCGTCGCGGTCCGGGTCGGCGTCGGCCAGCCGGCGGGCGTTCCCCGTGAGGACCCGTACGTCCTCGTCCGTGACCGCCGCCCGTACGGCCGCCGCGTCCGCCTCGACGACCAGCTGGGTCGACTGCGGTGCGAGAAGGGCGGCTTGGGCGTCCGGGTAGAACACGGCGTGCTCGAAGCCGGGTTCGTGTCCGGGTTCGAGTTCGGGTTCGCGTACGGGTTCGCGTACGGGTTCGCGTTCGGCTTCGCTCGCTGTCGTGACCGTTCCGACGACACGCACCGGCCCGTCCGCGGTGTGCAGCCGGGTGCCCACGGTCGCCCAGTCCCCGCTGGTCACCACCTCGTCGGCCGCTGCCGGGGCGCGGCCGGCGGTCAGCCGGTAGGGGGCGAAACGGGCCGTCGACCAGGGGTGGCCGACCAGGTCGTCCGGTGCGGCGCGGGCGCCGTACGCGCGGACCGGGAAGGAGCGGTCCTCGGTGACCGGGCCGAGCGCGCGGAGCGCGGCGACGGTCCCCGGGGGCACCGGGCGCGGCCGGGCCAGCTCCTTCGTCCGCTCGCCGGTGGAGGTCGCCACCCGCAGGGTGTCCTGCCCCCTGACCACCACCGGCGCCGCCGCGAAGCGCTCCGGCGCGCGCTCCGGCGCTTCCAGGGACGCGGCCAGCGCCTGTCCCATCACCGTGAGCAGGGCGACGCCGAGGGCGAGGGCGACGAAACTGCCGGCGAAGGCGGCCCATCGGGCGCGCAGGGTGTGCCACGCGACGCTCAGCACGCGGCACCCGCCGGGGAGGGCGTGGCGCCGTCGGCCGCGGTCTCCAGCCCCGCAAGCCGGGTCGCGACGGCCCCCACGGACACGTCGGCGCCGGACAGTTCGCCGTGGACGCGGCCGTCGACGAGGAACACCACCCGGTCCGCGTAGGAGGCGGCGAGCGGGTCGTGGGTGACCATGACGACCGTCCGGCCGGCCTCGTCGACCAGGGAGCGCAGCAGGATCAGCACCTCGCGGCCGGTACGGGAGTCCAGCGCGCCGGTGGGCTCGTCGCCGAACAGGACCTCCGGGCGGGTGATCACGGCGCGGGCCAGGGCGACGCGTTGCTGCTGGCCGCCCGAGAGCCGGTCCGGGCGGTGACCGGCGCGGTCGGCGAGTCCGACCTGCCGCAGGGCGTCGCGGACCTGCGCCCGGGGCGGGCGGCGGCCGGCCAGCCGCAGCGGGAGGGCGACGTTCTGCTCGGCGGTGAGGGTGGGCAGCAGGTTGAACGACTGGAAGACGAAGCCGATCCGCTCCCGGCGCAGCAGCGTCAGCCGCCGTTCGCTCATCCCGGTCAGCTCGGTCCCGCCGATCCGCACCGACCCCGAGGTCGGCCGGTCCAGTCCGGCGGCGCACTGGAGCAGCGTCGACTTGCCCGAGCCGGACGGCCCCATGACGGCGGTGAACGAGCCCCGGGGGAAGGCGAGGGTGACGTCGTCGAGCGCGGTCACCCCGGTGCCCGCGGCACCGTATCGCCTGCTCACGGAGGTCAGTTGGACGGCGTGTGTGGTCATGGCCCCACGAAACCGCGCGCGCCCCGGTCCGGTCTCTCGGGCAGGACCGAGACCTGGGGTAGGGCCAGGCATACCCCCGAACCTCCGGTCAGGCCGATGGTCCTCGCGCGGCGCCCCTTCTACGGTGATCCGTATGCACCCCCGAAACGTGTGGCAGGCCCTGGTCCGCCCGGGTTACCTGCTGTCGCCGTGGCCCTGGCGGGCCGTCGCCTATCTGCTGACGGGCGCCGTCACCGGGGCGGCCGTCCTCGTGGGGCTGGTCGCGGTGGTGGCGGTGGGCGGAGTTCTCGCGGTCGTCCTCGTCGGGCTGCCACTGCTCGCGGCGCTCGCCTTCGCCGGGCTGCCCGTGGCCGCCCTGGAGCGGCGCCGGCTGCGCCTCGTCGACGCGGACGACGCGCCCGGCGCGCATGCCGAGCCCGTCGCGCCGGGCCTGCGCAGCTGGCTCACCACCCGGCTGCGGGAACGGGCCACCTGGCGCGAGCTCGGCCACACCTTCCTCGCCGCGTGCCTTCTCTGGCCGGCCGAGGCACTCCTGCTGACCGTCGCCCTGTTCGTCCCGCTCGCGACGGTCGCGGCCCCGCTGCTGCTGGCGACGGTCGGCGGGGGCCGTGAGACGAAGGTGCTCAAGGTGTGGACGGTGACCGGCTGGCCGGCCGCTTTCGGCGCCGCCGCGCTGGGTGTGCTGCTGCTGGCGGTGGGCGGGTACGCCCTCGGGGCCGCGGCGGGGGCCAGGGCCGCGCTGACCCGGCTGCTCGTCGCCCCGCGCGGGGGCGATCCGCAGGCCAGGGTCGTGGAACTGACGCGCTCACGCGCGCGGTTGGTCGACGCGTTCGAGGGGGAGCGCCGACGGATCGAACGCGATCTGCACGACGGCGCTCAGCAGCGTCTGGTCGCGCTCACCATGAACCTCGGCCTGGCCCGGCTCGACGCCCCGCCCGGCGGCCCCCTCGCCGAGCAGCTCGCCCGCGCCCATGAGGAGGCGGGCGCGGCCCTCGCGGAGCTGCGTGAGCTGATCCACGGCATCCACCCCCAGGTGCTCGCCGACTTCGGCCTGGAGGCGGCCGTCGCCGACGCGGCCGACCGCTCGCCCGTCCCCGTGGACGTGGAGTTCGCCCGGCCGGTGCCGCGGCTCCCGCAGGCCGTGGAGGCCGCCGCCTACTTCGTGGTCCGCGAGGCACTGGCCAACGTGGCCCGGCACAGCGGTGCGCGGCGCGCACGCGTGCGTGCGGAGCACCGGGGCGGGCGGCTGCTCGTCCTGGAGGTGACCGACGACGGCCGGGGCGGCGCCGACCGCGGCCGCGGCACCGGCCTCACCGGTCTCGCGGACCGGGTGTCGGTGCTCGATGGAAGACTGACCCTGACCAGCCCGCCGGGCGGACCGACCCAGCTGCGTGTGGAGATCCCTTGCGAGCCGACCCCGAGCCCGTCGAGCGAGCCGAGCCCGTCGGATCAGCCGACCCCGTCGCATCAGCCGGGCTCGTCGAGCGGGCCGGGTCCGTCGGGTCCGTCGAGCGGGCCGAACGGGCGGACGGGAACGGTCACCGGGGCCTCCGCCTAGTCCTCGCCGAGGACGGCGTCCTGCTGCGCGACGGCCTGACGACACTGCTCACCCGCTTCGGGCACGAGGTCGTGGCGGCGGTGGGCGACGCGCCGGGGCTGCTGGAGGCGGTCGCCGACCACGCGCCCGACATCGTCGTGACCGACGTCCGCATGCCGCCCGCCTTCCAGGACGAGGGGCTGAGGGCGGCGGTCCTGCTGCGCGCGGAGCGGCCCGGACTGCCGGTTCTCGTCCTCAGTCAGTACGTGCAGCGCGCGTACGCGGCCGAACTCCTCGACTCCGGCGACGGCACCGCCGTCGGCTATCTGCTCAAGGACCGGGTCGGTCAGGTGGAGGAGTTCGTCGACGCGCTGCGCGAGGTCGCGGCCGGCGGCACGGTCGTCGACCCGGAGGTCGTACGGCAACTGCTGCGCCGGCGCCGCGACCCCCTGGCCCGGCTCACCCCGCGGGAGCGGGAGGTGCTGGCGCTGGTGGCGGAGGGGCGGTCCAACGGTGCGATAGCCCGGCAGCTGGTGGTGTCGGAGGCGGCCGTCGGCAAACACATCGGCGGCATCCTCACCAAGCTGGACCTGCCCCCGGCCGACGACACCCACCGCCGTGTCCTGGCGGTGCTCGCCTACCTCAGGAGCTGAGGCTCTCCCGGAGCCGGGCGGCCTCGGAGGCCGGGGTTCCTCAGGAGCCGAGCGGCTTGGCGTAGCACCGGCTGTTCTCGTACTCGCGGTAGTAGCCGAACTTCGTGCACGGCGCGTACCCGCTGGAGGTGTACAGGGCGATGGCCTCGGGCTGCTCGGTGCCGGTCTCCAGGACCATCCGGACGCGGCCGGCCGCCCGCGCGTCCTCCTCCAGCGCGGTGAGCATCCGCCGGGCCAGTCCTCTGCCCCGCATCTCCCGGACGACGAACATCCGCTTGAGTTCGGCGTCGCCGTCCTCGTGCCCCTCGCCGTCGTCGTCCTGGCTGCGCCAGCCGCCTGTGGCCACCGGGCGGTCCAGCTCGTCGTACGCGATCAGGTAGACCCCGTTCGGCCGCCGGAAGTCGGACGGCTCGAGGACCGTGGCGTCACCTCCGTCGCCGTAGCGCTCGTGGTACTCGGCCTGGACCTCGTCGTTGAGCTTGACGGCGTCGGGGTGGTCGAAGGCGACCGGACGTATATTCATGCTGCCCACAGTAGTTGTATGCACAATCCTGGAAAAGTCGATTCTGGACCCGGTCCAGTGTGCCGGTAACCGCCGGACGGCGGGCGACGGACGCCGGGGGCGGCGGTCGGGGCGGACGGCGGAGGCCCGCGCGGGTCCGGGCCGGCCTGTATCGTGCCGGGGTGCTGACCGTGACCTCCGTGAACGTGAATGGACTGCGTGCCGCCGCGAAGAAGGGCTTCGTGGAGTGGCTCGCGGACACCTCCGCCGACGTGCTGTGCCTCCAGGAGGTGCGGGCCGAGCCGGGGCAGCTGCCGGAGGCGGTGCGGGCCCCCGAGGGCTGGTTCGTCACCCACGCGCCGGCCGCCGCGAAGGGCCGCGCCGGTGTCTCCCTCTACAGCCGCCGTGAGCCGGACGCCGTCCGGATCGGCTTCGGCTCGTCCGAGTTCGACGGCAGCGGCCGTTACGTCGAGGCCGACCTGCCCGGTGTGACGATCGCCTCCCTCTACCTGCCCTCCGGCGAGGTCGGCACCGACCGGCAGGACGAGAAGGTCCGCTTCATGGGCGAGTTCCTGGCCCACCTCAAGGACCTGCGGGCCCGTGCCGCCGCCGACGGCCGCGAGGTCCTCGTGGTGGGCGACTGGAACATCGCCCACCAGCAGGCCGACCTGAAGAACTGGCGCTCCAACACCAAGAACTCCGGCTTCCTCCCGGAGGAGCGCGACTGGCTGACCCGGGTCTTCGCCCCGGCGGACGGCGGCTACGTGGACGTCGTACGGTCACTGCACCCGGACGTGGCGGGACCGTACACGTGGTGGTCGTACCGGGGCCGGGCCTTCGACAACGATTCCGGATGGCGCATCGACCTGCACGTCTCCACGCCCACCCTCGCGGGCAAGGCCGTCAAGGGCTTCGTGGAGCGGGCGGCCACGCACGGCGAGCGCTGGTCGGACCATGCTCCGGTGACGGTGGTCTACGACCTGTAGGGCGACCTCAGGGGCGACGGCACGTACTACCTGGGTATGAGGGCCGGCGCGACTTCAGGCGCGACGGTGAGCGCGACGGCCCGCACGACTGCAGCGCGACGGCAAGCGAGACCGTGAGCGTCTATCGGGTGTGACCGCCATCACCACGACGAACGGGGGATCCTGGCAGCGGCCGGGATCTCTAGGTCGTCCCGTGCAGCCGTCGGTCCAGTGCCAGGGACAGTTCCGCCTCGACGACGCTGCGTGCCAGTGGGCGCAGGCGGGGCAGGTCGTCCTCGGTCGCGTGGCGCAGGATCAGGTCGGTGAAGAGGGCGGCGAGGGCGTCGGCGTGTTCGCGGACCCGGACGCCGGCCGCCAGCACCTCGGCGAGCGGGATGCCCTCGCGGACCAGGGCGGAGGAGACGTCCAGCAGGCGGCGGCTGATGTGGACGATCTCGTCGCCGTCGGTGCCCAGGTAGCCGAGGTCCAGGGCGGCGGCGAGGTTCTCGGTGGTGACCTGGCCCTCGAAACGCGCGGCGAGTTCCTCGGGGGTCAGCCGGACCGGCTCCTCCTCGGTGGGGCCGCCGACGCCCAGGAGGTCGGCCACGCCGCGGCCGTGGTCGAGGGCGTCCGCCAGCTCCGCGATGCCGGTGAGGGTGTGGCCGCGTTCCAGCAGCGCCGCGATCGTGCGCAGGCGAGCCAGGTGATGGTCGTCGTACCAGGCGATACGGCCCTCGCGGCGGGGTGGCGCGAGGAGCTTGCGCTCGCGGTAGAAGCGCAGGGTGCGCACCGTGATGCCGGCCTCCGCGGCCAGCTCCTCCGTTCGGTACTCCCGCTTGTCCGTCACGGGCGAAGCCTATGTTGTACCACCGGTAACTTTCCCTCTCCCGGCCCCTACCCATCGGTACGGAGCTGCTCTACGCTCCCATTGCGCCAGTGTTCACTGGCAGAGTCCGTAGAGTCGCACGCACGGCTAGGAGGCGTCGGGATGACCGAACACGTACGGGTGGCGGTGATCGGGTCCGGTTTCGGTGGACTGGGGGCGGCCGTGCGGCTGCGCCGCGAGGGGATCACCGACTTCGTCGTCCTGGAGCGGGCGGGCAGCGTCGGCGGGACCTGGCGGGACAACAGCTACCCCGGGTGCGCCTGTGACGTGCCCTCCCACCTGTACTCCTTCTCCTTCGCGCCCAACCCGGACTGGCCGCGCACCTTCTCCGGACAGGAGCACATCCGCGCCTATCTGGAGCACGTCGCGGACGTCTTCGGGCTCCGTCCGCATCTGCGGCTGGACTCCGAGGTGCTGCGCATGACGTGGGACGCGCAGGAGCTGCGCTGGGACATCGAGACCAGCGGCGGGCGGTACTCCGCCGATGTCGTCGTGTCGGCCACCGGGCCGCTGTCCGACCCGAAGATCCCGGAGATCCCCGGCCTCGACACCTTCCCCGGCAAGGTCTTCCACTCGGCGCGCTGGGACCACGACCACGACCTCACCGGGCAGCGCGTCGCCATGGTCGGCACCGGCGCCTCCGCCATCCAGATCGTGCCCGCCGTCCAGCCCGACGTCTCCCGGCTGACGCTCTTCCAGCGCACCCCGCCCTGGGTGATGCCCCGCATGGACCGGCCCATCAGCGGCGCGGAGCGCGCACTGCACCGCGCCGTGCCCTTCACCACCCAGCTGCGCCGCGGACTGCTCTGGGGCATCCGGGAACTCCAGGTCCAGGCGTTCACCAAACACCCGAACCAGCTCGGACTCGTCGAGCAACTGGCCAGGCAGAACATGGCCCGAGCCATCAAGGACCCGGCCCTGCGCGCCAGGCTCACCCCGGACTACCGCATCGGCTGCAAGCGGATCCTGCTGTCCAGCACCTACTATCCGGCCCTCGCCCAGCCCAACGTGGACGTCGTCGCGAGCGGGCTGAGCGAGATCCGCGGGTCCACGCTGGTCGCCGCCGACGGCAGCGAGGCCGAGGTCGACGCCATCGTCTTCGGCACCGGCTTCCACGTCACCGACATGCCGATCGCCGACCGGGTGGTGGGCGGCGACGGGCGGACGCTCGCGGAGAGCTGGAAGGACGGCATGGAGGCCCTGCGCGGCGCCTCCGCCGCAGGCTTCCCCAACTGGATGACGATCATCGGCCCCAACACCGGCCTCGGGAACTCCTCCATGATCCTGATGATCGAGTCCCAGCTGAACTACATGGCCGACTATCTGCGCCAGCTCGACGTCCTCGGAGGGCGCGCGGCGCTGGACGCCCGGCCGAGCGCCGTGCACGCCTGGAACCGCAGGGTGCAGGACCGGATGAAGCGAACGGTGTGGAACACGGGCGGCTGCACCAGCTGGTACCTGGACGCGAGCGGCCGCAACACCACCATCTGGCCGGGCACCACGGCCGAGTTCCGGCGGGCCACCCGGCGCGTCGACCTCGCGGAGTACGAGGTCCTGCGCGCCCCCGCGGTGTCGCCGGCCCGCGCGGAGCACACCGAGAACGACGAGGTGACGGCATGACCTCCGCCCGCGAGCTCACCGCCGTCTCCGCCGACGGCACGCTCCTGCACGTCGAGGTCCACGGACCCGAGAGCGCGCCCGCCGTCGTCCTCGCCCACGGCTGGACCTGCTCGACCGCTTTCTGGGCGGCCCAGATCCGGGACCTGGCCGCCGACCACCGGGTCATCGCCTACGACCAGCGCGGCCACGGACGCACCCTGCCGAGCCAGGCGTGCAGCACCGACACCCTCGCCGACGACCTGGAAGCGGTCCTCGCGGCGACGCTCGCGCCCGGCGAGAAGGCCGTGATCGCCGGGCACTCCATGGGCGGCATGACGGTGCTGGCGGCGGCCGCCAGGGACGTCTTCCAGGAGCACGCGGCGGCCGTCCTGCTGTGCAGCACCGGCGCCTCGGCCCTGGTCGCCGAGTCCACCGTCCTCCCCCTGCGGCCCGGCCCGCTGCGGACCTGGCTGACCCGGCACATCCTCGGGTCGAGGGCGCCCCTCGGGCCGGTCACGCCGGTCGCGAAGCGGATCCTCAAGTACGCCACGATGGGCGCCGGTTCCGCCCCGCACATGGTGGACGCGTGCGCCCGCATCGTGCACGCCTGTCCGCGCAAGGTGCGGTACACCTGGTCGCACGTGCTGAACCTGCTCGATCTCGACCACGGCGTACGGGAGTTGCGGGTGCCCACGGCGGTGATCGTCGGCAGCGGCGACCGGCTCACCCCGCCGGTGCACGCCCGCCGGATCGCCGCCGCGCTCCCGTACTGCGTCGGTCTCACCGAACTGCCCGGCCTCGGCCACATGACGCCGGTCGAGGCACCCGACCTGGTCACCGGCCGGATCCGGGAACTCGTCACCACATACGCACAGTTGAAGGAGGGCGCATGAGCAGGGTCAGTCTCGAAGGGCAGGTCGCCGTCGTGACCGGGGCCGCGCGGGGCGTCGGGGAGCTGCTGGCCCGCAAGCTCTCCGCGCGCGGTGTGAAGGTCGCGCTGGTCGGCCTGGAGCCGGACGCGCTCAAGCAGGTCTCCGAGCGGCTGCACAGCGACAGCGGCCACTGGTACGCCGACGTCACCGACCACGAGGCGATGGCCCGGGTCGCGGCGGAGGTGAAGGAGCGCTTCGGCAAGGTGGACATCGTGGTCGCCAACGCCGGTGTGGCCAACGGCGGTCCGTTCGCCGACTCCGACCCGGAGGCCTGGCGACGGGTCATCGAGGTCAACCTGATCGGCTCGGCGGTCACGGCCCGCGCCTTCCTGCCGCTGCTGCGGGAGAGCCGCGGCTACCTGCTCCAGATCGCCTCGCTCGCCGCGATCACCCCGGCACCGATGATGACGGCGTACTGCGCGTCCAAGTCGGGCGTGGAGGCGTACGCGCACAGCCTGCGCGCCGAGGTCGGCCACCAGGGTGTCCGCGTCGGCGTCGGCTACCTGTCCTGGACCGACACCGACATGGTGCGGGGCGCCGATCAGGACGAGGTGATGCGGGAGTTGAGGCAGCGGCTGCCGTGGCCGTCGAACAAGACGTACCCGCTGGGGCCGGCCGTCGACCGGATCGTGGCCGGGATCGAACGGCGCTCGTCGCACGTGTACGGACAGTGGTGGCTGCGCGGGATGCAGGGAGTGCGCGGCTATCTGCCCGCGCTCATCGGGACGGTGGGCCAGCGCGAGATGAAGCGGTTCGCGCCCCGGCTGCAGGGGATGCGGACGGGACTGGTGGGAGCGGGCGGCTCCGCCGACGAACAGGCGAGGGCTACGCAGCGTAGTTGATCGAGATGCGCGCGGTGAGCGCCCGTGTGAATCTGGTCGAGGCCCCACCAAGGGGCCCCAACCCCCCTCATCTCCCCACAGGAGTGAACCCACATGGGTATGAAGGACAAGTTCCAGGACCAGTCCGAGCAGTTCAAGCAGCAGGCCAAGCAGAAGGTCGGGCAGGCCAAGGAGCAGGCGCAGCAGCGCGGCAAGCAGCACCCGGGCGAGCGTCCCGGTGAGCGTCCGGGCGAGCGGTCCGGTGAGCGTCCCGGTGAGCGTCCGGGCCAGCGTCCCGGCGAGCGTTCCGGCCAGCGTCCCGGCCAGGACACGGAGCGCATGCGGCACGAGGACGACGACCGTATCGGCCAGGACTTCTAGCCGGACCCGGTCTGTGCGATGACGTGGGGCGCCCTCCCTTCCGGGAGGGCGCCCTGCCCCGTTGCGAAGACCTTCTCCTAAAGCCCTTGGCGGGGAGGCAACTTGGGCCGGGAGCGGTCGGGGACGTCGTCGTAGGTCGGCGGGCTCGCCGGGGGGCGGCTGGTGAGGAGGTCCAGGGCCAGCCGTACGGCGTCGTCGAGTTGGGCGTGGCGGCCTTCGGCCCAGTCGAGCGGGGTGCGCAGCACTTCGAGGTCGGGGGTGACACCCCGGTTCTCCACGGACCAGCCGTACGCGTCGAACCAGGCCGCGTTCATCGGGACGGTGATGACGGTGCCGTCGCCGAGCTGGTGGCGGCCGGTCATGCCGACCACGCCGCCCCAGGTGCGCTGGCCGACCACCGGGCCCAGCTTGAGCAGCTTGAAGGCGGCCGTGATCATGTCGCCGTCCGAGGACGTCGCCTCGTCGGCCAGCGCCACCACCGGACCTCTCGGCGCGTTCGAGGCGTACGACACCGGCTGGGCGTCGCGGGTGAGGTCCCAGCCGAGGATGGTGCGGGTCAGCTTCTCCACCACCAGCTCGCTGATGTGCCCGCCCGCGTTGCCGCGCACGTCCACGAGCAGCGCGGGCCTGGACACCTCCATCCGCAGATCGCGGTTGAACTGGGCCCAGCCCGAGCCGCCCATGTCGGGGATGTGCAGGTAGCCGCACCGGCCGCCGCTCAACTCGTGTACCACGGCCCGCCGTTTGGCCACCCAGTCCTGGTAGCGCAGCGGGCGTTCGTCGACGAGCGGGACCACGGCCACCCGGCGCGGACGGCCCGAACCGCCCTCGGCCGAGGTGAAGGTGAGTTCCACGGTGGTGCCGCCCGCGCCGGCGAGGAGCGGATACGGGCCGGTCACCGGGTCGACCCGCCGTCCGTCCACGTGGGTGAGGACCGCCCCGTCCCGGATCCCGGTCCCGGCCAGCGGGGAACGCGCCTTGGAGTCGGAGGAGTCGCCGGGCAGGATCCGCCGGACCGTCCAACCGGCGTCCCGGCGTACCAGGTTGGCGCCGAGCAGGCCCTGGAGTCGTTGGTAGTGCGGAGGGCCCTCGTTGCGGCGGGCGGCGGTGACGTACGCGTGGGACGTGCCCAGCTCGCCGAGCACCTCACGCAGCAGGTCCGCGAACTCGTCGGGGGAAGCGACCCGTTCGACGAGCGGCCGGTACTGGTCGAGGACCGCGTCCCAGTCGATGCCGCACATCCCCGGGTCCCAGAAGTAGGCGCGGATCAGCCGGCCGGCCTCCTCGTAGGACTGCCGCCACTCGGCGCCCGGGTCCACCTCGTGCAGGATGCGGCGCAGGTCGATCCAGACCGTGGAGTCCAGGTCGCCGGACTCGGCCGACGGCACGGCCCGCAGGTCGCCCTCGTCGACCACGACCAGCCGGGAGCCGTCCCCGCTGAGCGCGAACCAGTCGAGGTGGTCGACGAGTTCGGACTTCTTCGCCTTGCTGATGTTGAAGTGCTCGAGGGTCGGCCGCCCGCTGGTGTCGTCCGGGTTCGCGAAGGTCTCGCCCAGCGCCCCCGAGATCGGCCAGCGCAGCCACACCAGTCCGCCGCCCGCCACCGGGTACAGCGCCGAGTACTTGGACGCCGGTACGGGGAAGGGCGTGACGCGGCTCTCCAGGCCCTCGATCTCGACGGTCACGGCTCCGTCGCCGCCCTCGTCGTCCTCCACCGGGTCCAGACCTCCGGCGGCCGGCCGGCCCTCCGGGGTCAGGGCGAAGGGGGAGGGGGTCGCCGACGACAGCGGCACCAGGTAGGGGCGGCAGCCGAGGGGGAAGGACAGGTCCCCGGTGTGCACGTCGTAGACCGGGTCGAAGCCGCGCCAGGAGAGGAAGGCCAGGTAGCGGCCGTCCCGGGTGAAGACCGGGTTCTCGTCCTCGAACCGGCCGTTGGTGACGTCCACGATGAGCCGGTCCTTGATGCGGGCCATCTTGATCTGCCGCAGCGACCGTCCGATCCCCGGATGGGACCAGGTCAGCCAGCTCCCGTCGGGGGAGAAGGCCAGGTCCCGCACGGGTCCGTTGACCGACGAGATCAGCTCGGTGACCGCGCCGTCCGGCTCCGCGCCATCCGACTCCGCGCCGCCCGGGCCCGTACCGCCCGGGTCCTCGGCGCCCGCGTCGTCGGAGGCCGTGATGCCGTCCGCCGGGGCGAGGTCGTCGGCCAGGGCGAGGTCGTCGGAGAGGGTGATGAGGAGCAGCCGCCCGTCGTGCGAGGCGACGGCGAGCCGCTCGCCGTCGGGGTCGGACACCATCTCCAGGACCCGCCCGAGCCGCCCGGAGGCCAGTCTGCGGGGCGCGCGGTCGCCGGTGGCCCGGGGCAGATGGGCGATCTCGACGGCGTCCTCGCCCTCCGCGTCCGTCACATAGGCGACCTGGCCGCCCGAGCCGAGCATCTCCGGCAGCCGCACCCGTACCCCGGGGGTGTCGGTGATCGTCCGGGCGGGGCCGTCCCGGTGGGTCAGCCAGTACAGGCTGCCGCGTACGACGACGGCGCTGGCCCGTCCCGTCTCGTCGACGGAGATGCCGTCCACGTGCTGGGCGGCGGGGATCTGGTAGGGCCGCCGCCCCGCGCGTGGTCCGCTCAGCCGTACGTCGATCCGGCGCGGCGCGGAGTCGGCGGCGAGGTCGTCGACGATCCACAGGTCGCCGGCGCACTGGTACACCACCCGGGTGCCGTCGCTGGAGGCGTGCCGGGCGTAGAAGGCGTCGTGGTCGGTGTGCCGCCGCAGGTCGGAGCCGTCGTGGGTGCAGGAGTAGAGGTTGCCGACGCCCTCGTGGTCGGAGAGGAAGGCGATCCGTCCGCCGACGAAGAGGGGGGAGTGCAGATGGCCGTCGAGGTCGGCCAGGAGCCGCTGCCCGTGCAGCCACAGGCGGCCCGTCGCCCCGCCCCGGTAGCGCTTCCAGGCGGCGGGTTCGTGCGGCGGGGTGCCGGTGAGCAGGAGGGTTTTGCGTTCGCCGGCGATGTCGGCGGTCTGCAGGTCGGAGACCGGGCCCCAGGGGAGCTTGCGGCCGGGTGCGCCGTCGGTGGGGACCTTGTAGGCCCAGGTGAAGTAGGAGAACGGCTCGCCGTGGGAGGCGACGGCGAGGATGTCGGTGTTGCCGTCCTGGTCGGGGGGCGTCCAGCCGCAGACCTGGGTGTCGGAGCTGCCCCAGTACGTCAGGCGCCGGCCCGGTCCGCCGTCCACGGGGACCAGGTGGATCTCCGGGACGAGACTGCGCCAGCTCGTGTACGCGATCAGGGTCCCGTCGGGGGAGAACCTGGGGTGTCCGGCCTTGGTGCGGTCGACGGTGAGCCGCCAGGCGCGGCCGGGGTCGGCGAGGGGGGCCAGCCAGAGGTCGTCCTCGGCGACGAAGCAGAGCAGGTCACCACTGAGGTGGGGCAGACGCAGATAGCTCACCTCCCCATGCTTTTCCGGCGAATGGGGCCGGGCAACTTATGTGCTCGCTTTATGCGCCCTTCACGTTCGTGAGCCAGCACACGTACGAAACGGTTTCGTTTCGCTGTTCCTCAGGGTATCTTCATGGTGTACGAGACGAGTCGGTGACGACGGAGCCGGAAGGTGAGTGACATGACTGAGATCGCAACGACGCGTCGCAGTCGCATCACGCCCGAGCGCGAGGCCGAGCTGTACCGGGCCGTGCTCGACCTGCTCCGTGAGGTCGGCTACGACGCCCTCACCATGGACGCCGTCGCCACCCGCACCCGATCCAGCAAGGCGACGCTCTACCGCCAGTGGGGCGGCAAGGCCGAGCTGGTGGCGAAGGCGGTGCGGCACGACAAGCCGGGCGCCTCCGCCGGGGGCGTCGACACCGGATCGCTCAGGGGCGACCTGCATGCCCTCACGATGCGCTCGGACGACTGCGAGATGGAGCAGAACTCCGCGCTGATGCGAGGACTGGCCATGGCGATCCATGGCAGCCCGGACCTCCTGAGGGCGTTCAAGGAACACCTCGTCGAGCCGGAGATGGCGGAGTTCCGCAACATGCTCCAGCGGGCGATCGACCGGGGCGAGGTCCGTGCTGACAACGCCGCGCTCGACTATGTGCCGCACATGATGATCGGCGCGTTCGCCGCCCGCACCATGCTCGACGAACAGCCGCCGACGCAGGCCTTCCTCCTCTCGTACATCGACGCCGTGGTCCTCCCCGCCCTCGGCGTCTCCACCACCACCTGACCGTCCCCACGGTCCGCCCATCCTGACGTCACCGCTCACGTCGTCGGGCCGATCACCCCTGCTCTCCCCGCGGGTTGGTCAACCCTGCCCTTGGGGCCTGTGGCCCCACTCCACGACCTGACCGGGAGTACGCCTCCGTGGCCACGTTCCTCTACAAACTCGGCCGTCTCGCCTTCAGGCGACGCCACTTCGTCGCCCTGATATGGGTGGCCCTGCTGACCCTGGCCGGCGTCGGCGCGGCCTCCGCGCCCGCCGCCGGCACGACCTCCTTCTCCATCCCAGGCGTCGAGGCCCAGAAGGCCTTCGACCTGCTGGAACAGCGTTTCCCCGGAGCCAGCGCCGACGGCGGGACCGGGCGCATCGTCTTCAAGGCGCCCGAGGGCGAGAAGATGACGGACGCCGCCAACAAGGCCACCGTCGAGAAGACCGTCAAGGCCCTCGGCGACGGCTCCGAGGTCGTCTCCGTCACCGACCCGTTCACGACGAACGCCGTGAGCAAGGACGGGACGGTCGCCTACACGTCGGTGAAGTACGACGCCCCCGGCATGGAGCTGAAGGACTCGACCAGGGACGCCCTCGAGAAGGCCGGGGACGAGGCCCGCGCGACCGGCCTGACCGTCGACGTCGGAGGCGACGCCCTCCAGGCCGGCGCCGAGCCGGGTGCGATCGGCGAGGTCATCGGTCTCGCGATCGCCGCCGTCGTCCTCGTCATCACCCTGGGCTCGCTGGTCGCCGCCGGACTGCCGCTGCTGACGGCGATCATCGGTGTCGGCATCGGCGTCTCCACCATCACCGCCCTCGCCAAGGCGCTCGACCTCGGCGACACCACCTCCACCCTCGCGCTGATGATCGGCCTCGCGGTCGGTATCGACTACGCGCTGTTCATCGTCTCCCGCTACCGGAGCGAACTGGCCGAGGGCCGCGACCGCGAGGAGGCGGTCGGCCGCGCCACCGGCACCGCCGGCTCGGCGGTGGTCTTCGCCGGTCTCACGGTCGTGATCGCCCTGGCGGGCCTCGCGGTCGTCAACGTGCCGATGCTGACCAAGATGGGTCTCGCGGCGGCCGGCACGGTCGTGGTGGCCGTCCTCATCGCGCTGACCATGATCCCGGCGCTGCTCGGCTACGCCGGCAAGCGGGTCAGGGCCACCGGTGAGAAGCGCGGCTCGAACGGAGAGAAGTCCGGCCGCAAGAACGGCCGCAAGACCGGTGGGCAGACCGGCGGGACGACCGGCGTGGAGGCCGGCGAGATGACCGGTGCCACGACTGGTGGGAAGGGCCGGCCGGGCAAGCAGGCCAAGCCCGGCCTGGGCGTCCGCTGGGCGAGCTTCGTCATCCGCCGTCCGGCCGCCGTGCTGCTGCTCGGCGTGGTCGGGCTGGGCGCGATCGCCGTCCCCGCCACCCAGCTGGAGCTGGGCCTGCCCGACGACGGCTCGCAGCCGACGTCCACGACGCAGCGCCGGGCGTACGACCTGCTGTCGGAGGGCTTCGGCCCCGGCTTCAACGGGCCCCTGATGATCGTGGTCGACGCCAAGGACAGCGACGACCCCAAGGCGGCGGCCACCACGGTGACCGACGGGATCAAGGACCTCGAGGACGTCGCGACGGTCACCCCGGCGATGTTCAACAAGGCCGGCGACACCGCCACGATCACCGTGATCCCGGGCTCCAAGCCGTCCTCGACCCAGACCGAGGACCTGGTGCACGCCATCCGTGGCCAGGGCACCGACGTCAGGGCCGACACCGGCGCACAGGTGCTGGTCACCGGCACCACCGCGATGAACATCGACTTCTCGCAGAAGCTCAACGACGCGCTGATCCCGTACCTGGGCCTGGTCGTCGGCCTGGCCTTCCTGCTGCTGATCGTGGTCTTCCGCTCCATCCTGGTCCCGCTGAAGGCGGCCCTCGGCTTCCTGCTCAGCGTGCTCGCCGCGCTCGGCGCCGTCGTCGCGGTCTTCCAGTGGGGCTGGCTCGGCGGCCTGATCGGCGTCGAGGAGACCGGCCCGATCATGTCGATGATGCCGATCTTCATGGTGGGCGTGGTCTTCGGCCTGGCGATGGACTACGAGGTGTTCCTCGTGACCCGGATGCGGGAGGCGTACGTCCACGGCGAGAGCCCGGGCCAGGCCATCGTCACCGGCTTCCGGCACAGCGCCAAGGTGGTGGCCGCCGCCGCGATCATCATGATGGCCGTCTTCGGCGGCTTCATCAGCTCCACCGAGTCGATGATCAAGATGATCGGCTTCGGCCTCGCGATCGCCGTCTTCTTCGACGCGTTCATCGTGCGCATGGCGATCGTGCCGGCGGTGCTGGCCCTGCTGGGCAAGAAGGCATGGTGGCTGCCGAAGTGGCTGGACCGCGCCCTGCCCAACGTGGACGTCGAGGGCGAGGGCCTGAAGACCCCGGCCGACGCCGCCTCGTCCCGTGACGGCGACGAGGACCGGGAACTGGTACACGCCTGACGTACCGGTACACCGCACAAGACCGCCGGTGAGGGCTCCGTGGGGACGGGGCGCCCTCACCGGCTTCTCTTTGCCGCGGCCGGCCACCGGCCTGCCGAGGTCGCCGTCCGTGCCCGGCGCTTCGACGCGCTCGCGCGGGACGTACGACGGCTCCGCACGGGCCCGGCTGCGTGCGGCCGGACAACCCGCTCGCGTGCCCCCTACACGGACCGCTAGCGTGCCGTGCATGACGACGACAGCCGCGCATCCCCGATTCGCCGAGGCCCTGCACGACCTGGGCCTCGACCAACTCCACACCCGGGTCCGCCGGTTCCCCGAAGCGACCAGGACCGCCGCCGAGGCCGCCGCCGCGATCGGATGTGAACTGAGCCAGATCTGCAAGTCGCTGATCTTCGCGGCGGACGGGGTGCCCGTGCTGGTGCTGATGGACGGCTCCTCACGCGTCGACGTGGAACTGGTGCGCAGGGAACTCGGCGTGGCGAAGGTGACCCGGGCCGCCGCCGACGTCGTACGGGAGACCACCGGATACGCGATCGGGGGAGTGCCGCCCTTCGGGCACCGGACGCGGACGCGCGTGCTGGCCGACCGGAACCTCCTCGCGCACGACGTCGTGTGGGCCGCCGCCGGCAACCCGCACGTCGTCTTCCCCATCGCGCCGCGGGACCTCGTCGAGCACGCCGACGCGACCCTCGTGGACGTGCGCGAGCGCACCGCGTGACCCCGCTGGTCACCGCGGCCGTCCTGGTCGCCGCGATCACCCACGCCAGTTGGAACGCCATCGCCCACCGGATCACCGACAAACTCGTCGGGTTCACGCTGATCGCCGGCGGCGGCATGCTCATCGGGCTCGCACTCGTGCCGTTCACCGCGTTCCCGGCGGCCCGCGCGTGGCCGTACCTGCTGTCCTCCGCCCTCATCCACATCGCCTACTACGTCCTGCTGATGCGGTCGTTCCGGCTGGGCGACTTCGGGCAGGCCTATCCCATCGCGCGTGGCTCCGCGCCGCTCGTCGTCACCGTCCTCGCCGCCGTCTTCGCGCACGAGGTGCCGGACGGCTGGGCGGCCGCCGGTGTCGCGCTGTCCTGCGCGGGGCTGACCGGCGTCGCCCTGTGGGGGCTGCGCGGCCGGCGGCCGGACTGGGCGGCGATCGGCGCCGCGCTGGCGACCGGGCTGACCATCGCCACGTACACCGTCGTCGACGGGCTGGGCGTCCGCGCCTCCGGGTCCTCCCTGGGGTACATCGCCTGGCTGATGGCCGTGCAGGGAGTCGTCATCCCGGCCTACGCCGTCCACCGCTGGCGCGGGCAGACCCTCGCCGTGCTCCGCCCCTACGCCGCCCTGGGCCTGCTCGGCTCCGCGCTGTCCGTCCTCGCCTACGCCCTCGTCCTGTGGGCGCAGACCCGCGCCGAACTGGCGCCGATCGCCGCGCTGCGGGAGTCGTCGATCATCGTCGGAGCGGCCATCGGCGCCCTGTTCTTCAAGGAGCGGTTCGGCGCGCCCCGGCTCGTCGCCGCCGGTCTCCTCGTCGTCGGCATCGGTCTGATGCTGCACACCGGTTGACGGGCGCGTCGGCTCGTCCGCGCGTCTGCTTGTCGGCACGTCCGCGCGTCCGTCTCCCGCTCGGTCGCTCTCGGGCGGTCAGGGTGCCCGGCTGGTTAGGGTGAAGTCATGCCCGAGACAACAGCGTTCGGCCCTGACGATCTCGACTCCTACCTGAGGAGGATCGGCTGGGAGGGCGAACGCCGTGCCGACGCGGCGACTCTGCGGGGGGTGCATCTGGCCCACGGTCGCGCCATCCCCTTCGAGAACCTGGACCCGCTGCGCGGCACGGTCCCCTCGCTCGTCCCCGCGGACCTGATCGCCAAGCTGGTCCGGGGCGGCCGGCGCGGCGGCTACTGCTACGAGCACAACATGCTGCTCGCGGGCGTCCTGGAGGCGCTGGGCTTCGGGGTGACCCTGCTGGCGGCGCGGGTCGTCGTGGGAGCGCAGCGGTACGAGGAGCGGCCCCGCACCCATATGGCGCTCCTCGTCGAGGTCCCCGGCGACCCGCGGCCGTACCTCGCCGACGTCGGTTTCGGCGCCCCCGGAGCCCTGCTCGAGCCCGTCCCGCTCATCGCGGACGTCGAGTTCCACCACGCGGGCCGCCGCCATCGCCTCGTCCACGCCCCGCACCGCGGCCCCCTGGAGCTGTGGGTGCTCCAGGCGCACGCGGCGGCGGCCGGGGCCTCCGGGGCGTCCGAGGAGCCCGGAGGGCCCGTCGGCTCCGGAGAGCCCGTCGGGTCCGGGTCCGGGGCGTCCGGCGGGGGCGTCTGGCAGGCGCAGTACGTCTTCACTCTCGAACCGTTCGAGCGGCTCGACTTCGAGGTGATCAACTGGCACATCGCCACCAACCCCCGCTCGCCGTTCAGCGGCCGCGCCTACGTCCAGCACAGCACTCCCGACCGCCATCTCCTCCTCAACGGCGCGCTGCTCACCGAGACCCACCCCGACGGCACCGTCAAGCGGCGCGAGCTCACCGACGAGGCGGAGGCGCGCCGGGTCCTCGACGAGGAGTTCGGCATCGCCGTACCGGACGGGACACGGCTGCTGCCCTGAGCCGACTGGGTGCGTTCGCCCGCTCTCGGGAGCACCCTGGAAGGAGGACTTCCGGAGGTGACCTCATGACCACTATGCACACCACTGTCGGATGGCATGTCGAGCTGGAGTTCGAGGAGGACGGCCGGCACACGCGCGCGGTGGCGCTGGTACGCCTGCCCGACGGGACCGAGATCAAGACCCACGGCCACGCCACCCGGCACAACGTGGACGTCAACCAGCCCCGGGTCGGCGAGGAGATCGCAGGCGCCCGCGCCCTCAACGAGATCGCCATGCAGCTGCTGACCAAGGCCCACGTGGAGATCGACGACGACTCGGGCCGCAGGTCCCACTCGATCAACGTGTGAGACACGCGAGGCGCGTGACACATGCGAGGCCCGTGAGACGTGCGAGGCCCGTGAGGCGTGCGAGGCCTCCGTGCGTCAGCGCTCGGCGGTCAGGGCCGTCCGCAGCGCTCGCAGCAGTGCCTGCGCGCGCGGGTCCGCCGTCACGCTCGTCCGGAACCCGTTGGTGACATAGCCGAAGGCGACGCCGGACTCGGGGTCGGCGAGGCCGAGCGCGCCCCCGCGGCCTGGGTGGCCGAACGAGGTGGGGGAGAGCAACGGGGACGCGGCTCCGTGCAGCATGTGGCCGAGCCCGAACCGGGTGTTCACGACGAGCACCCGGTCGGGGCCGGAGGACTGCTCGCCGCGCGCCAGTTCCACCGTCTCCGGCCGTAGCAGCCGGACCCCGCCCGCCACCTCGCCGATCAGCGACGCGTAGAAGCGGGCCAGGCCGTCGGCGGTGGCGATGCCGTTGGAGGCGGGGAGCGCCGCGGCCCGGTAGGCGGAGTCGTTCTCGTCGGGCAGCGGGGTGATCGCGGCGAAGGCGCGGCGGGTGAGGGAGGCGGGATCGGCGTAGGCGGCGGTGACGGCCGGCTTGGGCCGGGTCTTCAGCGCCCCGCTCTGCGCGGGCGCGTCCACCTGCCCCACGCGCCCCACCCGCGCACGCTGCGCCCGCGGCAGCCCGAGCCACAGGTCGGCCCCCACCGGCCCGGCGATCTCGTCGGCGATCCACTCGCCGACGGTCCGCCCGGTGATCCGCCGCACCAGCTCGCCGGTCAGCCAGCTGTAGGTCTGCGCGTGGTACCCGTGGTCCGTCCCGGGCTCCCAGGCCGGTGCCTGCGCCGCCACCGCCGCCGCGCCGAGATCGGGGTCGGCGGCCTCGGCGGGTGTCAGCGGCCGGTCCAGCACGGGGACGCCCGCGCGGTGCGCGAGCAGGTGCCGGACGAGCGTCCGCTCCTTGCCCGCCGCCTTGTACTCCGGCCAGTACGTCCCCACGGGCGCGTCGAGGTCCAGTTCCCCGCGCTGGTGCAGCAGCAGGAGCGCGGCGGCGGCGACGCCCTTGGTCGCCGACCGCACGATCTGCGCGGTGCCCTGTTCCCAGGGCGCCCCGCCGGCCGCGCCGTCCACATCCCGAGTGCCGCCCCACAGGTCGACGACCCGGTGCCCGTCCCGGTAGACGGCCACCGCCGCGCCCCGGTCACCGAGCACCTCGAAGTTCCGTACGAACGCCTCCCGGACCGGCTCGAAGCCCTCGGCCACCTCACCGCTCACGTTCACGCCCGCACGCCCTCTCGAAGATCGCCTTCAACTCCCTGGGGAACACCCCCGTCGAGCCTGCGATTCCTTCGTTTCGCTAGCCGAGAATGATCGTTACATCGATGTTGCCGCGGGTGGCGTTCGAGTACGGGCACACCTGGTGTGCGGCGTCCACCAGCTTCCCGGCGAGTTCCGGGTCGAGCACGGGGAGCGACACACTGAGCGCGACGGCGAGCCCGTAGCCCTTGGTCCTGTTGGGGCCGATCCCGACCTTCGCCGCCACCGTGGACCCCGTGAGGTCGAAGCCCGCGCGGTTGCCGACGAGGATCAGCGCGTTGTGGAAGCAGGAGCTGTAACCGGCCGCGAAGAGCTGCTCCGGGTTGGTGCCGTTGCCGTCGCCGCCCAGCTCCGGCGGCATCGCCACCTTCAGCTGGATCTGGCCGTCCTGGCTGGTCACGTACCCGTCGCGGCCGCCGTGCGCGGTTGCCTCGGCGACGTATGCGATCTTCGTCGGACGGGTGTCGACGGTGCTGACGGTGTCGACGGCGCTGCCTTCGGTCACGGCGGGACCTCCCCCGGGAACTTGCCCAATAAGCTTGCCCAATTACATCGTGCACAAGGTACCGGCCGGTAGGTAGGCGCGCGCTTACCAGGGGGTCGTAACCGCGGGTAACTTCTGAACCGGGCAGCGCCGGGCAGCCGCCGGGCAGTCATCGGAGTCAGCGGGCAGCCGCCGGGTGGGCCACCGGGCGGTCGCGGGGTAGTCGTGACGCCGTCGCGGGGCGGCCGTCGCGGGGCGGCCGTCGCGGGGCGGCCGTGAGAGTCCGCCGGACCGGGATGGATCCCGTCGGACCCGGATGGACCCCGTCGGCTCCCGTCGGCCCCCGTAGACCCGCCCGGCTGGGCTCCGTCGGCTAGCGGGAGCGGTCCGCCGCGCCCTGTGCCCGTTCCGCGAGCCCCCACAGCTCCTCGCGCAACCGGGTGACCTCCGCCGTCCCGAGCCCCGTCGTCGCGAGCAGGGTGGCGGGCACGCGTTCCGCGCGCCCCTTGAGTTCCTCACCGCGCCCGGTGCACGCGACGAGCACCGAGCGCTCGTCCCGCGCCGAGCGCTCCCGGCGTACCAGCCCCGCCGCCTCCAGCCGCTTCAGCAGCGGCGACATCGTGCCGTAGTCGAGGCGCAGGGCCGACGCCAGATCCTTGACGGTCGTCTCACCGCGCTCCCACAGGACCAGCAGCACGAGGTACTGGGGGTAGGTGAGCCCCAGTTCGTCCAGCAGGGGCCGGTAGGCGGCCGTCACCGCCCGCTGGGCCGCGTACAGCGCGAAGCACAGCTGCTCGTCGAGGAGCAGCGTGCCGTCGGCGGGTGGTGCCTCGTTCGTCACGCGCCCATTGTTGCGGAGCGCGGGTCGAACCCGAAGGGCAACTCCAGGCGATGGGCGCGCATGAGGGTGTCGTCGGCGAGCAGATCGCCGGTCCGGCCGTCCGCGGCGATCACGCCCTCGCTCAGGATCAGCGCGCGCGGGCACAGCTCCAGGGCGTACGGCAGGTCGTGCGTGACCATGAGCGCGGTGACGTCCAACGACCTGAGGATGTCGGCCAGTTCGCGGCGCGAGGCGGGGTCGAGGTTGGAGGACGGCTCGTCCAGGACGAGGATCTCCGGCTCCATCGCGAGCACCGTCGCGACGGCCACCCGGCGGCGCTGGCCGAAGGACAGGTGGTGCGGCGGGCGGTTCTTGAACTCCGCCATGCCGACCTGTTCGAGGGCGTGGTCGACCCGCGCCTCCAGGGCGGCCCCCTTCAGCCCGGCGGCGGCCGGACCGAACGCGACGTCCTCACGGACCGTCGGCATGAACAACTGGTCGTCCGGGTCCTGGAAGACGATGCCGACCTTGCGGCGGATCTCGGCCATGTGCTGCTTGCCGACGGGCAGCCCGGCCACCGTCACGGTGCCCGCGCCGCCGGTCAGGATGCCGTTGAGATGCAGTACGAGGGTCGTCTTGCCGGCGCCGTTGGGGCCGAGCAGCGCGACCCGCTCGCCTCGCGCGACGGAGAAGTCCACGCCGAACAGGGCCTGGTGGCCGTCGGGGTAGGCGAAGGCCAGGCCGGCCACTTCCAGGGAGGGCGGGGGCGTCACGGAAGGCGTCACAGCGTCAGTCACAGGGACCATCCCAACACGCAGACCAGGAGGGCGACGAACGGGAGGGTCATCGCGTACGACCACTGCGCCCGTGACGCGGTCACCTCGTCGATCACCGGCATCGAACCGGCGTACCCCCGGCTGATCATGGCCAGATGCACGCGTTCGCCGCGTTCGTAGGAGCGGATGAACAGCGCGCCCGCCGACTTCGCGAGCACCCCCCAGTGCCGTACGCCCCGCGCCTCGAACCCGCGCGACTCCCGGGCGATCCGCATGCGCCGCATCTCGTCCGCGATGACGTCGCCGTAGCGGATCATGAAGGAGGCGATCTGCACGAGCAGCGGGGGCAGCCGCAGCCGCTGGAGGCCGAGGAGCAGTTCACGCAGCTCGGTGGTGGACGCCAGCAGCACGGAGGCGGCGACGCCCAGGGTGCCCTTCGCGAGGACGTTCCAGGCGCCCCACAGGCCGTTGACGCTGAGCGACAGCCCGAGGACGTCCACCTGCTCGCCCTCCGCCACGAACGGCATCAGGACCGCGAACGCGACGAACGGCACCTCGATCAGCAGTCGTTTGAGCAGGAAACCGGCGGGCACGCGCGCGTGGTGCGCGACGAAGGCCAGCAGGAGCGCGTACAGGCCGAACGCCCACATGGCCTCCCGCGGCGTCGACACCACGACCACCACGAAGGCGAAGACGGCGGCGAGCTTGGTGTGCGGCGGCAGGCCGTGCACGGGCGAGTGCCCGTGCCGGTAGAGCCGGTGTGAGTGTCCCGCGCCCATGCCGTCAGACGTTCTCTACGGCCGTCGGTGACACGTCGTCACCCGTCCGGCGCCTGCGCACGGCCCAGAACACCGCGCTGCCCGCGACGACGGTCGTGCCGACACCGATCACGCCCGCCAGGCCGCCGGACAGACGGGCGTTCGTCACGTCCTTGACGCCGTAGTCGGCGAGCGGGGAGTCGGCGGAGGCGTGCTCCTCGGCCTTCTTGTCGATGCCCTTGTCGGCGGCGACCTTCTCCAGGCCGTCGGGGTTCGAGGAGGCGTAGAAGCTGACGAAGCCGGCCAGGACGAGGGAGGTGACCAGGCCCGTCACCCACAGCGTGCGCCGTGAGGCGCGCGCCGCCACGGGCGTGCGCGCACCGGCCCGCGCCTCCTCGGGCGCGGGCGCGTCGACGAGTTCGCCGTGCACCCGCAGCTGGAGCTTCTGCCGCAGATCGCGCGCGCCGTGGACGAGATCCGGCCGGACGGCGACGACGGCGCCCACGGTCAGCGCGGTGATCACGGCCTCGCCGATGCCGATCAGCACGTGCACGCCGATCATCGCGGTCGCCACCTTGCCGATCGCCACGTCGGTCGTGCCGCCGATCCAGTAGACGAGGGTGAAGGCGACGGCGGCGGCGGGCACGGACAGCACGGCGGCGACGAAGGACGCGACCGTGATGGACCGGCGGCCGCGGGGCAGCACCTTCACCAGGCCGCGGAAGACCGCGTACGCCACGACGGTCGTCACGATGGCCATGTCGGTGATGTTCACGCCGAGCGCGGTCAGGCCGCCGTCGGCGAAGAGGATGCCCTGCATCAGCAGGACCACGGACACGCACAGGACCCCTGTGTAGGGGCCCACGAGTATCGCGGCGAGCGCGCCGCCGAGCAGGTGGCCGCTGGTCCCCGCCGCGACGGGGAAGTTCAGCATCTGCACGGCGAAGATGAACGCCGCCACCAGACCGGCCAGCGGCGCGGTGCGGTCGTCCAGCTCGCGTCGCGCGCCGCGCAGGCTCACGGCGATGGCGCCGGCGGCGACGACTCCGGTCACGGCGGAGGTCGGGGCGTTGATGAATCCGTCGGGTACGTGCACCCGACGATGATAGTGGCTTAATGCGAACGATTCGCAAGAGCGAGTGGCTTGTCTCTTCGGTGTGCGGCAACCCTGTGGCCCATGCCGGACCCGTGTATCGCACAGGTGAGATACGCCTGCGCGGAGGAGCGCAATCCGCAAAATATGCGACATTGGAAGGGGAGCGGACGCACAGCTTCCGCACAGGTCACGCTGCGTGAGAGGGTCGGCCGATGCCTGTAGTCGAACAGTACGCGCGAGCCCACATCGTCACCGACGCCGATCAGGCCGAGGAAGAACGCACTGCCGTACCCGTCGTCCTGCGCTACGACCCCGAGGACCCCCGGTCGGTCCGCGTGGGGCTGCCCGACCGGCGCGAGTGGACGTTCTCCCGCACCCTCCTCGAACAGGGGCTGCGCGCCCCGACGGGCACCGGCGAGGTCCGGGTGTGGCCGTGCGGGCGCGTCCAGGCCGTCGTCGAGTTCCATTCCCCGCACGGCGTCTCGGTCGTGCAGTTCGAGTCGAAGACGCTGCTGCGGTTCCTGCGCCGCACCTACATGGCGACGGCGCAGCAGCCCGTCACGCACTAGCCGGGTCGGCCCGGCGGGCGTGCCGGACGTGTTCCGGCCCGCCCTGCGGACGGTGTTCCGGTGGGCGCGCCGACGGGTGCGCGGGGTGGTGTTCCGGCCGGTGTTCCGGCCGGGGTGTCAGCTGCCCAGGCGCAGCAGTGACGCCACGATGGGTCCGGCCGTGTCGCCGCCGTGGCCGCCCGCCTGGACGACGCCCGCGGCCGCCAGGTCGCCGCGGTAGGCGGTGAACCAGCCGTTGGGCTTGTCCTGGTTGTCGACCTCGGCCGAGCCCGTCTTGGCGCCGTAGTCGGGGCCCAGGCCGGACATCGCCTCGGCGGCGGTGCCGGCCGCGGCGGTGTAGTTCATCAGCTCCCGCAGCTGCGACAGCGTGGACGACGACATCGTGCGCGAGGCGGTCGCCAGCGTGCGGTCGTCCACGGAGGGGGCGACCAGATACGGCTGGTGGAAGGTGCCCGCCTTCACGGTGGAGGCGACCGACGCCATGTTCAGCGGGTTCATCCGGACCCCGCCCTGACCGATCAGCGACGCCGCCATCTGGGCCGCCGACTGCACCGGCACCGAGCCGTCGAAGGACGGCACGCCGATCGCCCAGTTGTTCATCGACAGGCCGAAGACCTGCTGCGCCTGCTTGGTCAGGCTGTCGTTGTCGAGGTCGGGCGCCTGGCTGATGAAGGCGGTGTTGCAGGAGCGCGCGAAGCTCGCCTTGAAGGTGCCGCCGGTGATCTTGAAGTCGTCGTCGTTGTGGAACTTCCAGCCGCCGTACGTGAACGTCTTGGGGCAGGGGTGCACCTTGTCCGCCGACGCCAGGTCCTTCTCGATGAGGAGCGACGAGGTGATGACCTTCATCGTGGAGCCGGGCGCGAGCGAGCCGTTGAACGCGGTGTTGAAGCCGTGGCTCGCGTTGGCCACCGCGAGGATCTCGCCCGTGGAGGGGCGCATCACGACCACCGACGAGCGCGCGGTCTTCGCCACCTGCTGCTCGGCGGCCGCCTGCAGGGTCGGGCTCAGGGTGGTCTTCACGGTGCCCGGAGTGCCCTTGCTGAGCTCCAGCAGGGTCTTGTCGGAGGCCTTCTTGGCCTTCGACGCCTTGCCGCGGACGACCTGGAGCTCCACGCCGGCCTTGCCGCCCGCCTTCTTGCCGTACTTCTCCCGCAGCCCGTCCAGGACCGGCTCCAGGGAGGGGTACTCGGCGGCGGTCAGTTCGCCGCCCGCGCTGTCGACGGCCTTGACCGGCGGGGTGCCCGACTCGCCGGTGACGAGCGTGTCGCCGTCCTGGAGGTCCGGGTGGACGACGGACGCGTGCCAGTCGACCTGTGCCTTGCCGTTCCGGGGGTTGCGGACGACGGTGAGGGCGCTGGCGTACGTGAGCGGCTTGCTGACGCCCTTGTACTTCACCGTGCCTTTGACGGAGAACGGCACCTTGGTGCCGGCGGCCTTGCCGGCGGTGAAGGTGGCGCCCGTGATGTGGGCGTCCTTGGTGTAGCCGGTGAGGAGGGTGGTGGCGGCCGCGGGGTCGTCCGTGGCGGCGGCCGCCCCGGACACCTTGCCCTGCTGCCAGGCCGTCAGGAACCGGGCGGCCGTGGTCTTCGCCTCGGTCGCCGACGGCGCGTCGGCCCTGACCCGCGGCACCTGCGTGCCGTTGGCCGCCGCGGCCGAACCCTCGTCGGCCGCCGCTCCGCCCCCGTACAGCGCGTAGACGCCGATGCCCGCCCCGCCGACCACGACGGCGATCATGCCGCCGGCGACGGCGGGCCGCCGTTTCCTGCGCCGCTCTTCGACACGCCTTCTCTTGCCCACTGCCAGATCCTCCGGATCCCCAGGGGCTTCCCCCCAGCCCCGCTGCCCTCGTTGCCCTCACTGACCCCAACGACGACTACCACCCTAGAGTCCCGTCCTGTGAGGGTGACGTCACGTGTGACGTCAGCCACCGTCCGCCGTCAGCCCGCCCGCAGTACGTCCACGACGATCGGGCCGGACGCGTCGACGCCGTGGCCGCCGTCCTGGGTCATCGCGGCGGCCGCGACATCGCCCCGGTAGCCGGTGAACCAGCTGTCGGACCTGTTCTGCCCGTCGACCTCGGCGGAACCGGTCTTCGCGCCGATCCGGCCGCTCAGCCCGGCCATCACCTCGGCCGCGGTGCCGCTGGTCGCGGTGCGGTTCATCATGGAGCGCAGTTGCTGCACGGTGCTCGACGACAGTCCACGCGCGCGTGCCGGTTCCCGGCCGTCGAGGCTGAGCGGCACGATCACCGGCTGCCGGAAGGTGCCCGTCATCGCGGTCGCCGTGACCGACGCCATGTTCAGCGGGTTCATCTGGACCTGGCCCTGGCCGATCAGGCCGGCCGCGGTGTCCGGGCCGCCGGCCGCCGGGACGGAGCCGTCGAAGGACGGGATGCCGGTCTGCCAGTCGAGGCCGATCCCGAACCGGTCCCGGGCCTCGTTCGTCAGCGAGTCGACCTTCACCTCGTCCGCGAACTTCACGAACGCCGTGTTGCAGGAGCGGGCGAAGCTCTCGGCGAGGGTCGCCTTCTCGTTCGGCTTCATGTCGGTGATGTTGTGGAAGGTCTGGCTCTCGGAGACGGCCGAGTCCGGACAGGGAGCGGGGCCGTTCGCGGTGGTCAGGCCGTTGTCGATGAGGGTGGCCGCGCTGACGATCTTCATGGTGGAGCCGGGCGCGACCTCCCCCAGGAACGCGGCGTTCCAGCCGTCCGTCCGGTTGTTGGCGACCGCCAGCACCTCGCCGGTGCTCGGCTTGACCGCCACCACCGACGACTGGTTGTACTTCTGCACCGCCTTCTCGGCGGCCGCCTGCACGTCGGCGCTGAGGGTGGTGGGCACCTTGCCCGTCTTGCCCTCGGCGAGGGTCAGCAGGGGGGTGTCGGCGGTGTCCGGGGTGGCGTGTCTGATCGCCAGCTCGACGCCGGCCGTTCCGCCCGCCTTGTCCCCGTACTTGGCGCGCAGCTGGTCCAGGATCGGCCCCAGGGAGGGGTACTTCTCCTTCGTGAGCACCTTGCCGTCACGGTCCACGGCCTCGATCGACGGCGCCGCGGACGAGCCTGTGACCAGGGTGTCGTCCATGGACTTCAGCCCGGGGTGGACGACCGACGGCGCCCAGTCCACCAGCGCCTTGCCGGTGGTGACTCCCCGGACGACCCTGAGCTCGCTCTTGTAGGCGAGCGGCTTGGACTTCCCCTCGTACGACACCGTCGCCCGGACGCTGAACGGCACGCTGTCGCCGACCGCCGCGCCCGGCGTGATCTTCACGGCGGTGATGTGCGCCGCCTGGCCGTACGAGGTCAGCAGGGGCTCGGCCTTCGCCGCGTTGTTGGTGAGAGCGGCGGCCGCCACGGCCTGCCCCTTCTCCCAGGCCGCGAAGAACCTGGCGCTCGTGTCCTTCACCTCGGACCCGCTCGGCGGCCCGGTCTTCACGGCCACCGGCTCGCCGCCCCCCGGCCCGCCGGCCCCGCTCCCGCCGCCGTTCAGCGCGTTCACGATGTTGAAGGCCCCGTATCCGGCCCCGCCCACCATCACCGCGAAGACCGAGCCGACTATCGCTGCTTTGGCCCCCTTGCGCATGTACGCCCTCCCCGTTGTCCCCGTCGCCGCCCTCGGGCGTTTCTGAACGCGTTCAGATAGTTCCCCTCGGGCTCACAGTAAGCGGAAAGGGTGGCGCGCGGGGCGAGAGTTTCCGCAATCGTTAGACCCACGTATCCAGCCACATACGTGAACGCCAGTCGTCGATCGGGATGGCCTGGCCGGTGTACAGGGGCCAGAAGTAGATGAAGTTCCAGGCGATGAGCAGGACGAGGACGCCCGCGCCGGTGGCGCCCGCCACGCGGCGGGTGTCGCTGGAGCCCGGGGGACCGACGAGCGCGCCGATCATCATCGCCAGCGCCAGGCACAGGAACGGCAGGAAGACGACCGCGTAGAAGAGGAAGATCGTGCGTTCCTGGTACATGAACCACGGCAGGTAGCCGGCCGCGATGCCGCAGACGATCGCGCCGGCGCGCCAGTCGCGGCGGAAGAGCCAGCGCCACAGGACGTAGAGGACCGCGAAGCAGGCCGCCCACCACAGCAGGGGCGTGCCGATCGCCAGGACCTCGCGCGCGCACTTCTCGCCCGCGTCCGTCGGGCAGCCGTCCTGGCCCGGCGCGGGGGACTCGTAGAAGTACGAGACCGGGCGGCCGAGGACGAGCCAGCTCCACGGGTTCGACTGGTACGTGTGCGGCGAGGTGAGGTGGGTGTGGAACTCGTAGACCTCGTGCTCGTAGTGCCACAGGCTGCGCCACCAGTCGGGGAACAGCCAGGTCCAGTTGCCGCCCTTGCCGTCGGTGGCCGCCCAGTTGCGGTAGTAGCCGCCCTTGCCGTCGGTGGCGGACAGGATCCAGCCCGTCCACGACACCAGGTAGGTGACCAGCGCGACCGGGACCGTGGCCAGGAACGCGAAGCCCGTGTCGCGCTTCAGCACCGCCAGGTACGGGTGGCGGGCGCCCGCCACCTTGCGCGAGCCGACGTCCCACAACACCGCCATCAGGCAGAACGCGACCAGGATGTACAGGCCGTTCCACTTGGTGCCGATGGCCAGGCCGAGCATCAGACCGGCGCCCCAGCGCCAGGGGCGCAGGCCCAGGCGGGTGGTCTCCGCGATGTGCGGGTCGGGGCGGCAGCGGCCGTCCACGTCCAGGGGGAGCGCGGCGGCGAGTTTCTCGCGGGCCCTGTCCCGGTCGACCACCAGGCAGCCGAACGCCGCCAGCACGAAGAACATCAGCACGCCGTCGAGCAGCGAGGTGCGGCTCATCACGAAGGCGAGCCCGTCGACCGCCATCAGCGCGCCCGCCAGGCAGCCCAGGAAGGTGGAGCGGAAGATCCGGCGGCCGATCCGGCACAGCAGCAGGACACTGAGCGTGCCGAGCACCGCCGTCATGAACCGCCAGCCGAACGGGTCGAACCCGAAGATCAGCTCGCCCAGCCCGATCACGTACTTGCCGACCGGCGGATGCACGACGTACGCCGCGTCCGTCGGGATCGTGACGTGCCCGCCGGAGGAGAGGATGACGTCGTTGGCGTTCTTGTCCCAGTTGACCTCGAACCCGCGGTGGACGACCGCCCACGCGTCCTTGGCGTAGTACGTCTCGTCGAATATCACCGCCTTGGGGCTGCCCAGGTGCCAGAACCGGAGCACGCCCGCCAGCAGTGTCACCAGCAGCGGACCGCCCCAGGACGACCAGCGCGCGATCCGGTCCGACCACAGGGGCGGAAGCCCGAGCGCCTGCCACAACCGCGGGCTGGGCTGCGCGAACGGCGGCACCAGCCGCTCCCGGACGTCGGCGGAGGGCTCCGCGGTGTATCCGAAACGGCGCAGCCGTTGCTGCCAGGACGGCCGCTGGTCTGGCGGCGTCCGGCCCTGCCGGTAGTCCGTGGAGTCCATGGAGGACGCGGTACTGGTCACCGCGCCATCGTAGGGAACAGGTCTGTGTGAGTCCCGTGCATGGGCCCTAACCGGCCTGGTCGATCGAGTGGGGTCCCGCCCTGCGAGGATGGAAACGTGACAGCTACGCCCGGAATCCTCGTTCTCGCCGGTACTCCCATCGGTGACGTCTCCGACGCCCCGCCCCGTCTCGCCGAGGAGCTGACCGGCGCCGACGTGATCGCCGCCGAGGACACGCGCCGGCTGCGGCGGCTGACCCAGGCGCTGGGGGTGACGCCCAAGGGGCGTGTCGTGTCCTACTTCGAGGGGAACGAGTCCGCCCGTACTCCCGATCTGGTCGCGGATCTGGTGGGCGGCGCGCGGGTGCTGCTCGTCACCGACGCCGGGATGCCGTCGGTCTCCGACCCGGGGTACCGGCTGGTCGCCGCGGCCGTCGAGCAGGACATCCGGGTCACCGCCGTCCCCGGACCCTCCGCGGTGCTCACCGCGCTGGCCCTGTCGGGGCTGCCCGTCGACCGGTTCTGCTTCGAGGGGTTCCTGCCGAGGAAGGCGGGGGAGCGGCTGTCCCGGCTGCGGGAGGTCGCGGAGGAACGCAGGACCCTCGTGTACTTCGAGGCCCCGCACCGGCTCGACGACACCCTGGCGGCGATGGCCGAGGTGTTCGGCGCGGACCGGCGGGCCGCCGTGTGCCGCGAGCTGACCAAGACGTACGAAGAGGTCAAGCGCGGCCCGCTCGGCGAGCTGGCGGAATGGGCGGCCGAGGGCGTGCGGGGCGAGATCACCGTCGTCGTCACCGGGGCGCCCGAGCGCGGACCCGAGGAGTTCGACGCGGCGGAGCTGGTGCGGCGGGTGCGGGTGCGCGAGGAGGCGGGCGAGCGCCGTAAGGAGGCCATCGCGGCGGTGGCGGCGGAGGCGGGGCTGCCGAAGCGCGAGGTGTTCGACGCGGTGGTGGCGGCGAAGAACGCGGGGGGCCTGTGACGGGCCGCCGGCAGCCGCTCCGCCGCCCGTGACGGTGGTCGCCCGGGATCCGTGACCGTTGGTGCCCGGCCTGTGACGGTTGTGGCCCGGGTGTCGTGAAGGGGCTCACACCCCCTCTGAGCAGGGCGCATGTCGTCTGAGCGTGCGCCCCATGTGCCGGCAAAGGGTGCCGGGCGTTGTGGCAAGGGACGCCCAAATCGCCTTCAACAGTGCACAGGTCGAGTGCATTCGCTCCGGGCGAGGCGTCCACTGGGTGACGGGACTTGAGCGGTCCCACCAGCGGACACCAGGAGCGGTCATGAGTGACACCACAGGGCAGACCGGCCTCCGCGGCGGCGCCGGCGCCGTCGTCAACGAGTCGTACTCCTTCGCCTGCATGCGCTGCGGGCACGGCTGGGAGCAGGCCTTCGAGATAGAGCACCACACCGACGCGGACGGCCACGAGTTCGTCCTCTACGTGGCGAACGGGCGGGTCGTGCCGTCGCCGCTGAGCCGCCCCGTGTGCCAGAACTGCGACGGGCACGTCGTGCGCATCATGCGGGCCGGGCAGGTCTCGTCGGTGCTCAGCGCGGCCCGGCAGTACAAGGCGTCCCCGGCCGGGCCGGTCCCGGCGGCCGGGGAGCCGTCCGACGCACAGCCCGACGCGCCGTCCGAGGCGCCGCAGCACCACCACCACTGGCACCTGTCCGACCTTCTGCACCCGTTCCGCAAGGCGGGCTAGCCGGGGGCGGGCCGATCGCCGCCGGGGAGGTGTGCCCCCTTCCGTAGGATCGGGGCATGCCTTCGAACGCCGACAAGAACGCCGCGCCGCCGCTGCCGGCCCCCCTCGGGGTGCCGGTCGCCGACTCCCACACCCACCTCGACATGCAGTCGGGCACGGTGCCGGAGGCCCTCGCGAAAGCCGCGTCGGTCGGCGTGACGACGGTGGTCCAGGTCGGCTGCGACGTGCGGGGCTCTCGATGGGCGGCCGAGACGGCGGCGGCGCACGACAGTGTCCATGCCACGGTCGCCCTGCACCCGAACGAGGCGCCGCGCATCGTGCACGGCGACCCCGACGGCTGGTCCCGCCAGGGCGCGCGGACGCCGGGCGGCGCGCAGGCGCTCGACGAGGCGCTCGCCGAGATCGACCGCCTGGCCGCGCTCGCGCACGTCAAGGGCGTCGGCGAGACCGGACTCGACCACTTCCGCACCGGCCCCGAGGGCAAGGAAGCGCAGGAGAGCTCCTTCCGCGCCCACATCGAGATGGCCAAGCGGCACGGCAAGGCCCTGGTCATCCACGACCGGGACGCCCACGCCGACGTCCTGCGCGTCCTGAAGGAGGAGGGCGCCCCCGAGCGCACCGTCTTCCACTGCTACTCCGGTGACGCCGAGATGGCCGAGATCTGCGCCCGCGCCGGATACTTCATGTCCTTCGCCGGCAACGTCACCTTCAAGAACGCCCAGAACCTCCGGGACGCCGTCGCGGTGGCCCCGCTGGAGCTGCTCCTGGTGGAGACCGACGCCCCCTTCCTGACCCCGGCGCCCTACCGCGGACGGCCCAACGCCCCGTATCTGATTCCGGTCACGGTGCGCGCCATGGCCGCCGTACGGGGCATCGACGAGGACACCCTGGCCACCGCCCTCGCCAAAAACACCGCACGCGCGTTCGACTACTGAGCGCATCCGCCACCCGTCGAACACAACTCTCGGTAGCCGCGCCACTTTGGAGAGTGACCGTCGCTCCGCTAGGTTCTGGGGGCCCGATCCGGACCCCTCCCCTGGAGTGTCGGCGTGAGCAACTCGCAGTATTCCGAGTACGAGCCGTACGCCGGTGGCGGCTCGTACGTCGACCTGCACAACGCCGAGACGATCGCGTACGGCGTGTACGCGGCGCCCGGCACGTACGACGACACGTACCGGCCCGCGTACGAGACCTACGAAGCACCGCCCCCGCCCCCCGAGACGCTCCAGCTCCCCGACCCGGTCCCGTTCCCCGACCCGGTCCCGTTCCCCGACCCGGTCGGGTTCGCCGGGCAGGTCCAGCACACCGGGGCCGCCCCGTACGCCGAGCCGGGCGAGTCCATCGGGGCCGCCCCGTACGCCGAGACGGTCCAGCTCTGCGGACCGCTGCCGCCCCGGCAGGCTCCGCCGACCCAGCCGCCCCGGCTGTCGCCGCTGCCGCGCCAGGGCGTGGGACAGGGCGTGGGGCAGGACGCGGGGCGGGCCGCGCGCCGGCGCCGGATGCGCTCCGCCGAGCGTCCGGAGTCCACGATCCGCCGACTGGTCCCGCAGGCACTCGTCGTCGCCTTCCTGGCCGGCGGCACCACGGCCTTCGTCGCCGAGGACAAGGCGGTCGAGCTGACCGTCGACGGCAAGCCGCGCACGCTGCACACCTTCGCCGACGACGTGAGCGAACTCCTGGCGGAGGAAGGCGTGCGGGTCGGCGCGCACGACGTGGTGGCGCCCGGCCCCGACACCGCCCTCACCAGCGGTGACGAGATCGCCGTGCACTACGGGCGGCCCGTCCGGCTCACCCTGGACGGACACCGGCACGAGGTGTGGACGACGGCGCACACCGTGCAGGAGGCGCTGCAGCAGCTCGGGGTGCGCGCGGAGGGCGCCTACATGTCCGTCCCGCGCTCCCAGCCGATCGGCCGCGCGGGGCTCGCGCTGGACGTACGCACCGAGCGCTCGGTCACGGTCATGGCCGACGGCAGGGCCCGCACCATCCGCACCAACGCGGCGACCGTGCGCGAGGCGGTGGCGGCGGCCGGGATCACCCTGCGCGGCCAGGACACCACGTCCGTCGCGCCCGGCAGCTTCCCGCGCGACGGCCAGACGGTCACCGTGCTGCGGATCACCGGCACCAAGGAGGTGCGGGAGGAGGCGATCCCCTACGACGTGCGCCGCGCCGACGACTCCTCGCTGTTCAAGGGCACGGAGGTGGTGGAGCGGGCCGGACAGCCCGGCCTGCGCCGGATCACCTACTCGCTGCGCACTGTGAACGGCGTCCGGCAGACTCCGCGGCGGATCCGCGACGAGATCGTGCGCGAGCCGCGCGACCAGGTGGTGAAGGTCGGGACGAAGCCGCTGCCGGCCTCCGTGCGGGGCGCCGACGGTCTGGACTGGCAGGGCCTCGCGGTCTGCGAGTCGGGCGGCCGGCCGAACGCGGTCGACCCCTCGGGCACGTACGGCGGGCTGTACCAGTTCGACACCCGCACCTGGCAGAGCCTCGGCGGCAGCGGGCGGCCCCAGGACGCGCCGGCGGCCGAACAGACGCTTCGCGCGAAGAAGCTGTACGTGCGGCGCGGGGCGAGTCCGTGGCCGCACTGCGGGACCCGGCTGCACGGGTGAGAGGTGCGGCGGCGGACGGTGTCCGTGCGCCCCCGTACCCTTGTCCCGTGAGTACCAGCCCCGCCCCCGACGCCCTCCTGGGCCCCGCCGACATCCGTGAGCTGGCGGCGGTCCTCGGCGTGCGTCCCACCAAACAGCGCGGCCAGAACTTCGTGATCGACGCGAACACGGTCCGCCGTATCGTCCGCACCGCGGAGGTCCGGCCCGACGACGTGGTCGTCGAGGTCGGCCCGGGGCTCGGCTCCCTCACCCTGGCGCTGCTGGAGACCGCCGACCGGGTCACGGCCGTCGAGATCGACGACGTCCTGGCCGGCGCGCTGCCCGCCACGATCGCGGCGCGCATGCCGGAACGCGCGGAGCGCTTCGCGCTGGTGCACTCCGACGCGATGCAGGTGACCGAGCTGCCCGGCCCCGCCCCGACCGCGCTGGTCGCGAACCTCCCGTACAACGTGGCCGTGCCGGTGCTGCTGCACATGCTGGAGACCTTCCCGACCATCGAGCGCACCCTCGTCATGGTCCAGTCCGAAGTCGCCGACCGGCTCSCCGCCGGGCCGGGCTCGAAGGTGTACGGCGTGCCGTCGGTCAAGGCCAACTGGTACGCCGAGGTCAAGCGGGCCGGCGCCATCGGGCGCAAGGTGTTCTGGCCCGCTCCGAACGTGGACAGCGGGCTGGTGTCGCTGGTGCGGCGGACCGAGCCGATCAGGACCACGGCCTCACGGCGCGAGGTGTTCGCGGTCGTCGACGCGGCGTTCGCCCAGCGCCGCAAGACCCTGCGGGCCGCGCTTGCCGGATGGGCGGGCTCCCCGGCGCGGGCGGAGGAGGCCCTCGTGGCGGCCGGCGTCTCGCCGCAGGCGCGCGGCGAGGCCCTCACGGTCGAGGAGTTCGCCCGTATCGCCGAGGCCGCGCCCGACCGGGAGACACCCGCCGCGTCCCGTGCGTCCCTCGGCACCCCCCGGCGGAAGGACTCCGAGTGAGCGTCACCGTACGGGTGCCCGCCAAGGTCAACGTGCAGCTCGCGGTGGGCGCCGCCCGCGCGGACGGCTTCCACGACCTGGCGAACGTCTTCCTCGCGGTCGGCCTGTACGACGAGGTCACGGTGACCGCGGCCGACCGGCTTCGCGTCACCTGCGAGGGCCCGGACGCCGGCCAGGTACCCCTGGACCGTACGAACCTGGCGGCGCGGGCCGCGATCGCGCTGGCCGAGCGGTACGGCCGTACGCCCGACGTGCACGTCCACATCACCAAGGACATTCCCGTCGCCGGGGGCATGGCGGGCGGCAGCGCGGACGGCGCGGGCGCGCTGCTGGCCTGCGACGCGCTGTGGGGTACCGGCGCCACCCGTGACGAACTCCTGGAGATCTGCGCCGAGTTGGGCAGCGATGTGCCGTTCAGCCTGGTCGGCGGGGCGGCCCTCGGCACCGGGCGTGGCGAGAAGCTGGCGGCCCTGGAGGTCGGCGGCACGTTCCACTGGGTGTTCGCGATGGCCGGACGGGGGCTGTCGACACCGTCGGTGTTCCGCGAGTTCGACCGGCTGGCGCAGGGCCGGGACATCCCCGAACCGGTGGCCTCCCGGCGCCTCCTCGACGCCCTGGCCGAAGGGGACCCCGACGCCCTCGCGGCCACCGTCTCCAACGACCTGCAGCCGGCCGCGCTGTCGCTCTTCCCCGAACTCGCCGACACCCTCGCCGCGGGCCGCGCGGCCGGCGCCCTCGCCACGCTCGTCTCGGGCTCGGGCCCGACCACCGCCTTCCTCGCCCGCGACACCGCCGCCGCGGAGAAGATCGCGGAGGCGCTGCGCACCTCCGGCACCTGCCGGAGCGTGCGGGTGGCGGCGGGACCGGCGCCGGGCGCGACGGTCGTCGGGGACCGCCCGTGACGCGGCCGTCCTCGTCGTAGACCGCCCGTCCCGGCCGTAATCCGGCTGCTCCGAGCGGCCCCCGCCCTCTAGGCTCCCCCGGCCGGGCTCCACCAGGAGACCGGGCCGGGGCGGAGGGGCGTGCGCATGGGGTCGGCGGAGCTGGTGGCGGCGGTTCGACGGAGAGACTCCGACGCCGTCCGTGAACTGCTGGACGGCGGGGAGGACCCGAACGCCCGCGATCCGGCCGACGGCGTCCCCCTGCTCTGCGTGGCCGTGGCGGCCTACGACGAACCGGTCGCCGAGGAGCTGATCAGGGCCGGCGCCGACCCGCTGCGCTCGACGGGCGGGGCGCCGGGAGGGGATCCCGGGCTGCCCGGCGGCGACAGCGCGCTGACCCGGGCGGTGGACGGCGGCTGCTCCTGGATGGCCGTCAGGCTGCTCCCCGAACTCGTACGCCTCGACGCCGACGCGCGGGCCGGCCTGCTGGCACGCGCGAGGTACTGGGCCGGGGCGGACCTCGAGACCGAGCTGCGGCGCAGGACCGGAGCGGCCGGGCCGGTCGAGCGGGGCACGGTACGGGTCGATTCCTGGTCCTCGCGGCACGAGCGTCACTCGCTCGGCGGGCAGACCCTGTGGGACGGGCACCTGGGCGTCCTCACCGTGCTGGAGGAGCGCTTCCGGATCCGTACGTCGTTCGACGAGCTGCTCGCGCGGGCGCTCACCCGACCGGACCGGGACCACAACGTCTGGTCCGACTCCGTCGTCCTCCTGGCCACCCGGCGTGACGAGGAGACGTGGGCCGCCGCCGAGGCGCTGAGCGGTCACCCCGACCGGCTGTGCCGCCTCTTCGCGGCGGACGTGCTGCGGTGCCTCGTCATCGGGTTCGCCGGCCCGGTCCCGTCGCCGGCGGCCGTGGTCGACAAGCCCGCGCCCGAGGTGTACCTGCCGTGGGCGCTGGAGGAACGGGACCCGGAGGTGCTCGCCCTGGTGCTGTCCGGGCTGAGCGAGGAGGGCGACTCGGACGGGGACGGGGAGATCGTCGAGTCCGTCGGTCTGGCGTACGCCGGGCATCCCGACCCGCGCGTCCGCCTGGAGGTGCCCGACACCCTGCGACCGGAAGCCGCGGGTGTGCGCGTGCCGCGCGAGAAACTCGACGTCCTGTACGCGCTGGCGCGTGATCCCGACAGCCGGGTGCGGGAGCGGGCGGCCCACCGGCTGGCGCACTGCTCCGCGGAGGCGCCCGGCGTCACCGAGGTGCTCGCCGCACTCCTCGACGACGAGCTGCGGGACACCCGGGTGCACGCCGCCTACGGGCTCGCGCGGCGCGACGACCCGCGCTGTGTGGCCGCCGAGCGCGCTCTGCGGCCCCTCGACGTGGACGGCTGGCCGGATTCCGCCCTCGTGCGAGCGATGTGGCGCTACGAGGAGAACCATCCGGAGGTCTCCGAGCCGGAATGACGATCCCGTCCGGCCCGTCCGGCTGGACGAGCCCGACGAGCCCGACGAGCCCGACCAGCACGGCCCGTCCGGCGCGACCAGCCAGGCCCGGCGTGCGCGCGGTGGTGTCCGCCCGGCGCGCGCAACCGTTCGTCGCCCGTTGGGCGGCGGTGTCCGTACGCCGGTGTCCGGGGGTGTCCGTACGCCGGTGTCCGGGGGTGTGAGCGGCTCGCGCACGCGCCGTGCGTGGACGGCGCGCACGACGATCGCGCGCTCTGCGGGAGGCCGCGTCCGCCCTCACCGCCGTGCGGGACCGTGAAACAAGCCGGGCATCCGAGGGTGTTCGCCGCGCGACTACCCTGGAGGGTCGAGCATCCCCCGTGGCAGGAGAGAAATGGCCGTCAATCTGGTCAATGTCGAGAACGTCAGCAAGGTGTACGGGACCCGTACCCTCCTCGACGGCATCTCGCTCGGCGTGTCCGAAGGGGACCGGATCGGCGTCGTCGGCCGCAACGGCGACGGGAAGACCACGCTGATCCGCATGCTCGCCAAACTGGAGGACGCGGACTCCGGCCGGGTCACGCACTCCGGCGGGGTCCGCCTCGGCGTACTCACGCAGCACGACTCGCTCGACTCGGCCGCCACCGTCCGGCACGAGGTCATCCGGGACATGGCCGACCACGAGTGGGCCGGCAACGCCAAGGTCAGGGACGTGCTCACGGGGCTCTTCGGCGGGCTCGACCTGCCCGGGTTCCCACAGGGCCTGGACACCGTCATCGGTCCGCTCTCCGGTGGTGAGCGCCGCCGGATCGCGCTCGCCAAGCTGCTGATCGAGGAACAGGACCTGATCGTCCTGGACGAGCCGACCAACCACCTCGACGTCGAGGGCATCTCCTGGCTGGCCCGGCACCTGCGCGAGCGCCGCTCCGCGCTCGTCTGCGTCACCCACGACCGCTGGTTCCTGGACCAGGTCTGCACCCGCATGTGGGACGTGCAGCGCGGTGACGTCCACGAGTACGAGGGCGGCTACTCCGACTACGTCTTCGCGCGCGCGGAGCGCGAGCGCATCGCCGCGACCGAGGAGGTCAAGCGGCAGAACCTGGTCCGCAAGGAGCTGGCCTGGCTGCGCCGCGGCGCCCCCGCGCGGACGTCCAAGCCGCGGTTCCGGGTCGAGGCCGCCAACGAACTCATCAAGGACGTGCCGCCGCCCCGCGACAGCAGCGAGCTGATGAAGTTCGCCTCCTCGCGCCTCGGCAGGACGGTCTTCGACCTCGAGGACGTCACCGTCCAGGCCGGTCCCAAGGTGCTGCTCAAGCACATCACCTGGCACCTCGGCCCCGGTGACCGCATCGGCCTCGTCGGGGTCAACGGCGCCGGCAAGACCTCGCTGCTGCGGGCCCTGGCCGAGGCCGCCCGGACCGAGGGCGAGGTGCAGCCGGTGGCCGGCCGGGTCGTCGTCGGCAGGACCGTCAAGCTCGCCTATCTCTCGCAGGAGGTCGGTGAGCTCGACCCCGGGCTGCGGGTCCTGGAGGCCGTCCAGCAGGTGCGCGAGCGCGTCGACCTCGGCAAGGGGCGCGAGATGACCGCCGGGCAGCTCTGCGAGACGTTCGGCTTCAACAAGGACAAGCAGTGGACGCCGGTCGGGGACCTGTCGGGCGGTGAGCGCCGCCGCCTCCAGATCCTGCGCCTGCTCATGGACGAGCCCAACGTCCTCTTCCTCGACGAGCCCACCAACGACCTCGACATCGAGACCCTCACCCAGCTCGAGGACCTCCTCGACGGCTGGCCGGGCTCGATGATCGTCATCTCCCACGACCGCTTCTTCGTCGAGCGGACCACGGACCGGGTCTTCGCCCTCCTCGGCGACGCCGCCCTGCGGATGCTCCCGCGCGGCATCGACGAGTACATCGAGCGCCGGCAGCGCATGGAGGAGGCCGCGGCCGCCTCGGCTCCGGCGGCCGTCGCGAAGCCGGTGGCCGAGAAGAGCGCCGCCGACCAGCGCGCCGCCAAGAAGGAACTCCAGAAGATCGAGCGGCAGTTGGACAAGGTCTCCGAGAAGGAGGCCAAGCTGCACGCCCGTATCGCGGACAACGCCACCGACTTCGAGAAGGTCGCCGAACTCGACACCGAGCTGCGGGGATTGGCGGGCGAGCGCGAGGAGCTGGAGCTGCGGTGGCTGGAACTCGCCGAGGACGCGTGAAGGGTGCGTGAAGGCGCATAACGACGGCATCACGGGCCGGTCCTCCCTTGGGAACAGGGGTGGATCGGCCCCGGGAGCCGTTCGACGCGGGTGATAGAAAGAGCCGTCTGAGAACTCTCTGAAGACGGCTCCGGGCGGGTCACTGACCTGGGGGCGTGGCTAAAAACCAGTGACATAGGGGGAACACGCTGATGGCTCAGCCGCCCAATCAGCCGCCGCAGCAGGGTGGTTTCGGAGCACCGCAGGACCAGCCACAGGCGCCACAGCCGCCTCAGGCACCGCAGCCGCCGCAGGCACCGCAGGGTGGCTTCGGCGCGCCCCAGATGCCGCCGCAGCCGCCCCAGGGCCCGCCCGCCCAGCCGCCGCAGCCGGGTTACGGCTATCCGCAGCAACAGCCGCAGCAGCCCGGCCCGTACGGTCAGCCGCCGCAGCCGGGCCCCTACGGGCAGCCCGGCCAGCCCGGTCCCTACGCCCAGCCGGGGCCGTACGGTCAGCCGAGCGGTCCCTACGGCCAGCAGCCGGGCTACGGCTATCCGCAGCCGCCCCAGTTCCCCGGCGCACCCGGCGCGCCCGGTACGCCGCCCGGTGGGCGCAATCCCTTCAAGGGGCGGCCCGCGCTGGTGGTGGGGGCCGCGGTGGCGGCGCTGCTGGTGATCGGCGGGACGGTGTTCGCGGTCACGAACGACGACGACGAAGGCGGCAAGAAGCCGGTCGCCGGGCCGAGCGACGACGGCAAGGCCACGTCGAGCGGCGCACCGGTCAACCCCGGTGACGGCAGCGGCGACGGCGGCGAGGACAACGAGGACTTCAACGCGGACCGCAAGGCCGGCGAGGCGAAGGTGCTCTGGTACAAGGAGGCGCCCGACGCGCCCGCCTCCGGCGCCGACGCCCCCGGCATGTGGATCACCTCCAAGGCGGCCGTGAAGGCGGCGTACAAGGAGGTCGTCGCGTACAACGTCGGTGACGGCAAGCCCACCTGGGACACCATCGCCCTGCCGCAGAAGATCTGCGCGGTCACCCCGCAGAAGACGGCGGACGACAAGGTCGTCGTGGCGTACATGAGCGGCACCAGCGACCGCGCCAAGTGCAACCAGCTCCAGCAGATCGACCTCGGTACCGGCGCCAAGGGCTGGACGGGCGTCGTCGCGGACGGCGCGCTGTTCGACAGCGCCATCAGCATCGAGCTGTCGCTGGCCGGCAACACCCTGATGGTGGGCCGCTCGCAGTCCGGCACGGCCTACGACGTCCGCACCGGCAAGAAGCTGTACGACAAGCAGAAGTACGGCGACGCCTGCTTCCCGACGGCGTTCGCCGGCGGCACCCGGCTGATCGCGGTGGCGTCCTGCGACGCGACCGAGACCAACGAGCACGACGAGATCCAGGAGCTGGACCCGGCGACCGGCAAGGTCAGGTGGACCCAGAAGTTCGACAAGGGCTGGTCCGTCGCGAAGACGTACTCCGTCGACCCGCTGGTGGTCTACAGCACCAACGAGGACAAGAACACCTGGAACATCGCGACGTTCAAGCCGGACGGCTCCTACCGCTCGCAGGTCGGCTTCGACGAGGACTTCGCGCCCGAGTGCGACTCCGGTTTCCTCCAGCGCAACCTGACGGGCTGCACGGGCACGGCCTCCGACGCGAACACGCTCTACCTGCCGACTGAGTCGAAGAGCGGCCCCAACGAGATCGTGGCGATCGACCTCTCCACCGGCAAGGAGAAGTGGCGCGTGAAGTCCCCGACCGACGAGGCGATGCTGCCGGTGAAGGTCGAGGGCGGCAACCTCGTCGCGTACGTCGAGCCGTCGTACGACGCGGCCGGCCGGGTGGTGGGCATCCCGACGGCCGGGTCCGCCCACACGCCGACGACGCTGATGCAACTGCCCCAGAGCACCGCCGAGATCGAGGACAGCTTCTACTCGCGCGACCTCGCCTGGGTCGACGGGCGCCTCTACCTCTCCTCCACCCGGCTGACGGGCAACGACGAGACGAAGGAGAAGCTGATGCTCGCCTACGGCAAGTGAGGCGACCCACCGCCTTCCCCGCCCCGTCGACGTCCCCGCCCGTCCGCCCGAGCTTTTCCGAGCGTTCTTCCGAGGTATCCACACCATGACCCAGCCGCCGCCCCCGCCGCCGAACCAGCCCCCGCAGCAGCCGCAGCAGGGCGGCTTCGGCCCGCCCCAGCCGCCGCAGGACACGCCGCCGCAGGACGCCGTGCCCAAGGACGCGGCTCCTCAGGACGCCGCGCCGCAGCCTCCCGCCCCCGACCTGACGAAGGCTCCGGAGCCGGGCTACGGCTACCCGCAGGCACCCCGGCCGGCCCAGGCACCCCAGGAGCCCCAGCCGCCCCAGGCTCCGGCCCAGGCGGCTCAGCACTCCCAGGCGCCCCAGCCGCCGCAGACGCCTCCGCCCCCGGCCCCGTCCGGGCCCCCGCAGCAGCCCCAGCCCGGATACGGCTACCCGCAGGCGCCCGGACAGCCGGCGCCCCCGGCCGCCGCCGCCGGTTACGGCTACCCGGCCCAGCCGGGCACGCCCGCTCCCTCCGCGTACGGTCAGCCCCAGCAGCCGGGCCCCTACGGGCAGCCCACGCCCCCGTACGGCCAGCAGCCCGGGTACGGCTACCCGGGGCAGCCGGGGCAGCCCGGGTATCCGACCGCTCCGGCGGGTTACGGCTACCCGGGGCAGCCCACCATGCCCATGCACCCGCAGGCCGGCGGCCCCGGCCAGGGACCGGGGGCCGGCAAGAAGTTCAACGCGCAGGTGGCGATCATCGTCGGGGCGGTCGTCGCGATCGCGCTGATCATCGGCGGCGGCGTCTGGTACGCGAAGTCGAGCGACGGCGGGAAGAAGGAAGAGGCGGGTCCCGCGGGCCCGACCGGCGGCGGGGGCGACACCGGCGGCACGGGAGGCACCGGCGGCACGTCCGCCGGCGGCAAGGAGAAGGTGCCGGCCGACCCCGCCTCGGACGTCCTGTTCAAGATCCCGATGCCCGTGATCAAGAAGGACGACAGCGTCGGCGTCAAGGGCTCCTGGCTGACCGACAAGGCGTACGTGAAGACGGGCGTCAGCGAGATCACCGGCTACGACCTGGACAAGGGCACCAAGCTCTGGTCGGTGCCGCTGCCCGGCCCGGTGTGCGAGGCCAGCAGGTTCGCCACCGACGACTACCGCACGGCGGTCACCTTCCAGGCGAGCGCCGCCGAAACGGCCTCCTGCGACCAGGTCGCGGCGATCGACCTCGTCGCGGGCAAGCAGCTGTGGAAGAAGACCGTCAACTCCGGTGATTACCCGATCAGTTTCAATAACGTGACGGTCAGCGCGAACACGGTGGCCCTCGGCAGCACCAACGGCGGCGCCGCCTTCGACATCGACTCCGGCAAGGTGCTGTGGTCGCCGAAGCCGGCCGACACCTGCTACGACGCCGGCTACGGCGGCGGCCCGAAGCTGGTGGCCGTGCGCAAGTGCGGCGCGTACGACAACCCCGAGCTGCACATCCAGACCATCGACCCGGTGTCCGGCAAGGTGATCTCCGAGTACAAGCTGGCCACGGGCATCGACTACGCGTCCGTCGTGTCCAGCGACCCCCTGGTGGTGGCCGCCGACGTCGGCGACAGCGCCGGTGACGGCAGCGGCATCTCGGACTTCTTCTCCATCGACAACAAGACCGGCAAGCTGCGCACCCGGATCTCGGTCCCGGGCGACCAGTACGCGGCCGACTGCGAGGGCATCACCAGGATCGAGGCCTGCACGGGCCTGGCCGTCGGCAACGACCGGATCTACGTCCCGACCGAGGAGCACGACGGCACCGGCGAATACAGCCGGACCAACGAGGTCGTCGCCTTCGACCTGGCCACCGGCAAGCAGACGGGCCAGCGCGCGGACGCCGGTGACGGCTACACGATCTACCCGCTGCGCATGGACGGCAGCAACCTGATCGCCTACAAGCGGCCGCCGTACGACAAGGGCGGCCAGGTCGTCAGCATCGCCGGAGGCTCCTTCAAGGAGACCAAGCTGCTGGAGAACCCGGCCACGGAGGCGGTGCACGACCTGGAGACCAGCATGTCCCCGGAGTACTCCGAGGTCCTGTTCTCCCAGGGGCGCCTGTTCATGTCCGAGGTGTACGCCGACGACGGCTCGCTCTCGAGCGGCGACCCGCAGTACCTCGCGGTCGCGTACGGCGCGGGCAGCTGATCGTCTTTATCGCCGTGACGGCCCCGTCCCTGCTCAGGGGCGGGGCCGTTCACTTACCGCCCATCGCCCTCGAATGTGAGGAATTTCGGCGATCCGGGCACTTCTCACCGGTAGGGGGAGCGCAACGTCGAACAAGCGTGTAGCTTCCGGGGGCATGAAGGACAGGGTGCCGGGGGGCACCCTTTGTTGGTCCGTGTGAGTCCGTGTGAGCCCGAATGGGCATCCATGGGGGGACTGGGGGGTTGCTCGTTGGGAGTGCGGCTGATGGTGGTCGACGACCACCGACTGCTCGCCGAGGCACTGGCCTCGGCGCTCAAACTGCGCGGGCACCGGGTGCTGGCCGCGGCGGCACCCGCCGCGGGCGCGGCCGAACTGGTGATCACCCGCGCCCCGGAGGTGTGCCTGCTGGGCACGGCGGTCCCGGCCGAGCCGGGCATCTTCGACCCGGTGGTCCGCATCAAGCGGGAGCGGCCGCAGGTGGCGGTGCTGGTCCTCGGTCCGGTACCGAGCCCCCGGGGCATCGCGGCGGCCTTCGCCGCGGGCGCCTCCGGCTATGTACGCCACGACGAGCGCATAGAGGGCGTGGAGCGGGCGATCATGAAGGCGCGGGCGGGTGAGGCGGCGGTGGCGCCGGCGCTGCTGCAGGGCGCGTTCAGCGAACTGCTGAACCCGGCGGCCCAGCCGGACGACGAGGGCCAGCGGCTCCTCCAGATGCTCACGCCCCGCGAGGTGGAGGTCCTGGTCCGGGTCGCGGACGGCGAGGACACCCGCCTGATCGCCGCCGGTATGGGCATCGCCCCGTCCACGGCCCGTACGCACGTCCAGCGGGTCCTGATGAAACTGGGCGTCGGCTCCCGCCTGGAGGCGGCGGCGCTCGCGGCCCGCACGGGCCTGCTCGACCGCGCGGGCCCGCTCCCGCACACCACCCGGGACGCGGATACGGGCACAGGGCCGGGGTTTTGACGAACTCCGTCCCCCTACCCGTGAGTTGCGGCGGGTCAGACGGTCCTGGACGCCCGCCGGTCAAGCTGCGAGGCTGACCGCGTGAGAGTGCGAGCGGTGATCCGGCGGGGAGCGCGCCTCGGCGTGACGATCGGTGCCTGGCCCGCGGGGATCGTCGGCACCCTGTGCCTGGTGGCGGCGTTCGTCTTCCTGACCGGCGGCCACGACGGCACCGCGCGGACGCTGACGTCGGCGGGCGGGCTCGCCGTGCTGGGCTTCATGGCGGCGGGCGTCACCGTCGGCACGGCCACCGGACTCGCCCTGGCGCTCGCACCCCGCCGACTGCTCACCAGCGCCCCGCTGCGCGGCCTGCTGGCAGCCCTCACCGCCGGGCTGCCGGTGGCGGCCCTCTCCGTCGCCGCCCTGACCGGAGACGGCTACACCCTCGCGAGCTACCCGCCGTCGATCCACTTCCTCACCTGGTCGGCGACCCTGACGGTCGCCTCGCTGGCGGCGGCCCGCAGCGGTGAGATCGCCGGATGGGCACCGGACACCGACGGACGCCGATGAGTTTCGCCGCGAACCACGGTCAGAGATCATGACCGAACCGGACACGAGACCCCGAGGACCTCAGATGCGCACCCTGATCAGCACCGCATTCATCTCGCTCGACGGCGTCGTGGAGGCCCCGGGCGGCGAGCCCGGTTACCGGAACGCCGGATGGACCTTCAAGGACGTCGAGTTCCTCCCCGAGGCCTTCGAGATCAAGGGCCGGGAGCAGACCGAGGCCACCGCGATGCTGCTGGGCCGGACCAGCTACGAGGCGTTCAGCCCCGTGTGGCCCGACATGGCGGACTTCGCCGGCTACAAGGTGATGCCGAAGTACGTCGTCTCCACCACCCTCACCGAGGACGACCTGGTGTCGAACTGGGGCGAGACGACGATCCTGCGCTCACTCGACGACGTCGCCGCGCTCAAGGAGACCGAGGGCGGCCCGATCATCGTCCACGGCAGCGCCTCCCTCAACCAGGCCCTCTCGGACGCCGGCCTGATCGACCGCTACCACCTGCTCGTCTTCCCGCTCCTGCTCGGCGCGGGCAAGCGGCTGTTCAGCGCCACGGACAAGGACACGCAGAAGCTGAAGCTCGTCGAGCACGAGGCGTACGCCAACGGCCTTCAGAAGAACGTCTTCGACGTCGTCCGCTGAGGTCCGAGTCCGCCGCGTATCCCCGCCAGCAGGTGAGCGAGTGCGACGGGCGTGGCGGTGAGGGCCGTGTCCGGGGTGTCGCTCTCGCGGAGGTGGAGGGTCGAGAGGGTGGCGGAAGCGGCGAGTTCGACGCAGGCGTTGCCCTCGGCGCCGCCCGAGAACGTGGACTTCTGCCAGTGCAGGGTTTGAGTCATGGGGTGCGCCTCACAGTTCCTTCGACAAGCGGTGGACGAAATCCCTGGACGCTGCGGGGTCCAGCGTCGCCTTCTCCACCTTACGGAAGAGTGTTCGGAGCGTGTTCAGTTGAGGTTCTGCGTCGATGAACGCGGTACCGGTAGCGCCTTCCCGTAGCCCGGTGTCGAGTTGGGGTACCGGACCGCCCAGGTACATCATCGAGGCTCCGGCGCCTCCGAAGCCGTCCTGGTCGGTGGGGATGACGCGCAGGGTGATGTGTTCGTGCTCGACCTGCTCCAGGACCGCCAGGAGTTGAGTGCGGGAGACGTGCCTGTCCGCCACGCGGATGCGCAGAGCGAACTCGTGGACGACTGCCTCGTACGAGGTGGGGGCGTCGCCATCGATGACAGTTCGTCTCCGCATGCGGTGTTCCACTCTGGGGAGCAGCTCGCTCTCCGGCAGTTCCGGACGCATGTACCCGAACAAGGCTCGGGCGTAGTCGGGGGTCTGGAAGAGCCCGGGAACGTAGGTGATCGCGACTTCACGCAGGAACGTCGCGTGGTGCTCGGTCTCCGCCAGGTCGAGATTCACCGGTGGCAGGACTCCCCGGTACTCCTCCCACCAGCCGCGTGTCCGATCGGATGCCATGGCCATCAGGGCCTCGATCAACGCCTCGTCCGCGCAGGCGTAATGGGCTGCCAAGCGGCGGACACGCTCCGGACTCACCCCCGCGACGCCGGACTCGATCTGGCTCATCTGGACTGCGTCGGCACCGAGCAGCGCAGCTGCTTCCCGTGCCTTCATGCCCGTCGCTTCGCGGAGCTTGCGCAGTTCAGCGCCCAGTCGCACCCTTCGGGCCGTGAGATGCCTCTTGGGTGGCACGCGGCGCACCTCCTCGTCTCAACTGCCCTGGCGGCCTACCTCGTTCGAGGGTCAGGATAGGCCAACCGCTTGCGGCTTCCTAATGTTAGGAAATACCGTCAGTGACGCACCGCACACGCTGCGGAAGTGCACCGCTTCGTCCTGCCAAGACGGCTGCGGCAACGCCACCGCGCGCAAATCCCTTCACGTCACTCGGAGTTGACGCATGCCCGAAACCGCCCCCGATTCCTGGGAGTACTCCCTCTATATCCCGAGCGACCCTCGCGCCGTGACCGTCTGCCGCCGCACCCTGCGCCTGATCCTCACCCTGCACGGCCTGATCCACCTCGTGGACACCGCGGAGCTGCTCGCCTCGGAGCTGGTCTCCAACGCAGTACTGCACACCAAGGGCCCGGCCTGTCTGCGGCTCCGCTTCCGGGACGGCATCCTCCAGATCGGCGCGTGGGACGCGGACCCCGAGCCACCCGAGCCGCCGGGACGGCTGGAGGAGCTCACCGGCGCCGAGAACGGGCGCGGCATGGCCCTCGTCCGGGCCTGCTCCGACCTCTGGCACTGGCAGCCGCTGTCCCGGATGGGGCGTCGGGGCAAGCTCGTGTGGTGCGAACTGACGGCGGCGTAAGGCTCAGCTCGTGGTGCAAAGCTGATAATCGCGACATACGGTGCGTAATCGTAACGTCTCGCTCTGTAGCGGGACACGTCACTCAGCCGGAAAAGGGAATGTAATGCGCAAGCTTCACAAGACCGCTCTCGTGGCTGCCATGATCGGAAGCCTCGGCATGGCCGGTGCCGGATTCGCCACCGCCGCTGTCCACGGCGCGGACGGGGACTCCAGGGAGTGCTCCAACCACGTGGAGAACATCTCCTTCGGTCTCATCAACATCCCGAACCTGAACCTCCCGCTGCTCGGCCTCTCGTCGAACCAGGACGCGACCCAGCAGATCTGCAACAACGGGGATGACGCCATCAACGCGAACGTCGCCGACCACGAGTAGACGAACCGAACCGGCTCCGGGTCCGACGCGTCGATCCCGGAGCCGGCTCGGCTTCGTGGCCCTTCCCCGCGCCCCGCGGCTACTCGCCGGGCGGGGGCTTCTCGCCCAGCGCCTCGGGCGGCAGCGTCGGCGTGACCGGCGCGGCGGGCCGCAGCTTCAGCCAGGCCAGGAAGAAGATGCCCAGGGCCAGCATGGCCAGGCCGGTCCACAGGTTGATGTTGATCCCCTGGGCCTTGTCGATCTCCGCGTCGCTGTCCGTGATCCCGGCGATCGTGACGATCACGCCGTAGACGACGAACAGGCCGCCGATGATGCGGCGCAGGTCGAAGATGCGGGCCGCGGTCGCGGACTTCTCCTCGAGTTCCGTGACCTCACGCTGGACGTCGGCCTCGGACCACCCCGCCCGCCGCAGCCGCTCGGCAGCCTCGGCGCGCTTGGCGGATTCGGAGGGTTCGGAGGGTTCAGAGGGTTCGAACTGCTCGGACATGGTCTCTCCAGTCTCCCGCGGTGTGCGACCGGGCTCAGAACGAGAACGGGATGTAGCAGACGGCGGCCAGGATGATCGCGCTCCAGCCCAGCAGCGCCGGGCGCCGGTACCACGCGTCGTCGCCCGCCGCGGGCGGCTCGGCCATACCGGGGGAGACGGTGCCGTAGACCAGGCCCTCGAGTTCCTCGGCGGGCTTGGGGGCTGTGAAGAGTGACACCGCGAACATGACCACCGCGCCCGCCACGAAGCCTGCGATCGCGGAGACGAAGTTCGCGCCCTGGTCGGTGGGGATGCCGATGATGTCCTGCTTGTAGAGGACGAAGTAGTTGACCATCGCCGCCGTCGTGCCCGCGAGGAGACCCCAGAAGCCCGACTTCTTCGACGCCCGCTTCCAGAACATGCCGACGATGAAGACGACGAACATCGGCACGTTGAAGAAGGAGAACAGCGTCTGGAGGTAGCTCATGATGTTCGAGAAGGACGAGGCGAGGAACGCCGTGCCCACCGAGGCGGCCACACCGATGGCCGTGATGAGCCGGCCGAAGCGGACGTAGTACTCGTCCTCGCGGCCCCGCACCACGTACTTCGCCCAGATGTCGGTCGTGAACACCGTGTTGAACGACGAGACGTTCGCCGCCATGCCCGCCATGAACGCCGCCAGCAGCCCCGTCACCGCGATGCCCAGTACGCCGTTCGGCAGCAGCTCCTGCATGAGGTACGGGATCGCGTCGTTGTACTGCAGGTCCGAGTCGGCCGTGCCGATCTTCGGGACCAGCACCGCCGCCACCAGGCCCGGGATCATCACCAGGAAGACGATGAAGATCTTCGGGAACGCGGCGATGAGCGGGGTGCGCTGGGCCGCCGACAGGTTCTTCGCCGACAGGGCGCGCTGCACCTCGGCGAAGTTCGTCGTCCAGTAACCGAAGGAGAGGACGAAGCCGAGGCCCAGCACGATCGTCAGCCAGTTCGCGCCGAGCGGGTTGTCGCTGCCGATGCCCGTGCCGCCCCAGGCGGTGACGAAGTCGTCGCCGTGGGTCTCCGTCAGCGAGTCGGTCAGGCCGTCCCAGCCGCCCACCTTCTTCAGGCCGAGCACCGACAGCGGGATGAGGGCCGCCAGGATCACGAAGAACTGCAGGACCTCGTTGTAGATCGCCGAGGACAGACCGCCGAGCGTGATGTAGGCCAGCACGAAGGCGCCGGCGACCACGATCGCCACCCACTGCGGCCAGCCCAGCAGCGCCTCGACCACGATCGCGAGGGCGTACAGGTTCACGCCGGAGATCAGGATCGCCGCGAAGGCGAACAGGGCCGAGCTCAGCAGGTGGGCGCCCCGGTCGAAGCGCAGCAGCAGGAACTCGGGGACCGAGCGGACCTTGCTGCCGTAGTAGAACGGCATCATCACCAGGCCCAGGAAGACCATCGCCGGGATGGCGCCGATCCAGTACCAGTGGACGGTGTACGCGCCGTACTGCGCGCTGTTCGCGGCCATGCCCAGGATCTCGGTCGCGGCCAGGTTGGCCGAGACGAACGCGAGGCCCGTGATCCAGGCGGGCAGGGAGCGTCCGGAGAGGAAGAAGTCGAGGCTGGTCTTCACCGATCTGCGAGCGGCGAAGCCGATGCCCAGGACCACGACGAAGTAGATGCCGAGGATCGTGTAGTCGAGCCAGTTCGTCGGCAGCCGGAGCTCTGCCGCCAGCCGTGCTGCCGTGTAGGCCGGGTCTGTGGGGGTTCGCATGCCCTGCTCACTTCGTTTGGTGTTCTTTGTTTGGTTGTGGTGGTGACTCGCGTGGGGGTTTATGGTTTTATGTGTTTGGTTCTGTTGGAAGCTTCGCTAGGTGTACGGATCTAGGTCTGCGGGTCTAGAGGTACGGATGGAGAGTCGCGGTGAAGAAGACCTCGACCCGCTTGGCCGACGGTCGTGAGCTGATCTACTACGACCAGCGGGACGACTCGGTGCGCGACGCGGTGGACAGGCGTCCGCTGGACCCCACGGTCACCACTTCGGAGGTACGGCGGGACCCCCTGCTCGGCGATTCCATCGCCGTGGCCTCGCACCGGCAGGGGCGCATCTACCACCCGCCGGCCGACGAGTGCCCGCTCTGCCCCTCCCAGGGCGACCGGCTCAGCGAGATCCCGGACTCGTCGTACGACGCCGTCGTCTTCGAGAACCGTTTCCCCTCGCTGGCCGGCGACTCCGGGCGCTGCGAGGTGGTCTGCTTCACCTCCGACCACAACGCGTCCTTCGCCGACCTCACCGAGGAACAGGCACGACTGGTCCTCGACGCGTGGACGGACCGGACGTCCGAGCTGTCGCATCTGCCCTCCGTGGAACAGGTGTTCTGCTTCGAGAACCGTGGCGCCGAGATCGGTGTGACTCTGGGTCACCCGCACGGGCAGATCTACGCCTACCCGTTCACCACTCCGCGCACCGCCCTGATGCTGCGTTCGGTCGCGGCGCACAAAGAGGCGACCGGCGGGGAGAACCTCTTCGACGCCGTCCTGGAGCGTGAACTCGCCGACGAGCGGGTGGTCCTGGAGGGTGAACACTGGGTCGCGTTCGTGCCGTACGCGGCGCACTGGCCCTACGAGGTGCACCTCTACCCCAGGCGCCGGGTGCCGGACCTGCTCGCCCTCGACGAGGAGGCGCGCACAGAGTTCCCCCAGGTCTATCTGGAACTCTTGAGGCGCTTCGACCGGATCTTCGGCGAAGGTGAACCGCCCACGCCGTACATCTCCGCCTGGCACCAGGCGCCGTTCGGCGCGCTGGAGGAGTTCGAGGGCGTCAACCGGGACGACTTCGCGCTCCATCTCGAGCTTTTCACCATTCGCCGCACTTCCGGCAAGCTGAAGTTCCTCGCGGGCTCCGAATCAGGCATGAACGTCTTCATCAACGACGTCCCGCCGGAGTTCGCGGCCCGGCGACTGCGAGAGGTAGCGAGTTCATGAGCGGCACCACCGGCACGAGCGGCAAGTATCTGGTCACGGGTGGCGCGGGCTACGTCGGCAGCGTGGTGGCCCGGCACCTGCTGGAGGCCGGCCACGAGGTCTTCGTGCTCGACAACCTCTCCACCGGTTTCCGCGAGGGTGTCCCGGCGGGTGCCGCGTTCGTCGAGGGCGACATCCGCGACGCCGCCAAGTGGCTCGACGACTCCTTCGACGCCGTGCTCCACTTCGCCGCGTTCTCGCAGGTCGGCGAGTCCGTCGTCAAGCCCGAGAAGTACTGGGACAACAACGTCGGCGGCACCATGGCCCTGCTCGGCGCCATGCGCGAGGCCGGCGTGCGCAAGCTGGTCTTCTCGTCCACGGCGGCGACGTACGGCGAGCCGGAGCAGGTCCCGATCGTGGAGAGCGCGCCGACGCGGCCCACGAACCCCTACGGCGCCTCCAAGCTCGCCGTCGACCACATGATCAGCGGCGAGGCCGCCGCCCACGGGCTCGGCGCCGTCTCCCTGCGGTACTTCAACGTGGCCGGCGCCTACGGCGAGCAGGGCGAGCGCCACGACCCCGAGTCGCACCTCATCCCGCTCGTCCTCCAGGTCGCGCAGGGCCGCCGCGAGGCCATCTCCGTCTTCGGCGACGACTACCCGACCCCCGACGGCACCTGCGTCCGCGACTACATCCACGTCGCCGACCTCGCCGAGGCCCACCTCCTCGCCGTCGCCGCCGCCCAGCCCGGCGAGCACCTCATCTGCAACCTCGGCAACGGCAACGGCTTCTCCGTGCGGGAGGTCATCGAGACGGTCCGCGAGGTCACCGGCCACCCGATCCCCGAGGTCGTGGCCCCTCGTCGCGCGGGCGACCCGGCGGTCCTGGTCGCCTCGGCGGCCACCGCCCGTGAGCGGCTGGGCTGGAACCCGTCCCGCGCGGATCTCGCGGGTATCGTCGCGGACGCGTGGGAGTTCGCGCAGCACATCGCAAGCAGCGCAAGGGAGTCGTAGTGGGGGCACAGGAAGTTCGCGAGGGTTTCGTCCGGCTGTACGGGGCCGAGCCCGAGGGCGTCTGGGCGGCGCCCGGCCGCGTCAACCTCATCGGTGAGCACACCGACTACAACGACGGCTTCGTGATGCCCTTCGCGCTGCCGCACATCGCGGTCGCGGCGGTCGCACGGCGCACCGACGGCGTGCTCCGGCTGCACTCGGCCGACCTCGACGGCGGCGTCGCCGAGCTGCGGCTCGACGAGCTGACGCCCGAGTCCGACGGCGCCTGGACGGCGTACCCGGCCGGAGTCGTGTGGGCCCTGCGCGAGGCCGGCCACCCGGTGACCGGCGCCGACATCCACCTGTCCTCGACGGTCCCGTCGGGCGCGGGCCTGTCGTCGTCCGCGGCCATCGAGGTCGTCGTGGCCCTGGCGCTGAACGACCTGTACGACCTCGGGCTCCAGGGCTGGCAGCTCGCCCGCCTGTGCCAGCGCGCCGAGAACGTCTACGTCGGCGCGCCCACCGGCATCATGGACCAGACGGCGTCCGCGTGCTGCGAGGCCGGCCACGCGCTGTTCCTCGACACCCGTGACCTGTCGCAGAAGCAGATCCCCCTCGACCTGGCCGCCGAGGGTCTGCGCCTGCTGGTCGTCGACACGCAGGTCACGCACGCCCACAGCGGTGGCGAGTACGGCAAGCGGCGGGCCGGCTGCGAGAAGGGCGCCGCCCTCCTCGGCGTCGACGCGCTGCGCGACATCGCGTACGCCGACCTGGACGCGGCCCTCGCCCGGCTCGGTGACGAGGAGGAGGTCCGCCGGCTGGTCCGTCATGTGGTGACGGAGGACCAGCGGGTGGAGCAGGTCGTCGCCCTCCTGGAGTCGGGCGGCGACACCCGCGCGGTGGGGCCGGTCCTGACGGCGGGTCACGCCTCGCTCCGGGACGACTTCCGGGTCTCCTGCGCCGAGCTGGACCTCGTCGTCGACACGGCTCTCACCCACGGGGCGCTCGGTGCGCGGATGACCGGCGGGGGCTTCGGCGGGTCGGCGATCGTGCTGGCCGAGGCCACCGATGTCGAGACGCTCACCAAGGCCGTCGAAGAGGCGTTCGCGGCCGCGGGGTACAAGGCGCCGAGGGTGTTCGAGGCGGTGCCCGCGGCGGGGGCGCGGCGGCTGGACTGAGCGGTTTCCTTTCCTCGGGGCGGTGCTTCCGCGGGGCGGTGGGGTGTGCGAGGGGATCTCGCCCCCGCCGCCCCTTCCCGTTCCGGACCCCGGGGGCTGCGCCCCGGATCCCGCTTTCGGCCCTGAACGGGCCTCGCCCTCAAGCGCCGGACGGGCCGGAGCCGGACGGGCTGGAGGGGCCAGAGGGGCTGGAGGGGCCGGAGGGGTGGTGGGGCGGGCCCAGTCTCTTGGTCAGGGTGAACTCCGTCAGGCCCGGGGGGTAGTCCTCGATCACGCAGACCACCTCGTAGCCCCGGCGCCGGTAGAACTCCGGGGCCTGGAAGTCCCAGGTCTCCAGGCGTACGCGGTCGCAGCCGCGCTGCTCGCGGGCGGTGCGCTCCGCCTCGGCGAGGAGGGCGCTGCCCAGGCCCGTGCCCCGGTGCCGGGCGTCCACCCAGAGGTAGGTGACGTGCAGCCAGGTCGTCCAGGTGTGGCCCACCAGACCGCCGGCCAGCTCGCCGCCCGCGTCCGAGGCCCAGACGTGCAGCGCCGATTCGCGTTCCGCGGGGGTGCCGCGCAGTGCGCGCAGGACCGGGGAGGCCTCGGTGTTGGTGGCGAGAAGCCGCGAACGGAGAAGATCGCGGCGAGTCCTGTCGACTTCTGTCTCAAGACGAAACATGCGGCACACCATAAACGCGGTGGCCGAACCAATCCTGCAATTCGCCTTCCGCTGTACGCCCACGGCCCTACCCTGTGAACAGTGCCGGTGGGGGCCGGTGCTGATCAGGGGGCGAGACAGTCGGGTACGGCGCCCGCGGTGGGGGTAGCAGTCTCTGCACGGCGGCGGCCGTCGCGGTAGCGCTCTCCCGTCCGGGCGTCGTGTCCGCGCGGTCGTCGTTCTCCGTCTCCGGACCTTGGGGTATCCCCTGCTCTGTCAAGGAGCTTGGGGGAGGGGGTTTCGTGGTTCGCATTCGTGTACTGGTCGTCGACGACCACCGTATCTTCGCCGAGTCACTCGCCGCGGCACTGGCCGCCGAGCCCGACGTCGACGTCTCCGCGGCCGGCAGCGGCCCGGCGGCACTGCGCAGTCTGGAGCGCGCGGCCGCCGAGGGGCGCCGGTACGACGTGCTGCTCGTCGACGCCGACCTGGGCGCCGCGCTGCCCGGCATACGGCCCGCCGTGCCCGTGCAGGAGGTGGGGGAGGACGGGCTCGTCGACGGGATATCGCTGGTCGTGGGGGTCCGTGCCGCGCAGCCCCATGTCCGTATCGTCGTCCTCGCCGAGAAGGACGAGCCGCGCCGCGCGGCCCTCGCCCTCCAGGCCGGGGCGTCCGGCTGGGTGGCGAAGGACTGCTCGCTGTCCCGGCTGCTCACCGTCATCAGAGGCGTGCTGCGCGAGGAGACCCACCTCCCGCCCGCCCTGCTCACCGGCGTCCTGCGGGAGCTGACGGCCGCCCGCAAGCACCGCACCGAGAGCGAACGGCTGGTCGAGTCGCTCACCCCGAGGGAGCGGGAGGTGCTGCGCTGCATGGTCGCGGGACTGGGCAGGAAGGCGGTCGCCGACCGGCTGTTCCTCTCCCCGCACACCGTCCGCACCCATATGCAGAACGTCCTCGGCAAGCTGGGCGTGCACTCCACCCTCGCCGCGGTCGCCCTGGCGCGCCGGGCGGGCGTGGGGCCCGTCGACCTAGCCGGGGATGTTGTCGAACGGGGCGGTCAGCTGGCGTAGCAGGCCCGCCAGTTCGCCGCGCTGGGCGTGGGAGAGCTCGGCCAGGATCGCTCGTTCCTGGTCGAGCAGCCCGGCGAGCGCCTGGTCGGCGCGGTCCTTGCCGTCGTCCGTGAGGCGGACGAGCACACCCCGGCGGTCGCTCGGGTCCGGCAGCCGCTCCACCAGGCCCTTCTTCGCGAGCCGGTCGATCCGGTTCGTCATCGTGCCCGAGGTCACCAGCGTCTGCGTCAGCAGCTGACCCGGCGAGAGCTGGTAGGGCGCCCCCGCGCGCCGGAGCGCCGTCAGGACGTCGAACTCCCAGGGCTCCAGCTGGTGCTCGGAGAACGCCAGACGGCGTGCGCGGTCCAGGTGCCGGGCCAGTCTGCTCACCCGGCTGAGTACTTCCAGCGGCTCCACGTCGAGGTCCGGGCGCTCCCGGCGCCACGCTGCGACCAGCCGATCGACCTCGTCCTCCATGACGATCAGTGTAGTGGTTGTGTCGATGTGAAGTCTCTTGGTATGGAGCTTCTCGGCATGGAGCTTCTCGATATCAAGTCTCTTGACATCAAGATAAATGCGGGGGGAAGGTACCAGACATGACGACCAACCCCAGCTGGGACCCCGCCCAGTACCTGCGTCACGCCGGCCACCGCGCCCGCCCCTTCGGCGACCTCCTCGCCCGCGTCCCCGACCTGCCCGGCGACCCGCCGCGGATCGCCGACCTCGGCTGCGGCCCCGGCAACCTCACCGCCGTCCTCGCCGACCGCTGGACCACCGCCCGTGTCACCGGCTACGACAACTCGCCGCAGATGCTCGCCGACGCGGCGGCGCACGCGGGCGCGCGCCTCGACTTCGCCCACGCCGACCTCGCCGACTGGGCGCCGGAGGAGACGTACGACCTGCTCGTCTCGAACGCCGCTCTCCAGTGGGTGCCCGGCCACCTCGACGCCTTCGCCCGCTGGCTGGACGGCCTCGCACCCGGCGGCACCTTCGCCTTCCAGGTCCCCCACAACATCGACGCGCCCCTGCACGCCCTGATGCGCGAGCTCGGCAACAGCGCCCGCTGGAAAGCCCGCCTCGGCCATGTCCTGCGGCACGAGGACTCCGTCCACGCCCCCGGCGTCTACCTCGACCGGCTGGCCCGCCTGGGCTGCGCCACCGACGTCTGGACGACCACCTACCTCCATGTGCTCCCGGGCGACGACCCGGTCCTCGACTGGGTCAAGGGCACCGGCCTGCGCCCCGCCCTCGACGCCCTCGCCGACGACCCCGAGGCCCGCGACGCCTTCGTCACCGACTACCGCGACCTGCTCCGCGAGGCCTACCCGAGGGCGGAGTACGGCACCGTCCTGCCGTTCCGCCGCCTGTTCGCCGTCGCCGTGAAGGAGGCCTGACGTGCTGGCCGCCGTCGACCATGTGCAGCTCGCCGCCCCGCCCGGCTCCGAGGACTCGCTGCGCCGCTTCTACACCGGCACCCTCGGGATGACCGAGGTCCCCAAGCCGCCGGTGCTCGCGGCGAAGGGCGGATGCTGGTTCCGGACGGGATCCGTGCACCTGCACCTGGGGATCGAGCCCGGCTTCCGGCCGTCCGCGAAGGCCCACCCCGGGCTGCGGGTCACCGGCATCGAGGCCTGCGCCGCCCGGCTGGAGGCCGACGGCACACCGGTCACCTGGGACGCGGACCTGCCGGGACACCGCCGCTTCTACGCCCTGGACCCCGTCGGCAACCGGCTGGAGTTCCTGGAGCCGGTCGGCGGGGTTTGAGGGGCGCAGGACGGGTCACTCGCAGTACTGAGACCACACGCAGACCTGACTGGGAGTGATGGACAGTGGCAGGCGAGCAGAAGTCCAAGGCGAAGATGGAACAGGCCAAGGGCAAGGCGAAGGAAACGATCGGCCGCACCGTGGGCAACGAGCGGATGGAGGCCGAGGGCCGCGCCGAGCAGGCAAAGGGCGACGCCCGCCAGGCCAAGGAGAAGACCAAGGACGTCTTCAAGCACTGACGACGTCGTGAGGCACTGACGCGCCCGCGGGCGCCAGTGCACCACATGCGGGCGGGGCCCCGACCTTCGTGGTCGGGGCCCCGCCCGCATGTGGTGCCGCGCCCGTACGGGGACGTGGACCGGCCCCGTAGGGAGATCCGTCCGTCCGGAGATCGGCCAGTCCGACGATCCGCCCGTACGGGGGGGTACGGCGGCCCCCGTCAGGCCTTCCGTCAGGCCTTCCGGCGTCCTATCAGGTGCGGCTTCGCCTCCAGCCCGTCCAGCCCGTGCCAGGACAGGTTCACCAGGTGGGCCGCCACCTCCGCCTTCTTCGGGCGGCGCACGTCCAGCCACCACTGGCCGGTCAGCGCGACCATGCCGACCAGGGCCTGGGCGTACAGCGGGGCGAGTTTCGGGTCGAAGCCGCGGCTCTTGAACTCGCGTCCCAGGATGTCCTCCACCTGGGTGGCGATGTCGGAGATCAGGGACGCGAACGACCCGGTCGACTGCGGGATGGGGGAGTCCCGGACCAGGATCCGGAAACCGTCCGTGTACTCCTCGATGTAGTCGAGGAGCGCGAACGCCGCCTGTTCGAGGAGCTCACGGGGGTGGCCCGCCGTCAGCGACGACTGGACCATGTCCAGCAGCCGGCGCATCTCCCGGTCCACCACGACCGCGTAGAGCCCCTCCTTGCCGCCGAAGTGCTCGTACACCACCGGCTTGGAGACCCCGGCCTTCGCCGCGATCTCCTCCACCGAGGTGCCCTCGAAACCCTTCGCCGCGAACAGGGTGCGACCGATCTCGAGCAGCTGCTGGCGCCTTTCCGCACCTGTCATACGGGTGCGCCGGGCGCGCCGCGGCTTCGCTTCGTTACTGGGGGTGCTGCTGGGATCGGTCGCCACGCCGTCAATCATGCCGCCTCGGCGGTGACCTTCCCCCGTCGGGAGCCGTCCTCACCGGTGTTACGACGCGAATCGATACGCGAGCGTGACGGCCAGCGGACGTCGTAGGCCCACCCGAGCATCTCGAACCAGCGGATGAACCGGGCCGAGGAGTCCAGCTGGCCCCGCATCACGCCGTGCCGCGCCGACGTCGGGTCCGCGTGGTGCAGGTTGTGCCAGGACTCGCCGCAGGACAGGATCGCCAGCCACCAGACGTTGCCGGAGCGGTCCCGCGACTTGAAGGGGCGCTTGCCCACCGCGTGGCAGATCGAGTTGATCGACCACGTCACGTGGTGCAGCATCGCCACCCGCACCAGCGAGCCCCAGAAGAACGCCGTGAACGCGCCCCACCAGGACATCGTCACCAGCCCGCCCACCAGCGGCGGCAGCGCCAGCGACAGGATCGTCCAGTAGACGAACTGGCGGGAGACCGCGCGGATCGCCGGGTCCTTGATCAGATCCGGCGCGTACTTCTCCTGCGAGGTCTGCTCCTCGTCGAACATCCATGCGATGTGGGCCCACCACAGGCCCTTCACCAGGGCCGGGAGCGTCTCGCCGAACCGCCACGGCGAATGCGGGTCGCCGTCCGCGTCGGAGAACTTGTGGTGCTTGCGGTGATCGGCCACCCAGCGCACGAGCGGGCCCTCCACCGCCATCGACCCCATCACCGCCAACGCGATCCTGAGCGGCCGCTTGGCCTTGAACGAGCCGTGCGTGAAGTAGCGGTGGAAACCGATCGTGATGCCGTGGCATCCGAGGAAGTACATGAAGACCAGCAGACCGAGGTCCAGCCAGCTCACCCCCCAGCCCCACGCCAGCGGCACGGCCGCCAGCACCGCGAGGAACGGGACGACGATGAAGAGCAGCAGCATGATCTGCTCGATCGAACGCTTCTGCTCGCCACCGAGCGTGGCGGAGGGCGTGGGGGTACCGTCGGGCGCTTTCGAAGGGTCATCGATCACGTTGGAGCTGCCTGTGGTCATGCGCGTCCCCTGGGGGGTCTTGGATTGAGGGAGATGCCGTCGTTCCGCGCACCGCGGAAGGTCGCACAGCGAACCAATGCCCTGCTCCCTACGGTTCCGTAACCTACGGCATCGTAAGTATGGCAGCGCGCTGCCCGGCGGCAAGAGCCCGCCAACCTGCGCGTCCCCAGGGACACCTATCCTTGGAGACAGTCGGACAGCGCGGTCCGCTCTGTTTTCTTCCCGGATGTCCGGCCCCTATGCGACGCCCGCCGCGGGGCCGGAGTACGGGTTCCCTCCCGGACGAGCTTCAACACTGCAAGGAGCCGCACCTGTGAGCAGTGCCGACGACCTTGGCCAGGCCACCACAACGACCAGCACCGAGCTGCGCGCCGACATCCGCCGACTGGGTGACCTCCTCGGCGAGACCCTCGTACGGCAGGAGGGCCCGGAGCTCCTCGACCTGGTCGAGAAGGTCCGCCGCCTGACCCGCGAGGACGGCGAAGCCGCCGCCGAACTGCTGCGTGGCATCGAACTGGAGACCGCGGCCAAGCTGGTCCGCGCCTTCTCCACCTACTTCCACCTCGCCAACGTCACCGAACAGGTCCACCGCGGCCGCGAACTGCGCGAGCGCCGCGCCGCCGAGGGCGGCCTGCTCGCCCGCACCGCCGACCGCCTCAAGGACGTCGACCCCGAACACGTCCAGCAGACGGTCCGCCACCTCAACGTCCGCCCCGTGTTCACGGCGCACCCCACCGAAGCCGCGCGCCGGTCGGTACTCAACAAGCTCCGGCGCATCGCCGCGCTTCTGGAGACCCCCGTCATCGAGGCCGACCGCCGCCGTTACGACACCCGCCTCGCCGAGAACATCGACCTCGTCTGGCAGACCGACGAGCTGCGCGTCGTACGACCCGAACCCGCCGACGAGGCCCGCAACGCCATCTACTACCTCGACGAGCTCCACGCCGGCGCCGTCGGCGACGTCCTGGAGGACCTCACCGCCGAACTGGAGCGGGTCGGCGTCAAGCTCCCCGAGAACACCCGTCCGCTCACCTTCGGCACCTGGATCGGCGGCGACCGCGACGGCAACCCCAACGTCACCCCCCAGGTGACCTGGGACATCCTCATCCTCCAGCACGAACACGGCATCAACGACGCCCTGGAGATGATCGACGAACTCCGCGGCTTCCTCTCCAACTCCATCCGCTACACCGGAGCCACCGAGGAACTCCTGGAGTCACTGAAGGGCGACCTCGAACGGCTGCCCGAGATCAGCCCCCGCTACAAGCGCCTCAACGCCGAGGAGCCCTACCGCCTCAAGGCCACCTGCATCCGGCAGAAGCTCGAGAACACCAAGCAGCGCCTCGCCAAGGGCATCCCGCACGAGAGCGGGCGGGACTACCTCGGCACCAGCGAGCTCCTCGCGGACCTCACCCTCATCCAGACGTCCCTGCGCGAGCACCGCGGCGGGCTGTTCGCCGACGGCCGGATGAACCGCACCATCCGCACCCTCGCCGCGTTCGGCCTCCAGCTCGCCACCATGGACGTCCGCGAGCACGCCGACGCCCACCACCACGCCCTCGGTCAGCTCTTCGACCGCCTCGGCGAGGAGTCCTGGCGCTACGCCGACATGCCCCGCGAGTACCGCACGAAGCTCCTCGCCAAGGAACTGCGCTCCCGCCGGCCGCTCGCCCCCTCCCCGGCCCCCGTCGACGCCGCCGGTGAGAAGACCCTCGGTGTCTTCCAGACGGTCAAGCGGGCCCTCGCCGTCTTCGGGCCCGAGGTCATCGAGTCGTACATCATCTCCATGTGCCAGGGCGCCGACGACGTGTTCGCGGCGGCGGTCCTGGCCCGTGAGGCCGGTCTTCTCGACCTGCACGCCGGCTGGGCGAAGATCGGCATCGTGCCGCTCCTGGAGACGACGGACGAGCTGAAGGCCGCCGACACCATCCTCGAGGACATGCTCTCCGACCCGTCCTACCGGCGCCTGGTGGCGCTGCGCGGGGACGTCCAGGAGGTCATGCTCGGCTACTCGGACTCCTCCAAGTTCGGCGGCATCACCACCAGCCAGTGGGAGATCCACCGCGCCCAGCGCCGACTGCGTGACGTCGCCCACCGCTACGGCGTCCGGCTGAGGCTGTTCCACGGCCGCGGCGGCACCGTCGGCCGTGGCGGCGGCCCCTCCCACGACGCCATCCTCGCCCAGCCCTGGGGCACCCTGGAGGGCGAGATCAAGGTGACCGAACAGGGCGAGGTCATCTCCGACAAGTACCTCATCCCGTCCCTGGCCAGGGAGAACCTGGAACTGACGGTCGCCGCGACCCTGCAGGCCTCCGCCCTGCACACCGCCCCCCGCCAGTCCGACGAGGCCCTCGCCCGCTGGGACGCCGCCATGGACGTCGTCTCGGACGCCGCCCATGACGCCTACCGGGCCCTCGTCGAGGACCCGGACCTGCCGACGTACTTCCTCGCGTCGACGCCGGTGGACCAGCTCGCCGACCTGCACCTGGGCTCCCGGCCCTCCCGCCGCCCCGGCTCCGGCGTCTCGCTCGACGGCCTGCGCGCCATCCCGTGGGTCTTCGGCTGGACCCAGTCCCGCCAGATCGTCCCCGGCTGGTTCGGCGTCGGCTCCGGCCTCAAGGCGCTGCGCGAGGCGGGCCTGGACACCGTCCTGGACGAGATGCGCGATCAGTGGCACTTCTTCCAGAACTTCATCTCCAACGTCGAGATGACCCTGGCGAAGACCGACCTGCGCATCGCCCAGCACTACGTCGACACCCTCGTCCCCGACGACCTCAAGCACGTCTTCGACCGGATCAAGGCCGAGCACGAGCTCACCGTCGCCGAGGTGCTGAGGATCACCGGCGAATCGGAACTGCTGGACGCCACCCCCGTGCTCAAGCAGACGTTCACCATCCGCGACGCCTACCTCGACCCGATCTCCTACCTCCAGGTCACCCTGCTCAAGCGGCAGCGTGACGCCGTGGCCGCGGGTGCCGAGCCCGACCCGCTCCTCGCCCGCGCCCTGCTCCTCACGGTCAACGGCGTCGCCGCGGGTCTGCGCAACACGGGCTGACCCGCGCACTCCGCGCAACGCACAGGAGGGTGCCCCCGGGTTCGTACGAMCCCGGGGGCACCCTCCTGTCACACGTTCACACGCTCACACGTTCACACCGCGAGGAACGCCGCCGTCAGCAGCGCGACGCCCGACCCCGCCAGCACCCAGCCCACCCGCACCCGTCCCAGACCGCCCGCGACCACCACCGACGCCAGCAGCAGCGCCCCGCCCAGCGGCACCCACGCGTACAGGACCCCGGCCGGACCGGACCGCACCACCTCGTCACTGCCCGGCTTGATCACCACGGTGTAGATCCCGCCCTTGCGCACCGCGACCGACTTCTCGATCTCCACGCGCGCGCGTGCCGTCGATCCCGCGGACAGCGGTGTGTACGGCCCCGCGCAGGTGTCCGCACCGCACCGCGTCACCTCGACCGTGCCCTGCTCCCGGCCCTTCGTCAGCATCACGTGCTGCGCGGACCCCCAGGAACCCCAGACCCCCGCCAACAGGATCAGTACGGCGACCGCGCCCATCGCCACGAGCCGCCCGAGCCGCAACGCGATCCCCGAGGCCGAGCTCCTGGCCGGCCTGGATCCCTTGGCCGAGACCCCGGCAGCCCCCTTGGCCGATTCCGATCCCTTGGCCGAGCCGGAGCCGGAGCCGGAGCCGGAGCCTGAACCTGAGCCCGATCCCGGGCGCTCGGCCGTGACCGCGCCCTTGGCCGAGCTCTTGACCGAGGTCTTGGCCGAGCCCTTACGGGAGTGACCCCGGCGGCGGTGGGACGAGGCTGCTGTGGCAGGCATGGCCGGGATCATTGGCCATGCCTGAACGGCCCGTCAACCTCGGTGGGTGACAAGTCAGGAGTTGTACGTGCTTTGCGCCCGCTCCAGCCCCTCCAGCACCAGGGCCGCCGCCGCGTCCGCCGCACGGTCCACGAAGTAGTCCAGCTCCTTGCGCTCGGCCGAGGAGAAGTCCTTCAGCACGAAGTCCGCCACCTGCATGCGGCCCGGCGGCCGCCCGATCCCGAACCGCACCCGGTGGTAGTCCGGGCCCATCACCTTCGTCATCGACTTCAGACCGTTGTGCCCGTTGTCGCCACCGCCGAGCTTCAGCCGCAGCACGCCGTAGTCGATGTCCAGCTCGTCGTGCACCGCGACGATGTTCGCCACCGGCACCTTGTAGAAGTCCCGCAGGGCGTTCACCGGCCCGCCCGACACGTTCATGTACGACATCGGCTTCGCCAGCACCACCCGCCGGCTCCCCGTGCCGGGCGGACCCAGCCGGCCCTCGACGACCTGGGCCTGCGCCTTGCCCGCCCGCTTGAACCTGCCCCCGATCCGCTCGGCCAGCAGATCCGCCACCATGAATCCGACGTTGTGCCGGTTCATGGCGTACTCGGGGCCGGGATTGCCGAGACCCACGATCAGCCAGGGGGCGTTGGCGTCGGTCGTCACGTCCATGTCTCCTTGATATGCGCAGGCCGCCGCTTCCCGGAGGAAGCGGCGGCCGACGAAACGAGGTGCCGGGAAATCAGGCCTCGGTGCCCTCGGCCTCGGCGGACTCCGCCGGGGCCTCCTCCGCCTGGGCGGCCAGGACCTGGAGGACGACCGCGTCCTCGTCGGTGGCCAGCGTGGTGCCCTTGGGCAGCGGGATGTCCTTGGCGAGGATGGCCGCGCCGGCCTCGAGGCCCGCGATGGAGACGGTGACCGACTCGGGGATGTGGGTGGCCTCGGCCTCGACGTTCAGCGTGCTCAGCACGTGCTCGAGCAGGTAGGCGCCCGGGGCCAGCTCGCCCTCGGTGTGGACGTAGACCTCGACGTTGACCTTCTCGCCGCGCTTCACGAGGAGCAGGTCGACGTGGTCCAGGAAGCCCTTGATCGCGTCACGCTGGACGGCCTTCGGGATGGCCAGCTGGGTCTTGCCGTCGAGCTCGAGGCTGAGCAGGACGTTCGGGGTGCGCAGCGCGAGCTGGAGCTCGTGGCCCGGCAGCGTGATGTGCACGGGGTCGGCACCGTGGCCGTAGACCACGGCGGGAACCTTGCTGGCGCGGCGGATACGGCGGGCGGCGCCCTTGCCGAACTCGGTGCGGGTCTCGGCTGCGAGCTTGACCTCGGCCATGTTCACTCCTCGTAGAACTGGGGAAAGGTGGTCACCCGGCCAAACCGTCGGCCTGCTACGAAGAGCGCGTCGATAACGGACCGCCGCACACAGACGTGTACGGCCTCCCTCGCCGAGCAACTGTGGCAGTTTACGCGGCGGGAAGGCCGTACAGGAAATCGATCTAGAGGAGGACCGTCACTGCTCGTCGAAGAGGCTCGTCACCGAACCGTCCTCGAACACCTCGCGCACCGCGTTCGCGATCGTCGGCGCGATCGACAGCACGGTGATCTTGTCCACCTCGAGCTCGCCCGGCGTCGGCAGGGTGTTGGTGAAGATGAACTCGCTGACCTTCGAGTTCTTGAGGCGGTCGGCCGCCGGACCCGACAGCACACCGTGCGTCGCCGTCACGATGACGTCCTCGGCGCCGTGCGCGAACAGGGCGTCCGCGGCGGCGCAGATGGTGCCACCGGTGTCGATCATGTCGTCGACGAGCACACAGACCCGGCCCTTGACCTCGCCCACGACCTCGTGGACGGTCACCTGGTTCGCCACGTCCTTGTCGCGCCGCTTGTGCACGATCGCCAGCGGCGCTCCCAGCCGGTCGCACCAGCGGTCGGCCACCCGCACGCGGCCCGCGTCCGGGGACACGACCGTGAGCTTGTCGCGGTCGACCTTGCTGCCCACGTAGTCGGCGAGCAGCGGCAGCGCGAAGAGATGGTCCACCGGGCCGTCGAAGAAGCCCTGGATCTGGTCCGTGTGGAGATCCACCGTCAGGATCCGGTGCGCGCCCGCCGTCTTCATCATGTCGGCGATCAGACGGGCCGAGATCGGCTCACGGCCGCGGTGCTTCTTGTCCTGCCGGGCATAGCCGTAGAACGGCACGATGACGGTGATCGAGCGGGCCGACGCGCGCTTCAGCGCGTCGATCATGATCAGCTGCTCCATGATCCACTTGTTGATCGGAGCCGTGTGGCTCTGGATCAGGAAGCAGTCCGCACCTCGCGCCGACTCCTGGTAGCGGACGTAGATCTCACCATTGGCGAAATCGAAGGCCTTCGTCGGGACGACCCCGACACCCAGCTGGTGGGCGACCTCCTCGGCAAGCTCGGGGTGGGCGCGGCCGGAGAAGAACATCATCTTCTTCTCGCCGGTCGTCTTGATCCCGGTCACAGCACTGTCTCCTCAGAGGTGTCTCAGCTGGGTGTCGAGAGACCTCGCCGCTGGGCGCGACGGGGCCGTCTCAGCTGGTGGGGTGCGGGTGTGCACTTATCACGGTACGCCGTGTCCGACGTGCCTGTTTCCGGTCAGCTTTCGCTTTCCGCCTGGCGGGAGGCCGTCTCGGCCGCCTTCGCCGCCGCGCTGCCCGGGCGCTTGCGGGCCACCCAGCCCTCGATATTCCGCTGCTGACCACGGGCCACGGCCAGCGAACCGGGCGGCACGTCCTTCGTGATCACGGACCCGGCGGCGGTGTAGGAACCGTCCCCGACCGTGACAGGAGCCACAAACATGTTGTCCGAACCCGTGCGGCAGTGCGACCCGACGGTGGTGTGGTGTTTGTCCTGTCCGTCGTAGTTCACGAACACGCTCGCCGCGCCGATGTTGGTGTACTCGCCGATCGTCGCGTCACCGACGTAGGAGAGGTGCGGGATCTTCGTCCCCTCGCCGATGGAGGCGTTCTTGGTCTCGACATACGTGCCGATCTTGCCCTTCGCCCCGAGACGGGTGCCGGGACGCAGGTACGCGAACGGCCCCACGCTCGCGCCCGGACCGATGCGGGAGCTGTCGGACACGGTGTTGTCGACCCGGGCCCCCGCGCCGACCTGGGTGTCCTTGAGCCGGCAGTTGGGGCCGACCTCGGCGCCCTCGCCGAGGTGGGTGCTGCCGTGCAGCTGCGTACCGGGCAGGACGACGGCGTCCCGCTCGAAGGTGACGGTGACGTCGATCCAGGTGGTCGCCGGGTCGACGACGGTCACGCCGGACAGCATCGCGGCGGTCAGCAGCCGGTCGTTGAGGATGCGACGGGCCTCGCTGAGCTGCACCCGGTTGTTGATGCCGGCGATCTCCCGGTGATCGGCGGCGACGGACGCGCCGACCCGGTGACCGGCCTCCCGGAGGATCCCGAGGACGTCGGTCAGGTACTCCTCGCCCTGGCTGTTGTCCGTGCGGACCTTCTTCAGCGCGTCGGCCAGCAGCGGTCCGTCGAACGCGAAGACCCCGGAGTTGATCTCACGGATCGCGCGCACCGCGTCATTGGCGTCCTTGTGCTCGACGATCGCGGTGACGGTCCCGGAGGCGCCGTCCCGGACGATCCGCCCGTAGCCGGTCGCGTCCGGCACCTCGGCGGTGAGGACGGTGACGGCGTTCCCGTCCGCGTGGTGGGTGGCGGCGAGCTGGGCGAGGGTCGCGCCGGTGAGCAGCGGGGTGTCGCCGCAGACGACGACCACCGTGCCGTCGACGCCGCCGCCGAGCTGCTCGAGCCCCATCCGGACGGCGTGCCCGGTGCCGTTCTGCTCTTCCTGCACGGCGGTGCGTACGCCGGCGTCGACCTCGGCGAGATGCGCCGTGACCTTCTCCCGTGCGTGTCCGACGACGACGACGAGGTTCTCGGGGTCCAACTCACGGGCCGCGGCCAGCACATGACCCACGAGGGAGCGGCCGCTGATCTCGTGCAGGACCTTCGGTATGGCGGACTTCATACGGGTGCCCTCACCCGCTGCGAGAACGACGACGGCTGCCGGGCGAATGGCGCTCACGGAAGTTGCCCTTCGGCTGTGGAGTGGGGTGGGACATCCGAAGGATACCGGGGCGTTTCTTTGGGGACATGAGAGCGGGCCCTGACAGTGCTGTCAGGGCCCGATTCTGGTATGGCTCCCCCGCCAGGACTCGAACCCGGACATATGGCACCAAAAGCCACAGTGCTGCCAATTACACCACAGGGGAACAAGGGTGACTTAACCGGACATTTGGCCCGGCTGTCGTGTGGCGCCTTCTACTATGCCGCACCATCAGCCCTCGACGCGACGGTGTAGGCCGGTGCTCCCGACCGGTGCGGGCCGGTGCTCCGGACCATGATCACCCGAGGGCGGGCGGGCCGGGCCCCGGCAGGGGTGGTGGGAGTCGATCCCGCGCGGCGGGACCCGCGCCGGAATGGCCGGTTCCGCCCTCGAACAGGCGTGGTTCGGCAGTTCGAGGGATACCGGTGGGTTTCGATGCTGTTCGGTTACGGAGTGTGGTGTCGGCCGGTCGGGGAAAGTCGCCGGAAAAGCCGGGGGTCGCGCCCGTAGGCTGGAGGCATGACCACGACGGGGGAAGAGGACACGGCGGTCCCGGGAGGGCCGTGGTGGTGGGCCAGATGGCGGAGCGCGGCGTTCGACTGGAGCCTGGGGCTCGTGTCCGCCGTGGAGTGCGCGGTGGAGGGGGTTCCGTTCGCGCGGGACGCGGGGATCCCGTCGGCGGCGGGGGTGGTGTTCGGACTGCTCGCCGGGTCGGTCCTGGTGGTGCGACGGAAGTGGCCCATCGCGGTGGTGCTGGTGTCGATCGCGATCACCCCGGCCCAGATGGGCTACCTGATGGGCATCGTGGGGCTGTACACCCTCGCCGCCTCCGAGCTGCCCCGCCGGATCATCGCCTCGCTCGCGGGGATGCAACTGGTGGGCACGCTGATCGTGACGTTCGTGCGGGTGCGGCAGAGCATGGACCAGGGCCGGCTGACCATCGGCGACTGGTTCATCCCCTTCGCCGCCATCACGACCTCGCTGGGGCTCACCGCCCCGCCGCTGCTGCTCGGGATGTACGTCGGCGCCCGGCGGCGGCTCATGGAGAGCCTGCGGGAGCGGGCGGACAGCCTGGAGCGGGAGTTGCAGCTGCTCGCGGAGCGGGCGGAGGAGCGGGCGGAGTGGGCGCGCGGCGAGGAGCGCACCCGGATCGCCCGTGAGATGCACGACGTGGTCGCGCATCGCGTGAGCCTGATGGTCGTCCACGCCGCGGCGTTGCAGGCCGTTGCCCGCAAGGACCCCGAGAAGGCGGTGCGGAACGCGGCGCTCGTGGGTGACATGGGGCGGCAGGCGTTGACCGAGTTGCGGGAGATGCTCGGCGTGCTGCGCAGCGGCGGTCCGGGAGAGCGGGCGGCGTCGGTGCCGGTGGTGGCGGTGGGAGTGGCCGCCGCGGTGGTGGTGGAGGAGGGCGAGGGGCCGTGTCTGTCCGAGCTCGACGAGCTGGTGGGGCAGTCGGCGGCCGCGGGGATGGTCGTGGAGCTGCTGGTGGAGGGGGAGGTGCGGGCGTACGCGGCGGACGTGGAGCAGACGGCGTACCGGGTGGTGCAGGAGGCCCTGACGAACGTCCACAAGCACGCGGCGGGCGCCAAGACGCATGTGCGCCTGGCGCATCGCGAGGGGGAGATCGCGATGCAGGTGGAGAACGGCCCGCCGCCGGAGGTGTCGGCCTTGTCGGCGGGCTTCCCGTCGGGGGGCAACGGGTTGGTGGGGATGAAGGAGCGGGTGATGGCGCTGGGTGGGGTGTTCGTGTCGGGGCCGACGGAGGCGGGGGGCTTCCGGGTGTCGGCGGTGATACCGGCGTCGTAGCCCCCGGGAGCCCGCCCCGGCCGGTCAGCCGGCGGTGAGGCGGACGGGTTCGATGCCGGCGGCGAGCGCGCCGAGGGCCTGGTCGATGTCGGGTCCGAGGTACCAGTCGCCGGTGTGGTCGAGGGCGTAGACACGGCCTTCGGCGTCGATGGCGAGGATGCCCTGGGTGTCGGTCTCGGTGCCGAGGGGCGCGACGTCGGTGTCGAGGGCGCGGCCGAGGTCGGCGAGGGTGCGGGCGAGGTGGAGGCCGTGCAGGGGGTCGAGGTGGACGGTGCTGGGCGCGACCTGGCGGCCGGGGCCGGTGGGTGCGATGGTCAGACCGCCGAACTCGGCCCAGGCCTCGACGGCGGCGGGGAAGACGGCGTGCCGGTGGCCGGCGGGTGAGGTGTGTTCGCGCAGGGTGTCGGCCCAGATCTCGGCCTGCTTGATGTCCCAGCGTCCGGGTTGCCAGCCGGCGGCGCGCAGCGCGGCGTCGACGGGGACGGGGAAGCGTGTGGTGGAAGTGCGGTCGGGGTGCATCGGCCCTTCGTTCGTCGAGCTGGTGGTGCGTGGCCCGGTGGGGCCGTGGTGTCCTTCTGCGCGGGGGGTGACGGTAGGGGGCGGCTCAGCCGCCCGCGGTCGACGGGTCGACGATGCGGACGCCGAAGTGGGCGCTGAGCGCGGTGCAGGCGCGGCAGGGAGCGGCGAAACTGCCGTGCAGGGGGTCGCCGTCCTCGCGGATGCGGCGGGTGGTGAGTTTGGCCTGTCTGAGGGTCTTGCGTGCTTCGCCGTTGCTCATGGGACGACGCGCGGCGCGTCTGCTGCGGGCGGCGTCGGCGGCGGTGATGTGCCGCGAGATGAGGAGCGCCTCGGCGCAGCGTCCGGTGAAGCGGTCGCGCTGGGTGCTGGTGAGCGTGTCGAGGAAGTCCTGGACGAGCGGGTGCAGGGGCGGTGGCTGGTCGGCGCGGGCGGCGGTGCCGGTGAGGGTGGCGCCGCGGACGGAGAGGGCGGCGGCCACGGTGGGGAGTATGCCGTCGCGGCGGTGGCGGAGGACGGGCGCGTGCGGGGTCTCGGTGGCGGACCAGCCGATCCGGGGATCGCCGGACGGGCCGGTGTGCGGACCGCCGGTCCGGCCGGTGTCGTGGGCGGCCGTGTCGGCGGTGTACAGGTCGTCCGACCTGCCGGTGTGAGACCCCGTCTGAGTCGCGTTCATGATCGCTTTCCCCTCCCGTGCATCCCCCCGGACGTCACAGAGTGCCAAATGGCGTGGCGGGTGCGGAAGCTGGGGCGGTTCGACACGCCCGGGTTTGGGCGGGCTGTCACGGCGGGGTGACGGCTGGTCACGGAAGCGGAGGGCCGGTGACCGCTGTCCTCGTACCGCATAGGCTGTCGGCACCGTCGGCGCGCGGTTGACGCGCGTTGGAGATTGTTGGAGACAGTCGATACGGGGCGTGGTGGGTGGATCCGGAAGCGGAACCGGCCGCTGCGGGCCGTACAGAGTGCCGCAGGGGGCAACCGCCATGACGACAGGTCGGCTCGGGCAGCAAGCCGCGCCGCCGAACGCGGCCTATGCCGGGCAGGTCGTGCATTTCCCGGATCCGGTCCGGGCGGCACGGCACCCGAGAGGCGTGCGGATGGACGAGCGGGGTTACCCCGACTTCTCGCCGTATGCGCGAGCGGCCGCGGAGATCGCGGATCCGCCGGAGGGCTTCGGCGTGGACGAGTTGCGGCTGACGGACTACGTGTCGGCGAACGCGGTGCTGGCGGCGTCGGGCCACGAGCTGTGGGACACGGTGTCGAGCGTGGCGACACCGCACGGCTGGACGTGGCACCACGTCGTGGGTTCGCGGCGGCTGGAGCTGGTCCCGGTCGAGGTGAAGGCGCTGCTGCGGCATCACGGCGGGGTGTCGTCGGCGGTCGTGGACCAGGCGAAGCGCGGGACGCGGCCCCTTCAGGAGACGCGCCCGGTGCACTTCGGGCTCCCGAAGTCGGGCGTGGCGGTTACGGAACAGCAGGTCCAGGGGGTCGAGGAGGACCTGGGGTACCGGCTGCCGGGGGCGTACCGGTCGTTCGTGAAGGCGGCCGGCGGTTGTGCGCCGGTGGGCGCGGCCCTGGACGCGGAGCTGGGGCTCCTGGTCGACCAGCCGTTCTTCACGGTGCGCGACGAGGCGGCGGTCAACGACCTCGTGTACGTGAACAAGTGTCTGCGCGACCATCTGACGAAGGATTACCTGGGCGTCGCGTTCGTGCAGGGCGGGCTGCTCGCCGTGAAGGTGCGGGGCGAGCGGGCCGGTTCGGTGTGGTTCTGCGCGTACGACGACATCCGGGACGTCGATCCTGCGTGGTCGCCCGCGGAGCGCATGGAGCGGCTGTTGCTGCCGTGCGGTGAGGACTTCGACGTCTTCCTGTCGAGGCTGGCCGGTAATCCGCCGGAGCTGGAGACGGTGGCCAATCTGATGGTGGACGGCGGGTTCGCGCGTGTGGTGCCGGCGGCGGCCGCGTCTTCGGTGGGGGAGTGAGCTGGACGATGGTGACGTTCGCGCAGGCGCAGGAGCGCGCCGAAGAGTGGATCAACGGGGATGTGCCGGCGTACCAGCACCGTGAGGTGCGGGTGCGCGAGTTCGAGCTCGGGTTCGTGGTGTGGGCCGAGGACCGCGCGGAGGGACCGCGTTCGGACGGCGGCGCGCAGCGGCTGGTGATCGCCCGGGACAGCGGGGAGGCCACGCTGTGGCCGTCGGTGCCGGTGGGCGAGGTGATCCGCCGGTACGAGGAGGAGTACGGCCGTACGGACGCCCCGGCCGACGCGGTGCCGGCCCCCCCGGCGCGGGTGGATCTGAACCAGACGTCGTTCCTGTTGTCGCCGCCGGAGTGGCTGCAGGAGGCGGCGGACAAGCTGGGGATCGCCGATCGGCGGGAGGCCGGTTCCGGGGCCGGTTCCGGGAACGGTCCCGCGGCTCCCGCGGCCGGCTCCGGGAACGGTGAGGCTGCTTCGGCGCCCGGATCTGGCTCAGGTGCCGGTGCTCATGCGGGTGCGGGTGCGGGTTCCGGTTCGGCCGGTGCTGTGCCGGGCGGCGATCCCTCGCTGCCGCGGACCCAGGGCGGCGTGCCGGGGAACGGGCTGCCCGAGACACAGGCGGGGGTGCCCGCCGGTTCGGGTTCCGGTGGCTCGGCGGCGCCCGCCGCTCCCGTCGGGGCGACGCCGTGGGCGGGCACGGACACCAACGCCGACGCAGGTGACGACCGTTCCGTCTCGCTGCCCGCGACCGTCTTCGCGCCGCCGCTGAGCGGCTCCGACGACGAGGCGGTGCCGCCGGCGTCCGCGCCGGACGCCAAGACGGCGCTGATGTCGGGCGGCAGCGGGCTTCCGCGGACGGCGGTCGCCCCCGCGCTCGACGCTCCGGGGTCGGGCGGCACGGGGCCGGGTGGCGCCGGTGCGGCCGGGAACACACCGGCCTCCCCGACTTCCCCCACTCCTCCGACCCCGCCGACTGCTCCGGCTCCGCCGTCCGGTCCGTCCGGTGCGGGCGGTGCGGGCGGTTCGTCGTACGGCTACCCGCAGGGGCCGGGCGCGAGCGCGCCGGGTGGCCCCGGGGCTCCGTCCTCGTCCCCGGGTGTTTCTCCGGGTTCCTCTACGGATCCTTCCCTGTCCTCGTCCTCGGCGGCCGGTCCTGGTACGCCGCCTCCGGCCGGTCCGGGCGCGCCCGCGCGGCCGCTCGCCCCGAACGCCGGTGACATCGCGGACGCCGCGACCAGCAAGGCGGCGCCGCCGCCGCGTCGTCAGCGTGGCGGAGGGGCGCAGCCGCCGCCACCGCCGGGTGCGCCGGGAACGCCGGGTTCGCGACCGGGGAACACGCCTTCGCCCCCGCCGTCCGGTCCGGGTGCGCCCGGCACCCCGGCAGGTGGCTATGTGCCCACCCAGCTCGTGTCGTCGCTGGGCCCGGACGGTTCCGCGGGTCCGGGCGGTCCGGGTGGTCCGGGTGGTCCGGGTACGGGTCAGGGTGCGGGTGGTGCGCCACAGCCTCCCGGTGCGCCCGGTGTGCCCGGTGCGCCGAGCGCGCCCGCCGGGCCGAACCCGCCCGGGGGCACGCCTCCCGGCGGCGTTCACCACGCCGCGACGATGCTTGCCGACCCCGGTCGGATGGGACCGGGCGCGCCGCAGCCGCCCGGCGCTCCGGGTGCTCCGCACGCGCCTGGCGCGCCTGGCGCGCCTGGAGCTCCGGGCGCTCCGGGTATGCCCGGCGCGCAGGCCGCTCCGGGTGCCCCCGGTGCCCCCGGTGCACCGCAGGCTCCGGGCGTTCCCGGGTTCCCGGGTGCGCCTGGCGCACCCGGTGCGCCAGGCGCCGCTCACCATGCGCAGACCATGCTGGCCGGGCCCCAGGCGGGTGGCCCCGGCGCGCCTCCGCCGCCGGCTCCCGGTTTCCCGGGTGCCCCGGGCATGGCTCCCGCTCCCGGTACGGGGCCGGGCGTCCCCCAGCCCCCGATGCCGCCGGGCGGGCCGGTGCCGGGGCAGCCGCCCGCATACGGGTATCCGCAGCAGCAGGGGCTGCCGACGGTCGGCCCGGGCTATCAGGCCGTGCTGCGTTTTCGCGCGCAGGACGGCTCGGAGCAGCAGCTGATCCGGCGTTCGGCGCCGGGGACGCCGCACCCGGAGTGGCAGATCTTCCACGAGCTGCGGGCGATGAACGTGCCCCCGGACCAGGTCCTGGAGCTGCACACCGAGCTGGAGTCGTGCGAGCTGCCGGGCGCCTACTGCGCGCGGATGATGCGGGAGCAGTGGCCGCAGGCCAGGATCACGAGCATCGCGCCGTACGGCACGGATCACGCGAGCCGGCAGCAGGGCATGCAGCAGCTGCTGGCGCACCAGGGCGAGTTGCACCAGGTGGCGGACGGACCGGCGCGTCCGGCGCCCGTTCGGGCGCCGTTGCCGCCGGTGCAGCCCGCGCCGCCGTTGCCGCCCGAGGCGATCGGGCAGGAGCTGGCGGCGGTGTTCGGGCCGGCGGTGTTCCGCTTCGAGCAGGCCGCGGTGTCCCGGCAGGGCGTGCCGCCGGTGGTGGCGCACACCCTGGTGGTGGCGGGTCTGCCGGCGGACATGGGGCCGTTCTTCTGGGCGCAGGCCCAGCCGGGCCGGCCGGTGCCGACGCTGGCGGAACTGGCGGCCGAACGGGGCGTGCAGCCGGCGTCGGACGCGGGCTCGTACCTCGTCATGGGCAGTGACTTCGGCAAGGCGATCTGCGTGCAGTACGGCACGGCGAACATCGTCGCCGTGCCGGTGGAGGCGGGGCCGGGCGGTGCGCCCGTACCGCCGCAGTTCGTGAACACCGGGCTGCCCGAGTTCGCGCGCTGTCTGGCGCTGCTGGGGCGGATGTGGCGGCTGCGGTTCGGCCTGAACCAGGAGCAGGCGGGTCGCTGGACCGTCGACTTCCAGGCCCAGTTGGCCTCGCTCGACCCGGCGGCCCTCGGTTCGCCCGAGAGCTGGTGGTCGGTGCTGCTGGAGCAGATGTGGGACGGACTGCTGTGACGAGCGGTCGTCGCGCCTCGTAAGGACGCGCGGGACATGAAGGGGCCGGACCCGGTCGGATGATCGGGCCCGGCCCCTTTGTGTTCGGGGCCGGCCGTGACCTGTGCGCGGAGTGTCGCGTTATGAACACTTGCGCCCGATCCATCAAGATATGCGCGAAATAATCATGTCGTGTCCATCGGGTGGCGAGGGGTTACAGGATGAGCAGCGCATCGATGTCACCGCCGGGGTTCATGACCGTTCGAGGCCGTGGCTACCGCCCGGAACAGGTCGAGGCGTACACCGCCGCCCTCTGCGCCGCCCGGGACGCCGCGTGGGAACGGGCCGCCCGGCTCACGGTGCTCGCCAGGGAGATGGAGGAGGAGGCCGAGGAGCTGCGCGAGGTGGTGACCCGGCTCGCGCCGCAGACGTACGACTCCCTCGGGGAGCGCGCACGGCGCATTCTCCAGCTCGGGCTGGAGGAGGCGGCGGCGGTCCGCGACAACGCCCGGAGCGAAGCGCGCGAGCACATCGCATACGTCGAGACATGCGCCGTCGATGTGCGCCGCGCGGCGCAGGAGGAGGCGGACGCGCTGCGCGCGGAAGCCGAGGAACGCGCCCGCCAGCGGTTGCTCGAGGCCCGCGCCGAGGCCGACGAGCTCCGCATCGGCACCCGGCGCGAGGTCAAGGAGTATCGAGGCGAGGCGCTGGCCGCCCTGCGCGAGGTGCGCCAGCGCACCGCCGCCATGCTCGCCGAGCAGGAGAAGGAGCAGGCCGAGCGGTGGGCCGCGGCGGAGCGCGAGGAGGCCGAACGGGCCGCCGCCCTCGACGCCCGGCACGATCGGGCCGTCGCCCGCGCCGAGGCGGCGCTGTCCGAGGCCGAGCAGGCGTTCGCGGAGGCCGGGGAGTCGGCCCGCATCCGTCAGGAGGAGGCACACGCGCGTGCCGCCGAGCTTCTCGCGGAGGCGCGCGCCCGGGAGGAGCGCGTCGTCCACGAGACGGAGCGGGTGCTGCGGGAGCACGGCGAACGCCGGGACGACGTGCAGGCGCACATGGACCACGTACGCAACAGCCTGAGCGCACTCACCGGTCGCGCGGTCGACTAGGACCTGCTGAGAGGACCTGCTGAGATCAGGAACGGACGCGACCGGGGCATCTCGGGATCGCGACCAGCCGAGACCAGGGCCTGCCGCGACCAGGGCCTGCCGCGACCAGGGCCTGCCGCGACCAGGGCCTGGCGTGACCGGGACCTGGCGTGACCCGAGCGCATTTGTCGGCCCACACGGTCACACGGTGACGCCGCCGCGCGGGCGCGCGGTGTCTACGACGACGGGATGACGATCTTGTCGGCGACCCACCGTGCGGCGTCGGCGGGGTAGGGCGTCGGCAGTCCGAGGACGACGTGCCGGAAGCCGGCGCCGATCGCGTCGCCGACCGCGTCCCGGGTGGCGTCGGGCCGGTCGTAGGAGACGGGCAGATGGATCGAGCGGGTGATCGAGGCGGGATCGCGGCCGATCTCGGCGCAGTAGCGGTCCAGGAGCGCGCTGCGGCGGACGACGTCGTCGAGGTCGCCGCCCGGGATGTTCCACAGGTCGGCGTGCTCGGCGGCCACGCGCAGCGTCGCGGCAGAGCGGCCGCCGACGAGGATCGGCGGGTGGGGGCGCTGGACGGGCTTGGGGTTGCCGAACGCGCCGGTGAGCTGGTGGTACGTCCCGTCGAAGTCGAACGGCTTCTCCTCGGTCCACAACCGTCGGATCACCGTGCAGGCTTCGGCGAGGCTCCCGACGGCGTGCGCGGTGTCGTGGAAGGGCAGGCCGTGCGCCGCGTACTCGCGCCGGGCCAGCGGGTGGTCGGGGCGCGAGCCGACCCCGATGCCGAAGTCGAGCCGTCCGCCGGAGACGATGTCGACGGTCGTGGCGATCTTGGCCAGCATCGCGGGCGGCCGGAAGCGGTTGCTGGTCACCATGACGCCGAGCCGCAGCCGTCGGGTCTGGGCGGCGAGCGCCGAGAGCAGGGTCCAGCCTTCGTGGGCGGGTCCGTCGGGGTCGCCGCCGATCGGCATGAGGTGGTCGAACAGCCAGGCGTGCTCGATCTCCGGGATCGCGTCCGCCTCGCGCCAGATTCTCAGGACGTCGTGGTAGTCGACCTGCATGGGGGCGGTCATGATCCCGAAGCGGGGCCGGGGTGTGGGTGACATGGAGTGGTCGATTCCTTCGGTGAGGGTGAGGCCGTCCGGCGTGGTCAGCGCCGCCGCAGTGACGGGTCGAGAAGCGCGGGCGGGGTGTCGAACTTCTCGTGTGCGGCAAGGTCGGTGCCCGGGGCCACGACGTCGTCGATCGCGTCGAGCACATCGGCGGAGAGCACGGTGTCCGCGGCGGCGAGCTGTGCGCGCAGATGGTCCGGAGTGCGGGGGCCGATGAGCGCGCTCGTCACGGCGGGATGCGCGGTCACGAAGCCGAGCGCGAGCTGGATCATGGTCAGCCCGGCCTCGTCGGCGACCGCGGCCAGCCGTTCTACGGCGTCGAGCCGGGCCCGGTTGGCGGGAACGGCGGTGTCGAAGCGTTGCGGCATGAACGTCGAGCGGCTGGTCGTGACGGGCCGGCCCTCGCGGATCGCGCCGGTGAGCCAGCCCGAGGCCAGCGGGCTCCACACCAGGACGCCGAGCCCGTACTCCTCGGCCACGGGCAGGACGTGGGTCTCGATGCCGCGCTGGAGGATCGAGTAGCTGGGCTGCTCGGTGACGTAGCGGCTCAGGTGGTGCTCGCGGGCGGCCCACTGGGCCTGCACGATGCGGTAGGCCGGGAAGGTCGAGGAGCCGAAGTGGCGGATCTTTCCGGCGCGCTGGAGGTCGGTCAGCGCCGAGAGCGTCTCCTCGTCGCTGGTGCTCGGGTCCCATCGGTGGATCTGGTAGAGGTCCACGTGGTCGACGCCGAGACGGCGCAGGCTGTTGTCCAGCTCGGTGACGAGCCAGCGGCGCGAGCTGCCCCGCCGGTTGCGCTCGTCGCCCATGGGCATGCCGGCCTTCGTGGCCAGCACGATGTCGTCGCGGCGGCCGGCGATGGCCTTGCCGACCATCTCCTCCGACTCGCCGTCGCTGTACATGTCGGCGGTGTCGATCAGGTTGATCCCGGCTTCGAGGGCGGCGTCGACGAGGGCGGTGGCCTCGTCCTGGCCGGTGCGCCCGATCCTGCCGAAGTTCATCGCGCCGAGTGCGAGGGAGCTGACCTGTACACCGGTGCGGCCCAAGGTGCGGTACTGCATGACCGTTGTCTCCTCTTCGAGGATGAGGCGTCGTGTCGCCACGCGTGCGTGGCGTGGTCACGGGCCCGCCGCTCTGGCATGATGAGCAAACGGAACCGTGTCCCGTTTGAACATACGGAACGCTGTTCCGTTTAGCAACAGGGTGGATGGCGGGCCGGCCGCGCAGAGCGGGCCGGGCGGTGGACAAACGGGAAACGGGCAAGCAGGCACATGAGTGAGCAGGCACTGAGCGAGCGGGCGCTGAGCAGGCGGGCAGTGGGCAGGCCGGCGGAGGAGAGGGCGGCGCGGTGAACGACGGCGACCCGGGTGCGGGGCACACGGCCCGGCCTCAGCGGGCGGACGCCCGGCGCAACAAGGAGACCCTGCTCGACGCGGCCGCCGCGATCTTCGTGACGGCGGGCGTGGAAGCGCCGGTGCGGGACATCGCGGCCCGGGCCGGCGTCGGGACGGCCACGATCTACCGGCACTTCCCGACGCGGGCGGACCTCATCATCGCCGTCTACCGGCACCAGGTCGACGCCTGTGCCGAGGCCGGTCCGGCCCTGCTGGCGGAAGGTCCGACCCCGTACGCCGCGCTGGGGCGATGGATCGACCTCTTCGTCGACTTCCTGGTCACCAAGCACGGACTCGCCGCCGTGCTCCAGTCCGACAGCACGGGCTTCGAGACGCTGCACGCGTACTTCCTCGACCGGCTCGTGCCCGTGTGCGGCCGACTGCTCGACGCCGCGGCCGCCTCCGGTGAGATCCGGCCCGACCTCCAGGCCTACGAGGTCATGCGCGGCGTCGGCAACCTGTGCATCGGCGCGGACAACGATCCCCGGTACGACCCGCCCCGACTGGTCGAACTACTCGTAGCGGGACTGCGTCGTCCGCATTGACGGCATTGACGGCATTGACGGCATTGACGGCGTCATCCGCATTGACCGACATGACCGTACTGACGGTACTTAGTGCACGGACTGCACGGACTGCACGGACTGCACGAACTTCACGGACTGTACGGACTGGGCGACCGGCGTCAGGCGGCCGGCTCGGCGCGGGCGGTGTGGTGCGGTCAGTGTGGGGCGGTCGCGGGTGAGTGCCCGCACCGCCCTCGCTCACGCCTCCCTGCGCCCCGCGCCCGCCAGGATCCAGCCCTCCACCGCCTCGTACTGACGGCGCTGCTCCTCCGCCTTGCGGCGCCCCGAGACCACCGTGCCCAGCCAGCCGAAGGCGAAGCCCAGGGGGACGGTGACGATGCCCGTGGTGGTGAAGGGGAACCAGTTGAAGTCCGCCTCGGGGAAGGCGGAGACGGGCGAGCCCGAGACCAGGTTGGTGCCCGGCATGAGGATCAGGACGGAGAGGGTGCCGCCGATGAGGGTGGCGAGCAGGCCCGTCCGTGTGTAGCGGCGCCAGAAGAGGCTGTAGACGAGGGCGGGGGCGAGCGCCGAGGCGCCGAGGCAGAAGGAGAGCGTGACCAGGGGCTGGAGGCTGCGGTGCTGGACCTGGGCGGCGAGCAGGATCGTCGGGACGCCGACGGCCAGCGCGGACAGCCGGGCCAGGAGCATCTCGCGACGCGCCGACATGTGCGGATCGCGTGCCGCGAAGACGTCGTGGGCGAGGGAATTGGCGCAGGCGAGGATCATGCCGGCGACCGAGGCGAGCACGGTGAGGAAGATCGCGGTAGTGACCGTCGTGAAGAGCAGGGTCTCGGCCGTGGACACCTCGCTGCCGAAGGCGCCCCGGGAGCCCAGCAGGTAGGCGGTGTTGCCCTGCGGGTCCGCCTGCGCGATCACCGCGCGGCCGACGATCGCCGTCGCGCCGAAGCCGACGACCGTCATGATCAGCACGAAGAGTGCGACGCCGGAGACCGCCCAGGACATCGACCGGCGCACCTGACGGGCGCTGGAGGCGGTGTACATGCGCATGGTGATGTGCGGCAGACAGGCGCCGCCCAGGACGACCGACAACTGGGCGGTGATCATGTCGACGCGGGGGAAGGGGCCGCCGGCGAACTCCAGCCCCGAGTGCAGGAAGGCGTCACCGACCCCGCTGCCTTCGGCCGCCGCGTCGAAGAGGGTGCCCGGGTTCCAGTCGAAGCGGTACAGGACGAGCACGGCGATGACCGTGCCGGAGCCGAGCAGCATCACGATCTTCAGCATCTGGATGAGGGCGGTGCCCTTCATGCCGCCGATCGCCGCGTAGCTGATCATCAGCACGCCCATGCAGACGACACAGCCCGTCTTCACCGAGGCCCCGGAGAACCCCAGGATGAAGGCGAGCAGCTGCCCGGTGCCGGCGAGTTGCACGAGCATCATCGGCAGCAGCGCGGCGAGTGTCACCGCGCACGCCGTGATGCGCACCGCCCGCCCCGGCATGCGGCGGGCCAGCGCGTCGCCCATGGTGAACCGGCCCGCGTTGCGCAGCGGTTCGGCCAGCAGGAACATCATCAGCATCAGGGAGAGTGCCGTACTGAGGGCGAGGACGACACCGTCGTAGCCGCACAGCGCGATCACCCCGCCGGTGCCCAGGACGGTGGCCGCCGAGATGTAGTCCCCCGCGATGGCCAGCCCGTTGCGCAGCGGGGAGAGGGAGCGGTAGCCGGTGTAGAACTCGGCGAGGTCGTCGCGGTCGGGGCCGGTCATCACGCACAGCAGCAGTGTGATCGTGGCGATCGCGGTGAACGCGACGAGGGACATCGTCTGTGCGTCGTCGCTGAACTCCGTCATCGTCCGGCCTCCTTGGTACGGGTTCCGCGCGCGTCCCGCTTCGCGTCGATCTCGGAGAGTTTGCGGATGCGGTCCGCGAGCGGGTCCACATGGCGGCGGGCGGTCCGCTCGTACAGGACGATCGCCAGGCAGGTGACCGGGAGTTGCAGCAGGGCGAGCAGCAGCCCCGCGGGGAGGCCGGTGGCCACCCTGCCGGTCATCAGGGACGGCGCGTACGCCGACAGGACCAGGAAGACGACGAAGTAGCCGAGCGCGGTGAGGGTGGCCACCCGCCGCTGGCGGCGGTAGGCGCCGCGCAGGACCCGAAGATCGCTGTGGTGCCCCAGCGGGGCGTGGTCGGCCGGCCGGCGCCGAGGTGGCTCGGGCGGCTGGGGTGGCGGCTGCCATGGGTAGGTCGGGCCGGGGTGTGACGGGTCGTGTGACATCCCGTGCTCCTTGCGTGGCTCGGGTCCGTGGCGGCGGACCGCAGGGAGTGGGGGGTGGTGCGAGGGACGCACGTTACTCGGGAGTACGGCGGCTGCGAAGGGTTTTCACCAAACTGAGTGGTCGGTATGCGCTTACTGCGCGAAATGCCGCCTGACCTGGGGTGTTACCCGCGTTAACACCACGCCCGTGTGGTTCCTGTGGCATCTGTGGCGATCATCTTCACAGAAGCGTGGTGGGGCCATCTGTCGGGCCGTCGGCCGGGCCGTCGCTCCGTCAGTCCGTCAGTACGGGGAACCGGCGCGGTGCCACGCACAGCAGCACCAGGAAGGCGAGTGCCGCCGCGCAGGACGCGCCCAGATAGACGGCGTGCACCGCGCTCGCGACGGCGTCCCGGACGGCCTCGGGTGCCGTTTCGGCGGCGAGGGCGCGGGTGACGGAGTCCAGATCGCCCGCGCCGCCCAGCCGGGCCGCCAGCACCCCGTTGGCGACCGCGCCGAACACCGACGCGCCGATCGTCTGCCCGGTCTGACGGCAGAACAGCACGGACGCGGTCGTGGTGCCGCGTTCCGACCAGCCCACCGTCGACTGCACGCCGACCAGGAGAGGGAGCTGGAAGAGGCCCAGTGCGGCGCCGAGCAGCAGCATCAGCAGGGCCGGCTGCCAGGCCTGGCCGGGATACGGCAGGAACGGGAACGCCAGCAGGATAAGCGTCGCCGCGCCGATGCCCAGCAGTGCCGTGTCACGGAAACCGATGCGCCGGTAGACGTGCTGGCTGAGGGCGGCGGACAGCGGCCAGCTCAGCGTCCAGACGGAGAGGACGAACCCCGCGGTCACCGGGCCCAGGCCCAGCACCGACTGGGCGTACGTCGGCAGGAACACCGTCGGGGCCACCATGAGCAGACCCAGCGCGCCCAGTGCGAGGTTGACCGCCGCGATCGTGCGGCGGCGCCACACCCAGCCCGGGATGATCGGCTCAGCCGCCCGGCGTTCGATGACGACGACGAGCCCGGCCAGCGCCAGCCCGGCACCGAACAGGGCGAGTGACGGCCCCGACAGCCATGGCCACGCCACCCCGCCCTGCACCAGCGCGGTCAGCAGCACCCCGCCGCACGCGAACACCGCCAGCGCGCCCGCCCAGTCGACACGCGCGCGTGCACGCGTAGCGCCATGCGTCGCGCGTGCCCGCGTCGTGCGTACCCGCGACCAACCACGCGCGCGTGGAGGCGGCTTCTGTCCGGACGGCGACGACTGCCGCTGCGGTTCGTGCAGGTGACGGACGATCAGCCACAACGCCACCGCCCCGATGGGCAGGTTGATGAGGAAGATCCAGCGCCAGTCCGCGTAGGCGGCGAGGACCCCGCCCAGGCCGGGCCCCGCGACCGCCGAGACCGCCCACACCGTGGACAGCTTCGACTGGATTTTCGGCCGCTCCTTCAGCGGATACAGGTCGGCGGCGAGCGTCTGCACCGTGCCCTGCAAGGCCCCGCCGCCCAGCCCCTGCACGACGCGGAACGCGATCAGCGCCCCCATGTTCCAGGCCAGGGCGCACAGCAGCGAGCCGAGCAGGAAGAGGGCCGCGCCGGTGATCAGCACCGGTTTGCGTCCGAAGGTGTCGGACAGCTTGCCGTAGACGGGCAGGGTGACCGTCACGGCGAGCAGATAGCCGGAGAACAGCCAGGAGAAGACGGAGAACCCGCCCAGGTCGCCGACGATCTGCGGGACGGCCGTGGAGACCACGGTGGAGTCGAGGGCGGCCAGCGCCATGGAGAGCATGAGGGCGGCGACGACCGCTCCCCGTCTGCCCGGCGCGGTCGGCCGCGCGGCCTCGCGTGTCGCCGGTTGGATGTCCCCCACCTGATGCCCCCGTATCTCCCGTGCCCCTTGCATCTAACTGCCGGGGTCAGCTTCCCACTTGACCCTCGCGTCGCGGGAGGGTGGAGCCTGACTGGGCCGGAGGGTGGAGACAACCCCGAAGGATCTCCACCTGGCGGTGGACGGCCCCTAGGGGTACCTCCGTACCAGGGCTCGGGGAGGGTTCGTACTGCCGGAGGAGGAGAGGGGCGGGGTCCCGTCCTTAACCTGGCTTTACGCCGCTGGGGGGCGGCCGGCACCACTTCCGGGGGGTGGGGTTAACCCCCCGGAAAGACGGGCCCGAGCACCAGCGCGGGGGACACCCTCCCGCCGACAGACTCTTCGACGTAGCGCCTCGCACCATCTTGGTCGTCCGATGCGCCGCGCATCCGCTTTCGACATTCGACTTTCGACATAGGAGATTTACCGTGACTTCGGCTGTGACCATTCCCAGGCACGGGGGCACTGGAGGGCGTACGGCCGTAGCCGCGCGGGCGCGGCAGGTCGTCAAGGCGTACGGGTCCGGTGAGACCCGCGTCGTCGCCCTGGACCATGTCGACGTGGACATCGCCCGCGGTCAGTTCACCGCGATCATGGGCCCCTCGGGGTCCGGCAAGTCCACACTGATGCACTGCCTCGCCGGTCTCGACACCGTCTCGTCCGGGCAGATCTACCTGGACGAGACCGAGATCACCGGGCTCAAGGACAAGAAGCTCACCAAGCTGCGCCGGGACCGGATCGGGTTCATCTTCCAGGCGTTCAACCTGCTCCCCACGCTCAACGCGCTGGAGAACATCACGCTGCCGATGGACATCGCCGGCCGCAAGCCGGACAAGGCGTGGCTGAGCCAGGTCGTGGAGACCGTCGGACTCGCCGACCGCCTCAGGCACCGGCCCACCCAGCTCTCCGGCGGTCAGCAGCAGCGCGTCGCCGTGGCGCGCGCCCTCGCCGCCCGTCCGGAGATCATCTTCGGGGACGAGCCGACCGGAAACCTCGACTCGCGCGCGGGTGCCGAGGTACTGGGCTTCCTGCGCCGTTCGGTGGACGACCTGGGCCAGACCATCGTGATGGTCACACACGACCCGGTGGCGGCCTCCTACGCCGACCGCGTGCTGTACCTCGCGGACGGCCGGATCGTCGACGAGATGTTCAAGCCGACCGCCGAGACCGTCCTGGACCGGATGAAGGACTTCGACGCGCGGGGGCGTACGTCATGACCGTCATGAAGACCTCGATGCGCAACTTCTACGCGCACAAGGGACGCATGGCCCTGTCGGCCGTGGCGGTCCTGCTGTCGGTGGCGTTCGTCTGCGGGACGCTCGTCTTCACCGACACGATGAACACCACCTTCGACAAGCTCTTCGCCAGCACCTCCTCCGATGTGACGGTGAGCGCGAAGGGCGCCTCGGACACCGGCGAGACGACCTCCGACAACGGGAAGCCGCCGGTCATGCCGGCCTCCGTGCTCGGTGCCGTCCGCAAGGCGGACGGGGTGAAGTCGGCGGAGGGCACCGTCTTCTCGACCTCCGCGACCGTCGTCGACGCCGACAAGGACAGCCTGTCGCCCACCAGCGGCGCGCCGACCATCGTCGGCAACTGGAACGGCAACGACGCGCGCACCATGGAGATCACCGACGGTGCGGCGCCCAAGGGCTCCGACCAGGTGATGGTGGACGCGGACACCGCCGACAAGCACCACCTGAAGCTCGGCGACGAGATCGGCGTGATCACCGCGGTCGGTACGCACAAGGCGAAGATCTCCGGCATCGCCGCCTTCCAGGTCACCAACCCCGGCGCGGCGATCTTCTACCTGGACACGAAGACCGCCCAGGAGGCCCTGGTCGGCGAGTCGAACGTCTACACGAACGTCAACGTGACGGCCGCGTCCGGTGTGAGCGACGCGCAGCTGAAGAAGAACGTGGCGGCCGAGATCGGCACCGGCTACAAGGTGCAGACCGCGAAGGAGACCGCCGACGCCAACCGCGAGAGCGTCGGGGGCTTCCTGGACGTGATGAAGTACGCGATGCTCGGCTTCGCCGGGATCGCCTTCCTCGTCGGCATCTTCCTGATCATCAACACCTTCTCCATGCTGGTCGCGCAGCGCACCCGTGAGATCGGCCTGATGCGCGCCATCGGCTCCAGCCGCAAGCAGGTCAACCGGTCCGTTCTCGCGGAGGCCCTGCTGCTGGGCGTGGTCGGCTCACTCCTCGGCGTCGGCGCGGGCGTCGGCATCGCGGTCGGGCTGATGAAGCTCATGAGCATGACCGGCATGAACCTGTCCACGGACGACCTGACGGTCGCCTGGACGACCCCGGTGGTCGGCATGGCCCTCGGCATCGTCGTCACGGTGCTCGCGGCCTACCTCCCGGCCCGCCGGGCCGGCAAGGTCTCCCCGATGGCAGCGCTGCGCGACGCCGGCGCCCCCGCCGACGCCAAGGCGGGCGCCGTACGGGCCGTCATCGGCCTGCTCCTCACCGGCGCCGGCGGCTTCGGCCTCTACCTCGCCTCGGCCGCCGACAAGGCCGCCGAGGGCTCGCTCTGGCTCGGCCTGGGCGTGGTGCTGAGCCTGATCGGGTTCGTGGTGATCGGCCCGCTGCTGGCGGGCGTGGTGGTCCGGGTGCTGGGCGCGATCGTGCTGCGGGCCTTCGGCCCGGTCGGACGGATGGCGGAGCGCAACGCGCTGCGCAACCCGCGCCGCACCGGCGCCACCGGCGCCGCCCTGATGATCGGCCTCGCGCTGGTCGCCTGTCTGTCGGTGGTCGGCTCCTCCATGGTGGCCTCCGCCACGGAGGAACTCGACAAGAGCGTCGGCACGGACTTCATCATCCAGAGCGACGGTGGTCAGCTGATGACCCCGCAGGCGGTGCAGGCCATCAAGTCGACGCCGGGCCTGGAGCGGGTCACCGAGTACAAGTGGACCGAGGCAGACTTCACCACCCCCGACGGCAAGACGCTCGACAAGACGGCGATCACGGCGGCCGACCCGACCTACGCGACCGACCTGCGCGTCGAGACCGTCGCCGGCAAGCTCGCCGACGCGTACCGTCCCGACTCGATGTCCGTCCACGAGAAGTTCGCCGAGGACCACAAGATCACCCTCGGGTCCAAGATCTCGGTGGCCTTCAAGAACGGCTCCACCGCCCGGCTGACGGTCCGCGCGATCACCAGTAGTGACGCCGTCATCGACCAGGGCGCGATGTACACCTCCATCGCCACCCTCAAGAAGTACGTCCCGGCCGACAAGCTGCCCCTCGACGACCTGGTCTTCGCCACGGCGAAGGACGGTCAGCAGGATGCCGCGTACACCTCCCTGAAGTCGGCGCTGCACGACTACCCGCAGTACACCGTCCGCGACCAGACCGACTACAAGCAGGAGCTCAAGGACCAGATCGGGCAGCTGCTGAACCTGATCTACGGCCTGCTCGCCCTCGCGATCATCGTCGCCGTCCTCGGCGTGGTGAACACCCTCGCCCTGTCGGTGGTGGAGCGCACGAGGGAGATCGGCCTGATGCGGGCGATCGGTCTCTCCCGCCGCCAGCTGCGCCGCATGATCCGCATGGAGTCGGTCGTCATCGCCCTCTTCGGCGCCCTCCTGGGCCTCGGCCTGGGCATGGGCTGGGGTGCCACCGCCCAGCAGCTCCTCGCTCTCCAGGGCCTGAACGTCCTCGAGATCCCGTGGCCGACGATCATCGGTGTGTTCATCGGCTCCGCCTTCGTGGGCCTGTTCGCCGCGCTGATCCCGGCGTTCCGCGCGGGCCGCATGAACGTCCTGAACGCGATCGCGACGGACTAGCCCCACCCGAACCGTCCCACCCGAACCATCCCCACCCCGAACCAGCCCGGCACCGAGAAGAACGGGGGTCTTCTCGGTGCCGGGCTCTTGCGTGCTCCTGGGCGCTCTTCCAGCCGGTCCGGCGTTCGCGGGCGAGGCCGTTCAGCCCGAAAGCGGGGTGTCTGGGGGCGCGGCACCCAGGGCCGGGAAGGGAACGGGCGGCGGAGGCGAGAAAAGGCGTGCACGGCCCCCACCGCCCCCGTGGTTGTCCACAGCCCCCGGCGAACCACCCCGCCCCGACGTACGCTGGACACCCCCGGCCCGTGACACGCGTCGGGCCCTTCGCGTTGCCCACCCCGGACCCCGGTACGCCCGCCCCCGGACGCACCCCGGCCCCTCGGACGGAAAGCCCAGCCCTCCATGAGCCTGCACGGTCTGCTCGACGCCGTCGTCAAGGACACCGCCCTCGCGGAAGCGATCCCCGCGGCCGCCGACGCCAACCGCATGCACGTCGACCTGGTCGGCCCCCCGGCGGCCCGCCCCTTCGCCATCGCCGCCCTCGCCCGCGAGACCGGCCGCACGGTCCTCGCGGTGACGGCCACCGGCCGCGAGGCCGAGGACCTGGCCGCCGCCCTGCGCTCACTGCTCCCACCGGACGGCGTGGTGGAGTACCCGTCCTGGGAGACGCTGCCGCACGAGCGCCTCAGCCCGCGCAGCGACACCGTCGGCCGCCGCCTCGCCATCCTGCGCCGCCTCGCCCACCCACGCCCCGACGACCCGGAGACCGGCCGGATCTCGGTCGTCGTGGCGCCGGTCCGCTCGGTGCTCCAGCCGCAGGTCAAGGGCCTCGGCGACCTGGAGCCGGTGGCGCTGCGCACGGGCCAGACCGCCGACCTGAACGACATCGTCGAAGCCCTCGCGGCAGCCGCCTACGCGCGCGTGGAACTCGTCGAGAAGCGCGGCGAGTTCGCCGTACGGGGCGGCATCCTGGACGTGTTCCCGCCCACCGAGGAACACCCCCTGCGCGTCGAGTTCTGGGGCGACGACGTGGAGGAGATCCGCTACTTCAAGGTCGCCGACCAGCGCTCCCTGGAAGTCGCCGAACACGGCGTGTGGGCCCCGCCCTGCCGTGAACTCCTGTTGACGGAAGACGTGCGCACGCGTGCGCGTGCCCTCGCGGAGGAGCACCCCGAGCTCGGCGACCTGCTCGGCAGGATCGCCGAGGGCATCGCCGTCGAGGGCATGGAGTCCCTGGCCCCGGTGCTGGTCGACGACATGGAGTTGCTGATCGACGTCCTGCCCAAGGGCGCGATGGCCGTCGTCTGCGACCCGGAGCGGGTACGCACACGTGCCACCGACCTCGTGGCGACGTCCCAGGAGTTCCTCCAGGCGTCCTGGGCGGCCACCGCCGGCGGCGGTGAGGCACCCATCGACGTCGGCGCGGCCTCCCTGTGGTCCATCGCGGACGTCCGTGACCGCGCGCGCGAGCTGGACATGATGTGGTGGTCGGTGTCGCCGTTCGCGGCCGACGAGGAACTGGACGCCGGCACCCTGAAGCTCGGCATGCACGCCCCCGAGACCTACCGGGGCGACACCGCGAAGGCGCTGGCCGACACCAAGGGCTGGCTGGCCGACGGCTGGCGCGTCGCCTTCGTCACCGAGGCGCACGGCCCCGCGGCCCGCACGGTCGAGGTGCTCGGCGGCGAAGGCGTCGCGGCCCGCCTGGACGCGGACCTGACCGAGCTGAGTCCCTCCGTCGTCCACGTCTCGTGCGGCTCGATCGACTACGGCTTCGTCGACCCGGCGCTCCGCCTCGCCGTGCTCACGGAGACCGACCTGTCCGGCCAGAAGGCGGCCGGCAAGGACGGCGCGCGCATGCCCGCGCGCCGCAGGAAGACCATCGATCCGCTCACCCTGGAGGCGGGCGACTACATCGTCCACGAGCAGCACGGCGTGGGCCGCTACATCGAGATGGTGCAGCGCACGGTCCAGGGCGCCACGCGCGAGTACCTGGTCGTGGAGTACGCGCCCGCCAAGCGCGGCCAGCCCGGCGACCGTCTCTACATCCCGACCGACCAGCTGGAGCAGATCACCAAGTACGTCGGCGGCGAGGCACCCACGCTGCACCGGCTCGGCGGCGCCGACTGGACGAAGACCAAGGCACGCGCGAAGAAGGCGGTCAAGGAGATCGCCGCCGACCTGATCAAGCTGTACAGCGCGCGGATGGCGGCCCCCGGGCACGCCTTCGGCACGGACACCCCCTGGCAGCGCGAACTGGAGGACGCCTTCCCCTACGCGGAGACGCCCGACCAGCTCACGACCATCGCCGAGGTCAAGGACGACATGGAGAAGACGGTCCCGATGGACCGCCTGATCTGCGGTGACGTCGGCTACGGCAAGACCGAGATCGCCGTCCGGGCCGCCTTCAAGGCCGTCCAGGACGGCAAGCAGGTCGCCGTCCTGGTGCCCACCACCCTCCTCGTGCAGCAGCACTTCGGCACCTTCAGCGAGCGGTACGCGCAGTTCCCGGTCAACGTAAGGGCGCTCTCCCGCTTCCAGACGGACACGGAGGCGAAGGCCACCCTGGAGGGGCTGCACGAGGGCGCGGTGGACATCGTCATCGGCACCCACCGGCTGTTCTCCTCCGAGACGAGGTTCAAGGACCTCGGCCTGGTCATCGTCGACGAGGAACAGCGCTTCGGCGTCGAGCACAAGGAGCAGCTGAAGAAGCTCCGCGCGAACGTGGACGTCCTGACGATGTCCGCGACCCCGATCCCCAGGACGCTGGAGATGGCGGTGACGGGCATCCGCGAGATGTCGACGATCACCACGCCCCCGGAGGAGCGCCACCCGGTGCTCACCTTCGTCGGCCCCTACGAGCAGAAGCAGATCGGCGCCGCCATCCGCCGCGAACTGCTGCGTGAGGGCCAGGTCTTCTACATCCACAACCGGGTCGAGTCGATCGACCGCGCGGCGGCGAAACTGCGCGAGATCGTGCCCGAGGCGCGTATCGCCACCGCCCACGGCCAGATGTCGGAGACGGCGCTGGAGCAGGTGGTGGTCGACTTCTGGGAGAAGAAGTTCGATGTGCTCGTGTCGACGACGATCGTCGAGTCCGGCATCGACATCTCCAACGCCAACACGCTGATCGTGGAGCGCGGCGACACCTTCGGACTGTCCCAGCTGCACCAGCTGCGCGGCCGGGTCGGACGAGGGCGCGAGCGCGGTTACGCCTACTTCCTCTACCCCCCGGAGAAGCCCCTCACGGAGACCGCCCACGAGCGTCTCGCCACGATCGCCCAGCACACCGAGATGGGCGCGGGCATGTACGTGGCGATGAAGGACCTGGAGATCCGGGGCGCCGGAAACCTGCTCGGCGGCGAACAGTCCGGTCACATCGCGGGGGTCGGCTTCGACCTGTACGTCCGCATGGTCGGCGAGGCGGTGGCGGACTACCGGCGTCAGCTGGAGTCCGGCGGGGTCGAGGAGGAGCCGCCGCTCGAGGTCAAGATCGAGCTGCCCGTCGACGCGCACGTCCCGCACGATTACGCGCCCGGCGAGCGGCTGCGTCTCCAGGCCTACCGGTCCATCGCCTCCGCCAACTCGGAGGAGGACGTCAAGGCGGTCCGCGAGGAACTGGTCGACCGCTACGGCAAGTTGCCGGAACCGGTGGAGAACCTGCTGCTGGTGGCGGGGCTGCGGATGCTGGCACGCGCGTGCGGTGTCGGCGAGATCGTGCTCCAGGGTCCCAACATCCGCTTCGCGCCGGTGGAGTTGCGGGAGTCCCAGGAGCTGCGCCTCAAGCGGCTCTACCCCGGGACCGTCCTCAAGCCGGCCGCGCACCAGATCCTGGTGCCCCGCCCGAAGACCGCGAAGGTCGGCGGCAAGCCGCTGGTCGGACGCGAACTGCTGGGCTGGGTGGGCGAGCTGCTGGCGACGGTGCTGGGCTCGTAGGCCGCGGCCGCGCCCGCGTGCGGGGGACGCGGCCACCCCCGGGCCACCGGCCGGATCCGTCCGCCGGTGGCTCGGCCCGGCTCGGCCTGACCCGGTCGGCCTGACCCGGCCCGGCCCGGCTCAGGCCGACGGGAACAGCACCATCGGCAGCGCGCGGAGTACTTCCTCGGGGTCCTCGTTGCCCAGGAGGCCGTCGAGGTTGTGGCCGAGCAGGAGGGTGGCGAAGCCGTGGGCCAGTGACCAGACGGCGATACGGGTCAGCCGGGCGTCCGTGCCGTCCTCGGCGGGTGCCGTGGTGGCGATGGCGTCGGTGAGGGCGGCGGCCGACAGGGCGCGGGCCGTGGTCAGCTCCAGGTCGTCGGCGCGCAGCAGTTCGGGCGAGAACATCACCTGGAAGTGCGCCGGGTGTTCGCGCGCGAAGCGGACGTAGCGCGCACCCGCGTCCCGTAGATCCGACGCCTCCGCCAGCGCGGTGGCCAGCAGCCCGTGTCCCTCCGCCGCGATCGCCGTCAACAGACCCGTGCGGTCCCGGAAATGGTGGGCCGGCGCCGCGTGCGAGACACCGGCGCGGCGGGCCAGGTCGCGCAGGCTCAGCCCGGTGGGGCCGTCGGCGGCGATGACGTCGAGGGCGGCGGCCAGGATGGCGCGCCGCAGGTCACCGTGATGGTAGGGGCGGTCGCTCATGGACAGCAGCGTACGCGGTATCTAGGCATTGACAAGTTCGCGAAGCTCGGGCAATCTTGTCAGTGTCAAGTTGTGGTCGATGTCCGAACGCGACGAGGGGGAGACGTCATGTCCGAGAATCACGAGCACCAGGCAACCGAACAGGCCGAGCGGGACAAGGGGTTCGCGCAGGATGCGCGAGGCGAACAGGTCGCGCCGGCGCAGGCGCGCCGGCTCTGGCATCTGCTGGAGCCGCTGCACGCGGTGGTCTACTACGCGCCGGAGGTCTTCGAGGAGGCCGACGCGCTCGGCTACTCGACCGAGGACCGCTGGGGGAGTTATTTCCCGTTCCGTGCCGCCCCGTTGGGTCCCGTGAGCGCCGAAGCGGTGACCTCCGCCTTCTACAGTTTCCAGCCCGGCATGGTCGCCCGGTATGTCGAGGACGCCTGGAAGGTCGCCACCCCCGAGGCGGCCCTGGCGGCGCGGCGGAGAGGCATCGACCGGCTGTACCGCAAGCTGTTCGGTGACCTGGTGGACAGTCCCGAGCTGGCCGAGGCCGCCGCTCTCGCCCGCCGCGCCGCCGAGGCGGCCGTCACGGCGGGGCGTCCGCTCGCCGCGGCCAACGCCGCGCTGGAGTGGCCGAGGGAGCCCCACCTCCAGCTCTGGCACGCGGCGACCGTCCTGCGTGAGCACCGCGGCGACGGTCATCTCGCCGCCCTGCTGCACGCCGGCCTCGACCCGGCCGAGGCGCTGGTGTCCTTCGCGGCGATAGGTGCCGCGTCCGTCGAGCGCTTCGAGAGCCGCGGCTGGACCCGTGAGGAATGGGCGGCGGCGAGCGAGCGACTGGCGGCCAGGGGTCTGCTCGAGGCGGACGGTACGGCGACGGAGGCGGGCCGTGACCTGCGCCGCCGTGTCGAGGAGGACACCGACCGGCTGGCACTCGGCCCCTGGCAGGCCCTGGGCCCGCACCTCACGGAACGCCTGGCCGCCCTCCTCGGCGACTACTGGGTCGCGGTGCTGGGATCGGGGCTGCTGCCCTCGGAGTCGACGCTCGGCATCGGGAGGGTGTGAGCGCCGCCGCCGCGCAGCGCCGCCGCACCGGGGGCAGGGCGAAGCCGCCCGCGGCGGGGTAGCTCTGCGCGGACGGCCTCATGTGCCGGGTGATGTCGGTGGCTTCGGCCCCAGGAGTATTCGGGCCGAGCTGCGGCCGGGCGTTGCGGCCGGATCGGGTCGAGACTGCGGGCTAGGGCCGGTCAGGCCGTTCCTCGTCCATGCCGAGCCGCTCGTGCAGCTTCTGCTGCCCGGAGTCGACCTGGGACTCGTACTTGTTGCCCGTCTTCTCGTTCGCCTTCTGCTCCGCGGCGTCGGACATGTTCCTGGCCTTGTCCTGTGCCGACTTGTTGCTCTTGAACCTGTCGAGGATGCCCATCCAGAGCTCCTTCCGGAGGTGACTCCCCACCGACGATATTCCCGACAAGTACGAGATGCCCACTTGAACCGGTGGTGGTCTGGACCTCCCGACCACCCCCGAGCGCGCCCGGACTACCGTGTGTGCCAATCCCCGTCAGGGGAAAGCGCCCTCTTGCGGGGTGGTATCGGGCAGGCAGGGGAGGGGCGCGTGAGGCGTCTGAGGGGTGGGGCGGCGGTTGCCGCCGTGCTGATGTGTGCCGTATCGGTGGCCGGATGCAAGGAGCAGGTCACCGGCTCGGACTCCGGCTCCGGTGCCGCGGGAGCGACGGCGGGCGGTGGAGCGGGGCGCGGCGGAGCGGCTCTCGCGGCGGCCGAGTCGCTGGCCGTGAAGGGGCGGGCGCCCAAGACCGGCTACGACCGGGAGAAGTTCGGCTCCGCCTGGGCGGACACGGACTCCAATTCCTGTGACACCCGTGACGACATCCTCAAGCGTGACCTGGAAGAGGTGAAGTTCACCGGCGGCGCGTGCAAGGTGTCCTACGGCGTGCTGGAGTCGGACCCGTACTCCGGGAAGGACGTGACGTACCGGCGTGGCAGCAGCAAGGTCGACATCGACCACGTGGTCGCCCTGTCCGACGCCTGGCAGAAGGGCGCCAAGTACTGGGACGCCGGCAAGCGCATCGCTCTCGCCAACGATCCCCTCAACCTCCTGGCCGTCGACGCGAGCACCAACCGCTCCAAGGGCGACGGCGACACGGCGACCTGGCTGCCGCCCAACAAGGCCTACCGGTGCACGTACGTGGCGGCGCAGGTCGCCGTGAAGAAGAAGTACGAACTGTGGGTCACCGCGGCGGAGAAGTCCGCGATGGAGAAGGTCCTGGAGACCTGCCCCGCCCAGAAGCTCCCCACCGGGGGCAACCCCACGAAGGCACCGGAGCGTTTCCACGCGGGGTGAGCGGCCCGGCTGACCAGCGGCGGACCGGTGTCAGACCGGCAGACCGGTGGCGGGCCGTTTGGCGGACCGGTGTCAGACCGGTGGTGGCACGGCGGCGCCCCCTATGGCGGCGGGCGGCGGCCTCACGCTGCCCTGCGGCGGCCCTGGGACAGCCCCAGGCCGTCCCCCCGCTGGCCCGGGTCGGCCTAACGGCAGTCCCACGGAGACCGCCTGACGGAAGCCACCGAAATTCCGAAGCGACCGAGTCCTGAAGCGACTGATTCCCTGAAGCGACCGCCTCTTTGCAACGACCGAGTCTTTGAAGCCACCGAGTCCCCGGAGTCCCCCGGAGCCCCCGGAGCCCCCGAAATTCCTGAGACGCCCTGGACCGTCGAGGCGGCGAAAATCCAGTCCCGTCCGCTCGGCTCCTCGCCTACCGTGACCCTATGGAAATGAAGGTGTCCAGTCTCGCCGACCGTCCCGACATGCTCGGCCCGGTCCAGGACATGCCCGACACCTGGCCGGAGTTCGCGACACAGGACCCGGTGGGCAACGCGCACTACGGCCGGATCCCCGTCGAGTTCCCGGAGTACGTGCTGTTCGCGCAGGACGAGCGGGGCGAGGTCGTCGCCCATGCCTACAGCGTGCCGTTCGCCCTGCACGCCGACGGCCGTGGCGGGTTGCCCGCCCGGGGCTGGGACCAGGTCCTCGTCTGGGCCTTCGCCGATCAGCGGAACGGGACGCGGCCCGACACGGTGAGCGCGATCTCGATCGTCATCGCCCCGCACGCGCAGGGTCTCGGGCTGTCCGGGCGAATGCTCGCGGCGATGCGGGACAGTGCCCGCGCGAAGGGCTTCACCGAGGTCGTGGCCCCGGTCCGGCCGAACGCCAAGCACCTCGAGCCGCGCACTCCGATCGAGGAGTACGCGCACCGGGTGCGGGAGGACGGGCTGCCGTACGACCCGTGGCTGCGGGTGCACGCCCGGGCGGGCGCCGCCATCGAGCGGATCGCGCCGGCGTCGATGACGGTGGCGGGCTCGCTGGCGGAGTGGCGTCGCTGGACCGGGCTGCCCTTCGACACGCAGGGCGACGTCGAGGTGCCCGGCGCCCTGGTCCCCGTGCGGTGCGAGCCGGAGCGGGACTACGCGGTGTATGTCGAGCCCAACGTGTGGATGCGGCACCCGCTGTGAGGCGGCCCCGCGCCGCACCCGAGTGCCCGACTCGGGGCGGCTACCACCCCAAGTCCCCGACTCGGGACGGCTACCGCCCGTACGGGTACCCCTGCTGATAGGGCTGGCCCTGCGGGGCCATGGCCGCTCCGTACGCGGGCTGGGCGGCCGGGATCTTCTTGTCGAACACCGCGCTCAGCAGCAGCACCGTCGCCGTCAGCAGGGTCACCAGGATGGCGATGCCGAACAAGGCGTCCCCGTCGCCGTCGGGCGTGATCACCGCCCACGGCAGGATCGCGCACTCGTACAGCGCGAACGAGCCGAAGGCCACCCAGTCCGAGGAGAGGCCGCGGCGGGTCGCCACGTACAGGAAGGGCACCCACACCAGGAAGCCCAGCGAGCCCCAGACCAGGGCCACCCATGCGAGCCGCTGGAACCAGCCGGCCGTCAGCTGTCTCTCCGCGCCCGCCCCGGTCGGCATCGTCGGCATTGTCATGTCGCCCCCCAAGTCACCAGGGGCCAAGGGTAGGACACGGAAAGGCCGCTGCAGAGCATCGCTTCTTTACTGTGACATGAGTGAATCTTGTGCCTATGGGGGCCCTGCGTTTCCCGATCGGTGACAGGCCGCGGGTTACCGTGCGTTCCGATCAGGTGCTGGACGTCGAGCCGAGGCCGTATCGTCGCACCGGATCAGGGGATTTCAGCCGGACACGACCGTACGCAGCGAGAGCGCCGTACGCGAAGAAGCGAACGATGGGGTGGGGATGGCCGAGCACCGGCAGTCCAGAAAGCGCAGATACATCACGTGGGGAGTGGCCGGCGCGGCCGTCCTCGCGGGGGCCGGGATAGCGGCCCAGACGTCGATGGCGGCCACCACCTGGCCCGCCCAGAAGACGTACACCGGCCGCGCCTTCGACGCCTGCACCGCGCCCTCGCTGGCCGCGATGAAGGCCTGGAAGACCGACGGCTACTACGGGGGCGCCGCCGTCTACGTCGGCGGCAAGAACCGCGGCTGCGCGCAGCCCAACCTGACGGCTTCCTGGGTGAAGTCGGTCAGCACGGTCGGCTGGAAGCTGATCCCGATCTACGTGGGTGCCCAGCCGTCCTGCCAGACCGGTTCCAGCCCCGAGAAGCTCACCGCCGCCACGGCCGCCTCCCTGGGCGCGACCGACGGCGCGGACGCGGTCGCCAAGGCCTCGGCGCTCGGCATGAAGGCCGGCAGCCCGATCTACCTCGACATGGAGCCCTACGACATCACCAACAAGGCGTGCAACGACGCCGTGTTGACGTATGTGCGCTCCTTCACCAAGACGCTGCGCGCCAAGACGTACCGGGCCGGCTACTACGGCTTCAGCAGTTCCAGCGCCAAGGCCGTGGCCACCGCGACGAACAAGACGGACCTGCCGGGCAACCTCTGGTACGCCCTGTGGGACAAGAAGGAGACCACGACCACCGACTGGCCGTGGGGCGCCACCCAGTACACCGACCACAGCCGTGGCCACCAGTACATGGTGAACAGCAAGGAGACCCGCGGCGGCTACACGATCACCGTGGACCGCGACGCGTGGGACGCCCCGGTCGCCATCGTCGGCTGAACCGGATCGTCCCCGTGAGGGGTGTCCCGCGCGCGCGGGGCTGAGCCCTCGCACCGAAGAGCGGGCGACGAGCGCGCGCGGCGGTGCCCGAAGTCCCGGTGAATCGTTGGTCGAATGGGTTGGCCCCAGCCGCACCACTGCCTAACATCGATCACCGCAAGACTTTGTGCACCGTCGCACAATCTCCTCGGGAGGTTTCCCTTGCACCGCCGTCGTCGCACCGCGCTTCTGCTGTCCGCCGCGATCGTGGCGGCCCCTCTCCTCGCCGCCTGCGGGAACGACGCGCATCCCGGCGCGGCGGCCGTCGTCGGCGACCAGCGGATCACCGTCGCGCAACTGGAGAGCCGGGTGAACGAGGTGCGCACGGCCCAGCGGGCCGCGGTCACCGACGACGCCCAGTACGCGCAGGCTGTCGCCCAGACCGGCTCCCTGGCCCGCGACACCCTGCACGGCATGGTCCTCGACAAGGTGCTGCACCGCGCCGCCGAGGACGCCGGCATCACCGTCAGCCGCCGGGAGGTCCAGGAGATGCGGGCCGGCCTGGAGCAGCAGGCGGGCGGCGCGAAGGGCCTGGAGACGGCGTGGCTCCAGCAGTACGGCATTCCGCCGCAGCGTCTCGACGAGAACCTCCGCCTTCAGCTGGAGGCCCAGAAACTTGCCACCGAGCTCGGCACGAACACCAGCCAGCCCGCCTTCTGGAGCGCGCTGTCCAAGGCGTCCAAGGCACTCGATGTGGATCTCAACCCGCGCTACGGGAACTGGGACGCGCAGAAGGTCGCCCGCGTCGACGCGAAGACGCCCTGGGTACGGGAGATCTCGGCGGCCGGGACGCAGCAGACGACGTGACGACGTGACGATGTGATCGTACGACCGGGCGGTCCTTCCTGTGGATAACTCGAGGGGCCGCTGACGGGCGTGGGTTACGTTCGGGGTGTGAACGCCATCAGCTCCGCAGCTGCCCCCGCCACGGACGACGCCCCCGGCCGCGTCGTCCTGCTCACCACCAGCCACCGCGTCGCCCCCGGCCTGCTGTCCTGGCCCGCCTGGCAGGCCCTGCGCACGGCGGACCGGGTGCTGTGCGCGGACGGCACGCATCCGCAGCTGCCCTATCTGCGCGACGCGGGCGTCACGGTCGAGGAGACCTCCCCGACCGCCGAGGAATTGCTCGACGCCTGCGCCGGCGGCCGCACGGTCGTGGTCGTGGCCACCGGCGAGGGCGAACCGGCCCTCACCGACGGTCTGGCCCGCCTGGCCGGCTCCGGCCGCGTGTCCATGCCCGACCTGGAACTGCTCCCCGCCTCCTACGACCTCCCGGGTGCCCGGCTCCTCGACCTCGTCCAGGTCATGGACCGGATCCGCGCCGAATGCCCGTGGTCCTCCCAGCAGACCCACAAGGGCCTGGCGAAGTACGCGGTCGAGGAGTCGTACGAACTGGTCGAGGCGATCGAGGACGGCGACCACGACGAACTCCGTGAGGAGCTGGGCGACGTCCTGCTCCAGGTCGTCTTCCACGCCCGCATCGCCGAGGAGGACGAGGAGTCCCCGTTCTCCGTCGACGATGTCGCGGGCACGATCGTCGCCAAGCTCATCCACCGTCACCCCCATGTCTTCGGCGACGCCACGGCCACCACTCCGGAGGAAGTGAAGGAGCACTGGCTGCGCACGAAGGCGGCGGAGAAGCGGCGGGATTCGGTGACCGACGGCGTCCCCCTCCACCAGCCCGGCCTGGCCCTCGCGGCGAAGCTGGTGTCCCGGGCCCGCACGGCACGCCTGGAGGTACCGCTGCCGTCGGCCGAGGGCATCGGCTACGAACTGCTGGCCCTGGCGGCACGAGCCGAGTCGGAGGGCGTCGACCCGGAGGCGGCCCTGCGCGCGGCGGCCCGGGCGTACCGGGACGCGATCCGGGGTGTCGAGGGGGTCGATGGTTAGTACGGTGAGCTCCTGATCCGGTCGTTCGTGGGGTGCGGGGGCTTGTATGGAACGGGAGTCGGAGGAGCTGGCGGCCTGGGCCGCGGAGGTGCTCAACCGGGGGCTGCTGTCGGAGAACCGGGAGGAGATCCGACGGGCGTTCGTCGGTTGGTTCGTGCGACATGGGGGAGCCGGGTCCGTTCCGGCGCAGATCACCTCTCCGTTCGAAGGCCCTGACCGCCCTGACGGCACTGACGACCCCGACGGTTCTGAGGGCCCCGACGCTTCCCGGCGCTCCGACGGCTCCGACGGCTCCGACGCTTCCAACGGCTCCAACGGGCTTAACGGCTCCGGTGGCTCCGGTGGCTCCCGTGGTCCTGAGGAGGCGCTCGTCGAGGTCGAGGGCCGGCACTTCGGGGCCTGGCTCCAGTCCGGGAAGGGAGGGGCGCTCACCGATCTGTTCGAGCTGATCGACCGCTTCGAGCAGACTCCTTGGCTGCCCGAGCCCACTTCCCACCGTGCCGGCCCCACAGCCCGGTCCTCCGGGCCCGCTGCCCAGGTGCCCGATCCCACCACCCGCTCTCCCGAGCCCGCTGCCCAGGTGTCCGGGCGCACTGCTCAGCACGCCGGGCACCCCACCCGCTCTCCCGAGTCCACTGCCCAGCTCTCCGGGCCCGCCGACCGGCAGTCCGAGCCTCCTGTGCAGCTCTCCGGGCACCCCACCCGGTCCCCCGAGCCCACCGCCCAGCTTTCCGGGCCCGCTGACCGGGCTTCCTTCGGTGACACCGTCGGCTATTACGGCGGCAACTACCTCGGCCCTGTCGTGGGCGTTCTGAACCAGCACACCTATGCCACGCCGCCCGGGGTCTTCGTGGTGCCCGACCCCGCAGGCTGGCCCACGGTGGAGGACGCCGACCTGGTGACCCTGGGCGTTCGGCCCGCCGGGCGGCGCTCGGCGGATCAGGGGCTGCCGCCGTACGTGCCCCGCGACATCGACGAGACGCTGCGGGGCTGGACCGCGCGGGACGGGCTGCTGGTGATCACGGGCGGCCCGCTCACCGGCAAGTCGCGGACGGCCTGGGAGGCCGTGGTCCGTGAGTCGGGCCCCGGAACCCGGGTGTACGCGCCGGCCCCCGGCACGGACCTGCGCGGACTGCCCGCCCTGCTGCGCGGCCGGCACGGCACGTACGTGCTGTGGCTGGACGAGTTGGAGGGCCACCTCGGCGAGCACGGCCTGACGGTGGGCCTGCTGGCCGAACTGAAGGCGCTCGGGGTCCCGGTGGTGGCCACCATGGGCGACGACGCCTACGACACGCACCGCTTCGAAGGGGGTACCGCGTCCCGCCTGATGACGCTGGCACGGTCGGAGCGGGTGAGATCGGGGTGGAGCGAGCGGGAGGTCGAGCGGCTGACCGGCCTGCGCGACGACCGGCTCCGCGAGGCACTCGACCGGCGCGGCGCCACCAGCGTCACCCAGTACCTGGCCATCGGCGCGGAACTCCGGGCGCAGTGGCAGCGGTCCGGACGCTCCAACAGCCCCCACCGGTACGGCCATCTGCTGATCCGGGCCGCGACGGATCTCGCCCGCTGCGGCGTCACCGGGGACATCCCCCGCCGGCTGCTGGAGGAGGCGTGCCGGAGCCACCGGGCGGGCCGGCCGGCGGAGCCCCCGGACACGGAGTCGTTCCAGGAAGCGGTCGACTGGGCCGTCCAGCCGCTGCACGGGGTCACCGGGATGCTGGTTCCGGGAGCGCCGCTCCGGGTGGGGGAGAGCGAGGAGACCTGGCGGCCGTACGGCTCGCTGGTCGCCGACGCGCAGCAGGAGGCCGAGAGGGCGGTCCCGGAGGCCGTCTGGCGCTGTGCGCTGGAGGGGACGAAGTACGACACCGGGGTGCACCTGAACGTCCGGGCGACCGCCCATGCCGTCTTCTCGGCGAGGGCACGGGACGGCGACGCCGGGGCGATGCACATGCTGAGCCTGCTCTCCGAGAACGAGGCGACGGCGCTGGACTGGCTGCGCAAGGCCGTGGACGCGGGGAAGACGGAACTGGCGGGACAGGTCGGCGAGCGGCTCCTCGGGCAGGGGGAGGCGGAGGAGGCGCTGCCTTATCTGCGGGCGGCGGCGGCGGAGGCGGCGGCGAAGCCCGACGGCCCGCGGGCGCGGCTGGTCGGGCAGGCGCACCTGGTGCTGGCCGAGCAGTGGCTGCGCACGGCCGCGGACAGCCGTGACATGGCGGCGACACACCTGCTGGGGGATCTGCTGCTCGGGCGTGGCGACCTCAGCGAGGCGATGGACTACTACATCAACGCCGAGATGGCGGGATACGCCCCCGTCGCCCGGAGCGCGGCCGTGTCCTTCCTGTTGAGTCACGAGGAGGAAGCCGCCGAGGTACTGCTGGCCCGCGCCGCCGCCGACGGCGACGAGCGGGCCGCGGATTTGCTGGCCGACATCCGCAAGCCGCGGCAGAGCCTGGAGGAAGCCGCCGACTACTTCGCCGGTGACGGCATGCTGGACGCCACGCACCAGGCCGTCGTCGCGGAGAAGGAGGGGTTCCCGGAAGAGGCCCGCCAGGGGTACGAGCAGGGTCATGCCCGGGGCGACGCCTACGCCGCCTACCGGCTCGCCCTGCTCCTCGAGAGGCAGGACGACCCCGGCGAAGCCGTCCTCTGGTACCGCAAGGCCGCCGGCATGGGGCACCCGGCCGCACGGAAGGCCCTCGCGGAGCGCGGCGAGGACACCGCTACGGTCGGGGAGTGACCGAGCAGCCCGACACAGACAATCCGGACCGCACCGCTCCCGAACTCTTCACCTGGGAGTTCGCGACCGACCCCTACCCCGCCTACGCCTGGCTGCGCGAGCACGCGCCCGTGCATCGCACCGTTCTTCCCAGCGGGGTCGAGGCCTGGCTGGTCACCCGGTACGCCGACGCGAAACAGGCCCTCGCCGACCAGCGGCTCTCCAAGAACCCGGCGCACCACGACGAACCGGCGCACGCCAAGGGCAAGACCGGCATCCCCGGTGAGCGCAAGGCCGAGCTGATGACGCATCTGCTCAACATCGACCCGCCGGACCACACCCGGCTGCGACGGCTCGTGAGCAAGGCCTTCACCCCGCGCCGGGTCGCCGAGTTCGCGCCCCGGGTCCAGGAGCTGACGGACCAGCTCATCGACCGGTTCGCCGCCGAGGGGAAGGCCGATCTCATCCACGACTTCGCCTTCCCTCTCCCCATCTACGCGATCTGCGACCTGCTGGGCGTCCCGCGTGAGGACCAGGACGACTTCCGCGACTGGGCGGGGATGATGATCCGGCACGGCGGGGGCCCGCGGGGCGGTGTCGCGCGGTCGGTGAAGAAGATGCGCGGCTATCTGCTGGAGCTCATCCACCGCAAGCGCGCGGAGCTTCCCGCCGACCCGGCTCCCGGCGAGGACCTCATCTCGGGTCTGATCCGTGCCTCGGACCACGGCGAGCACCTCACCGAGAACGAGGCCGCCGCCATGGCCTTCATCCTGCTGTTCGCCGGCTTCGAGACGACCGTCAATCTCATCGGCAACGGCATGTACGCCCTCCTCACCCACTCCGAGCAGCGCGAACGCCTCCAGCGGTCGCTCACCGAGGACGACGGGGACCGCGGCCTGCTCGAAACGGGAGTCGAGGAACTCCTGCGCTACGACGGCCCCGTGGAACTCGCCACCTGGCGGTTCGCGACCGAGCCGCTGAGCATCGGCGGGCAGGACATCGCGCCGGGCGACCCGGTGCTCGTCGTGCTGGCGGCCGCCGACCGTGACCCGGCGCGCTTCTCGGACCCCGACACCCTCGACCTGTCCCGCCGTGACAACCAGCATCTCGGCTACGGCCACGGCATCCACTACTGCCTGGGAGCCCCGCTGGCCCGGCTGGAGGGCCAGACCGCGCTGGCCACCCTGCTCACCCGGCTGCCCGATGTCCGACTGGGCGTGGATCCGGCCGAGTTGAGATGGCGCGGGGGGCTCATCATGCGCGGACTGCGGACTCTGCCGGTCGAGTTCACTCCGGCGCATTCCGGCTCATAACCGATCCGCATCTGATCGGATGTCAGCCGGAGTGTGACCGTTCGGCGGAGCAAAGGTGACCGACACTCAAGTCTGTGATCTTCACGTGATCTGCGCGGCATTAACTTGTGACAAGTGATCGTCTGCCGATACGTTCTCTCGTCAGCGCGACGCATCGGTTCCACCCGCCGCGCCGGTCAGTGCTGTCCAGAGAAAGGCCCCTCGCATGCTCTCCGGGAACGGTCGTCACCGTCGCCCCCGCCAGGCCCCGGCCCTCCTTGTCGCGGCCGGAGTGACGGGCTCCGCCATCGCCATCCCGCTGCTCGCCGCCTCCGGCGCCAGTGCGGCGGACGGCACGGTGTGGGACAAGGTGGCGCAGTGCGAGACCGGCGGCTCGTGGAGCGCCGACGAGGGCGGTGGCGAGTACGGCGGCCTGAACCTCACCCAGAAGGACTGGGAGGCGAACGGCGGCCTCGACTACGCGACCAGCCCCGACCTGGCCAGTCGCAGCCAGCAGATCGCCGTCGCGCAGAAGGTGCTCGCGGCCGAGGGGATCGGCGCGTGGGGCACCTGCGGGCTGACCTCCGGGCTCACCCAGGAGAACGGCGCGCTGAACGTGGACACCGGCGTGGCGGACGACTCGTCCGACTCATCCGGGTCCTCCGGATTGTCCGACCTGTCCAGGGGGTTGTCCGGATCCTCGGGCTCGTCGTCCGACGAGGACTCCTCGTCCGACTCGTCCGACTCGTCCGCTGATTCCTCCGGTTCGCCTTCGGCGTCCGCTTCCTCCCCTTCGTCCTCTTCCTCCGCCGCAGCGGAGGACTCCGGGACGTCCGGCGGTTCCGGCGGCCGGAGCGACGGCTCGACGGGCGACAGCTCGCCCACGGCGACCCCGGGTGCGGACGACTCGGACAAATACGTCCAGGACGAAGGTTCTTGGAGCCTCGTCGACACGGGCTCCCTCGGCTCGGGCAAGCACCGCGGCGCCACCGCGGACGAGGCCGCGACCAAGAGCGCGACCGACACCGGCGCGGACGGCACCACCACCGCCTCCGCCGGCCGGCACGCCGCGGCCACCTATGTCGTCCAGGAGGGCGACTCCCTCGCGTCCATCGCCGACTCCCTTGGTATCGACGGCGGATGGCGCGCCCTCTACGCCGAGAACCAGGACCTCATCGGCGTCGACCCGAGCAACATCGCCGCCGGTCAGACCCTCGACACAGGGGTGGAATAGGGCGCAAAGCCCAAGAAAAACAGCGGGAGTTCACGTCACGCTTCGCGCCGAATGTCCGGTTTGGTGAAAGTGTGGGATGAGTCTCAGAAGCCCTGATCGTCTTTGAAATTCCGCCGATCGCGTGTCTACGGTCGAGGCCGCTCGGCAACCCGAGCCCCGGCCGTCGCAACGCCGAATCCTGCCAGCGGCGAACCGGGAACAGTCGTCGCGCAAGCGCCGTAGGCAGGAGCGGGGGACCCAAGGTAAGTGCCGCGCCGGTCGGTTGACCGGAACGGCTCGGGGTGAAGCCACACCTCCCACGGAGCAGCGCTCCGAAGGGCGAGGAAGTGGCCGGGCAACTCACACGGCCCGAACCCGACAGCTCACCTCGCAGGCGTCGGTGAGGGGATCCACCATGCTGTTTTCCGGTAAGGGCAAGCACCGCCGTCCGTCCAAGGCCACCCGCGTCGCCACGCTCGCCGGCGTCACCGGCGTCGCCATCGCCGCCCCGCTGATGGCGGCCGGCAACGCCTCCGCCGCCACCGCCTCCGAGTGGGACGCGGTCGCCCAGTGCGAGGCCGGCGGCAACTGGTCCATCAACACCGGCAACGGTTACTACGGCGGTCTCCAGTTCTCGGCGTCCACCTGGGCCGCGTACGGCGGCACCGCCTACGCCTCCACCGCCGACCAGGCCTCCAAGTCCCAGCAGATAGCGATCGGCGAGAAGGTCCTCGCGGGTCAGGGCAAGGGTGCCTGGCCGGTCTGCGGCACCGGCCTGTCCGGCGCCGCCTACAACGGCTCGAGCGCCGACTCCTCGGGCTCCGGCTCGTCCAGCTCCTCCGGCTCCTCCGGTTCGTCGAACAGCGGCAGCACCAGCAGCCGCTCGACCGACGAGCAGAGCTCCTCCCGCTCCACCGACCGCCCGGCCGCCTCCAAGACGGTCACCACCCCGACCGGCAAGAAGGTCAAGAAGGGTGACGGCGAGTACAAGGTCGTCAAGGGCGACACCCTCAGCTCCATCGCCGAGAAGCACAAGGTCAAGGGCGGCTGGGCGAAGCTGTTCGAGCTGAACAAGGACATCGTCACCGACGCCGACCTGATCTACCCGGGCCAGCAGCTCCACCTGAAGTGACATCGCGGGCTGAAGTGACACTGCGGCCTGCCGTGACACCGCGCCTGCCGTGACACCGTGCCTGTGTGACGCGGCATCCGAAGTGACACCTGGCCCCCAGAGAAGCCACAGCGCCCTCATATCCGAGGTCGGCACACTGAAGACCTCGTGAGGGTCTCCCCCCGTCCCCACGGGCTCCCCGCTCCGGTGCGTGTTCCCCCGTACGCACCGGAGCGGGGTTTCTCTTTGCCCGTTCGTCACTTCCTGTCGGCTTTTCTCGGCCACCCCCTTTGTTCCGGGCGGAAACAATAGGTACCGTCTGTCTGTCCACGGGACGGTCGGTCGGCTGCCGACGGTCCCGGGGCGGTTAGGCTCTAGTCGCAAGGCTCAGCAAGGGCTCATCAAGGCCCCTGGGCCCCGCACAACCAGCGTCACATCCCAAGAAGGAGATGCTCGTGCCGTCCATCGACGTCGTCGTAGCCCGGGAAATCCTGGACTCCCGAGGCAACCCCACGGTCGAGGTCGAGGTCGGCCTCGACGACGGCAGCACGGGTCGTGCCGCCGTTCCGTCCGGTGCCTCCACCGGTGCCTTCGAGGCCATCGAGCTCCGCGACGGTGACCCCAACCGCTACCTCGGCAAGGGTGTCGAGAAGGCCGTCCTCGCCGTCATCGAGCAGATCGGCCCGGAGCTCGTCGGCTACGACGCCACCGAGCAGCGCCTGATCGACCAGGCCATGTTCGACCTGGACGCCACCGACAACAAGGGCTCGCTCGGCGCCAACGCCATCCTCGGCGTCTCGCTCGCCGTCGCGCACGCCGCCTCCGAGGCCAGCGACCTGCCGCTGTTCCGCTACCTGGGCGGCCCCAACGCGCACCTGCTGCCGGTGCCGATGATGAACATCCTGAACGGCGGCTCGCACGCCGACTCCAACGTGGACATCCAGGAGTTCATGATCGCCCCGATCGGCGCGGAGTCCTTCTCCGAGGCCCTGCGCTGGGGTGCCGAGGTCTACCACACCCTCAAGAAGGTGCTGAAGACCAAGGGCCTGTCCACCGGTCTCGGCGACGAGGGCGGCTTCGCCCCGAACCTGGAGTCCAACCGCGCCGCGCTCGACCTCATCATCGAGGCCATCAAGCAGGCCGGTTACGTCCCCGGCGAGCAGATCGCGCTCGCGCTCGACGTCGCCGCGTCCGAGTTCTACAAGGACGGCGCGTACGAGTTCGAGGGCAAGTCCCGCTCGGCCGCCGAGATGACCGAGTACTACGAGGAGCTCGTCTCCGCGTACCCGCTGGTCTCCATCGAGGACCCGCTGTACGAGGACGACTGGGCCGGCTGGAAGGTCATCACCGACAAGCTGGGCGACAAGGTCCAGATCGTCGGCGACGACCTCTTCGTCACCAACCCCGAGCGTCTGGCCCGCGGCATCGAGGAGGGCTCCGCCAACGCCCTGCTCGTCAAGGTCAACCAGATCGGTTCGCTGACCGAGACCCTCGACGCCGTCGAGATGGCCCAGCGCAACGGCTTCAAGTGCATGATGTCCCACCGCTCCGGCGAGACCGAGGACGTCACCATCGCCGACCTCGCGGTCGCGGTGAACTGCGGTCAGATCAAGACCGGCGCCCCGGCCCGCTCGGACCGCGTCGCCAAGTACAACCAGCTGCTGCGCATCGAGGAGATCCTCGACGACGCCGCGGTGTACGCCGGCCGCAGCGCCTTCCCGCGCTTCAAGGGCTGAACCCTCCCGCGCGTCCGCTCCGCGGACCTCGGGCACGGCAAGGGCCGACGCCGCCGACCCTAACCGGGTCAAGGCTCCGCCAGTCGTACGTACGTCCCCGTACCGGTCCCGTACCGTGTGCGGGGACGTACGCACGTGTGAGACGGGAGGCGGGAAACAGTGGCCGTGAAGGACCGGGACCGTTTCTCCACCGCGACCAGGATCAAGCTGCTCGGCGAGCAGACCGCGGCCCGGGTCTACCGCTCCCAGACCAAGCGCCAGGCCCGCCGCTCCCGGCTCACCGGCCGTGCCGCGCTGCTCGCGCTCGTTGTGTGCACGCTGATCGTGGCCCTGGCCTACCCGATGCGCCAGTACGTCTCCCAGCGTGCCGAGATCGCCGATCTGGAGCGCGAGAAGCAACAGGCCGGCGAACGCGTCGAGCAGCTGCGCGACCTCAAGGCGCGCTGGCAGGACGACGCCTACGCCGAGCAGCAGATCCGGCAGCGGCTGCACTACGTGCTGCCGGGGGAGACCGGGTTCGTGGTGATCGACCCGGACGCGGCCAAGCAGTCCCGCGCCGACCTCGGGGCGGCCGACCGCCCCTGGTACTCGAACGTCTGGGACGGCGTCGACAAGTCCGACGCCTCCGACCAGTGAACCGACCGGCAGCCAGAACCGGCAGCCAGAACCCGCCCGGAGCCGGCCCGGAGCCGGTCCCGGGACCGGTGGCCGCAACCGGTAGCCAGAACCGATAGAAAGACAGGCATGGAAACGCCCCCGCCGACCACCCCGCGCACCGAGCCCACCGACGCGGACGTCGAGGCCTTCAAGCAGCAGCTCGGACGGCCGCCGCGCGGTCTGCGCGCGATCGCGCACCGCTGCCCGTGCGGTGAGCCGGACGTCGTGGAGACGGCCCCCCGCCTGCCCGACGGCACGCCCTTCCCGACGCTGTACTACCTGACGTGCCCGAAGGCCAACTCGGCCATCGGCACGCTCGAGGCGAACGGCGTGATGAAGGAGATGACGGAACGGCTCCAGGCCGACCCGGAGCTGGCCGCCTCCTACCGCGCCGCGCACGAGGACTACATCCGGCGCCGCGACGAGATCGAGGAACTGAAGAACTTCCCGAGCGCCGGCGGCATGCCGGACCGGGTGAAGTGCCTGCACGTGCTCGTCGCGCACTCCCTGGCGGCCGGCCCGGGCGTGAACCCCCTCGGCGACGAGGCCCTGGAGATGCTTCCTCAGTGGTGGCGCAAGGGCACGTGTGTGGTGCCCGCCGAGCGGGACGACACGAAGCCGGCCGCCCGATGACCCGGGTCGCCGCCGTCGACTGCGGCACGAACTCGATCCGCCTCCTCGTCGCCGACGCCGACCCGGAGACCGGCGAGCTGGTCGACCTGGACCGCCGGATGACGATCGTCCGCCTCGGCCAGGGCGTCGACCGCACCGGACGGCTCGCCCCCGAGGCGCTGGAGCGGACCTTCGCGGCCTGCCGGGAGTACGCGGCCGCCGTCAAGGAGTACGGCGCGCAGCGGCTGCGCTTCGTCGCCACGTCCGCCTCCCGGGACGCGGAGAACCGGGACGAGTTCGTGCGCGGGGTGCTGGACATCCTCGGCGTCGAGCCCGAGGTCATCACCGGCGACCAGGAGGCCGAGTTCTCCTTCACCGGCGCCACGAGGGAACTCAAGGGGCGCGCCGACCTGGCCAAGCCCTTCCTGGTGGTGGACATCGGCGGCGGCTCGACCGAGTTCGTGGTCGGCGACGACCGGGTGCGTGCCGCGCGCTCCGTCGACGTGGGCTGCGTACGGATGACGGAGCGGCACCTGGTCGTGGACGGGAAGGTCACCGACCCGCCCACCGCCGGGCAGATCGCGGCGATGCGCGCCGACATCGAGGCCGCTCTCGACCTCGCCGAGCGGACGGTCCCGCTGCGTGAGGCGCACACCCTGGTCGGCCTGGCCGGCTCGGTGACGACGGTCGCGGCGATCGCCCTGGGACTGGACGCGTACGACTCCACGAAGATCCACCACGCGAGGATCGGTCTCGACCGGGTCAGGAGCATCAGCGACGACCTTCTCCGCGCCACCCACGAGGAGCGCGCGGCGTATCCGGCGATGCACCCGGGCCGGGTGGACGTGATCGGGGCGGGCGCGCTCGTCCTGCTGGCGATCATGGAGCGGATCGGCGCGCAGGAGGTCGTCGTGAGCGAGCACGACATCCTCGACGGCATCGCCTGGTCGATCGCGTGACGCCGGCGGAGCCGCTACTTGCACTCTGCTGAGCAGGCAGGATGCGCGTATGAGCAGACCCGAGGGGCCCTTCGTGGCCCCTCGGACGCGTTCCGGGGGCACCCTCTCGGGAAAGTTCGTGAAGTTCTTCACAAGGAATTCGGCCCTGTCGGAGGACAGGGGCGTCCCCGTTGACCCTTCCGGGGGCCCTACACCCCTGTGAACGTGTTCAAAAGAGGCGTGCGCGGACGTATCGCGGAGGTCCGCGGAAGGGGTCTTCGGTGGCCCTCACGGAGCCCTTCCGAGCCCGGAGAGGCAGCTCACGCGGCATTGACAACGCCACGCCCTACACGCTGGTTCCCGCTCCGCGCCATGACGTGGATCACGCGGGTCGCGGAGGATAGCACACACCCCCCGGAAGCTTGTGAAGGGGCGCACGAGCGACCCCCCTCGAGCGGGTGGATACTCGATGGCATGAGCACCACGGAGCGTCCCAGGATCCTCGTAGTAGGCGGTGGGTACGTAGGCCTGTACGCAGCTCGGCGCATCATGAAGAAGATGCGCTACGGCGAGGCGACCGTCACGGTCGTCGACCCCCGGTCGTACATGACCTACCAGCCCTTCCTCCCCGAAACCGCCGCCGGCAACATCTCCCCGCGCCACGTCGTCGTCCCGCTGCGACGCGTGCTGCCCAAGGCGGAGGTCCTCACCGGCCGGGTCACCACCATCGACCAGGACCGCAAGGTCGCCACGATCGCGCCGCTGGTCGGCGAGGCGTACGAGCTGCCCTTCGACTACCTGGTGATCGCGCTCGGCGCGGTCTCCCGCACCTTCCCGATCCCCGGCCTCGCCGAACAGGGCATCGGTATGAAGGGTGTCGAGGAGGCCATCGGCCTGCGCAACCACGTCCTCGAGCAGCTCGACAAGGCCGACTCCACGACCGACGAGGAGATCCGCCGCAAGGCGCTCACCTTCGTCTTCATCGGCGGCGGTTTCGCCGGCGCGGAGACCATCGGTGAGGTCGAGGACCTGGCCCGGGACGCGGCCAAGTACTACAAGACGGTGTCCCGCGAGGACATGCGCTTCATCCTCGTCGACGCCGCCGACAAGATCCTTCCCGAGGTCGGCCCCAAGCTGGGCCAGTACGGCAAGGAGCACCTCGAGGGCCGCGGTGTGGAGATCTACCTCTCCACCTCCATGGACTCCTGCGTCGACGGCCACGTGGTGCTGAAGAACGGCCTCGAGGTCGACTCCAACACCATCGTGTGGACGGCCGGCGTCAAGCCCAACCCGGTGCTGGCCCGCTACGGCCTGCCGCTGGGCCCCCGCGGTCACGTCGACACGGCCCCGACCCTCCAGGTCCAGGGCACCGACTACATCTGGGCCGCCGGCGACAACGCCCAGGTCCCGGACGTCGCCGCCCGCAAGGCCGGTGTCGAGAACGCCTGGTGCCCGCCGAACGCGCAGCACGCGCTGCGACAGGCCAAGGTCCTCGGCGACAACGTGATCTCCGGCATGCGGGGCTTCCCGCAGAAGGAGTACTCGCACGCCAACAAGGGTGCGGTGGCGGGCCTCGGCCTCCACAAGGGCGTCGCGATGATCGTCATGGGCAAGATGAAGATCAAGGTCAAGGGCCGTCTCGCCTGGTACATGCACCGCGGCTACCACGGCATGGCGATGCCGACGTGGAACCGTAAGATCCGTGTCTTCGCCGACTGGACGCTCGGCATGTTCCTCAAGCGCGAGGTCGTGGCGCTGGGTGCGCTGGAGTCCCCGCGCGAGGAGTTCTACGAGGCCGCGAAGCCGGCGCCGGTCGCCGCGAAGCCGGCCGCCGAGAAGACCGAGAACGAGAAGGCCAAGGCCTCCTGACCCTCGGTCACCCGACCTGCGGTCACCCGACTCCGGTCACCTGACCCTCGGTCACCCGACCTGCGGCCTCCGGGCCACCGGTCACTGAAGCGCCGCCGAAGGGGCCGTCCGCCATCCGTGGTGCGGACGGCCCCTTCGGCGTGCGCCGAGCGTGTTCCCGAGCGGATGCCCGAGCCCGCCCCCGAGCCCGCCCCGAGCCCGCCCCCGGGCCCGTGACCGGGTGCGAGGCCGGCCCGAGCCGGCGGTCGCGCCGGGCCCTCGCGCCGAGCGCCGGCGGCGACGCGTGCCCTGTGCATGTATTTTGCCGAGCCATGACGGCCGCGCGGGACTGGACGGCGCGCTCTTCCGTGTTTACGTGGTGTCAGGACATTGCGGGATCACCCGTCACGGAGGTGTGCATCATGGCTGACGTCGCGCCGCGGCTCCATGCCCTCGTCGAGCAGTTGCTGGGAGCCCCCTTCCCGGTGCGCGTCCGCGCCTGGGACGGTTCGCAGGCGGGTCCGCCCGGTGCGCCGACCCTCGTGGTACGCAATCGCCGGGCCCTGCGCCGCCTCCTCTTCAAGCCCGGCGAACTCGGCCTCGCCCGCGCCTGGGTGGCCGGCGACCTGACGGTCGAGGGGGACCTGTACACCGCTCTCGACCTGCTCTCCGGCCTGATCTGGCAGCGCGGCGAGGACGCCCGTACGCTCGGCCGGGCGCTGCGCGACCCGGACTTCCGCGCGGCGGTGCGCGGCCTGCTGAAACTCGCCGGACCGCCGCTGCCGCCCGCCCCGCCGCGTGAGGAGGTCCGCAGGACCGGACACCTCCACACCCGCAGCACCGACCGACGCGCCATCAGCCACCACTACGACGTCGGCAACGACTTCTACGCGCTCGTCCTCGGCCCGTCCATGGTCTACTCGTGCGCCTACTGGGAGTCCGGGGACAGCACCCTCGAACTCGCCCAGCGCGACAAGCTCGAACTCGTCTGCCGCAAGCTGGACCTGAGACCGGGGTCGCGGCTGCTGGACGTCGGCTGCGGCTGGGGTTCCCTCGCCATCCACGCGGCCCGCGAGCACGGCGCGACCGTCGTCGGGATCACCCTCTCCCAGGAACAGGCGGCGTTCGCCCGCAAGCGTGTCGCCGACGCCGGGCTCACCGACAAGGTCGAGATCCGCGTCCAGGACTACCGGGACGTCACCGACGGGCCGTTCGACGCGGTCTCCTCCATCGGCATGGCGGAACACGTCGGCTCCGACACGTACCTGGAGTACGCGCAGGTCCTGTTCGCGCTGCTCCGGCCCGGCGGCCGGCTGCTCAACCACCAGATCGCCCGCCGTCCGCAGCGCGACGAGGCGGCGTACGGCGTGGACGCGTTCATCGACGCCTATGTCTTCCCGGACGGTGAACTCGCCCCCGTCGGCACCACGGTCGGCCAGCTCGAACGCGCGGGCTTCGAGGTCCGTGACGTCGAGTCGATCCGCGAGCACTACGCCCTCACCCTGCGCCGCTGGGTTGCCCGGCTGGAGGACGGCTGGGACCGGGCGGTCCACCTCACCGGCCCCGGTCGCGCCCGGGTCTGGCGGCTCTACATGGCCGCCTCGGCCGTCGCCTTCGAGCGCAACCAGATCGGCGTCAACCAGGTCCTGGCCGTCCGGACCCCCGGATCGGGCGACTCCGGGATGCCGCTGCGCGCCCGCACCTGGAACTGACGGCCGCCCGACGCACGAGGGGCCCCGCCGCGGCACGCGACGGGGCCCCGACCGGACCCGCCCTACTCGGACTTGATCGCGGCCAGCATGTTCAGGCGCGACGCCCGCCGGGCCGGCCACAGCGCGGCCAGGATGCCCACCCCGCCGGCCAGCAACAGGAAGACGGCCATCCGGGCCCACGGCACGACCAGTTCGTACGTCGGCATGCTGGTGCCGAGCAGCTCACCGGCGGCCCAGCCGAAGAACACGCCCAGGCCGATGCCGAGCACCCCGCCGAAGAGCGAGATCACCAGCGACTCCAGCCGGACCATCCGCTTGACCGAGCGCCGGTCCAGGCCGATGGCCCGCAGCATGCCGATCTCCTGGGACCGCTCGAAGACCGACATCGCGAGGGTGTTGATGACGCCGAGCACCGCGACGATCACGGCCATCGCGAGCAGCCCGTAGAGCATGTTCAGCATCAGCGTGAACATCTTCGCGATCTCGTCGGAGAGGTCCTGCTTGCTCTGGACCTTGATGGCCGGGTTGGCGCCGAGGGCCTTCTCCAGCCGGTCCTTCGTGGCGTCCGAGGTGCCGCCGGACGTCTTGACCATGACCCGCATGTCGGCCGGGTCCGCCAGGTGCGGGGTGAGGGCGGCGTTGTCCAGCAGGATGCCCTCGATCAGCTCGTTGCCCTCGTAGACCGCGGACACCGTCAGCTGCTGCTTCTTGCCGTCCTCGTAGTTCACCGTGAAGGACGAGCCGGCCTTCCAGCCGTGGGACTCGGCGGTGGCGTCGTCGACGACGACCTGCCCGCCGCCGACCCTGAACGAGCCTTCGTCGACCTTGAGGTCGGTCAGCGCGCCGATGGTGGAGCCGGTGACGCCGGTGAGGTACTCGGTCGTGCCGTCGATCCGGCCGGGCGCGTTGCGCATCGGGCTGGTGGCGGTGACCCCGTCGGTGGCCTTCAGCTTCTCGTCGATGTCGGCCGAGAGTTCGTTGCCGTTCGCCATCGACACCACGTAGTCGGCCCTGATCGCGGAGGACGCCATCTTGTCGATGGACTTCTGCAGGCTGCCCGCCATCACCGTCATACCGGTGATCAGGGTCAGACCGATCATCAGCGCGGAGGCCGTGGCCGCCGTACGGCGGGGGTTGCGCACCGAGTTCTGCCGGGCCAGCTTGCCGGACACCCCGAAGATCCGCAGGACGGGCGCGGCGGCCGCGATCAGCGGGCGGGACAGCAGCGGGGTCAGGATGAAGACGCCGATGATGAGCAGGACCGCGCCGAGACCCATGGGGGCCTGGCCGTCCGAGCCGCTCATCGTCGTCGCGGTCAGGACCACGGCGACGCCCGCCGCCGAGAACAGCGTGCCCAGCGTGTTGCGCAGCACCAGCGACTTGGTGCTCGCGGTCGCGTGCACACTGCTCATCGCGGCCACCGGCGGGATCTTCGCGGCCCGGCGGCCGGGCAGCCAGGCCGCCAGCATGGTGATGACGACGCCGACGACGAGGGCGGCCGCGACCGTGCCGCCCGAGACGACGAGCGGTCCGTCGGGGACGGTCGCCCCCAGCGTCCCCAGCAGCGAGCGCAGCCCGGCCCCGATGCCGATGCCGGCGACCAGACCGGTCACCCCGGCGACGGTGCCGACGACGAACGCCTCGATCAGCACCGACCGCGTGACCTGCCGGCGGGAGGCGCCGACGGCCCGCATGAGGGCGAGTTCCTTGGTGCGCTGGGCGACCAGCATGGTGAAGGTGTTGGCGATGATGAAGGTGCCGACGAACAGCGCGATCCCGGCGAAGACCAGCAGCCCCTGCTTCATCCCGCTCATCGAGGCGGAGATCATCTCCGCCTGGTCGTCGGCGAGTTGCCTGCCGGTGACGGTCTCGACCTTGCCCTTCGGCAGGGCGCTGTCCAGTGCGGACTTCAGGGCGCTCTGCGAGGTCCCGGTGGCGGCCTTGACGTCTATCTCGTCGTAGGTGCCGGTCTTGCCGAAGAGGGTCTGCGCGGTCGCCGTGTCGAACAGCGCGAGGCTGCCGCCGGCCGCGACGTTGCCGTCGTCGGTGGTGAAGATGCCGGTGATCCTCGGGCTGAGGACGGGACCGTCGACGGAGATCCTCACGGTGTCGCCGACCTCGTACCCGGCCCGCTCGGCCGTCCGGGAGTCGATGACGACCTCGTCGGCGCCGCTCGGCGCGTGCCCGGTGGTGAGCGGGTACCGGGCGTCCTTGTCGCCCCAGTAGTTGCCGCCCTGCGACTGGAAGCCGCCGCCGACGAGCTTGCCGTCCTTGTCGGCGATGGCGGTGAAGCCGTTGACGACGCCGATGGCGGACGCGGCGCCCGGCACCTTCGCGCTCTGTTCCAGCAGCGCCTGGGTCAGCTCGGGCGTCTTGACGATGCGGTCGCCGACGTCGTCCTGGGCCTCGGCGGTGACGGCGACGTCGACCTGGTCGAAGCCCTTGGCGGAGCTCTTCTGCAGGGCGCCGGAAAGGGTGTTGGTGAAGACCAGGGTCCCCGACACGAAGGCCACGCCGAGCATCACGGCGAGCACGGTCATCAGGAGCCGGGCCTTGTGCGCGAGTACGTTGCGCAAGGCGGTACGGAACACGGGTTCTTCTCAGTTCTGCTCGTCGGCGAGCGGTCGGTCCCGGTGGGGGATCAGCTGGTGCGGCCCTTGGCGTCGAACTGCTTCATCCGGTCGAGCACCGAGTCGGCCGTCGGGCCGTACACCTCGTCGACGATCCGCCCGTCCGCCAGGAAGATCACCCGGTCCGCGTAGGCGGCCGCCACCGGGTCGTGGGTCACCATGACCACCGTCTGCCCCAGTTCCCGCACCGAGTTGCGCAGGAAGCCCAGCACCTCGGCGCCCGAGCGAGAGTCGAGGTTTCCGGTCGGCTCGTCGCCGAAGATGATGTCGGGCTTGGAGGCGAGGGCACGGGCGACGGCGACCCGCTGCTGCTGACCGCCGGAGAGCTGCGAGGGCCGGTGGCTCAGCCGGTCGGCGAGCCCCACCATGCCGATGACCTTTTCCAGCCACTCCTTGTCCGGCTTGCGGCCCGCGATGTCCATCGGGAGCGTGATGTTCTCGATCGCCGTCAGCGTCGGCAGCAGGTTGAACGCCTGGAAGATGAACCCGATCTTGTCCCGGCGCAACTTGGTGAGCTGCTTGTCCTTCAGCGTGCCGAGCTCGGTGTCACCGATGCGCACCGAGCCGGAGGAGAAGCTGTCGAGGCCGGCCACGCAGTGCATCAGCGTGGACTTGCCGGAGCCGGACGGGCCCATGATCGCGGTGAACTCGGCCTGCCGGAAGTCGACCGAGACCCGGTCCAGAGCGACCACCTGGGTCTCGCCCTGTCCGTAGATCTTCGACAGGTCCGTGGCGCGTGCGGCCACGGCGGTGGTCCGTTCGGCGAGGGGGCTGGTGGTCACGGGCGTGGCTCCTGACGGGACGACGGCAAGTCTTGGGGACGTGAACCATCGTCCCGGCCGCCGACGGCCGTGTAGTCACCCGCTGTTCCGGTTCCGAGGGCAGACTCGGGTCGGACGGTGGACCGCCGTGTCATACCTGGGGATGACGTCCGTCCCTGAGGGCCAGGTCGTCAAGAACCGGTGGAGCAACCTCGTTCGGACGGTGAAATTCCGTCATTCCGCATACGCAAGCGGTTGCCACGCGCGAGGCTACTGGCAAGTGCAGATGGCCAGTTCCAGGTGCTGATGCACCCTCAGACGTCAATAAAATAAGACAACATCGGTCCGCTGTTCCGCTGTTCGAGGGACGGATCCCGATAGGGTCGGAAGCTCCAACGGAGCCGTCAGGCCTGCCCAGATGGTGGAATGCAGACACGGCGAGCTTAAACCTCGCTGCCCCTCCGCGGGCGTGCCGGTTCAAGTCCGGCTCTGGGCACTTCCGACGTCTCGGCGATCGCTGCATCCTCCATTGAGGCATTGACCGCCGCGGCGGTCGGCCCCTCCCCGTCCGTGCGTCTTCGCGCGTCGACCGTTGACACCCGGTGAACAGGAGCGCAGACTCACGTCCGAATACAGTGAAGAAAACTTCACTGTGCGAACAGTGAAGGGAAACGCCCGATGCGCTCCACCGTCGGCATCGTCGGCGCCGGCCCCGCCGGCCTCCTCCTCGCCCGTCTGCTGCACAACGCCGGCATCGACTCCGTCGTGCTGGAAAGCCGCGACCGGGCCTACGTCGAGCAGCGCCAGCGCGCCGGGATCCTGGAGCAGGGCACGGTGGACGTGCTGCGCGCGGCCGGCGCCGGGGAGCGCATGGACCGCGTGGGGCTGCGCCACGACGGCATAGAGCTGCGGTTCGCCGGGCGGCGGCACCGGGTCGACTTCCCCGCCCTCACCGGCGGCCGGTCGGTGATGGTCTACGCGCAGACCGAGGTGTGCAAGGACCTCATCGCGCTCCAGCTCGCGGACGGCGACCCGCTGCTGTTCGAGGCGGAGGCGTTGGCCGTCGAGGACGCCGGTACCGACCACCCGCGTATCCGCTTCCGCCACGAGGGCGTCGAGGACGTCCTCGAATGCGACTACGTGGTGGGCTGCGACGGCTTCTGGGGGGTCGCCCGGCAGGCGATCCCGGCCGCCTCGACCCGGGTCTTCGAGCGGACCTACCCCTTCGGCTGGCTCGGCATCCTCGCCGACGTGCCGCCCTCGCACGACGAGCTCGTCTACGCCCGCCACGACCGCGGCTTCGCGCTGCTGTCCATGCGCTCCCCGTCCGTCTCCCGCCTCTACCTCCAGGTGCCCGAGGGCACGGACGCGCAGACGTGGGGGGACGAGGAGATCTGGGACGAGCTGGAGCGCCGCTTCGAGACCGACGACGACTGGAAGCTGGAGCGCGGGGCGATCACCCAGAAGTCGGTCACCCCGATGCGCTCCTACGTGCACGAGCCCATGCGGCACGGCAGGCTCTTCCTCGCCGGGGACGCGGCCCACATCGTGCCGCCGACCGGGGCGAAGGGGCTGAACCTCGCCGTCGGCGACGTCGTCACCTTCGCGCGGGCGCTGACGCACCGCCGGGAGAGCGGGTCCACCGCTCTCCTGGACGCCTACTCCGAGACCTGTCTGCGGCGCGTGTGGCAGGCCGAGCGGTTCTCGTACGACATGACCACCCTCCTGCACCGTGCCCCCGACGCCACCCCCTTCGAGGGCCGTCTCCAGCTGGCCCGGCTGGAGCGGATCGCCTCCTCGCGCGCCGCCGAGACCGAGCTGGCCGAGGCGTACACCGGGTTCCCGTTCGGGTGAGCGGACGGCGGGTCCCGTCCGGGCCCGTCCGGGCCCGCCGGGTCTCCGTCCGGTACCGGCCATGTCGCGGCTCGGTCATGAATACCGCCCTCCTGTGCCGGGAATCACGACGCCACGTAGCGTGTTGGCCAGCAGGAAGAGGGAAAGATCCTCCCCAAGCACTAGGGTCAATCCTTTGCCTACCCATTACCCTTGAGCTCAAGGCCGCGCAGTGTGGCCACGGAGGAGTGCAATGAGGAGCAGAAACCCGGTCTTCTCGCGACGGGGGTTCAGCCGCGACAACGGCTACGCGGGCTTCAACGCCGCGCCGCAGGCCGGGGGACCCGCAGTCGGCACGCAGCAGGGCAACCCTTACGCCCAGCAGGCCGGCAACCCGTACGCGCAGAACCCTTACGCCCAGCAGGACCTCTCGTACGGCGCCCCGCCGCAGGCCCCGGCCGCCGCCGGCCGGATGACCATGGACGACGTCGTCGCGCGTACCGCGACCACGCTCGGCACCGTGGTCGTCACCGCGGTGCTGTCCTGGGTGCTGCTGCCCGTGGACGAGGCCAACCTCGGCAAGTCGTACGGCATCGCCGTCGGCGCCGGCCTGGTCGCCATGGTGCTGGCCCTGATCCAGTCGTTCAAGCGCCGCGCGGCCCCCGCGCTGATCCTGTCGTACGCCGCCCTCGAGGGCGTCTTCCTCGGCGTGATCTCCAGCGCGGTCTCCACGTACATCGCGGACGGCGTCGTCGCCCAGGCGGTGATGGGCACCATGGCGGTCTTCGCCGGTGTGCTCGTGGCGTACAAGGCGGGCTGGATCCGCGTCAACCGCCGCTTCTACGGCTTCGTGATGGCCGCCGCGCTCGGCTTCGTCCTGCTGATGGCCGTGAACCTGCTGTTCACCGTCTTCGGCGGCGGCGACGGTCTCGGCTTCCGCAGCGGTCCGCTCGGCATCGTGTTCGGTGTCATCGGCATCCTGCTCGGCGCCTGCTTCCTCGCCCTGGACTTCAAGCAGGTCGAGGACGGCATCGCCTACGGCGCCCCGCGCGAGGAGGCCTGGCTCGCCGCCTTCGGCCTCACGCTGACGCTGGTGTGGATCTACATGGAGTTCCTGCGACTCCTCTCGATCCTCAACAGCGACTGACCGACGCGACCGGGACCGACTCGGCCGGCCTCGGCCGACCGGTCCATCCGGACAGTGCGAAGGGCCCCGGGATCCGATCCCGGGGCCCTTCGCACTGTCCGTAGGGTGGTGTGTCGCTTGCGCGCTAGAGGAGTTTGCGCGCGGCCCTCCTCAGGTCGTACTCGTGGATGATCGCCTTGGCGTGGCCGTACGCGAGGTTGTGCTCGGCGCGCAGCCAGCTGACCTTCTCCTCGAAGCGGAGAGCGGGGCCTTCGTCGACGGTGCGCAGCCAGTCGGCGACTTCACGACCGGTGCAATGGGGGATGCGGGCCAGTATGTTGCGGTGGGTCTCCTCGGAGAGGACATGGGACATCGGCGCCTCCGGTAGCAAAGGGGATGTAGGCCGGTCCTTCAGGTCACGGTGCCTGAGTGTTCGCCCGTTGGCAACAGTGCCGGTGCGACGCGTAGTCTCGCGGCGTGGCTGATACGACGTCCCTCACCCGTGCGGTGGACCACTTCGCCGATCGTCTGCGCGCCGCTTCGCAGAGCCGGCTGCAGCGAGGTGCGGCCACGGAGGCGCTGGCGCTGGCCAGAGAGTTGGTCCGGCGCGCGCAGCTCATCGAGGAGCCCGGAGCGTCGCCGCGCGAGATGCCGGACGCCGGGATGTTCGCCGCCGCCGATCAAATCACCGTCGCGGCGCACGACTTGGCCCTCGTACTCACGGACGAGGGCCAGGTGGAGGAAGCTCTGGAGTTGGTGGCGCAGGCGCAGAAGCGGGCCGGGGTATGAGCCTCACAGGCTCGCTATGACCCGGTCGGCCAGGATGTAGACGTTCTCCGCGCCGCACTGGAACGTCAGGGTGTACGCGCCCGAGATGCCGGACCCGCCCAGCAGGAACGGCGTCTCGCCCGCGGTGAGGGCCGCGGCCAGGCGCTCCGCCGTCTCGCGGTGGCCCGGGGTCATGCACAGGGTGGTGCCGTCGCCGAAGACGTAGACGTCGAGGGTGCCGAGCGGGCCCGGGCGGACGTCGGTCAGTTCGACGCGGGACGCGGCCAGTTCCTCGAGCGTCGCCACCGTGCGCTCGTGGTCGTTCACGACCGGTGACTGGACCGGCACGAAGTCGGGGTGGGACGGGTGGCGGCGGCGGGCCGCGGCCAGTTCGGCGGAGTCCCCGGCGAACTCGTCGGCGTCCGCGGTCGGCTCGCTCACCGACTCCAGGGGCTCCAGGCCCACGAAGTCGGTCTGGCGGGGCAGGAACAGCTCACTGTCCGGAAGGCCCAGCAGGGTGGGCGCGTCGGAGGCGTCCCGGGCCTCCTGCGCCGCCCAGAAGGCGCGGGCCTCGGCCAGCTCCCGCTCCCGCTCCTCCGCCAGCGCGTCGGCGACGGCCGCGCGTATCTCGGCCGCGTCGGCGGTACTACGGGCGGCCGGCACGAAGCCGCGCAGCTCGGCGGCGGTCTCCTCGGCGTTCCTGGCATCCCTGGCGAGCTGGGCGTGCAGGGCGGCGACCTGCCGGCGCAGCTGCAAGAGGGTGCGCAGGACGGCGACGCCCACGGCGCCCGTGGCGGCCGTGGTGACCAGCAAGGCGATCGGCATGGCGCTCACTGACGTACTCCCGGTTCAAAGTCGACCCCCGACTTCCTACATCAGCTTGAAGGGTGGACTATCCAACTGTCAGTGCGTAACGTCACGAAACGGGCAGGAGTTTGGTCCTGGGGTTTGGTGTCGAACGCCGCTGAGCTGCGTAAATCCCTCCGGGGAGGGAGATAGGTCACATCCTGGGGGAGATTGGATCACAAAACGGCCCGGAGTCCAGGGGCTTTCCGGACTCCGGGCCGATCCGTCACCACAGGTGCCGAAGCGGTTACGCAGGGCCCCTGCCGGGGACCCGCGTCAGGGTGATCAGCTGAGGCGCTCGATGACCATGGCCATGCCCTGGCCGCCGCCGACGCACATCGTCTCCAGACCGAACTGCTTGTCGTGGAACTGGAGGGAGTTGATGAGCGTGCCGGTGATGCGGGCGCCCGTCATGCCGAAGGGGTGGCCGACGGCGATGGCGCCGCCGTTGACGTTCAGCCTGTCCAGGTCGATGCCGAGCTCGCGGTAGGAGGGGATCACCTGGGCGGCGAACGCCTCGTTGATCTCGACCAGGTCGATGTCGCCGATGCCGAGACCGGCCCGGCGCAGCGCCTGCTTGCTCGCCTCGACCGGGCCGAGGCCCATGATCTCGGGGGACAGGCCGGAGACGCCGGTCGACACGATGCGGGCGAGCGGGGTGAGGCCGAGCTCGCGGGCCTTGGTGTCGCTCATGACGACGACCGCGGCGGCGCCGTCGTTGAGCGGACAGCAGTTGGCGGCGGTGACCATGCCGTCGGGGCGGAAGACCGGCTTCAGGCCCTGGACGCCCTCCAGCGTGACGCCGGCGCGCGGGCCGTCGTCCTTGCTGACGACCGTGCCGTCGGGCAGCGTCACCGGGGTGATCTCCCGCTCCCAGAAGCCGTTCTTGATGGCTTCCTCGGCGAGGTTCTGCGAGCGGACTCCGAACTCGTCCATGTCCTGACGGGTGACGCCCTTGATGCGGGCGAGGTTCTCGGCGGTCTGGCCCATCGCGATGTACGCGTCCGGGACGAGGCCGTCCTCGCGCGGGTCGTGCCAGGTGGTGCCCTCCTGCGCGGCGACGGCCTCGGTGCGGGCCTCGGCCTCGGCGAAGAACGGGTTGCGCGTATCGGGCAGGCTGTCGGAGTTGCCCTTGGCGAACCGGGAGACCGTCTCGACGCCGGCCGAGATGAAGACGTCGCCCTCGCCTGCCTTGATGGCGTGCAGGGCCATCCGGCTGGTCTGCAGCGACGAGGAACAGTAACGGGTGATCGTGCAGCCGGGGAGGTGGTCCATCCCCATCTGCACCGCCACGATGCGGCCGAGGTTGTTGCCCTGCTCGCCGCCGGGCAGACCGCAGCCGAGCATCAGGTCGTCGATGTCCCTCGGGTCGAGCTCGGGGACCTTGGCGAGGGCCGCCTGGATGATCGTGGCGGTGAGGTCGTCCGGGCGCAGGTCCTTCAGGGAGCCCTTGAAAGCGCGGCCGATGGGCGAGCGGGCGGTCGAGACGATGACGGCTTCGGGCATCACGGCTCCATTGGCGAGGGGGTTCTTACGGGCACGGCTGTCTGGGAAGTTACCCGTACGTATGGGCTGGGTCACGGGGGTGGCGGTGTGACCCTGGCCGCAATTTACTAAGCGCTTGCTTTTCTCGCCTTCGTCGCCCCTGTCCCTTCCCGACCCCAGGGGCTCCGCCCCTTCGCCCCGGAGCTCCGGGGGCTGCCGCCCCGGGGTCCCCGCTCCGGGCCCCGGGTGGACCGGCTCCGGGCCTGGTCGGACCAGCTCCGGGCCCGGAGGGGCCTCGCTCCGGCCCCCGGTGGGCTGTCTCGTCCTCCGGGCGCCGGGTGGGTCTCGTCCTCAGACGCCGGTCGGGCTGATGGGGGACGTCGGTTCTGTCTCCGACACCCGGCGCCGACGGCGGCGCTTCAGCAGGGCCCAGGGGCCCCGCGGGCCGGTCGGCATCGCCGCGGTGACTTCCGTGCCGGCCTCCGAGGCCGCTTCCGCCGCTGCTCGGGCCACCGGCAGGAAACCCTCGCGGCGGGAGACGTCCGGGCGTTCCTCGTCGGCAGGCCAGAGGCCGAGGGCCGCGCAGACCGTGGGGAGGACCGCCATCGCCGCCGTTGCGTACCCCTCCGCCGAGGGGTGGTAGTGGTCGGGGCCGAACAGCTCGCGCGGGTTGGCCTCGAACTCGGGGCCCAGCAGGTCGCCCAGGGAGACCGTGCGGCCGCCCTGTTCGACGGCGCCGATCGTCTGGGCGGCCGCCAGCTGGCGTGAGGCCCGGCGGGCCAGCCAGCGCAGCGGCTGCTGGACCGGCTCGATCGTGCCCAGGTCGGGGCAGGTGCCGACGACGACCTCGGCGCCGGCCGTGCGCAGCCGTCGTACCGCCGAGGACAGGTGGCGGACCGAGCGGGTGGCCGGCATCCGGTGGGTCACGTCGTTCGCGCCGATCATGATCACGCAGACGTCCGGCACCTGGTCGCAGTCCGAGAGGACCAGCGCGACCTGGCGGTCCAGATCGTCGGACTGCGCGCCCGGGAGCGCCACGTTGCGCAGCTCCACGGGCCGTTCCGCGACCGCCGCCAGGCCGGAGGCCAGCAGCGCACCCGGGGTCTGCCCGGCACGGTGGACGCCCTGGCCCGCCGCCGTGGAGTCGCCCAGCATCGTCAGACGCAGGGGTTCCTGGCCGGGCCCGGGCGCGTCGTAGGCGAGGCCGTAGCGGCCCTCCGCCTGGGGGACGTGCGGATGCGCCCCGTTGTTCACCTGGCGTCGCGCCAGATGCACCTCCGCCACGACCAGCCCTACGGCCGCCGCCCCGGCCAGTCCGATGCCGCCGCCGCCGTAGGCCGCGCCGGCCGCGATGCGCCGGGCCACTCTCGCCCTCGACATGCTCGTCATGCCTCGACGCCACCTCCTCGTGTCCGTACACCCACTCCTTGCCCCGTACGCACCGTCGCCCAATCTCAACCGGGAGTGAACATGCCGACCCGGTCGCCGCCCGGGCCGTACCCTGGCGTAACCACTACGACCACTGTTTTTGCAAGCAACCGGAGACAACGGTGCGATTTCACGACTCGATGATCAGCCTCGTCGGCAACACCCCGCTGGTGAAGCTCAACAGCGTGACCAAGGGCATCCAGGCGACCGTCCTGGCCAAGGTGGAGTACTTCAACCCGGGCGGTTCCGTGAAGGACCGCATCGCCCTGCGCATGATCGAGGCGGCGGAGAAGAGCGGGGAACTCCTGCCCGGTGGCACGATCGTCGAGCCGACCAGCGGAAACACCGGGGTCGGGCTGGCCATCGTGGCGCAGCAGAAGGGGTACAAGTGCATCTTCGTGTGCCCCGACAAGGTGAGCACCGACAAGATCAACGTGCTGCGGGCGTACGGCGCCGAGGTCGTCGTGTGCCCCACGGCCGTGGACCCCGAGCACCCGGACTCCTACTACAACGTCTCCGACCGGCTGGTGCGGGAGACGCCGGGCGCGTGGAAGCCGGACCAGTACTCCAACGCGAACAACCCGCTCTCCCACTACCACTCCACCGGCCCTGAGCTGTGGGAGCAGACGGAGGGGCGGATCACCCACTTCGTCGCCGGCGTCGGCACCGGCGGCACCATCTCCGGGACCGGGCGCTATCTGAAGGACGCCAGCGAGGGCCGGGTCCAGGTCGTCGGCGCCGACCCCGAGGGCTCCGTGTACTCCGGCGGGTCCGGGCGGCCGTATCTCGTCGAGGGCGTCGGTGAGGACTTCTGGCCGACCGCCTACGACCGGACCGTCGCCGACGAGATCGTCCCGGTGTCCGACAAGGACTCCTTCCAGATGACCCGGCGGCTCGCGAAGGAGGAGGGGCTGCTCGTCGGCGGCTCCTGCGGCATGGCCGTCGTGGCCGCCCTGCGCGTCGCCGAGCGGCTCGGCCCGGACGACGTCGTCGTCGTCCTGCTGCCCGACAGCGGTCGCGGGTACCTGTCGAAGATCTTCAACGACGAGTGGATGGCCGACTACGGCTTCCTCGAGGACGAGGGCCCCAGCGCCCGCGTCGCCGACGTCCTCAACGACAAGGTGCACGGCGCCATCCCGTCCCTCGTCCACATGCACCCGGACGAGACCGTCGGCCAGGCGATCGAGGTGCTGCGCGAGTACGGCGTCTCCCAGATGCCGATCGTGAAGCCGGGCGCCGGTCACCCGGACGTCATGGCCGCCGAGGTCGTCGGGTCGGTCGTGGAGCGGGAGCTGCTGGACGCGCTGTTCACCCAGCGGGCCTCCCTCGACGACCCGCTGGAGAAGCACATGTCCGCCCCGCTGCCGCAGGTCGGCTCCGGTGAGCCGGTCGGTGACCTGATGTCCGTGCTCGGCACCGCGGACGCGGCGATCGTCCTCGTCGAGGGCAAGCCCACCGGCGTCGTCAGCCGTCAGGACCTGCTGGCCTTCCTGGCCAAGGGCGGGAAGTAACTTCCGGGGGGCATGGGCCGAAACCTCGGGGAAACCTCCGGTGAACGGCCCTCTCGGGCGCTGAACTTCCGTTTGCCTACCGAAATGGTGGACTTCGCGGAAGTGGTACGAGCGTGTCACGTCCGCGCAGCACTCGGTTAACACGCGTCCGGCATATTTATGGATGTCGGCAGGGCGGGAGCGGCTCCCCGCCCCACCGGCACCAAAACGGCGTCACGGACCTCCGGAGCGGCTCCCGGACCTCCACCGACGCCACGGACGCGCAAGCCCGGCCTGACCCGGCCCGCGTCCCTCGCGGGGACCGCCGTCGTCCCGCCCCCCGGTAACGGGGGTGCGGCGGTCCCCGCGCAAGCTTCCGTCACTCAGGGCCTGTCCACCGGACAGGCCCTGAGTCGTGTCCACGGGTCCTGTCCGCGGGTCGTCTCGCGGGTCCTGTCCACCGGTCGTGACACGGGTCGTGTCCGCCGGACCGGGACCGGGACTATGTCCGGACCGGTGTCGCCTTCCAGCTGCCCAGGAGCCGCAGCCGCTCCTCCGTCTCGGAGCCCGCCTCCGGGGTGTAGACCAGCAGGGACTGGTCCGGGTTCGCCGAGACCGCCAGCGTCTCGTACGGGAAGGTCAGCAGGCCCGCGACCGGGTGCTGGATCCGCTTCACCCCGTACGCGCACTCCCGGACCGGATGATCGGCCCACAGCCGCCGGAAGTCCTCGCTCTTCAGCGAGAGCTCCCCGACGAGCGCGGTCAGCCGCCGGTCGTCCTGGTGATGGCCCGCCAGCATCCGCAGATGCGCGACGCACTGGACGGCCACCGCCGACCACTCCGGGTAGAAGTCGTGCGAGCCGGGGTCGAGGAAGACGTGCCGCGGGATGCTGCGGCCCTCCGGGCCGGTGCGGCTGTAGCCGAAGACCGCGTCGGCGAGCGGGTTCCACGCCAGTACGTCCATCCGCTGGTCCAGCACGAAGGCCGGCGTGCGCTCCATGCTGTCGAGCAGCGCCCGGACGCCCGCGCGGACGCGGGGCGCTTCCGGCCGCCCGGCCGCCTTGCGGGGGCGGGCGACCGCGCGCAGATAGGCGTGCTCCGTGTCGTCCAGGCGCAGCACGCGCGCCACGGCGTCCAGGACCGCGTCGCTGACGCTCGGACCCCTGCCCTGCTCCAGGCGGATGTAGTAGTCGACGCTCACTCCGGCCAGCTGCGCCACCTCCTCGCGTCGCAGACCGGGTACCCGTCGGCGCCCGTGCGAGGGCAGTCCGACCTCCTCCGGCTGGATGCGCGCGCGGCGTGAGCGCAGAAAGTCCCCAAGATCCCCGTCCATGCGTTCGATGGTAGGGGAGCGGCGGGCCGCGAACCTGGTACTGGCAGACCCAGGAAAAGCGCATCCCTGGGTAGCGCGGACGTGGACGGCGAGGGTGGTGCGTGCCGCCGGGGAACCACCCCGGCCCGCCTTCCCGGGAGCAACGGATGTCGCACGAGAACCAGAACCGGTACGAGAACCAGAACCGGTACGAGAACCAGAACCGGTACGAGAACCAGGACCAGTACGGGAACCAGGACCAGAACCGGTACGGGAACCCGTACGCGAGCCTGGCCGGTCGTACCGCCGTCGTCACCGGTGCCGCCAGCGGTATCGGTGAGGCCGTCGCCGTGCTGCTCGCCGCCTCGGGTGCCCGGGTCGCCCTGCTGGCCCGGCGCGGGGACCGGCTGGAGTCGGTCGTCGAGAAGATCCGCGCCGACGGGGGAGAGGCCCTGGCGGTCGTCGCCGACGTCACCGACGACGCGTCGGTGGACGCGGCGGCCGCCAGGATCCGCGAGGCCTACGGGAACGTCGACCTGGTCGTCAACAACGCCGGGGTCATGCTGCCGAACCCTGTCGACGACGGCCGGATCGACGAGTGGCGGCGGATGCTCGACACCAACGTCACCGGAGTGCTGCGGGTGATCCGCGCCTTCACCGGGGACCTGGTGGGCGCCGCCGCCGGGGGACGGCCCGCGGACCTGGTGAACGTCTCGTCCATCGCCGCGCACATCACGTTCCCGAACTACGGGGTGTACGGCGCCACCAAGGCGGCCGTCACCTATCTGTCCCAGGCCCTGCGCATCGAGTTCGGGCCGCGTGACGTGCGGGTCACCAACGTGGAGCCGGGGCTGACCGAGACCGAGCTGGCGACGCACCTCGACAACGACGAACTGGCCGGGCAGCTGGACGGCATGTTCGACGCCGTCGGCGGGCTGTCCGCGGCCGAACTCGCGGACGTCGTCGCCTACGCCACCAGCCGCCCCCGGCACGTCAACCTGCGGCAGATCATGGTGCTGCCGACCCGCCAGGCGTGAACCCCGTTCCCCGTCACCCGTTACCCGGCCCCCAGCCCCAGCCCCGGGTCACTCCTCCCAGTCGCTGTCCTTCGAGGAGCTGCGGCGGGTGCCGAAGAGGCCGGGGTGGGAGCGGGCGGCCTGGACCACGTTGACGCCGACGATGCCCACCCAGGAGACGATCAGGCCCGGCAGGTGCGCGGTGCCCGCGCCGATCGCGGACAGCGGGATCGCCAGCACCAGCGAGACGATGCCGAAGCCGAAGCGCTCGCCCCACGAGTCCGTCGCCCCGGGCGAGCGGGCGTCCCGGGCCGCCACCATCTGCTGCTCCGCGAACTGCCGCCGCACCCGGCGCTCCACCGCGCCGTCGATGCGCTGGTCGACCTTCTCCAGGAACGAGTCCACCAGCGCGGACTCGTACTCCTCGCCCAGTTCCCTGCGGGTCGCCAGGGTGGCGTCGAGTTCCTTCTTGAGGTCCGTGTCGCGTTCCATGGTGGTCTCCCGTCCCGTCATGCGACCAGGCTAGGGAGCGGGGACTCCCGCCGCACTGGGGATAGCCCCCCTGTCGGGAGTCGGGTTCGCGGGAGCGCGGCGGAGAGCGGGGAGAGAGCCGGGGGAGAGCGGCGGAGAGCCGGGGGAGAGCGGGTGGGGAGCGGGGTCTGCTAGTCCTTCGTGAGCCCGTGCTGCTTCGCGTACGCGTTCGCGACGTCCTGCGGGTCCTTCTTGTCCTTGTCCACCTGGCGGTTGAGCTCGGTGAGCTGGGCGGTGGTCAGGACGTTGCCGAGCTTCGCGAGGGCCTTGCGGACGGTGGAGTCGGCCTTGCGGTCGGCGATGAGCGGGACGATGTGCTGGCCGGGGATCAGGTTCTCGGGGTCGGTCAGCACCACCCAGTCGTTGGCCTGGATGTCGGTGTCGGTGGTGAACAGGTTCGCCACGTCGACGTCGCCCTTCTTCAGGGCACCCTTGACCAGCGGGCCGGAGGAGTCGAGGGACCGGAACTCCTTGAACTCCACCCCGTAGACGTCCTTGAGGCCCACCGCGCCCACCTGGCGGGTCTTCACCTCGGGTGCCGCGCCCAGCACCAGCCTGCCGTTCTGCTTCTTCAGGTCGGCGAGGGAGGCCAGCCCGTACTTCTTCGCCGTCTCCTTCGTGACGACGAACGCGTCCGAGTCCTCGGCCATGCCGTACGGCAGTACCTGCAGACCGGCCGGGAGGGCGACGGCGAGGGCGTTCTGCATCGCGCCCTCCTCGGTGGCCGTCGCCTTCTGGTCGAGGTAGTGCAGCAGGGCGCCCTGGTACTCGGGGAGCAGGTCGATGTCGCCGCCCCTGAGCGCGGGGATGAGGATCTCTCGGGTGCCGAGGTTGGGGCGGACCCTCACCTTCACGCCGGCCGCTTCCAGGACGGCGGCGTAGAGGTGGCCCAGCACCTGGTTCTCGGTGAAATTGGCGGTGCCGATGGTGACCCCGTCCTTGCTGGAGCCGCCGCCGGCGGAGGTGGTGCCCTCGTTGTCGAGGGAGGTGATGCCGCTCGCGCAGGCGGTCAGGGCGGGGACGGTCGCGGCCGCGAACAGGCCGCCGAGAATCGTGCGTCGGTTCATTTCGCTGACTTCCCTAGGCGGTCTGTGCGGGGCGGTGTCGGAAGAGGAGGCGCTGCAGGCCGGAGAGCACCAGGTCCAGGGCGATGGCGACGGCGGCGACCAGGACCGCGCCGCCGAGCACCTGGACGAGGTCGCGCTGGGCGAGGCCGTCGAACACGTAGCGGCCGAGGCCGCCGAAGGAGACGTAGGCCGCGATGGTGGCCGTGGCGACGACCTGGATGAGCGCGAGGCGCAGGCCCGTCATGATCAGCGGAAGGGCCAGCGGCAGCTCCACCTGGAGCATGACCTGGTGGCCGCGCATGCCCTGGCCGCGGGCCGCGTCCTTCACGTCCGGGTCGACGGCCGTCATCCCGGCGTAGGTGTTGGTGACGATCGACGGGACCGCGAGGGCGACCAGTGCCACGTACACCGGCAGCATCGACAGTCCGCCGGCCAGGAAGACGAGGACGACCAGGCCGACGGTGGGCAGCGCCCGGCCGAAGGAGGCCAGGTTGATCGCGAGGAAGGCGCCCCGGCCGGTATGGCCGATCAGCAGGCCGAGGGGGAGGCCGATGGCGGCCGCGATGAGGGTGGCCAGCAGTGAGTACTGGAGGTGTTCGGCGAGGCGGTGCGCGATGCCGTCCGAGCCGGACCACTGGGCGCCGCTGGTCAGCCAGCCGCCGAGGTTCTTGAACAGTTCGTACATCAGGCTCGCCGCCTCTTCCACGGGGTGAGGAGGTACTGGACGCCGACCAGCAACGCGTCGGCGACGACCGCGAGCAGGATCGTGAGGACCACTCCCGCGATCACCGGCGTCGGGAAGTTGCGCTGGAAGCCGTCGGTGAAGAGCTGGCCCAGTCCGCCGTCACCGATGTAGGTGGCGACGGAGACCAGGGAGATCGACATGACCGTCGCGATGCGGACGCCCGCCATGATCACGGGCAGCGCGAGCGGGAACTCGACGGTGAGCAGCGTGCGCAGGAGGCGCGTGCCCATCGCCTTGGCCGCCTCCTTGGTCTTCGCTGGGACCGAGTCGAGGCCTTCGACCGTGTTCCGCAGCAGCACGACCAGGGTGTAGACGGTCAGGCCGATGACGGTGGTGGTGCGGGTCAGTCCGCTGACCGGCAGCAGCAGGACGAAGATCGCGATCGACGGGATCGTGAACAGCACGTTCGACAGACCGAGCAGGAAGCCGCGCAGGACGCGGATCCGGTGGGCGATCACCGCGAGGGGGAGGCTGATCAGCAGTCCGAGGAGGACGGCGGTCAGGGCGGCCTGGAGGTGGGAGACCGTGAGGGTGGTCAGGTCGTCGGTGTGCCCGGATATCCAGGACCAGTCGATGCTCATGCGGCCACCCGTGCCTCGGTGTGGGCCCGGCCGGCGTGGGTGTGGATGTCGTCGCGGGACGTCACGCCGGTGAGGACGCCTGCCTCGTCGACCCGCGCGACCAGTCCGCTGGGCGCGGCGACCGACTCGTTGAGCGCCGACAGCAGGGAGTCGGAATCCCTGAGCGGCCGGACGGGTACGTCGGTTCCGGCGGTTCCGGCGGTTCCGGCGTTTCCGGCGGTTCCGGCTGCGGTCTTCGACGTCCAGCGCAGCGGCTTGCGGGCCTCGTCGAGTACGAGGCTCCAGGCGCCGCCCTCGGGGGCCGGGCCCTGCGGGACGTCCGCGAGGGTCTTCAGCGAGAGCAGCTTCAGACCGCGCTCGGCGCCGAGGAAGTCGGCCACGAAGTCGTCGGCCGGGCGGGCCAGCAGCTCGGCGGGCGAGGCGCACTGGACCAGGTGGCCGCCGGTGCGGAACACGGCGATCCGGTCGCCGAGGCGGACCGCCTCGTCGATGTCGTGCGTGACGAAGACGATGGTCTTGTTCAACTCCTTCTGGAGTCGGAGAAGTTCGTCCTGGAGCTGGGTGCGGACCACCGGGTCGACCGCGCCGAACGGCTCGTCCATGAGGAGCACCGGAGGGTCGGCGGCGAGCGCGCGGGCCACCCCGACGCGCTGCTGCTGGCCGCCGGACAGCTGGTGCGGGTAGCGCTTCCCGGCGTCGGCGGACAGGCCGACGGTCTCCAGCAGTTCGGCCGCGCGGGCGCGGGCCCTGCGGCGGCCGTGGCCCAGCAGCAGCGGCACGGTGGCGATGTTGTCGAGCACCGTGCGGTGCGGGAAGAGCCCCGACTGCTGGATGACGTATCCGATGGAGCGGCGCAGTTCGGCCGCGTCCTGGCGGGTGACGTCCTTGCCGCCCACCCGGATGGTTCCGGAGGTCGGGTCGACCATGCGGTTGATCATCCGCAGGGTGGTCGTCTTGCCGCAACCGGAGGAACCGACCAGTACGGTCACGCCGCCCTCCGGCAGGTGGAGGGAGAGGTCGTGGACTGCCGTCGTGCCGTTGGGGAAGCGCTTGTGGACCGCGTCGAACTGGATCATGAGTTGTCCCTTGCCCGGCTGTATAACGTCATGCAGAGTTCTCGGTAGGTGAATAGCTTGTCAACGGTTCGGTGTTAATCCGAGGTAACGGATGACCGGCAGGCAAGATCGAGTGTCCGGATTGATAGGAGTTCGTGGACTTATGTCGTCTCGGATGATGGACGCCCCTTCCGGGGTGGGCTCCGCTCTCGTCGTCCTCGACGGGGTCGCCCTCGGCGTCGCGGACGTCGCCCGCCTCGCCGACCGGGCCGCCCGCCCGGTCCCCGGCACCGAGGCGGCGAAGCGGATGACCGAGTCCTGGGACGCCGCCCGCCGGATCGCCGCCACCGGTCGCGTCTACGGCCGCTCCACCGGGGTCGGCGCCAACCGGAACGAGGACGTGCCCACCGAGGCGGCCGCCGAACACGGCCTGCGCCTGCTGCGCAGCCACGCCGGCGCCATCGGCGAGGAACTGCCCGCCCGCCAGGTCCGGGCCATGCTCGCCGTCCGCGCCAACCAACTGCTCGCCGGCGGCGCCGGCCTGCGGCCCGGCGTCGTCACGGCGCTGTGCGAGGCGCTGGAGAGCGGGGCGTATCCGGTCGTCAACGAGTTCGGCTCGGTGGGGACCGGCGACCTGGCGGCGCTGGCACAGGTCGGGCTCGCCCTGGTGGGGGAGCACCCGTGGCGCGGCACCGGGATCCCCGAACCGCAGCAGCTCGACAACAACGACGCTCTCGCGCTCATCAGCAGCAACGCCCTCACCCTCGGCCAGTCCGCCCTCGCCCTGCACGAACTGCGCGGGCTCCTGGAGGCCACCCAGGTGGTCGCCGCGCTCTCGCTGCTCGCCGTCGACGGCTCGCACGAGGCGTACGCCGCCCCGGTGCACGCCGCCCGCCCGCACCGGGGTTCCACCGAGGTCGCCCGCCGTATGCGGGAGTTGATCGGCGCGCAGGACCGGCCCACGCCACCCCTCGGCAGGATCCAGGACCCCTACGGCTTCCGCTGCCTGCCGCAGATCCACGGCCCCGCGCACGACGCCGCCGACGCCCTGGAGGAGGTGGTCGGCATAGAGATCAACGCGGCCGCCGAGAACCCGCTCATCTCCCCCGAGGACATGACCGCCTACCACCACGGCGGCTTCTACCAGGCCCAGCTCGCCCTCGCCCTGGACCACTTCAGGTTGGCGCTGACCCAGGTGGCACGGCTGTCCACGTCCCGCCTGTCGACCCTGAACGAACCGGCCTACACCCGGCTGCGCCCGTTCCTCGCCGACCCCGAGCCCGCCTCCTCGGGCGTGATGATCCTCGAGTACGCCGCCGCGGCCGCCCTCGGTGACCTGCGGGCCTTCTCGGCACCCGCCTCGCTCGGCCACGCTGTACTCTCCCGGGGCGTCGAGGAACAGGCCAGTTTCGCCTCGCTCGCGGCCCGGCAGACACTGCGCGCCTGTGCCGCGTACCGTCTCGTCGTGGGCTGCGAACTCGTCGCCGCCGTACGGGCGCTGCGCCAGCGCGAGCTGCGGCCCGAGCCGGGACTTCCGGCGGGCCGGGCGCTGGAGCTGGCCGAGGCGGTGCTCGACGCGGAACAGGCCGACCGGCCGCTCACGGACGACGTGCGGGCGGCGGCCGGGCTGCTGGACCGGTTCACGGACATCTGGAGGGGGAGCGGGGCATGAGCGCGGAGACGGGGATCGGTGAAGGGGTGCCGGGTCCAGGGGTGCCGGGTCCAGGGTTGTCGGGGCCGGCGGCATCGGCTCCGGGGGGACCGGGTCAGGAGGGACCGGGTCAGGGGGTGCCGGGTGCCGGTGGGCCGGACAGTCCCGCCGCTCGGCTGCAGGCGCTCTTCGAGGGGCACCGGCTGACACCGACCCAGCGGCGCATCGCGCACAGCATGGTGCGGCGCGCCTCCGACGTGCCGTTCCTGTCCAGTGTGGAGCTGGCCGAACTCGCGGGTGTCAGCCAGCCGTCGGTGACCCGCTTCGCGGTCGCCCTCGGCTTCGACGGCTACCCCGCCCTGCGCAAGCACCTGCGCGAGGTCGCCCCCGCCGAACAGACGGCGGGACCGGCCTCGTACAACGAGTACCAGCAGGCCGTCGAGGCCGAGATCGAGAACCTGCGGCACCTCGCCGAACTGCTCGCCGATCCCCGGCCGGTGCAACGGGCGGGCCGGCTGCTGGCGGCCTCACGTCCGCTTCCCGTGCTCGGGCTGCGGGCCGCCGCCTCCCAGGCGTACGGGTTCGCCTACTTCGCCGCCAAGGTCCATCCGGACGTACGGCTGCTGAACGAGGGCGGCACGATGATCCACGACCGGATCGACGCCGCCGTCCGGGCGGGCGCCTCGGCCCTGCTCTGCTTCGCGCTGCCCCGGCATCCGCGCGAGGTCGTCGACACCCTCGGCTACGCCCGGGAGGCGGGGCTGAGCGTGGTGACGGTCGCCGACTCCGCGTTCGCGCCGGTCGCCAAGGTCTCCGACCTGCTGCTGCCGGCCGCCGTCGGCACCGGCCTCGCCTTCGACACGGCGTGCGCGCCGATGCTGCTCGGGCGGGTGCTGCTGGAGGCGATGTGCGACGACCTGCCCGACGCGCAGGCCCGGCTGGAGGAGTTCGACGCGCGGGCGGCGGCGCGGGGCCTCTTCGTGGAGTAGGCCACCGCTCGCGGAGGGGCGCGATTTTTCGGGTGTTCTCTCAGACTCGTCTCACGTTCGCTCACTAGTCTGAACGGTCACGAAACTGTGCCGGAGAGACCAGGAGGCGGACGTGGCGCGCGGAGGGCAGGGGCTGGCTCGGGTGGCCGTCGTCGTACGGGCCGGAGCCGCGCCGTTGTGGTGGTGCGGGGTGTTCGCGGCGGGGGTCGGGGTCCTGGTGCCCGGCCTCACCGGGCGGCGGATCGGGGTGCTGGCCGGGGCCGCCCTGTTCATCGTCACCGTCGCCGTGGTGGCTTGGCGCGGCCGCAGGCGGATCACCGGACTCGGCCAGGGTGCCGCCCGGGCCGGCAAGCACGACGTGCTGCAGGACCGGGCGGTGACCGTGCGCACCTGGCGGCGCGGGCACCGCTGGTGGCTGCTGCTCGCCTTCGTGGCGGCGCTCGGCAGCTCCTTCGCGGTCCCCGCGGCCGCCGGACTGCTGCTCGCCGGCTGGGGGACGGGACTGCGGCTGAAGGCCGCCTGGCTGGGGCGGCGCGAGCGGGCCGAGGACGCACTGCTGTGGGTACGCGTCGACTGGCTGGACCGGCGCGGCGGACGCCCGGCGGGCAAGGCCGTCAAGGCGTACCGCAGTACCGGCATCGCGGCCGGCGACGCGGCCCCGGGCGGGTCCCGCCGCCGCACCGCGGCACTGGTCTAGGCACGCACCGGACCGGACGGGATCGGACGGGATCGGACGGGATCGGACGGGACCGGAGGGGACCGGACCGGTGCGTCCGGCCGGTCCGGTCCGATCCCGTCCCGTCCGGCTATACCTCGAGGTCCTCCTCGATCTTCTTCAACTGGTGGCGGGCCATCGCCAGGTTGGCCCGCTTGGCGTCCAGGACCAGGTACATGAAGAGCCCGTTGCCGCCGCGGCCGCTGATCAGCCGGATCAGGTGGTACTGGTCGTTCAGCGTGATCAGGATGTCCTCGATCTGGCCCTTGAGCCCGAGGTGCTCCATGGTGCGCATCTTGGCGCGCACCACGTCGGTGTTCCCGGCGGCGGCGACGTTCAGGTCGAAGGTCTTGCTGCCGCCCATCGTGCCCAGTGCCATGCCGCTGGTGTAGTCGACGAGTGCCACGCCGGTCGCGCCCTCGATCGAGGCGAGGCACTCTTTCAGTGTGGTTTCGGTGTTGGCCATGCTGTGCTCCTCGGTTCCTTCTCAACTTTCCGTGGTGGTGCGCGCGTTGGTCGTCGCCGATCCGCGCGCCGATCTGGTCCGTACGATGGGTGGCTTGGCGGGCGTCCGGACGGGCGCCTTAGCGGGGGTCTTCGCCGGCGCCCTGGCCGGCGGTGTCGCGGCGGCCTGCGCCTCCCGCGCCTTCGCCTCCCACGCGTCGACGAGCTCTCCGATGCGGGCCCCGGCCCGGCGGCCCTCCAGATGCAGCCGGCCGACGTTGACGCGGTCCTGCGCGAGCAGGGTCAGTACGGCGCTCTCGCCGGCCGCGTAGGTCGCGACGTAGCCGTAGACCCCGCGCACGAGCAGCTCGCGGAAGTCGCCCTGGCCGGTCGTGTCCGCCATCCGCACCGCGACGCCGAGGGCGGCGGCGGTCAGGGCGGCCACCACCTCCGGCTCCACGCCGGGCGTGTCGTGGGCGAGGACGAGACCGTCCACGCCGGCGGTCAGGGCGCCGGTCAGCTGGGGCACCCGGGCCCGCAGCCGCCGGAGTTCGTCGAGTATCTCTGGCTCGGACACCATCAGCTCGCTCCTCTCGGCGCGCGGTCGCTGCCGTTCAAAGGGCCTCCAGCGCATCCCTGAGCCTCTTCAGCAAGGTGATGTCGGGGTCGTTGACACGGGGCAGGGTGATGCCCGGTGGCGGGGCGGGGGCGGGGGCGACGGGACTCGCGACGGGACCCGCGGCCGGCCCGCCGTGGAGCGGGTGCGCGGCCGGCGGCGGGCGGTGCTGCCGGGGCGGCGGGAAGAGGGCGGTCAGCAGCCCCGCCGCCGCCAGCCGCCGGACGTCCACCAGGGTGTGGAAGGCCTGCCGGCCCAGCTCCCGGGCTATGTCCGACGCGGTCCGTACGCCGTCCACCGAGGCCAGTACCGCGCTCTGCCGGGCGGTCGGCGCGGGCGCCGCGACCGTCTCGGCCCGCCGCAGCGGCGCCCCGTCGGTCAACGGGTCCGGCCACAGCCGGTGCAGCAGCTCACGCCGGCGCAGCGTCTCGCGCTCGACCGCCGCGACCGGGACCGGCCGGAGCGCGCCCAGCCAGTGCCCGGCGCCGTACCGGAAGCGGCCGGGGGTGCTGCTGGGGGTGAGCGCGAAGTACGCCGCGTCGAAGAGCGCCTCCAGATGGCACAGTTCCAGCGCGCCGCGCGGGACGCGGCCGGCGTCGAGCAGCAGCCGGGCGACGCCGTACTCCTCGTCGGCCCGGTCGACCGCGTCCTGCCAGACGGCGGGGGCGAGGGTGCCGTGGGCCAGGAGGAGCACGTCGAGGCCCGGGGCGAGGGGGCTCTCGGCGTGCACCACACGGCCCTCGGCGAGGTAGAGCGAACCGCGCTCGCGCTCCAGGACGCCGGTCGCCCGTTCGGCCGCGAGCCGGGTCAGCATCGGCGACAGTCCGCTGCCGCGCTCCCGGGCCGCCGTCTTCTCCCGCACGGGCAGCCGGGGCGGCGGGGTCGTCCCCTGCGGGGTCGTTCTCACCGCGGTCACCCCAGCACCAGCCGTCCGGCCATCTCGCCCAGCCGGATCCGGGCCAGCGCGAGGTTGCCGTCCGGCCGGGCCAGCCACACGTGCAGGAACACGCTGCTGTCGAAGGACGTCGGTACGAAGCGGAGCACGTGGTAGCTGTCCCGGTTGCTGATGATCAGGTCCTCGACCGGGGGATCGGCGAGCCCGCCCCCGCCCTCGCCCCCCTGGCCGTCGGAGCCGTCGTGGCCGTCGGGTGCGAACGCCCGCTGCTCGGCCGTGAGCCGGGCCACCTCGGCCGCCTCGGCGGCCGCCGCCTCGTGGTCGCCGCCGGGGAACTCCCCGACCGCGCCCAGGGCCAGCCCGCTGGTCCAGTCGACCAGCGCGGCACCGCGGGCACCGGGCAGCCGCATGGCCTCCAGGAGACACTCGTCGATTCCGGGCACCGTTGGGCTCCCCTCCTGCCTTCGGTTCGGCTGAGTGATGAAGAAGCTACGCAACGTAGGCGCCGAGGGGTGAGTCTTCTGGCATTTTCCAGCGGAACATGCGGCGAGGCGGCTAACGTGGGTCGACTGACCCCGTTTCGGGCCGAATCGGCGTCCCGTGCGCCCCTTCTCCACCGTTCAACACCGGCCCACCGGCGCGCGTCAACGGCGCGTATGCCCCTGCGGGGTGGTGAACGCGAAAACGCGCGCCCCTTCCTCTGTGACGGTCCACCCCCGCATGCCGTGACCCCGATGCCGCGGTCCGATGTATTGACTAGTCCTATTCATCAAGTCAGGATGTGAATAACAACAGCAACAACTGTCGGGATCACCCATCCGCAAGGAGGCAGACCATGTCAGGACCCCGCCCCGTACGAGCGCCACGCGGTACGGAACTGAGCGCCCTGGGATGGCAGCAGGAAGCCGCCCTGCGGATGCTCCAGAACAACCTCGACCCCGAGGTCGCCGAACACCCCGACAAGCTCGTCGTCTACGGCGGCACGGGCAAGGCGGCCCGTGACTGGCGCTCCTTCGACGCGATGGTCCGCACCCTCAGGACCCTCAAGCAGGACGAGACCATGCTCGTGCAGTCCGGCCGCCCGGTCGGCGTCATGCAGACCCACGAGTGGGCCCCGCGTGTCCTCATCGCCAACTCCAACCTCGTCGGCGACTGGGCCAACTGGGAGGAGTTCCGCCGGCTGGAGCAGCTGGGCCTGACCATGTACGGCCAGATGACCGCCGGTTCCTGGATCTACATCGGCACCCAGGGCATCCTCCAGGGCACCTACGAGACCTTCGCCGCCGTCGCCGCGAAGAAGTTCTCCGGCACCCTCGCCGGCACGATCACCCTCACCGCCGGCCTCGGCGGCATGGGCGGCGCCCAGCCGCTCGCCGTCACGATGAACGACGGCGTGGCGATCTGTATCGACTGCGACCCGCGCGCCATCGAGCGCCGCATCGAGCACCGCTACCTGGACGTGAGGGCCGACAGCCTGGACCACGCGCTCCGGCTGGCCGTCGAGGCCCGCGACCAGCGCAAGCCGCTCTCCATCGGCCTCCTCGGCAACGCCGCCGAACTCGTCCCGCAGCTGCTCGCGGCGGGCGCCCCCATCGACATCGTCACCGACCAGACCTCCGCCCACGACCCGCTCGCCTACCTGCCGACCGGGATCGCCTTCGAGGACATGGCCGACGCCGCCGAGAAGGACCCGGCCGGCTTCACCACCCGGGCCCGCGAGTCGATGGCGAAGCACGTCGAGGCCATGGTCGGCTTCATGGACGCAGGCGCCGAGGTCTTCGACTACGGCAACTCCATCCGTGGCGAGGCCCAACTCGCCGGTTACGACCGCGCGTTCGCCTTCCCCGGCTTCGTCCCCGCCTACATCCGCCCGCTGTTCTGCGAGGGCAAGGGCCCCTTCCGCTGGGCGGCGCTCTCCGGTGACCCGGCCGACATCGCCAAGACCGACAGGGCGATGCTCGACCTCTTCCCGGAGAACGAGTCCCTGGCCCGCTGGATCAAGCTGGCCGGTGAGCGCGTCCACTTCCAGGGCCTGCCCGCCCGGATCTGCTGGCTCGGCTACGGCGAGCGCGACAAGGCCGGTGAGCGCTTCAACGACATGGTGGCGTCGGGCGAGCTGGCGGCCCCGCTGGCCATCGGCCGCGACCACCTCGACTGCGGTTCCGTCGCCTCCCCGTACCGCGAGACCGAGGCGATGCTCGACGGCTCCGACGCGATCGCCGACTGGCCCCTGCTGAACGCCATGGTCAACGTGGCGTCCGGGGCGTCCTGGGTGTCGATCCACCACGGCGGCGGCGTCGGCATGGGCCGCTCCATCCACGCCGGCCAGGTCTCCGTGGCGGACGGCACCAAGCTCGCCGGCGAGAAGATCCGCCGTGTCCTCACCAACGACCCCGGCATGGGCGTCATCCGGCACGTGGACGCCGGATACGACATCGCGGAATCGGTCGCGGACGAGCGGGGCGTGCGGGTGCCCATGCGTGAAGGTGACGACGCGTGACCTTCCACAGCATGTGGGCGGAGCTGCTGCCGGTCGGCCGCAGCTCCGCCTCCGGCGGCTACCGCCGCTACGCCTGGACCGCAGCCGACACCGACTGCCGGGAGTGGTTCAGGGAACAGGCCGGGACACGGGGCCTGACGTACGAGGTCGACCGCAACGGCAACCAGTGGGCGTGGCTCGGGGACCCGGCGGCCGGCGACGCGGTCGTCACCGGCTCGCATCTCGACTCGGTGCCGGACGGCGGCGCCTTCGACGGGCCACTGGGCGTGGTGTCCTCCTTCGCCGCGCTCGACGAACTCCGCGCGCGGGGCGTCACGTTCACCAAGCCGCTCGCCCTCGTCAACTTCGGTGACGAGGAGGGCGCCCGCTTCGGGCTCGCCTGTGTCGGCTCCCGGCTCACCGCGGGCCGGCTCACCCTGGAGCAGGCCCACCAGCTCACCGACGGCGACGGGATCACCCTCCCGCAGGCCATGGCGGCCGCCGGCCACGACCCCGACGCCATCGGCGCGGACCCGGAGCGGCTCGCCCGGATCGGCGCCTTCGTGGAGCTGCACGTCGAGCAGGGGCGCGCCCTCGACCTGAGCGGCGACCGGGTCGGCCTGGCCAGTGCCATCTGGCCGCACGGACGCTGGCGGTTCGACTTCCGGGGCGAGGCCAACCACGCCGGCACCACCCGCCTCGTGGACCGGCGCGACCCCATGCTGCCGTACGCCGAGACCGTGCTGGCCGCCCGCCGCGAGGCCCGGCTCGCGGGCGCCGTCGCCACGTTCGGCAAGATCTCCGTCGAGCCGAACGGCGTCAACGCCATCCCCTCCCTGGTGCGCGGCTGGCTCGACTCCCGCGCCGCCGACCAGGACGCGCTCGACACCGTGGTCGGCGGTGTGGAGAAGGCCGCCCGCGAGTACGCCGAGGCCCACGGCATCGACCTGGACGTCGTCCGCGAGTCGTTCACGCCCGTCGTCGAGTTCGACCACGCCCTGCGCGACGAACTCGCCCGCATCCTCGGCAGCGACACGGACCTCAAGGTCCCGGTCCTGGGCACCGGCGCCGGACACGACGCCGGAATCCTCTCCGGGACCATCCCGACCGCCATGCTGTTCGTGCGCAACCCCACGGGCGTCTCGCACTCCCCGGCCGAGTTCGCCGCCGAGGACGACTGCGTGGCCGGGGTGCACGCCCTCGCCGACGTACTGGAAGGACTGGCCTGCCGGTGACCCCCACGCAGCGGACACGGACGTACTGGCTGGAGCACGCCTGGCTCGACCCGAACGTCGAGCCGGGCGTCGCCCTGGAGGTGACGGACGGCCGCATCTCCGCCGTCCGGACGGGCGTCGACACCCCGCCGCCCGGCGCCGAGATCCTGCGCGGCCTCACCCTCCCCGGCCTGGCGAACGCCCACAGCCACGCCTTCCACCGTGCCCTGCGCGGCACCGTCCAGGTCGGCTCCGGCACCTTCTGGACCTGGCGCGAGGTCATGTACTCCGTCGCCGACCGGCTCACCCCGGACACCTATCACCAGCTGGCCCGTGCCGTGTACGCCGAGATGGCGCTGGCCGGCATCACGGCCGTCGGCGAGTTCCACTACCTGCACCACGCGCCCGGCGGCACCCCCTACGCCGACCCCAACGCCATGGGCGAGGCCCTGATCGAGGCCGCCGCGGAAGCCGGTGTCCGCATCACCCTCCTCGACACCGCCTATCTGTCCGCCGGCTTCGGACAGCCCCCCAACGCCCACCAGCTCCGCTTCTCCGACGGCGACGCGGACGCCTGGGCCGAACGCTGTTCACTTCTCAAGGAACGGGATCACGCGAGGATCGGCGCGGCCATCCACTCCGTACGGGCCGTGCCCGCCGGGCAACTGGCGACGGTGGCGCGCTGGGCCGAGGAGCGCCGGGCGCCGCTGCATGTGCACCTGTCGGAGCAGACCGCCGAGAACGACGCCTGCCGCGCGGCCCACGGCCGGACGCCCACCCAACTGCTCGCCGAGCACGGTGTCCTCGGACCGCGCACCACCGGCGTCCACAACACCCATCTCACCGACGCGGACATCGCCCTCCTCGGCCGCTCCGCCACCGGCACCTGCATGTGCCCGACGACCGAACGGGACCTCGCCGACGGCATCGGCCCGGCCGTCGCCCTCCAGGCCGCGGGCTCACCGCTCTCCCTCGGCTCCGACAGCCACGCCGTCATCGACCTGCTCGAAGAGGCCCGCGCGATGGAGCTGAACGAGCGGCTGCGCACCCGCACCCGGGGTCACTGGACGGCCGCCGCCCTGCTGCGCGCCGCCTCCGCCGACGGCCACGCGGCCCTCGGCAACCCGGACGCGGGCACCCTGGAGACCGGCGCGGCCGCCGACTTCACGACCCTCGCGCTCGACTCGGTCAGGACGGCCGGCCCGGTGCCCAGGCTCGGCGCCGAGACGGCCGTATTCGCGGCGACCGCGGCGGACGTACGGCATACGGTCGTCGCCGGGCGTCACGTCGTACGCGACGGGGCGCACACGCTCGTACCGGATGTGCCGCAGGCCCTCGCGCGGGCCGTGGCAGCCCTGCACGCCTAGCGACCACCACCGGCTCCCGCCCCCACGAGGACACGACGATGAGCAGCAGCACCGGCACGACCGGCACGACCACCGTCATCACGAACATCGCCACGCTGGTCACCAACGACCCCTCCCTCGGCGACACTTCCCCGCTCGGTCTGGTCCGGGACGCGGCCGTCGTCATCGAGGGCGACCGCGTCGTGTGGACCGGTGAATCAAGCAAAGCACCGGCCACTGACAACCGGGTCGACGCCGGCGGCCGGGCGGTCCTCCCGGGCTTCGTCGACTCCCACTCCCACCTGGTCTTCGCGGGCGACCGCACCGAGGAGTTCAACGCCCGGATGTCGGGCCGCGGTTACACGGCGGGCGGCATCCGCACGACGGTGGCGGCCACCCGGGCGGCCACCGACGGGGAACTGGAGGCGAACCTCACCCGTTTCCTCTCCGAGGCACTCCGCCAGGGCACCACCACGTTCGAGACCAAGTCGGGCTACGGCCTGACGGTCGCCGACGAGGCCCGCGCCCTGCGCCTCGCCGCCGCCCACACCGACGAGGTCACCTACCTCGGCGCCCACATCGTCTCCCCCGACTACGCCGACGACCCGGCCGGTTACGTGGCCCTGGTCACCGGCGAGATGCTCGACGCCTGCGCCCCGCACGCCCGCTGGATCGACGTCTTCTGCGAGAAGGGCGCCTTCGACGGCGACCAGGCCCGCGCGATCCTCACCGCGGGCAGGGCGAAGGGACTGCACCCCCGCATCCACGCCAACCAGCTCTCCCACGGGCCCGGCGTGCAGCTGGCGGTCGAGCTGGACGCGGCCAGCGCCGACCACTGCACCCACCTCACGGACGCGGACGTGGACGCCCTCGCGAGCGGCGACACCGTCGCCACGCTGCTGCCCGGCGCCGAGTTCTCCACCCGGGCCGCGTGGCCGGACGCGCGCCGCCTGCTGGACGCGGGCGTCACCGTCGCCCTCTCCACGGACTGCAACCCCGGCTCTTCCTTCACCTCGTCGGTGCCGTTCTGCATCGCGCTCGCGGTGCGGGACATGGGGATGACACCCGACGAGGCGGTGTGGTCGGCGACCGCGGGCGGCGCCGCGGCCCTGCGCCGCACGGACGTGGGACGCGTGACCCCCGGCGCCCGTGCCGACCTGACCCTCCTGGACGCCCCGAGCCACGTCCACCTGGCCTACCGGCCCGGCGTGCCGCTCGTCTCGGGGGTGTGGCGGCGCGGCGTACGGGTCGTCTGAGCCGGCTCCGGCCCCTTGTCCCGGTCCGCCACCGTCCGACCCCATCCGGTGCCGAGGAGCACGAGCACCGCGCCCACGAAGCCGAGCCATCCCGGCCGGTCCCCGGCCAGCGCGATGCCCACGGCCGCCGCCCACACCGGCTCGGTGCCCAGCAGGAGGCTGACCCGGGACGGCGAGGTGCGGCGGACCGCCCACATCTGGACGAAGAACGCGAACAGCGTGCAGAACACCGAGAGGTAGACCAGCCCCAGCCAGTCGCCGCCGTCGAAGTCCGCCGCGGCCGCCCACGGCGGGGCGCCCGCCCCCGGCAGCGCCACCAGCACCGCGAACACGGCCACCGCGGAGCCCAGTTGGACCGTCGTCAGCGAGAGCGCGTCGGCACCGCGTACCGAGTCCATGCGCGCCATGGCCAGCACGTGCACGGTACGGGCGACGGCGGCGCCCAGCATCAGCAGGTCGCCGCCGGACGGTGCGGTGAACCCGGCGCCCTGGGTCAGGAGCGCCACGCCGAGCACCGAGAGCCCCGCCGCCGCCATGAACGCCCCCGGCAGCCGCACCCCGCGCATCCGGCTCTCCGCGAGCGGCGTGAACACCATGGTCAGGCTGATGATCAGCCCGGCGTTGGTCGCGGAGGTGTGGACGACGCCGTAGGTCTCCAGCAGGAAGATCCCGGCCAGGATCAGCCCCAGCACCCCGGCCCCGCGCCACTGCGGCCCGCTCAGCGCGCGCAGCCGCCGCCACCCCACGACCACCAGCACCGGCAGCACCACGGCGAACCGCAGCACCAGAACGGCCGGCACGGTGTCCGCCGTGGTGACGCCCTTGGCGGCGAGATAGCTGGAACCCCAGACGACGGCGACGAGCAGAACGGGAAGATCGGCGAGCCGCCCGAGCGCGGAGGGACCGGCGGCCGGGGTGGGCGAGACAGAGGCTGGTGAGGCAGGGGCCGGTGAGGCAGGGGCCGGTGAGGCAGGGGTGGAAGCAGGGGAGTCGGGCATGGGGCTCCTCATGAGCAGATGACGCGGCTGGCCCAGCGGCTCTGCTGGTCAGAGGGCTGGGCCAGAGTAGTCACCGACGGGAATCCGGCCAGGGGGTTTTCAGCATGAGGACACCCGGCGCCGCGTACACCCGCAGACCCGGCGGCGGGCACCGCGTCCGGCGCTCAGGCCGCCCCGGCCCGCCACAACTGGTCCGCGTCCTCGTCCAGCGGTTCCAGCGACACCCCGCCGCCCGCGTCCGCCGTCAGCGCCGTCAGGATCGCGATCGCCGGGCGGACGGTCCCGTCGCCGTCCACGGTGAACCGCAGGTTCGCCCCGTGATCGCCGTCCACGGAGGCGCACTCCCACACCCCCACGCCCTTCTCCACCGACCCCCTGCTGTCCAGACAGAAGTCCTGGTCGGCGTAGGACTGGAGCACCCCGCGCGCCGCGTCCACCCGCCACCGCTGGCTGGCCGAGCCGGAACACGGGACGGTCACCACGTCCGTGCCGTTGTCGAAGTCGCCCGCCACCTCCAGGCAGCGTCCGCTGTCCACGTTCACGACCTGGGCGAACGTCCCACCGGGGGCGCGGGCCGGTGACGGGGTGGGCTTCGGCTTCGGCGGGGCGCTGGTGCGGGAGGGGGACGGACGCGGCGTCGAGGACGGCGACGGGGAGGCGGCGGAGGAGACGGGCGGCGCGGAGACCGTTGCCGTCACGGTCACCGGCGGTACCGTCGACGGCCCGGTGACGACGGCTCCCGCCGCGTCCTGCGCGTCCCCCGAGTCTCCCGAGGTCAGCAGCAGAGCCACCGCCAGCGGCACCACCGCCACCCCCAGCGCGGCCGAGGCCAGCGCCATCCGCCGCGACGGCCGTCTCGCGGCCGTCGGTCTCCGGCCGCCGGACGGCTGCCGGTCGTCCCTCACGTACGCCGAGCCGCCCCACACCAGCAGCCCCTCCGCCAGCGCCCCGCGAGGATCGTCGCGCAGCGCGCACTGCTCCTCGTAGGCGGTCGCGCAGTGCGGACAGTGCGCCCTGTGGGCTTCGAGGTCGGCGCTGTGCCGCGGGGCGTCCGGCCGTACGGACTGCTCGATCAGCCGGCGGAAGTCCCCGCAGCGCGGGTCGTCGGAGGCGGCGAGCCGGTGCCGCAGGCAGGCCTGGGCCAGGAGGTGGAGGGCGGGGCCCGTGCCGTACGTGACGTCCTCGGGGGTCAGGCCGAGCAGCAGGGCCGTCCGTTCGGCGGGCTCGCGTTCCACGACGCCGTACCAGACCAGTCCCTGCGTACGGGAGGGCAGCGAACGGAACGCGGTGAGCAGCGGCGGCACCGGGCCGCCGGGGGCCGCCGTGTTGAGGACGAGCAGCAGCCCCGCATCCAGGCCGCCGGCCCGGTCGTCGAGGGCCCAATCGGTGGCCACCTGCCCGGACAGCAGCAGGAGGCGGTGGCGCCAGGACCCGCCGGGGTCGTTGCCACGGGCGGTCTCCCGGGCGGCGAGGGTGAACGCCTCGGCCGCGAGGCGCCGCGCCGCGGCTTCGCCGGTCGTGCAGCGGCGGGCGTAGGCCAGCACCGCGGGATGGTGCCGGGCGCGGAGTGCGCGCAGCGCCGGGTACGCGGCGGCGGGGGCGGCGCGGAGCCGGTCGGTGAGGTACGCGTCCGAGGCGTCGGCGCTCAGGTCGCCGCCACCGCGACCGCCGCCGTGACCGCCGCCGACACCGTAGTCGTCACCGTCACCGTTCGCGTCGCCGTCCACGTCGGCACGGGCCATGGGGGTCGCCTCCTCGCCGGATGCGCAGCGCGCCCGGCTGCTGACGTACCGGTCAGTCTGTGGTGGAGGTGACCCTAGTGGCCCAAGGGGTCCCGTGGGGAGGTTTCCGGCGGTAACGCGAGAGGGCGCGAGCGAGGGCGCGGGAGTGGGCCGAGGTGAGGGGCCGGGGTGACACCGGCGTCCGTGCCCGGGAGAGCACCCGGACACGGACGGGACGGGTCACCCATCGACTCACTCCTCGACCGTCAGCCCCTTCCGCAGCCGCACCAGGGTCCGCGACAGCAGCCGCGACACGTGCATCTGCGAGATGCCGAGCTCCTCGCCGATCTCCGACTGGGTCAGGCCGGCGACGAAGCGCAGGGAGAGGATCTGCCGGTCACGGGACGGAAGCTCCGCGATCAGCGGCTTCAGCGACTCCACGTACTCGATGCCTTCGAGTCCGTGGTCCTCGTAGCCGATGCGGTCGGCCAGGGCGCCTTCGGAGTCGTCCTCCTCCGGCTGCGCGTCCAGCGACGAGGCCGTGTACGCGTTGGACGCGGCCATGCCCTCGACGACCTCCTCGTTGGAGATGCCGAGACGCTCGGCCAGCTCCACGACGGTGGGCGCCCGGTCGAGCTTCTGGGCCAGTTCGTCGCCCGCCTTGGCCAGGTCGAGCCGGAGCTCCTGGAGGCGGCGCGGGACGCGCACCGACCACGACGTGTCGCGGAAGAAGCGCTTGATCTCGCCGATGATGGTTGGCATCGCGAAGGTCGGGAACTCGACGCCGCGCGACAGCTCGAAGCGGTCGATCGCCTTGATCAGGCCGATGGTGCCGACCTGGATGATGTCCTCCATCGGCTCACTGCGGGAGCGGAACCGGGAGGCGGCGAACTTGACCAGCGCGAGGTTCAGTTCGACGAGGGTGTTGCGCACGTACGAGTACTCGTACGTGCCTTCTTCGAGAGACTCGAGCCGTGCGAACAGGGTCTTGGATAGAGCCCGTGCGTCGACGGCTCCGACCTCGTCGTACGGGGGGATCTCCGGAAGTCCGGCGAGGGCGTCGGTGGGGTCGACGTCCGGTGCCGCGTCCTGCGCGATGGGTTTCAGATGTTCTTGTTCCGGAGGGGGTGTCGACGTCGCTCCGCGGGTAGGCGGTGCGTCGAGCCGGGGTGACATGATGTCCTCCATCGTTCTCGGCGTATGGCTGCCGAAGCCAGTGAGTGCACTGCGGTGTGCGGCGCCTCCAAAGCCGGCCGTGTCGGTTACGTGCTTCTCCTAGCCCTACCCGCTTTACTTGCCCCGCCGCAAGTGCATTTTGTCCGAGTGTGTCCGTTTGTGTGCGATTGTTCGGGTGTTGAGGTGCGGGTCGAGGGCGTAGGGTGCGAGGGCGTCAGCAAGCAGTCAACGACCCCAGGAGAAGAGACGGCATGGACCGCGGGACGGTCGGCAGCGCACAGTCTGGCCGGCTTCTGGTCGAGGTGCGGCAAGAGGGCTCCAGCGCCGTGGTGACCCCGGCGGGTGAGTTGGATCACCACACCGCCGATCTGTTGCGTGAGCCACTCGAGGACTGCCTTTCCAAGGGCATCAGTCGCCTTGTGGTGGACTGCACCCGTTTGGAGTTCTGCGACTCCACCGGGCTCAACGTGCTGCTCGGCGCCCGCCTGAAGGCGGAGGCGGCCGGTGGCGGGGTCCATCTGGCGGGCATGCTGCCCGTGGTGGCGCGGGTCTTCGAGATCACCGGTGCGGACGCGGTGTTCACCGTGCACGCCACGGTCGAAGAGGCCCTGGGCGACGGGCACGACGGGCGTGACGAGGACGGCTGAGCTTCGCCGTCCGCCGGAAACGGGTGCGAACGGACGTGAACGGGGGGTGTTCCGGCGGTTCTCTCGGGCAGGAGACATCCTGAACCCGAACATGTCGGCGGCAATGCCGACGCGAACGCCGTCCGCCTACGTACAGACTTGCAGTGATCCGACTTGTGAATTGTGAACCGGTGAATCGGGGAATCGGTGAGGTGAAGCGCTGATGAGCACCACCCGGCCTTGTTCGCCGGGCGACCGCGGCCCGGAGCCCGGCGACGCTCCTGGGGCGTCCCAAGCGGGCGCACCGGCAGTCGAGGCGTCCCAGGGGGGCGCGGCGACCGTGGCGTCCAGGTCGCCGGGCGGCCGCCAGGTACGTCGGCTGAGCTTCGACGGCGCCAGCGGGGTCGTCCCGCTCGCCCGCGACTTCGCCCGCCAGGCGCTCTACGCGTGGGCCTGGCTGCCCGCGGCCACCGCCGACCAACGGGCCGCCGCGGAGGACGTGCTGCTCGTCGTCTCCGAGCTGGTCACCAACGCGTGCCTGCACGCCGAGGGGCCGGACGCCATGGTCCTCAGCTGTGACAACAAGGTGATCCGCGTCGAGGTCTCGGACCGCGGCACGGGCCAGCCGGCCCCCCGCACCCCGCACCGGGCCGGCCGCCCCGGCGGCCACGGCATGTTCATCGTCCAGCGTCTCTGCCTGGACTGGGGCGTCGTACGGACCCCGGACGTCGCAGGCAAGACGGTCTGGGCCGAACTGGGCGCCCCGGCCTGATCGCCCGAGGGTCCGGGAACCTTCCACCCCGGGCCCACGGAACCTTCCACCCCCTGGGGCCGACCTCCGGCCGACCGAACTCGTGCGCCGACTTCCGGCCGAGCAGGCTTGCCTTCGGCCGAGCGGTCCTCGGGGGCCATCTCCGGCCGAGCGGTCCTCGGGGGCCATCTCCGGTCGAGCGATCCTCGAGGGCTGCGCCCGGCCTGCCGGGCCCGGCTCCCGGGTCCGACGTTCGGCGGGGGTTTCGGGCGTCCTCTGGCGCACTGAACGCGCGCGCCGGATCGCCACAACTCCGGCACGTACCTTCTCTTCCCTCCTCATCGCCCCGGGCGTACCTTGACGGCTCAATCTGATGCCTCGTCAGTAAGGGCGGGGCGGTGGGAGTGAGGGGACGGGACCGTGTCGTACCGGAAGCGAACCGCCGCGCTCGCGACTGCCGCGGCCCTGGCCGGCTCGGCGGTGTGGATGGCCGCCCCCGCGGCCATGGCCGAGGTCGTGAACGTCAACTACGCCTGCAAGACGCCCATCGGCGACAAGAGCGCCGTGTCGCCCATCGACATCAAGGGCGTCAGGAGCGGCAGCGGCTACAAGATCACCATGTCCTGGCAGAAGGGCGTCTCCTCCAGCCCCGTCGAACTCGGCGCGGGTTCCATGAAGCCGAGCGCCACGATCAGACTGGGCGGCGCCGACACCGGCACCCTCGCGGTCACCGGCCCCGCCAACCAGGCCGCGATCCCCGAGAACACCCCCATCAAGATCAACGACCTGAGCGGCACCTACACCCCGAAGAAGACCGGAAAGGTCACCTTCACGGCCGGTGTGCTCACCATCAAGGCGCTCGGGACGACCACCACCTGCACGCCCACCAACAACGCCGGCCCCTCGCTGACCCTCGACGTGACCGCGTCGGGCGGCGCGGGCAACACGAGCGGCGGCAGCACGAGCGGCGGCAGCACGAGCGGTGGCAGCAGCGGCGGCGCCACGAGTGACGGCGGCTCCGGCGGCGGCCTCCCGCAGACCGGCCCCGAGGACTCCGCCATCGCCCTCGGCACCCTCGGCGGCACGGTGCTGCTCGCGGGCGCGGCCGGTGCCCTGTGGCTGACCCGGCGGGGCCGGACGGCACGCGTCCCCCGCTGACCGTCCCCCGTACGAGTGCTGGAGCCGCCGATGCCGTACGCCGCCGCCCGTGCCCTGCTGCTGACCCTGTCGTTGCCGCTGCTGCTCGCGGCCACCCCGGCCACCCCCGGCGGCTGGTCGGTCGCGCCCTCCGGTGGGGGACGGCCGTCCTTCTACGCGGAGGGCACGCCAGGGGCGGTCCTCCGGGACACGCTCTCCGTGACCAACAGGGGCACGCGGCCGCTCACCGTACGGCTGCGCGCCACCGGCGACGGGCTCCGCGTCGCCTTCGCCGAACCGGCCGTCGGTATCCCCGCCCGCACCCGCGCCGAGGTGCCCTTCACCGTGACGGTCCCGGCGGACGCGCCGCCCGGCGACCGCGTCGGCCGGCTCCTCGTACGGGACTCCACGGGCCGTGAGTCCGCCGTCCGGCTGCTGATCCGGGTCGACGGCCCGGAGCTGGCCGCGCTGACCGTCGAGCACGTGGCCGTCCGCGGCGACCGCATCACGTACGAGCTGGTCAACCGTGGCACCACGGCCGTCGTTCCGCGGCTCGCCGTGCACGCGGACGGTGTCCTCGGCGCCGTCCTGGACCGCGCCCCGCGCACCCTGCCCGTCCGGCTGCCCCCGGGCCGCCGTCTCACGCTCGACGAACCGTGGCCCGACCGTCCGGCCCTCGACGCCGTCACCGTCCGCCTCACGGTGACCGCGCCGGGCGCGGCGCGGGCCACCGGGCGGGCGTCGGCGCGGTTCGTGCCCTGGGGCGCGGCGGCTGCCACGGCGGCCGGCGTGCTGTCGGTCGCGGCGGCCGCGGTGGCCGTACGGCGACGCGGACGCCGGCGGGATGCGGCCACGGACGGGGCCGCGGCGACGGGAGCGCGGACATGAGGGGCAAGTCCCGGATCATGGCGCCGGTGCCGGCGCTGCTGCTGATGCTGCTCGCGCTCTCGCTGCCCTCGGCGGGCCCGGCCGCCGCCGCGGAGGGCAGGCCGGCCGTCACCCTCTCGACGGCGCAGGCGGGTACGGGCGGTTCGATCACCGTCAGCGGCACCGGCTGGCGGTCGCGCACGCTGCTGATGCTGCTGATCTGCGGGCGGGCGACACCGGCCCGGGGCGTGGTCGGCGGCACCAACTCCTGCGCCAACGCCGACGGCCGCGCCGTCACCACCGACGCCGACGGCCGTTTCAGCCGGGCGCTGCCGGTGACCGAGCCGCCGGTGCCGTGTCCCTGCGTGGTGCACGTGGCCACCGCGACCGGAGCGAAGGCGCAGGCCGACGCGGTGTTCCAGGTGGCCGGGCACCCCGTCGAACCGCTTCCCGCGCAGACGGCCGGCGGACGTCTGGCGGTGCTCAGCGACACCCGGCTCGACGGCTCGGGTTCCCTGTTGACCTGGTTCGGGGCGCCGCCCTCCCGCACGCTGACCTTCACCGTCGGCAACGTGGGCACCGCGGCCGTCGAGAACCCCGTCTTCCGCGTCGGCACCGCCCACGGGGTGTTCGCCCCGCAGTGGGACGAGCGGCAGTGGCACGGCACGCTCGGCCCCGGCGAGAAGGCCCGCGTCGAACTGCCCGTCGAACTCACCGCCGGTGCCCACGGCGACTACACCGTCTCCCTCGAGTACGGCGGGAAGGTCCTCGCCGAACAGCCGTGGGGGGTGGGCCGTCCCTGGGGCGTGACCCTGTTCTGGATCCTGCTCTGCCTGGTGGTGCCGGCGGCGGTCTTCCGCATCGGGATGGCGGTGGTGGACCGGGTACGCCCGCGCCCCGCCGTCCGACGGTCCCCGCCCGCCCCCGGGCACGGGCGCAGCGCCCCCGGGCGGGGACGCGGACGCGGCACGGCGGTCGCGCCCCCGAGGCCCGGGCCCCCCACCCCGAACACGACCCTGCCGTGGTTCACCCCGGACACCGGTCCGGGCCCGGCGGGCCGGCTCTCCGCACCGCACGAAGACCATCCGACGAGTCCCACGACTCCCACGACTCCCGGCAGGAAGGGATCCACGTGAGTGAGAGAGCCGTATCACCTGACCGTGCGCCCGCGCGGAAGCGAGCGGCAGCGGCGGGCGCCGCCGTCCTGTTGACCGGGGCGGCCGTCCTGCTGGGCGTGAGCGCCGGGCAGGCCCAGGCCGCCGAGGTGGCGTACGCCACCAAGTGCGTTCCGCCCTCGGGCATCGGTCTGCCCGACGTCAACGGCACCACCAAGGTCGAGATCACCGCACCGGCGACGGCGAAGGTCGGCGACACCGTCGACGTCGTCTGGAAGTTCACCCAGGCCGCGTCGAAGAACCCCGACATCATCGACCTGCCCGCGAACTCGGTCCAGCCGTCCGGCACCCTCAAGGCGGCCGGCGCGCAGACCGCCGACATCGCGATGCAGGGGCCGCGCGAGAACCCGGCGATCCCCAAGGGCGGCGCGATGACGCTGTCCGACATGAAGGGCACGCTGAAGCTGACGGCGGCCGGGCAGGTGACACTGACCCCGGACGCGTACGTCGTCAACGCGCTGTCCACGGACACCAAGTGCGCGCCGACGGAGGCCGTCCAGCCGGCGGCGACCATCACCGTGACGGCGGGGGAGGGGGGTTCGGGATCCGGCTCGGGCTCGCCGAGTACGTCGCCCGACCCCTCGCAGAGCCAGAGCCAGTCACCCTCGGCGAGTGCCTCGGCCACCCCCAGCACCTCCCCTTCGGCGTCCGAGACCGGCGACGGCGGTCAGACCGACTTCACCGGCAAGGTCGTCGACATCCCCTACACCTGCCAGTCGCCGATCGGCGAGAAGAAGGCGACCTCGCCGATCCAGATCAACGCCAAGAAGAACGGCGGGAGTTACGACCTCACCGTGCAGTTCAAGAAGTCGGTCATGGACAGCCCGATCGACATCCCGGCCGGCAAGGTGAAGCCGACCATGCAGATCGTGCTGGGCGGCGCGGACTCCGGCTCGGTCAAGGTGGAGGGCCCGCTGAACTCCGCGCCGATCCCGCAGAACGAACCGATCGAGATCCCGGACCTCACGGGCGTCTACAAGCCCGGCGCGACCGGTGAGTCCACGCTCTCCCCGGGCGTCCTCACGATCGAGGCCATGGGCACGACCACCACCTGCACCCCGGACAGCACGGCCGTCTCCCTCACGCTGAACACCGCGGAACAGGCGAGCGGAGCGTCCGGCGGCAGCGGCTCGTCGTCGTCCTCGGGCGGCTCCGCGGCGACCGGCGGAGGCCTCGCGGAGACCGGCTCCGGCGACCACGGCACCCTGAAGGCGCTGGGTCTGGTCGCGGGTACGGCGATCCTGCTGGGCGGCGCGGTGTTCACGTTCATGCCCAGGAGAAGGGCGAGCTGAGCCGCGCGGCGCGCAACGACGGAGGGCCGCCGCACCCACGCGGGTGTGGCGGCCCTCCGGCATGCGCGGGAGCGGACGTCAGTGGACGTCGCCCATCAGCGCCTTGACCTTCTTGCGGTACATCCACACCGCCACACCGGCGACGACGGCGAGCACCGCCTCCAGGGCGACTATGCCCGTCTTGTTGAGGTCGACGCCCGCGATGGACAGCAGGCCGGTCGTGGCGTCACCGGCGGTGACGGCCAGGAACCAGACGCCCATCATCTGCGAGGCGTACTTCGCGGGAGCCATCTTCGTGGTGACCGACAGGCCGACCGGGGAGAGGGTCAGCTCGCCGACGGTCTGCACGAAGTAGATCGCCGCCAGCCACAGCGCGGCCGCCTTGTGACCGCCCTCGGCGATCGACAGCGGGGCCAGGAAGAGGAAGAAGGACGCGCCGACCAGGACGAGACCCATCGCGAACTTCGTCGCGGTGCTCGGCTCCTTGCCGCGCCGGGCCAGGGCCAGCCAGGCCCAGGCGAAGAGCGGGGCCAGGGCCATGATCAGGACCGGGTTGACCGACTGGTACCAGGAGACCGGGAAGTCCCAGCCGAGGACGCTGTTCTCCGCGGAGGACTCGGCGAACAGGGACAGCGTCGAACCGCCCTGGTCGTAGATCATCCAGAACACGGCCGCGGCGACGAAGAACCAGACGTACGCGGTCAGCTGGGACTGCTCGGCGCGGTCCAGCTCCTTGTCGCGCTTCATCCGGGCGATGACGACGACCGGGATGAGCAGACCGGCGACGGTGATCGGGACCAGCAGCCAGTTCAGCGTGTAGACGCCGGAGACACCGACGACCGCGTAGAAGACGATCGCGACGGCCGCCCAGAACGCGGCCTTGCGCAGAGTGGCCGCCTTCTCCTGCGCGGACAGCGGCGTGGGGACGACGTCCGAGCGGGAGCTCAGGTGGCGGCTGCCGAGCAGGAACTGGGCGAGGCCCAGACCCATGCCGAGCGCGGCCAGCGCGAAGCCCAGGTGCCAGTTGACGTTCTCACCGATGGTGCCGATGATCAGCGGCGCGGCGAACGCGCCCAGGTTGATGCCGATGTAGAAGAGCGTGAAGCCACCGTCGCGGCGCGGGTCGTCGGGCCCGTCGTAGAGGTGGCCGACCATCGTCGAGATGTTGGCCTTGAGCAGACCCGAGCCGATGGCGACCAGGCCGAGTCCGCCGTAGAAGGTGCCGGCGTTCGGCAGCGCGAGGGTCAGATGGCCGAGCATGATGATCGCGCCGGCAACGGCGACGGTCTTGCGGGGGCCGAGCACGCGGTCCGCGAACCAGCCGCCGGGCAGGGCGAGCAGGTACACGAGCGACAGATAGACCGAGTAGATAGCGGTCGCGGTCGCCGCGCTGAGGTGCAGGCCGCCGGGAGCGACCAGGTACAGCGGGAGCAGGGCCCTCATGCCGTAGTAGGAGAATCGCTCCCACATCTCGGTCATGAAGAGAGTGGCCAGTCCGCGGGGGTGGCCGAAGAAGGTCTTCCCGGAGCCGGGTGTGCCCGGGCGGACCGAGTCCTTCGTCAGGCTGGACGCCATGTCGTTCCTTGCTGCTCGGGACGCGCGCCGCGATGGAGCGTTGCGCGCCCGGTGGGGGGCGGCCGGCACCGGCGGAGCGCGTCGTCCACCCCCACGCCCCGGGGGAGTCCGCTCCGGGTCTCGGAGCGGCGGACGGCGACCACCGGGATCCACGCCCCCTCGAGTCGGGGGCCCGGCCACAGGTCATTCCTTTCGAGGCCGGCGGGGACCGGCCCGCACACAAAGGAGACCCTCGACGTCAAGCCGACCGCCGAAGGTCCATGCGTGCTACAGGCGTTACCTCACCATACGGCAGCACAACGCCTGATATGGAAGGACTTGAGACACGGATCACAGGTGATCAAGGAACCGTGGGCGAGCTTTCGAAGGTCTCCACCAGGATGCCATCCACCGACCGTAGGTCCGTACCAAGATCTACGGAGGGACGGCCGACCGCTCGGCACGCCGCCTGTCCGGCATGTCCGTGAGTAAGAAACAGCCGGGCGATCACACTTCGGCCGCCGCCCGGCGCGGACTACCATCAGCTCATGACCCGTGTACTGCTCGCCGAGGACGACGCGTCCATCTCGGAGCCGCTGGCCCGCGCCCTGCGCCGGGAAGGTTACGAGGTCGAGGTGCGTGAGGACGGCCCCACCGCGCTCGACGCCGGAATGCAGGGCGGCGTCGACCTGGTCGTGCTCGACCTCGGGCTGCCCGGCATGGATGGTCTGGAGGTGGCCCGCCGGCTGCGCTCGGAGGGACACGCCATCCCGATCCTCATCCTGACCGCGCGCGCCGACGAGGTGGACACCGTCGTCGGTCTGGACGCGGGCGCCGACGACTACGTCACCAAGCCCTTCCGGCTCGCCGAACTGCTGGCCCGGGTCCGGGCCCTGCTGCGGCGCGGCGCGTCCGAGCCCCAGCAGCCGCCCGCCACGCACGGCGTCCGCATCGACGTGGAGTCGCACCGCGCCTGGATGGGCGAGGAGGAACTCCAGCTCACGGCCAAGGAGTTCGACCTGCTGAGGGTCCTCGTCCGCGACGCGGGCCGGGTCGTCACCCGCGACCAGCTGATGCGCGAGGTCTGGGACACCACCTGGTGGTCGTCGACCAAGACCCTCGACATGCACATCTCCTGGCTGCGCAAGAAGCTCGGCGACGACGCGGCGAACCCCCGTTACATCGCCACCGTGCGCGGCGTCGGCTTCCGCTTCGAGAAGAGCTGAGCGCTGCTGAGCGCTCCGCGGGGGTGGGCCCGGCCGTGCGCGTCGCGTGGCCGGGTGCGTCGGTGGGGACCGGTCGCGCCGTTCCCCGCGCCCTGAGCCGGTTTCCCGCGCCGGTCCTGTGAAGTCACCGTCCGGAGGGCACCGTGCGTCGCCGTCTCATTCAGTCCACCCTCGCCGTGGTGCTCGTCGTCATCGCCGTGTTCGGGGTGTCCCTCGTCATCGTCGAGACCCGCACCATCAGCAACAGCGCCCAGGAACGGGTGGACTCCGAGGCGCTGCGGCTGGCCAGCATCGTGGACAGCCGGCTGGTGGGCTCCGAGCACGTCACCGCCGAGATACTGCGCGACCAGGTCACGCAGGACCGCTACGCCGAGATCCGGATCCCCGGCCGGACGGTCATCCAGGTCGGCACCAGGCCCCAGGGCGATGTGATCAAGGCGACGGCCCGGGGCGAGGAGGGCGAGACCGTCCTCGTGCAGGAGCCGCGCTCCACCGTCACCCGGGAGGTCGGCCGCACGCTGCTGATCATCGGCCTGGTGGCGCTGCTCGCGGTGATCGCGGCGGTGCTGCTGGCCATCCGCCAGGCCAACCGGCTCGCCTCCCCCCTGACCGACCTCGCCGAGACGGCGGAGCGGCTGGGCTCGGGCGACCCGCGGCCCCGGCACAAGCGGTACGCCGTTCCCGAGCTCGACCGGGTCGCCGACGTCCTCGACGCCTCCGCCGAGCGCATCGCCCGCATGCTGACCGCCGAGCGCCGTCTCGCGGCGGACGCCTCCCACCAGCTGCGCACGCCGCTGACGGCCCTCTCCATGCGTCTGGAGGAGATCACCCTCACCGACGACCCGGACACCGTGAAGGAGGAGGCGACGATCGCCCTGACGCAGGTGGAACGCCTGACGGACGTGGTCGAGCGCCTGCTGACCAACGCCCGCGACCCGCGCACCGGCTCGGCGGTCACCTTCGACCTCGACGAGGTCATCCAGCAGCAGCTCGCCGAGTGGCGCCCCGCCTACCGCGGCGTGGGGCGGGCCATCGTCAGCTCCGGCAAGCGCCATCTGCGGGCGGTGGGCACACCCGGCGCGGTCGCCCAGGTCCTGGCCGCCCTGATCGAGAACTCCCTCATGCACGGCGGCGGCACGGTGGCGCTGCGCACCCGTGTCACCGGCAACCAGTCCGTGGTCGAGGTCACCGACGAGGGTCCCGGCGTCCCCGCCGATCTGGGCGCCCGCATCTTCGAGCGGGCCATCAGCGGCCGCAACTCCACGGGCATCGGCCTGGCGGTGGCCCGCGACCTGGCGGAGGCCGACGGCGGCCGTCTGGAGATGCTCCAGGCCCAGCCCCCGGTCTTCGGACTGTTCCTGTCCAGTACGCCCCCGCAGAAGCGGACCGCGGAGGACGGCGAGCCGACGGTCAGATAGGGCCCGTCAGCCGACCCGGGTGCCGGCCCTCGGCTCGGGCTTGCGGGTCTGCTCGGTCACCGTCAGGAACGGCTCGGGGCCGGTCACGCCGGCCACGGCCTCCTTCGCCGGCAGCGTCCGGAACACCCACGTCCGGTACGACCAGAACCGGAACAGCGTCGCGATCCCGATGCCGACGAACTTGAACACATTGCTCTGGATCGGGCTGTCCCAGCCGAAGCCGTACGTCGCCGCGAACAGCAGACCGTTCTCGATCACGAGTCCCACCGCGCTGAACAGCAGGAACAGCGTCATCTCCTTCGTTCGCCCGCTCTTGTCGCGGTCACGGTAGGTGAAGTAGCGGAACCCCACGTAGTTGAAGGCGATGGCCACGACCGTCGCTATGACACTGGCCCGCACCACCTGGAGGTCGGTGAGATGCCGGACAAGGTTGAAGACCCCGAGGTTGACCAGCAGCCCCGCGCCGCCCACCGCTCCGAACTTCGCGAGCTCGCGGACGACCCTCCTCAGCCCCGAGGAACCATGCGCCATGGTCGTACAGGCCCCCGTCCGGGTTCGGTTTCGTCAACCCAGCCATGCTAACCACCACTCTTGTCGGTTTCCTGTGGTCCGGCTCACGGGCCCGTGACCAGCGGGGAAGAAGCGGGGAAACGGTCGGTATGAGACGGGAAAGGTCCCGGTAAGAGGCGCGGAATTCGGCCGCGCCGGCGTGGCCGATACCCTGGGGGCGTGACGTTCCCGGTAGTCGGCATGGTCGGCGGGGGCCAGCTCGCTCGTATGACACACGAGGCGGGCATCCCGCTCGGCATCAGATTCAAGCTCCTCAGTGACACCCCACAGGATTCCGCGGCGCAGGTCGTGAGCGATGTCGTCATCGGCGACTATCGCGATCTCGACACGCTCCGTGAGTTCGCGCGCGGGTGCGATGTGATCACCTTCGATCACGAACACGTACCCACCGAGCACCTCAGGGCGCTGGAGGCGGACGGCATCCCCGTCCGCCCGGGCCCCGACGCGCTGGTGCACGCCCAGGACAAGGGGGTGATGCGCGCGCGGCTCGACGCGATCGGCGTTCCGTGCCCCCGGCACCGGATCGTGACCGACCCGGCCGATGTCGCCGCGTTCGCCGCGGAGGGCCTGGCCGAGGGCGCCGGCGGCGACGGCTTCCCGGTGGTCCTCAAGACCGTCCGCGGCGGCTACGACGGCAAGGGCGTGTGGGTCGTCGACTCGGTCGAGGAGGCGGCGGAGCCCTTCCGGGCCGGCGTCCCGGTCCTGGCGGAGGAGAAGGTCGACTACGTCCGCGAGCTCGCCGCCAACGTCGTGCGCTCCCCGCACGGGCAGGCCGTCGCCTACCCGGTGGTCGAGTCACGGCAGGTGAACGGCGTCTGCGACACGGTGATCGCCCCGGCGCCCGGCCTGGACGGCACCCTCGCCCTGCGGGCCGAGGAGATGGCCCTGCGGATCGCCAAGGAACTGGACGTCGTCGGGCACCTCGCCGTCGAGCTGTTCCAGACCCGCGACGGACGCGTCCTCGTCAACGAACTGGCGATGCGCCCGCACAACTCGGGTCACTGGTCGATGGACGGCGCGATCACCTCGCAGTTCGCCAACCACGTCCGCGCCGTCCTCGACCTCCCCCTCGGCGACCCGCGTCCGCGCGCCGGGTGGACGGTCATGGTCAACGTCCTCGGCGGCGACTACCCGGACATGTACTCCGCGTACCTGCACTGCATGGCCCGCGACCCCCAGCTGAAGATCCACATGTACGGCAAGGACGTGAAGCCCGGCCGCAAGGTCGGACACGTCAACACCTACGGCGACGACCTGGACGACGTCCTCGAGCGCGCACGTCACGCAGCCGGTTACCTGAGAGGCACGATCACCGAATGAGCCCTGTTGTAGGCATCGTCATGGGGTCGGACAGCGACTGGCCGGTCATGGAGGCCGCCGCGCAGGCCTTGGACGAGTTCGAGATCGCGTACGAGGTCGACGTCGTCTCCGCGCACCGCATGCCGCGCGAGATGGTCGCGTACGGCGAGCAGGCGGACGGGCGCGGGCTCAAGGTGATCATCGCGGGCGCCGGCGGCGCCGCCCACCTGCCCGGCATGCTCGCCTCCGTGACCCCGCTGCCGGTGATCGGCGTGCCCGTGCCCCTGAAGTACCTGGACGGCATGGACAGCCTGCTGTCGATCGTGCAGATGCCGGCCGGTGTCCCGGTCGCCACGGTCTCCGTGGGCGGTGCCCGCAACGCCGGTCTGCTGGCCGCCCGCATCCTCGCCACCCAGGACGAGGAGCTGCTCGCCCGCATGCGGGACTTCCAGCAGGAGCTGAACGACCAGGCCACCGAGAAGGGCAAGCGCCTGCGTGCCAAGGTCGCGGGTTCGAACGGCTTCGGTTTCGGAAAGTGACGCAGATGACCTCACTGGACGCGGCCCGCGAGCTCCTGCGCGAGTTCCCCGTCGTCGACGGCCACAACGACCTGCCCTGGGCGCTGCGCGAGCAGGTCCGCTACGACCTCGACGCCCGTGACATCGCCGGCCACCAGCACGCCCACCTGCACACCGACATCCCCCGGCTGCGCGCGGGCGGGGTCGGCGCGCAGTACTGGTCGGTGTACGTGCGCGCGGACCTGCCCGACGCGGTCCCGGCGACGCTGGAGCAGATCGACTGCGTACGGCGGCTCATCGCCCGCCACCCGCGGGACCTGCGGGCCGCGCTCACGGCCGCGGACATGGAGACGGCGCGCACGGAGGGGCGTATCGCCTCGCTCATGGGGGCGGAGGGCGGCCACTCCATCGCCAACTCGCTCGGCACCCTGCGCGGCCTGTACGCACTCGGGGTGCGCTACATGACGCTCACCCACAACGACAACGTGGACTGGGCGGACTCCGCGACCGACGAGCCCAAGGCCGGCGGCCTGACCGCGTTCGGCCGCGAGGTCGTGCGCGAGATGAACCGCGAGGGCATGCTGGTCGACCTCTCGCACGTGGCGGCGACGACGATGCGGGACGCGCTCGACGCGACGGCCGCGCCGGTGATCTTCTCGCACTCCTCCGCGCGGGCGGTGTGCGACCACCCCCGCAACATCCCGGACGACGTCCTCGGACGCCTCTCCGCCAACGGCGGCATGGCGATGGTGACCTTCGTGCCGAAGTTCGTCCTGCAGGCGGCGGTCGACTGGACGGCCGCCGCCGACGACAACATGCGCGCCCACGGCTTCCACCACCTCGCCACCACGGCCGAGGCGATGAAGGTCCACCGGGTCTTCGAGGAGACGAACCCCCGCCCGATCGCCACCGTCGCCACGGTCGCCGACCACCTCGACCACATGCGCGAGGTCGCCGGCATCGACCACCTCGGCATCGGCGGCGACTACGACGGCACCGCCTTCACGCCCGACGGCCTCGACGACGTCTCCGGCTATCCCAACCTGATCGCGGAGCTCCTCGACCGCGGCTGGTCCCGGCCGGACCTCGCCAAGCTGACCTGGCAGAACGCGGTACGCGTGCTCGGCGCGGCGGAGGACGTGGCCCGCGACCTTCAGGCGACCCGGTCGCCGTCCCACGCGACGATCGAGTCGCTGGACGGCTGAGCGGGTCCGTCGGACAGGGCGGGGTAGTCGGTGTAGCCGACCGCCCCGCCCACGTACATCAGGTAGCGCTCCCGCAGCGGGTTCAGCGGGGCCCCCTGCCGCAGCCGGGCGACCAGGTCGGGATTGGCCAGGAACGGCCGTCCGAGGGCGACCAGGTCGGCCCCGGCGGCGAGCAGCCGGTCGACCGCGCGGGAGACGGCGTCCGCGGTGAGTTCCGTCAGCACGGGGTTGGCGACGAGCGCCCCCGGCCACTCGGCCCGGATCCGGCGGAACAGCGGTGCGTCCGGCTCGGCGTACACCACGTGCAGGTACGCGAGCCCGAGACCCTTCAGCCGCTCGACGAGCGCCGGGTAGAGCTCCGCCGTGTCGTCGTCCTCCTCCTCGATGCCGTTGAAGGTGACGCCGGGCGAGATCCGTACGCCCACCCGCTCCGCGCCGATCTCCGCGGCGACCGCCTCCGCCACCTCCGCCGCGAACCGGATCCGCCGGGCGACCGGGCCGCCGTAGGCATCGGTGCGGTGGTTGGTGTTGCCGGCCAGGAACTGGTGCAGCAGATGGCCGTTCGCGGCGTGCACCTCCACGCCCTCGAACCCGGCGTCGAGCGCGTTGCGGGCGGCCGAGGCGAAGTCGGCGACGGTGGCCGCGATGTCGTGCGGGTCCATCTCCCGGGGCGTGACGGCGGGCCGGTGACCGTCCGGCGTGAAGATCGTCTCCGGCAACGGGACGGGGGAGGGGGCGACCGGCGTCAGCCCGCTGGTCGCCGGATGCCCCACCCGCCCGCCGTGCTGGAGCTGGAGGAACATCCGCCCGTCCGCCTCCCGTACGGCGTCGGTGACCCGCCGCCATCCGGCCACGTGCTCGGGCCGGTGGATCGCGGTGATGTTCGGATACGTCTGCCCGACCGCGTTGGGCGTGGCGGCCTCGGCGATGATCAGGCCGGCGGACGCACGCTGGGCGTAGTACTCGACCATGAGGTCGCCCGGCGTGCCGTCGGCGGCGGCTCGGTTGCGGGTCAGCGGGGCCATGACGAGACGGTGGGGGAGGGGGAGTTCTCCCAGCCGGAACGGGGTGTCCTTGGTCGGTGTCATGGCGGTACCGTAAAAGCTGACACTGATGTCAGCTTCAAGTCATTCGGGACCGGGGGCGGCCATGCGGATCGGTGAACTGGCGCGGCGCACGAACGTCAGCGAGCGCTCCCTGCGCTACTACGAGGCCCAGGGGATGCTGGCCGCCGACCGCACCCCCGGCGGCCACCGGGACTACCCCGAGCGGGCCGTCGACCGGGTCGTGCTCATCCAGGAGCTGTTCGCGGCCGGGCTGCACAGCACCAGGATCGCCCAGCTGCTGCCCTGCATGCGGGACTCCGACGGCGGCCCCTCGGCCGTCGCCACCCCCCGGCTGGTCGCCGACCTCGCCGCGGAGCGCGACCGCATCGACCGCACCATCGCCGACCTGGTCCGCTCCCGGGACACCCTGGACGAGGTGATCCGGGTGGCCGAGGGCACCTGACCGGGCGCCGGGGCGTCCGTACCCCGATCGCCCAGTGACCCGTACCCCGAACGCCCCGTCCACCAGGAAGCCGGCCGTCCGCCGTGCGACGGTGACCGTACTGCTGATCGACGTACGGAGACCGCCATGGCCGACCTCCATGACGAGCCGCACACCCTTCCCGAGGTCGGTGAGCTCGACGGCGAGGCGCAGGCGGCTCCGTCCGGCCCGTCCGGCCCGCCCAGCCCGTCCGGCCCGTACGCGCCGCTCACGGCCGAGAAGGCCGCGGAGGCCGTCCTCCCGGCCCTCGATGTCGCCGAGGCCGTCCAGGCCGCGCAGGAGGTGCTCGAGAGCACCCCGCTGGAGCGCGCCCGCGCCCTCCTCGCCGCGCACCCGGTCGCCGACGGCTACAGCGGACTGCCCTCGGCCCTGCGGCACCTGCCCTGCTACGACCTCCAGCTCGGCGAGAGCGCCGTCGACACGGACGTGCCCCGGCTGCGCCGGGGCAATGTCGGCGCGCTGCTGTGGTCGCTGCACCTGCCCGAGGGCCTCGCCGCCCACCGGGCCGTCGGGGCCACCCTGGAGCAGCTGGACCTCGTCCGGTCGGTGATCGCCGCCCACCCCGAAGGGCTGCGGCTCGCGCGCAGCGCCGGACAGATCATCGACGCCCGCAACTGCGGCCGCGTCGCCGTGGTCCTCGGCCCGGCCGCGGCGGCCGCGCTCGACGACTCGCTGGGCGTCCTGCGCGTGCTGCACTCCCTCGGGCTGCGCGTCCTCACCCTCTCCGGCACCTCCTGGGCGGGGGGCGACGCGGGACTGACCCGGTTCGGCGAGGAGGTCGTGCGCGAGATGAACCGGATCGGCGTGCTCGCCGACCTCTCCGGCGCCGGCGACCTCACCGTCGGCCGCGTCCTCACCCTCTCCAAGACGCCGGTCCTGTGCACCCGTTCCGCCGCCCGCGCGCTGCGCCCCCACCCCGCCAACCTGTCCGACGAACTGCTCGCCGGGCTGGGCGAGGCCAGGGGACTCTGCCTGGTACCGCTGACCGCCGAGCAGACCGGCCCCGGCCTGCGGGACGTGGCCGACCACCTCGACCACGTCCGCGCGATCGCCGGCCCGGACTGCGTCGGCCTGTCCGGGCTCTACGACTCCGGCGCCGCCCACCCGCAGGGCCTCGCCGACGCCTCCGGCTATCCGCACCTGATCGCCGAGCTGCTCCGCCGGGGCTGGCCGGAGACCGACATCGCCCTGCTGACCTGGGGCAACGTGCAGCGTGTCCTGCGCACCGCCGACTTCACGGCCCGCGCGACCCAGGACCGCAGGGAGCCGTCGACGGTGCGGATCGCGGAGCTGGACGGATAGCGCCGCCGGGCAGGTCGTCGGACAGGGCGTCCGGCAGGCCGTCGCGGGACCGCCGGGCGGGGCCGCTACGGGTGCTCGACCCGGCACAGGCAGAACGGATGCCCCGCCGGATCGGCGTACACCTGGAAGTCCTTCTTCTCCCGGTCCTCCAGATCCAGCGGCCGCGCGCCCAGCGCCAGCACCCGCTCGTGGGCCGCGTCGATCTCCGCCCAGGTGGCGCCGCCGTCGAGGTCGAGGTGGAACTGCTGCGGATTGCGGTCGGCGCGCGGCCACTCCGGCGGGGTGTACCCCTCGACCTGCTGGAACGCGATCCGGGGACCGCCGGGCACGTACAGGACGAACCAGTCGTCCTCACCGTCCTCGGCCTCGGGTGTACCGCCCAGGACCGCCGCGTAGAAGTCGGCGAGCGCGCGCGGGTCGGGGCAGTCGAGGACGACGGAACGGAAGCGGGCGACGGGCGGCATGGAATCCTCCTGGCGAGCGCGGTACGGGGCTTGGACACGGGACGGTCGTAAGGTTTCAGCGCTGCGGCCGGCTTCGGCGCCCGAGCGCCTCACCGGTCGTGGGGCGGCAGCGTCTGCGCCGCCTCACCGGTCGTGCGGCTTCGGCGTCTGCGCAGCCCACCGGGTGTGCGGCCTCAGCGGTCGTGTGGCTTCAGCGGTCGTGTGGCTTCAGGGGTCGTGTGGCTTCAGGGGTGTGCGGGGTCATCGGTCGTTGCGGCTTCAGCGGTCGTGCGGGGTTCCGGTGGGCGTGCGGGTCTCAGCAGCTGCACAGGCAGAACGGGTGCCCAGCCGGATCCGCGTACACACGCCAGCCGCGCGAACGGTCCTCCGCGTCCAGCGGCTTCGCGCCCAGCGCCAGCACGCCCCGCTCGGCCGCGTCCAGGTCGTCGACGGTCAGGTCCAGATGGAACTGCTGCGAGTGCTGGGGCGCGGGCCACGCGGGCGGTACGAACCCGGCGGCGGCCTGGAAGGCCAGCGACTGACCGCCGGGCACCCGCACGTCGACCCAGTCCCCCTCGCCCTCGACGGTGCCGCCCAGCACCTCGGCGTAGAAGCCGGCCAGGGTGCCCGGGTCGGGACAGTCCAGAACGACGACACCCAGCTTGGCGAGAGCCATGACTTCCTCCTGGCGATCGGACTGGTTACCTCCAGAGCCGGGTAACCAGTAACGGTTACTGCATGCTCCCGCATTGGCGGTAACGTCGCAAGCATGAATGACCGATCGGCGGCACCCGGGAGCCTGGCCCTGGTCGAGGCCCTGGTGAACACGCTCGACCTCGAGTCGGGCGCGGACGCGCTGGACACGGCGGAGGGCCGGGCCCGGTTCGGGCTGCCGGAGAACACCGACGCCGCCGGGGACGCCGTGGGCGAGGTGGCGCGCGCCCGTGAGCTGCGCGAGTCGCTGCGCGCGGCCCTGCTGGCCCACGCGGGCCATCCGCCGCACCGCGAGGTGACCCCGCTGGGCGAGCTGCTGGCGTCGGCGCCCCTGCTGGTGACGATCGACGAGCAGGACGGCTCCGCCCGCCTGGCCGCCGCCGGCGCGGCCTCGCTGCTGTCCCGTACGGCCGCCGCGGTGGCGGAGGCGCTGATCGCGGGCACCTGGACCCGGCTGAAGGCCTGCGAGGCCGCCACCTGCCACTGGGCGTACTACGACCGCAGTCCGGCGGGCCGCGGGCGCTGGTGCTCGATGCAGGTGTGCGGGGCGCGCGCGAAGATGCGCCGGTACCGGGCGAAGTAGTTCACCGGCCGGGGCACAGGCCGGTGGTGCAGAATGCAGCAAGACGCCGGTTCGGCCGACTGAGCCTCGGCCGAACCGGCGTCGCTCCGTGGACCTGTGCCCGCGCCTCGCGTGCGGGCGTGCCCGTACCGGCGCCGATGCCCGCGCCCGCGCCCGGTACGGCGCCGGTGGCCGCGCTCGCTTCTGCGCTTACGCGGTCGGGCGGCCCATCGCCCGGTACGTCCATCCGGCCTTGCGCCACAGGACCGGGTCGAGCGCGTTGCGTCCGTCGAGGACCAGCCGGGTCGTGGCGACCTCCCCGAGCAGCGCCGGGTCGAGCTCGCGGAACTCCTGCCACTCGGTGAGGTGCAGTACGGCGTCGGCGCCCCGGACGGCCTCCAGGGCCGAGTCCGCGTACGCGAGCGTCGGGAAGACCCGGCGGGCGTTGGCCATGCCCTTCGGGTCGTACACCGTGACCTGCCCGCCCTGGAGATGGATCTGACCGGCGACATTGAGGGCCGGCGAGTCCCGTACGTCGTCGGAGTCGGGCTTGAAGGTGGCGCCGAGCACGGCGATCCGCTTGCCCAGGAAGGACCCGCCGCCCAGCGCCTGCCGGGCCAGCTCGACCATCTGTCCGCGCTGACGCATGTTGATGGAGTCGATCTCGCGCAGGAAGGTCAGCGCCTGGTCGGCACCCAGCTCACCGGCACGGGCCATGAAGGCCCGGATGTCCTTGGGCAGACAGCCGCCGCCGAACCCGATCCCCGCCCGCAGGAACTTCTTGCCGATCCGGTCGTCGTAGCCGATGGCCTCGGCCAGCTTGGCGACATCGCCGTCGGCGGCCTCGCACACCTCCGCCATGGCGTTGATGAAGGAGATCTTGGTGGCGAGGAAGGAGTTCGCCGAGGTCTTCACCAGCTCGGCGGTGGGGAAGTCGGTGACGACGAAGGGCGACCCCTCGCCGATCGGCGTCTCGTACACCTGCCGCAGCAGCGCCTCGGCCCGCTCGCTGCGCACCCCGACGACGATGCGGTCCGGGTGCAGGGTGTCCTGGACCGCGAACCCCTCGCGCAGGAACTCCGGGTTCCAGGCGAGCTCGGCGTCCGCGCCGGCGGGCGCCAGCTCGGCGATCGTCCGGGCCAGCCGGTCCGCGGAGCCCACCGGCACGGTGGACTTGCCGACGACGAGCGCGGGCCGTGCCAGATGCGGCGCGAGGGAGCCCATGGCGGACTCGACGTACGACATGTCGCACGCGTACTCACCGTGCTTCTGCGGGGTGTTGACGCACACGAAGTGGACGTCGCCGAAGGCCCCCACCTCGGCCCAGTCCTGGGTGAAGCGCAGCCGTCCGCTGGACCCCTCGAACCCGGGGACGTGCCGGCGCAGCAGCTCCTCGAGCCCCGGCTCGTACATGGGGGTCTCGCCGCGTTCCAGCATCTCGATCTTCTCGCGCACGACATCGAGAGCGAGCACCTCGAAACCCAGCTCGGCCATGGCCGCGGCGTGCGTGGCGCCGAGATAGCCGGTGCCGATCACGGTGATCTTGAGGGCCATGAATGCTCCAGGTGGGGATGGCGTCGCTGCGCGCCCGAGCATAGTCGGGGCGTGCAGGCTCCCCTCACCGGGCAGTTGTCAGAGGAAAGCCCCCTGTCGCCAAACTCACGTATCACTCGGGTGGGTGGACGCCTAAAATTTGAGTTACTTAACGGTAATTAGCGTCGGTGACCGTAGCGTTTTGGAGCGTGAGACACCTTGGCCGGATCGGCTGACTTCGACCTGTACCGCCCGTCCGAGGAGCACGACATGCTCCGCGACGCCATCCGCTCGCTGTCCGAGGCGAAGATCGCGCCGTACGCCGCCGCGGTGGACGAGGAGGCCCGCTTCCCGCAGGAGGCGCTGGACGCGCTGGTGGCGAGCGACCTGCACGCGGTGCACGTCCCCGAGTCGTACGGCGGCGCGGGTGCGGACGCCCTTGCCACGGTGATCGTGATCGAGGAGGTCGCCCGGGCCTGTGTGTCCTCCTCGCTGATCCCCGCGGTGAACAAGCTCGGCTCCCTGCCGGTGATCCTCTCGGGCTCCGAGGACCTGAAGAAGAAGTACCTGACGCCGCTCGCCAAGGGCGACGCGATGTTCTCGTACGCCCTCTCCGAGCCGGACGCGGGCTCGGACGCGGCCGGTATGAAGACCAAGGCGGTCCGGGACGGCGACCACTGGATCCTGAACGGCGTGAAGCGCTGGATCACCAACGCGGGCGTCTCCGAGTACTACACGGTGATGGCCGTGACGGACCCGACGAAGCGCTCGAAGGGCATCTCGGCCTTCGTCGTGGAGAAGTCCGACCCGGGTGTCTCCTTCGGGGCCCCGGAGAAGAAGCTGGGCATCAAGGGCTCCCCGACCCGTGAGGTCTATTTCGACAACGTCCGGATCCCGGCCGACCGCATGATCGGCGAGGAGGGCACGGGCTTCCTCACCGCGATGAAGACCCTGGACCACACCCGCATCACGATCGCCGCGCAGGCGCTGGGCGTCGCGCAGGGCGCCTTCGACTACGCCAAGGGCTACGTCCAGGAGCGCAAGCAGTTCGGCAAGGCGATCGCCGACTTCCAGGGCATCCAGTTCATGCTCGCCGACATGGCCATGAAGATCGAGGCCGCCCGTCAGCTGACGTACGCGGCGGCGGCCAAGTCCGAGCGGCTGGACGCCGACCTCACCTTCCAGGGCGCGGCCGCGAAGTGCTTCGCCTCGGACGTGGCGATGGAGGTCACCACGGACGCGGTCCAGCTCCTCGGCGGCTACGGCTACACCCGGGACTACCCGGTGGAGCGGATGATGCGCGACGCGAAGATCACCCAGATCTACGAGGGCACGAACCAGGTCCAGCGCATCGTCATGGCGAGGAACCTGCCGTAACCGGTCACGGAGCGACGGCCGGAGGGCGCCCGGGGGACCGGGCGCCCTTCGCCGCTTCCGCTCCTTCGCGGAGACGGCGCCGGCGGGCGGGCGGATTGCCCGCTCAGTCCTCGAGCCCCTCCGCGATCCGGCGCTCGCGCAGTTCCCTGATCGCCCGGCGCCGGGCCAGCCGGTGGGTGCGGCGGATCTGGGCCTCCTGGTAGCGGCGCTTGTCGCGTTCCGTCTCCGGGAGGACCGGGGGGACCACGCGCGGCTTGCCGTCGGCGTCGACGGCGGCGAAGACGAGATAGGCCGAGCCGACCTGGGTGGGCGGAGTCGACTCGTTCCAGCGCTCGGCCAGGACCCGGACCCCGACCTCCATCGACGTCCGGCCGGTCCAGTTGACCTGGGCCTTCACATGGACGAGGTCGCCGACGCGGACCGGCTCCAGGAACACCATCTCGTCCATGGAAGCGGTGACGGCGGGCCCACCCGAGTGCCGTCCGGCCACCGCGCCCGCCGCGTCGTCCACGAGTTTCATGATCACACCGCCGTGCACCGTGCCCAGCAGGTTGGTGTCGTTGTGGGTCATGATGTGGCTGAGGGTGGTGCGGGACGCGGATGTGGGCTTGCCCGGGATGTCCGGGGTGCTGCCCGAGTCCGCCGCGGTGACCTGGTCTGTCATGTCCTCCACCTTATGCCGACGGGGACAAGCCGGGACTTTGTGTCAGCTTGGCAACAGCGGGGCCCTGATTCTCCGACGGCCCTTGTAAGGCACACAGCCCTGCCCTGCACACTGGTCCGCATGAACGATTGGCCCGAGGGGTGGTCCGACAGTGACCGCGGCAACCGGTACGGCGGCGGCAGCGCGAACGCGCAGCCCGAGAGCCCGCGTGTCATGCGGCAGGTCCGCCGCGGCCCGGCCGCGCCGCCGCAGGGCGCCGGAGTCCCGCCGCAGCCGTCGTACGTCAACGGCCAGGGATACGGCGACTACACGAACGCCCAGAACACCGGCTACGACAGCGGCTACAGCTCGGGCGAGGTCTACGGGGGCGGCGGCGACCCCGGCGGTCCGGGGGGCCTCGGCACCCGCGCTCCGCGGCCCGCGCCGAACTGGCGCCGCCGCATCAAGTGGACGGCGATCACCGTCCTGACCGTGCTGGTCGTCACATCGGTGGCCACGTACTTCTGGGCCGACGGCAAGCTGAACCGCGAGGTCGACCTGTCGAAGGTGATCGACCGGCCCGAGGCGGGCGAGGGCACCAACTACCTGATCGTCGGCTCCGACAGCCGTGAGGGCATGTCCGCCGAGGAGAAGAAGGAGCTGCACACCGGTTCCGCCGAGGGCAAGCGCACGGACTCGATGATGATCCTGCACACCGGCTCCAACGGCGACACGCTGATCTCGCTCCCGCGCGACTCCGACGTGGAGATCCCGACGTTCGTCGGCTCCGAGTCCGGCAAGACCTACAAGGGCACCGGCCGGCACGTGAAGCTGAACGCCGCCTACGCCGAGGACGGGCCGGAGCTGCTCGTGCGCACAGTCGAGTTCAACACCGGTCTGCGCATCGACCACTACGTGGAGATCGGTTTCGCCGGCTTCGCGAACATCGTGGACTCGGTCGGCGGCGTCGAGATCGACATCCCGCAGGACATCAAGGACACCAAGTCGGGCGCCGACTTCAAGAAGGGCAAGCAGACCCTGAACGGCGAGGAGGCCCTCGCGTTCGTCCGCACCCGGTACGCGCTCGCGGGCTCCGACCTGGACCGTACGAAGAACCAGCAGAAGTTCCTCGCGGCCCTCGCCAACCAGGTGGCCACCCCGGGCACGGTCCTCAACCCGTTCAAGCTCTACCCGACCATGAGCGCGGGCCTGGACACCCTGATCGTCGACAAGGACATGGGCCTGTACGACCTGGGGTCGATGTTCTTCGCGATGAAGGGCGTCAACAGCGGTGACGGCAAGTCGATGAACATGCCCATCTCCGGTTCCACCGGCGGCAACCTCGTCTGGGACAAGGCGAAGGTGAAGACGCTGGTCAGCCAGCTGAAGAACGACGAGAAGGTCACCGTCTCGGGCAACTGAGCCGGCCGCACGGCGCTGCACTCAGGGGCACCCGCACGGGTGCCCCTGAGTTCGTTCGGGCGACGGTCACATGGTGGCGCCGGCCATCGTGCGGCACATCTCGGCGCAGCGGCGACAGGCCTCCGCGCAGCGCATCATCTGCGGATCGTCCGGCATGGCCATACACGCCTCGGCGCACATCTCGCACGCCTTGGCACACATCGCGCACATCTCGGCCGACATGGGCGAGCGCCGCATCATCATGTCGGCGCACATGCGGGTCGTCTCCGAGCAGTCCATGAGCGCGCGCATGATCTGCATCTGGACCTGGCCGCCCATCTGCATGCAGGAGCTCATGGTCTCCTCGCAGATGCTGTGGCAGGACATGCACGCCTCGACGCAGTCCTGCATCTGCTGGCTCATGGCGGTCATGGTTCCGGGCTGGGTCATGGCTCCTCCTGGGGGTGAGGGGGCCCGGCGGGCCCCGTGCGTGCCCTTCCGTCGTACGCCTCCCACGTGCCCCGCGCCATCGGGCGGACGGCTCCATTCCGTACGTTTCGCGACATAAACGCACATCTGCCTAGGGGCAGCCCACCTCGTCCCCCCGCACCACTGCCGACTCGCCCTGCTCCACATGGGCCGCCCGCACCTTGCGGACCTTGTGGAAGTCCGTGCCCGCGATGACCTTCAGCGTGGACCCGAGGCCCTTCACCGCCCGCAGTTCGCTGCCCGGCAGGGCCGTCGCGAGCGACTTCGCGGAGCGGTCCCAGCGGGGGTCGTAGGCGACGACCGTGCGCCGGGCCGAAGGGTCGGCCGCGCTGACCGGCTGCCGGGTCGTACGGAAACCCGTCGCCGCCAGCGCCGCGTCCACCCGCTTGCCCAGTCCCGCCGTGCGGGTGCCGTTCTCCACCTGGACGCGGATCTGCTCCGGGGCCACGTCCACGCGGGTGGCTCCGCCGTCGCGCGGCCGGGCCCCCGCGGCGGCGAGGGGCTCGTCCTCGCGCAGGGCCCGGAAGAGACGCTGCGCCTTCACGGTGTCCCACTTGAGCGTCGAACCGAGGCCCTTCACGACGTATCCCATCTCGCCGATGGGGACCGTCGTGAACTCGGAGGAGGAGGGGGAGAAGGTGCGCATCGCCCGGCCGAGGTCGAGGAGCTCGTCCGTGCCGAAGCCCCGGTCGGCCCGTACCGAGCCGAGCACCGCCCGCGTCACGTCCCGGAACCGCAGCGGGTTCAGCAGCACCCCGGAAGAGGTGGCCCGGTCCACCAGGGCCGCCAGGAAGCGCTGCTGCCGCTTCATCCGGCCCAGGTCGGAGGAGGCGTCCGTGTGGCGGGAGCGGACGTACTGGAGGGCCTGGCCGCCCTTGAGCGTGTGTGCGCCCGGTGCCAGGTCCAGGCCCGTGTACGAGTCCTTCAGGGGCTCCGCCGTGCAGATCCGCACGCCGCCCAGCACGTCCACCGTCTTCATGAAGCTGGTGAAGTCGACCTCCAGGTAGTGGTCGATCTTCACGTGGGTCATGTTCTCGACCGTGCGGACGGTCAGCTGCGGACCGCCCTCCGCGTACGCCGAGTTGATCTTGATCGGGTGGCCGCCGTGCTCCTTGCCGGTGACCTGGTCGGTGTGCGGCGGCGTCTCGGCGTAGGAGTCGCGCGGGAGACTGACGACGCTGGCCCGCTCACGGTCCTCCGAGATGTGCACGATCATGATCGTGTCGGTGCAGTGACAGGGGGCCCCGCCCAGGCGGTAGCGGCGGCGCTCCGTCTCCGTGATGTCGTCGCGGCCGTCGGTGCCGACCAGCAGGACGTTCATGCCGTGGCCGGCCCGCGGACGGTTCTTCATGTCCTTGAAGGGGTCGACCCGGGCGATGTCCGCGTCGAGACCGGCGACCACCGAGTGGCCGATCCCCGCGGCGGCGAGCAGCACCACCGAGAGCGTGGTCGTCGCCCGCATGGCCCAGCGGGGGCGTCCGCGTCGGGCGCTGGGACGGGGTGCGCGGCGCCGCGGGTGGGGTCGACGCGGGGGCCGGGGCGGTGTGGGGGGCATACGGGGCACCTCCGGGCGGCGGCGGTGGGCGGGGGGAGCCGTTGGAACGGTAGGCCCATACGATCTGCCGACCGGCGCAGCGCACCCGGCGGGGCGGGCCGTGTCCCCCGTTCGCGGTAACGTGAGCCCCCTATGAACGCCAAGCCCGACGTGCAGCTCCCCGCCGTGTCCGTCATCATGCCCGTCCTCAACGAGGAGCGGCATCTGCGCGGAGCCGTCCAAGCGATCCTCGCGCAGGAGTACGCCGGCGAGATGGAGGTCGTGATCGCCATCGGTCCGTCCGCGGACCGCACGGAAGAGATCGCGGCCCAGCTCGTCGCCGAGACAGCCTCCGGCAACAAGCGCGTGCACACGGTCCCCAATCCCTCAGGGCGTACGCCCGCCGCCCTCAACGCCGCGATCAAGGCGTCACGCCATCCGATCGTCGTCCGCGTCGACGGGCACGGCATGCTCTCCCCGAACTACATCGCCACCGCCGTACGCCTCCTGGAGGAGACCGGTGCGCAGAACGTCGGCGGGATCATGCACGCCGAGGGCGAGAACGACTGGGAGCACGCGGTGGCCGCGGCCATGACCTCGAAGATCGGGGTCGGCAACGCCGCCTTCCACACGGGAGGGCAGGCAGGCCCCGCGGAGACCGTGTATCTCGGCGTCTTCCGGCGCGCTGCGCTGGAGCAACAGGGCGGCTACAACGAGGAGTTCATCCGCGCTCAGGACTGGGAGCTGAACTTCCGGATCAGGGAGGCCGGCGGCCTCATCTGGTTCTCGCCCGAGCTCAAGGTGTCCTACCGGCCGCGGCCCAGCGTCAAGGCGCTCGCCAAGCAGTACAAGGACTACGGCCGTTGGCGGCACGTCGTCGCCCGCTACCACGAGGGCTCCATCAACCTGCGCTACCTCGCCCCGCCCACCGCGGTCTGCGCGATAGCCGCCGGCATCGTCGTGGGCGCCGCGCTCACCCCGCTGGGCTTCGTGATCCCCGGCGGCTACCTCGCGGCGATCGTCGCCGGGTCGCTGCCGGCCGGCAAGGGACTGCCGCTGAAGGCACGGCTCCAGATCCCCGTGGCCCTCGCCACCATGCACATGTCGTGGGGCTTCGGCTTCCTGACCAGCCCGAAGGCGCTGGCCAGGAAGGTCATCGCCTCGCGGCGGCCCGCGGTGCTCAGCGACACGCACTGAGCACCGCCGCACCGCTCCGCCGACCGAGGTCGCGCTCCGCAGCACTTCCGGAGCGCGCCCTCGGGGCAGCACAGGACCCGGGCTACCAGGTGTAGTTCGGGTCCACGTGCATGCACTGGGTGGTGTCAGACGCGTTGATCGCCCCGGCCGTGTCGGGCGTCGTGTCGTTCTTCACCGGCGCCTTGTACGCCGTCCCCGACCGCCAGTCCGCGCCCACGACGACCGTGACCCCGGAGACCTCGGTGGACTTCTTCACCTGGCCCGCCGGGATACCGAGAGCCTTGGCGACCGCCTCGGCGTCGCCCTCCAGATCGGCGCTCGGGTAGCGGACCACCGTGGCCGCCGTGGCCGTGGCCGGCGAGGTGTCCGCGACGGCCTCGGTGAAGCCCTTGCCCTGCAGCAGGCCCTTCACCGCCGTGGCCCGCCCGCGCACCGCCGCCAGCGTGCTCGTGGACGTCCCGTTGTGCACCTGCACCGCGATCTCGCCGGGCGCGGCGGCCGGGTCGGTGACCGTCGGAGTCGGGCTGGCCGTGGCCTTCTTGGCGTCCTTGCCGTCGAGGGCGATGTCCTCGCGCACCAGGCGGAACAGCTGCTTGGCGTCGTCCGTGGGCACCACCCGGCTGCCCTGGTAGCGGTTCGGCATCGTCGTCATCGTGATGCGCTCGGTGGGCACCTTCTTCAGCTCGCCCGCCAGGTCGTACATCTTCGTGATGGTGTCGAGGCCGTCGTCGACGGTGATCGCCTTGGTGGCCGCCTCGGCGAGCTTGCGCAGCTTGTTGGGATTGGTCAGCTTGGCGTTGGCGCGCAGCTCGCGGACCATCGAGTTCATGTACATGTGCTGCGCCTTGGCACGGGCCAGGTCGGTGTCGTCCTCGAAGCCGTAGCGGGTGCGCAGCCACTGAAGGGCCTGCTTGCCCTTGACGGCGTGCGTGCCCTCCTCCAGCTTCAGACCGGAGCCCTTGCCGGTGCTGGTGTGCGAGTAGACGTTGGCGTCCACGCAGACCGGGACGCCGCCGATCGCGTCCGCCATCGACACCACACCGGAGAAGTCGATCATCATGAAGTGGTCGATGTGGATGTCGGTGAGCTTCTCCCAGGTGGCCACGGTGCAGCCGGGACCGCCGCGGCCGAGCGACACGTTCGTCATCTCGTCGGACAGCGCCTGGTAGGTGGTCCCGTCGTCGGGGTCCGTGCACTTGGGGATGTCCAGCAGCGTGTCGCGCGGCATGCTCACCACCGACATGTTGCTGCGGTCCGCCGATATGTGCAGCAGCATCTGGACGTCCGCGAGCGGGGGACCGTCGAAGGTGTCCTTGGCGCCGCCGAGCTTCTGGTTCTCCGCCGTGTCACGGGCGTCCGAACCGATCAGCAGGATGTTCAGCGCCGTCTGCCCGGCCGAGTTGGCCTCCGTCCTGGCCGCCCGGTCCTTCGCGTCGCCGATGTTCAGGTCGTCGCTCTTGATGTTCGCGTTGAGGTGTTCGTAGTAGAGGTATCCGGCCCCCGCGCCGCCGAGTATGACCACCGCGAGCACCGTCGCCGACCAGCGCAACGCGCGTCGACGCCGGCGTCTGCGATTCGCGTTCCGGTCCGCGCCGCGCCCGCCGCCCGCTCCGCCGTCCCCCTCGGCCGCGGTCTCGTCGTGTTGTTCCCGCGCCGTCAGGGACATCGTGTCCTCGACCGCGGGAGCCTCCCTCCGCACCCCACTGCTCCCCGCCAATTCCCCTGCCCCTCCCCGCCGTGCGCCTGACACGGGCCCGTCCCGCGTCAAGTCAGACGCACGACGGGCCCGAAGGGTTACCTACTTGGCGCACTCGACCTTGTCCGCCGTGGACTTCTGGACCGTGTCCGGCACAGTGGTCGGAGCTGTGAGCGAGACGCCCGCGCCCTTGAAGTCCTTGCCCAGCGTCAGCGTCATCGTCGGCAGACCCTGGGAGTTCTCGACACTCTTGCCCGGCTTCAGAGCGGTACCGGGCAGCCCCATGATGGCGGCGAGCTTGCGTGCCTGGTCGGCCTGGTCGGGCGCGTACTCGAGCGTCGTCTTGCTCAGTGCCGCGGGCGCGTTGCCCGCGTTCTCGGACTTCGTCACGCCCTCATCATTCTGCAGCCAGTTAAGAGTTTCCTGTGCGCTGCCGGCCGGAGCGCCGCCGTTCATGACCTGCACCCGCACCGCGGAAGCGGCGGACTGGGTGCCCTTGAGGCGGGCCGCGGCGGCCTTGGCGGCCGCGTTCTTGGACGCCGCCGCCTGCTCCTTCACCTCGGTGAAGGAGACATCGTCCTTGATCATCTGGAAGACGGTGGGCGCCGTCGAGGTGTTCACCACGACCGTGGCCGCGACCTTCTCGGCCGGGTTGTCGACCACCGGCACGGTGGTGAAGGTCAGGTTCTTCACGTTGAGTTTGCCCAGCTCCAGACCCAGGTCCTTCAGCTTGTCGATGGTGTCCAGCTGGGAGTCGACGGTCAGCGCCTTCGTACCCGCCTCCGCCAGCTTGATCATCTTCGTCGGGCTGGTGAGCGTGTCGTTCGACTTCAGCTTGCGCATCAGCGCGCTGAGGAACTGCTGCTGCAGTTCGATCCGGCTCAGGTCACCGCCGAAGCCCACGGAGTGCCGGGTACGCACGAAGGCCAGCGCCTGCTCGCCCTCGATGGTGTGGGTGCCCTTGGACAGCTTCAGATGCGAGTCCTCGTCGTCGATGTCCTTCGCCAGGCACACCTCGACGCCGCCGACCGCCGTGGTCAGCGTCTTGACCGCGTTGAAGTCGGCCACCATGAAGTTGTCCGCCTGGATCCCGGTCAGCTCGGTGACCGTGCGCACGGTGCAGCTCGGCGTGCGGTTGTCCTGCCCGAGGCTGGTGTTGAAGCGGACGTTGTCGGAGCCCTTGATGACCTTGGTGGAGCCGTCCTCCTGCTTGGTCTCGCAGTCCGGGACGTCCACGATCAGGTCACGCGGGATGCTGAGCGCGGTCGCGTTCGTCCGGTCCTTGGAGACGTGCAGCAGGATCGTGGTGTCCGCGTGGCCCACGCTGCCGGAGTCGCCGTAGCCCTCGTTGCCCGAACCGGTGCGCTTGTCGGTGCCGATCACCAGCAGGTTGATGGCCTTGTCCTTGCTGAAGCCACCGGTGCTCGCGCCGTCGTCGGAGACGGACGTGATGTTGTCGTTGAGGTGCTCGAGATAGAGATAGGCCGCACCGGCCGTACCCACGAGGACGAAGGCCATGATCCCGCCGGTCCACAGCAGGATCTTCTTCGCCTTCGACTTCTTCTTCACCGGCCGGCGGCCACGCCGGTTCGCCGCCGGTTCCTCCGGCGGTGCGCCCCGGCGCCGGCGCGGCCCGGGAACCTCCGGGTCCGGCGTCTCCTCGGGCGACGACGACTCCCGGCCCGGCGCCGCCGTACGGCGGCGCGCCGGACCTCCTGCGTCACCGGTCCGACCGGAGTCGGATCTACGAGGCCCCGGCACCGCCGATTGCGGTGTGGAAGGAGTCAGTCGCAGTTCGTATTCGCCGGTGTTCGGATTGAGCACCCACTGGTCTGCGGGGTCGATGTTGTCCGCCCGCCCACGGCCTTGCGCGTCCACGGTTGTCCGAATCCTCCGTCGGGGCCACGCGGCGCCTTTCCCCCTCTAGGCGCTCGGGTCTCGGTCACTCGGTGCGCGACCCCAGGAAGACCTCGTGGCCGGGGGCACCGGATCGCTCACACTATCCGCCAGGTTCGGCGCCGAGCGACGGCCGTGACAAATTCCACGCCCCTACATGCGGGCAATCCGCCCTATTTCTTTGAACTTGTGTTCGTCGCGAGAGGTCCGCTTGGCAAGCGCTTTACCCGCAGCCGTCCTCGGCGGCGGTGTTCCCGCGGAATGTGGGAGCGGGCGGAGTGGGCGAAACCGCCCCGGAAGCCGCAGGTCCGGAAGGCCGGAATGCGAACGGACCGTAGTCGCCCGACTCCGTGGGGGCGGGGTTCGTGGGAATTTCCTGAGAAACCGCCACCGGCCCGTCCGTTCGCAGCCGTTCGAAGAGTTTCTCCGCCTCCGGCTCCACAAGCTGGTCGCGATTGGCGTTGTAGACGTACGACTCCCGCGGAACGGTCAGGAATTGCACATGTTCGGTGGGAATGTCCCGCAGGCCGCGCACGAGTTCGTACAGTCCGCGCAGGCTCGCCAGATCCGGGTCGGTGGTGAGCGAGGACGTGGCCGCGTCCAGCAGCGGATACAGCTTCACCGGGTTCAGCAGGACGTCATTGCTCTGCACCTTGTTGACGAGTGCCCCGAGAAACCGCTGCTGCCGGTCCATCCGGTCGGTGTCACTGCCGTTCCCGAGGGACTTGCGGGCCCGCACGTACCCGAGCGCCTGCTCCCCGTCGAGCGTGACCCTCCCGGCGGGCAGCCGCAGCTTGGCGGCCTTGTCGTCGATCGGCTCCTTCAGACACACCTCGACCCCGTTCACGGCGTCGACCATGTCCTTGAACCCGCTGAAGTCGACGACCACGTGATGATCGATCCGCACGCCCGTCAGCTTCTCCACCGTCCGGATCGTGCAGGCCGAACCCCCGCTCTGGAACGCGTAGTTGAACATCGCGAACATCGGCTCGGTCCGCGTTCCGTCCGGTCGCAGGCAGCCCGGCACGTCCACCATCAGATCGCGCGGGAGGGAGACGGCGGTCGCGCTGCGCCTGCCGGCCGCCAGGTGCAGCAGGATCGTCGTGTCCGACCGCTCGGTCCCGGAGTCGCGCCCGTACTTCCGGTTCCCGTCCCCCGACCGCGAATCGGACCCGATGAGCAGGATGTTCTGCGCGTCCTTCACCAGTGAGGTCGGCCGCTCCCTCGCATACCGCGCGAGCTCCGCCGCGGCCGCGTCGTCGGGCGTGATGTTCCCGTCCAGCTTCGCGTAGACGACCCACCCCGCGACCCCGACCCCCAGGACGACCATCCCCGCCGCCCCCGCCCCGTACCGCATCCACCGCCGCCGACGCCGCCGTATGAGCCCCCGCCCGTCGGCGGACGCCCCCACCCCCGGCCCGAGGGGCCCACCGGAACCCGCCGCTTTCCTCACGTCCGATCCACCCCTCCCGCCTCCGGACCCGCTTCGGCCGCACGAGCGTGTAGAGCTGTCCCTACGACGATGCCGCGAAGTGGGCGGCGAGGGGCGACGGGCGTGGGCCGAACGGGTGAGGCGGGCCTCGGGGGGCGTTTGGGGCGGGGGTGCGTAGACCCGGCCCGTCCGGCGCGGGGATGAGCCCGTCCGGTGCCCAGTGCGCGGGGGTGCGTGGAATCAGCCGGTCCGGCGTGTGAGGACCAGGCCCCTTCGGGGGGCCGACGCAGGGGGCTTGGGGGCGGCTGCCCCCGTGGACGCCGGGGGTCTGGGGACTGCCGGGGCCTGGGGACTGCGTTCCTAGCAACGCCGGAGTGGACGCGAGGGGCCTGGGGGCGGCCCTGGCGACGCCGACGTGGACGCCGGGGGTTGGGGGTGGCCGCCCCTGGCAAGGCCGAAGTGGGCGCCGGGGGCCTGGGGGCTGCGTTCTGGCAAAGCCGGCGTGGACGCCGGGGGTCTGGGGACTGCCGCCCCCGGCAGCGCCGACGTCGACGCCGGGCGCCGGCCCTGCCGCCCGCCCGGAGGGCTACCGCGCGGTCGCCGTCACCCGCTCACTCTCCACCCGCCGAGCCACAGCCTCCTCGCCGGCCTCCGCCAGGTTCACGCACAGCACCACGGACCCCCCGCTCGCCAGCGGCGCGTACAGCCCGGCGCTCAGCCCCTCCCACGTGTCGTACGCCAGCCCCGACAGCAGCCGGGAACCGGGCCCCGTCAGCCCCAGCCCCGCCGCCTCCGCGCGCGCCCGCTCCACGACCTCGGCCCCGGTGTACTCGGCCCCGGCCACGATCAGCGCGGGCTCCTCGGGATCGACGGGGGCGTACGGCGCGAAACGGTCCCCGAAGGTCGGGACGTTCACGGCGTAGTCGTCGTACCCGTCCGGCGGGCCCGGCACGAACCGCCGCCCGAGCGGCGCCAGCGACAGCGCGTACCGCTCGCCCCGGCACGCCAGCCCCGCCTCGAACGACCCGGGCCCGGCGACGACGAAGTCCGCCCGCGCCGGATCCCCGGCGACGTCCGCGACGACGCCCACCGACGAACACGCCAGCAGCCACACCGCCGTCTGCCAGTGTGCGGGCAGCAGCAGCGCGACCCGGTCACCGGGCTCGGCGGACAGTCCGTCCTGGAGCAGGTTGGCGGTTTTGGCCACCCAGTTGGCGAAGGTGGCGACGGACAATTCGACCCGCTCGCCCGTGGCGTCGTCGTAGAAGGTCACCAAGGGGCGCGCGGGGTCCGCGGCCAGCGCGGAACGCAGCAGGTCGGCCGGGGTGCGATCGGTGGCAGTCACCCGCGCAAGCGTACGCGCCGCCCCGGCCGCCGTGCCGGTCGGCGGACCCTCCCGGAGCCACCGGTTCGGCCGAACGCACCCGACGGCCCGTCAACTCCCCGATGGACAGAAATGTATGGATATGTCCAGGATCGTTGGCATGCGCGGATTGCTTGCTACCTCGATCGGTGTCACCTGCGCGGCGGCACTCGCCCTCCCGCTGACGCCGCCCGCCAGCGCGGCGACGGCGCGACCGGCGTCCGCCGCGGAGGCGGCGCCCAGCGGGACGGCCAGGGCCACGAGCCCCGACACCCCCGTCACCTCATCCCTCCCCGACTCGTCCCTCCCCGACTCGTCCGTCCCCGACTCGTCCGTCCCCGACTCGGCCCTCCCGGCCCTCCCGGCCCACCCGGTCCACCCGGTCCACCGGGCCCACCCGACTCTTCCCGACCTCCCGGGCAGTACCCAGTCGCTGCCTCTCACCGCTCTCGCCCGCGACCGGGCATCGGGCGGCGGCGCCGCCGACCAGGGACTGCCCCGCCGGGACGTGCGCCACTTCTCCCTCCTCGGCGTCGTCTGGGACGACCCTGCCGCCGAACTCCACGGCCGCGTCCAGGTCCGTACCCGTACGTCCGACACCGGCGCCTGGTCCGGCTGGCAGGACGTCGAGACCCACAACGCCGACCACGGCGCCGACCCCGGCACACCCGAGAGCGCCTCGGGCCGGATCCGCGGCGCCACGGCCCCCCTGTGGGTCGGTGACTCCGACGGCGTCGAGATCCGGGTCCATCCGGACACCGAACGCCGTACGGAGGAGACGGCGCCCGGCGCCCTGCTCCCCTCCGGCCTGCGCCTCGAACTCGTCGACCCGGGCTCGGCGCCCCCCGAGCACGCCCCCGCGGGCCCCCCGCGCAGCCGGACACTGACCACCGGGTCCGCCCCGGCCGGCGCCCCGGAAGCGATGGACCCGCCCGACGCGGCGACCGGGAAGAGCGCCGAGACCGCGACGGCGGCCGACGAGGCCGAGGCCGGCGAGGGGCTCGTAGCCGGCGAAGGGATCGAATCGGGCGAAGGCGCCGAGGCGTCCGAGGGATCCGAAGGGGCCGAGCCCGCGGCCATGACGGCCATGACCGCCGAGGCGACCGCGGCCTCCGCCGCCAACGCCCCCCTCGCCCCGCTCGGCGCCACGCAGATCCCCGCCCTGGACCGCCTGGGCACCGAACGCGAACTCCTCGCCCTGCGCGGGGCGGAGTTGACGCAGGCCCAGCGGGCGAAGCCGTACATCGGCCCGCGGCCGAGCATCGTCACGCGCCGCGGCTGGGGCGCCGACGAGAAGCTGCGGGAGAGCGGCTTCCGCTACACGACGAAGGTCAAGGCCGCGTTCGTGCACCACACGGCGTCGGGCAACGGCTACAAGTGCTCACAGGCCCCGTCCGTCATCCGTGGTATCTACCGCTACCACGTGAAGAGCATGGGCTGGCGAGACATCGGCTACAACTTCCTCGTCGACAAGTGCGGGAAGATCTACGAGGGTCGCGCCGGGGGAGTGGCGAAGCCGGTCCTCGGCGCCCACACCCTCGGGTTCAACAGCAACAGCATGGGGATCGCCGTCCTCGGCACGTTCAGCTCCGCCAAGCCGACCACCGCCACGGTCGACGCCGTCGCGCGCCTGACGGCATGGAAACTCGGCCTCTTCGGGGCGAATCCGAAAGGAAAGACATACCTGAAGTCCGGCGGTGGCAATCTCTACGGAAAGGGAAAGAACGTACGACTGAATGTGATCTCGGGTCACCGGGACGGGTTCGCCACGGAATGCCCAGGCAGGCAGCTCTACGGCAAGCTCGGCTCGGCCCGCTCCACCGCGGCGCGCTTCCAGGGGCGCTGAGGCGGGCGATCCGGTTCGGGAGCCCCGGGGCCTGGGGAGGCCCCGGAGGCCGCACGCCCCCGGACGGCCGGAGCACACATCCAGATGGGGGCACATTCAGCCCGTCGGGGGGACAGTCTCCAGGGACTGGGACGGAACACCAACGGCCTGGAAGTCGCCACGCAACGGTCTGCATACACTGGCCGGTCGAATGACGGTTCGACCGGTCCCGGCAGGAAGCAGAGACGACGGTGACAGAAGCGATCCTCCTGGTCGGCGGCAAGGGCACCCGACTGCGCCCACTCACGGTGCACACGCCCAAACCCATGGTCAGGGCGGCGGGGGTGCCGTTCCTCACGCATCAACTGGCGCGGGCCAGAGCGGCGGGCGTGGAGCACATCGTGCTGGCGACGAGCTATCTGGCGGAGGTCTTCGAACCGTACTTCGGCGACGGCTCGGCACTGGGCCTGCACATCGAGTACGTGACGGAGGACGAACCGCTCGGCACGGGCGGCGCGATCCGCAATGTGGCGTCCCGACTGCACTCCGGCCCCGACGACCCGGTCCTCGTCTTCAACGGCGACATCCTCACCGGCCTGGACATCAGAAGGCTGGTGGCCACCCACGAGGCGACGGCGGCGGACGTCTCCCTGCACCTGACGAAGGTGACTGACCCGAGGGCCTACGGCCTGGTCCCCACCGACGAAACGGGCAAGGTCCTGGCGTTCCTGGAGAAGCCGCAGACCCCGGAGGAGATCGTCACCGACCAGATCAACGCGGGGGCGTACGTCTTCCGCCGCTCGGTCATCGACACGATCCCGCAGGGCCGCCCGGTGTCGGTGGAGCGCGAGACGTTCCCCGACCTCCTCTCGGCCGGCGCCCATCTCCAGGGCATGGTCGACTCGACGTACTGGCTGGACCTGGGCACCCCGGCGGCGTTCGTCCGGGGCTCGGCGGACCTGGTCCTCGGCCGGGCCCCGTCCCCCGCGGTCCCCGGCCGCTGCGGCGACCGCCTGGTCCTCCCGACGGCCAGGGTCGCCCCCGACGCGAAGCTGACGGGCGGCACGGTGGTGGGCGAGGGCGCCTTCGTCGCGCAGGGCGCGAGGGTCTTCGGCTCGACGATCCTCCCCGGCGCCGTCATCGAACCGGGCGCCGTCATCACCGACTCCCTCATCGGCACCCGGGCCCGCGTGGGCGAACGCTCCGTGCTCACGGGCACGGTCATCGGCGACGGCGCGATCGTCGGCCCCGACAACGAACTGCGTGACGGCGCGCGGGTGTGGTGCGACGCGAGAATCCCGGCGGGCGCGGTCCGCTTCTCGTCGGACCAGTGACCTTCAGCCAGGCCGCACCCTGGCGAGGAGGGGAACGAACGGGGGCGGCGGGGGCGAACCCCTCCGCCGCGGCCCGCCCGGAGGGCGCCTCACAACTTCCCGATGTCCCACCGGGGCATCTTCGGCACCCGCCGCGCCGGCGTCCGCCCACTCAACAAGATCAACCGAGCCGCCCGGTGCCGCTGCCCCGCGTACGGCTCCAGCAGCTCCAGCATCACGGAGTCATCGGCTTCCCGATCCCCCGCCAACGCCCACCCCACGATCCCCGGCAGATGCAGATCCCCCACGGTCACCGCGTCCGCCGCCCCGTGGCTGCGCTGCACGGTCTCCGCGGACGTCCACGGCCCGATCCCCGGCACGACCTCCAGCCGAGCCTGGGCCTCGGCCGGAGCCATCCGCACCGCTTCCTCCATCCGCGCGGCGACCCGCACGGCCCGCAGGATCGTCGACGCCCGCTTGTTGTCTACGCCCGCCCGATGCCACTCCCAGGACGGGATCAGCGCCCAGGTCCGGGGCGCCGGCATCACCCAGAGCCGCCCGTCCGCCGCGGGCCCCGGCGCCGGCTCCCCGAACTTGCGCACCAGCAGGCGCCAGGCCCGGTACGCCTCGTCGGTGGTCACCTTCTGCTCCAGCACGGAAGGGATCAGCGACTCCAGCACCAGCCCGGTCCGCGTCAGCCTGAGGCCCGGCCGCCGATGCCGGGCCGTCGCCACCACGCGATGCCGGGGCACGAACTCCTCCGGCGCGTCCGATGCCCCTAGCAGGTCCGGCAACCGGTCCAACAGCCACTCCGCGCCCGGCCCCCACGCTTCCCCGCGCACCGCACCGCCGGCCGCGGCGACGCGCAGCGTCCCCGGCCCGGCGGGGGTGAGACTGGCCCGCCACACCGACCCGTCCGGCGTCGCACGGAACGTCGGATCACCCGGTCCGCGCCGGAGCGGCCCGAGGACCAGCCCCAGATCGATCGGCCCCCCCGGCACCCAGGTCCGGGCCCGACCGGCCGCCGAGGCCTGCCGCGGCACTCCGGCGGGCACGCCGACATGCCCACCGCGCACGGTCGTACGGGTGGGTTGGGGAGCGAACCGTCCTGACACGAAAAGTCCCGGATAGAGGAAGAGAGGTGCTACGAGAGTAGGCGCACCCAGGCAAAGTCCGCCGCGCGACGCCCGTACCGGCACCACGCGGGCCACCGTGATGCCCAGAACGGGCACCAGGCAGGCCACCGCCCGACGCCCATTCCGGCGCCACGCGGGCCAGCGCCCGGCGCCCGTTCCGGCGCCACGCGGGCCACTCCGACACCGACGTCGGCACCAGGCGGCCACCGCGAGCCGCGCACCTCACCCCGCCGGACCGCGGTCCTCACCGCAGCGAGCCACGTACCCCGCCGGGCCGAGTCGCGTACCTCACCGCACCTCGACGAAGTCCCCGACCTGCCGCTCGCCACGGGCCCGGGGCTCCTCCGCCGCGTGCCCGATCGCCACCGCCCCCATCGGGTCCCAGCTCTCCGGCAGCTCCAGCACCTCCCGCACGACGTCCCGGCAGAACATCGTCGACGACACCCACGCGGACCCCAGCCGTTCCCCGGCCAGCGCGACCAGGAAGTTCTGGACGCCGGCCCCGGTCGCGACCACGAACATCTCCCGCTCGGCCGCGTCCCGCCGCGCGTCGCCGTAGGTGTGCGACCCGTCCATCACCAGACACGGCACGACCAGACAGGGCGCGTCGCGCAGGACGTCGCCCCGCCGCACCCGCTTGGCGATGGACTCCTCGGATTTCCCGTCCCGCCGCAGATCCGCGATCCACGCGTCCCGCATGGCGTCGAGCAACCGGACCCTCGACCCCGCCGACTCCAGCAGCACGAACCGCCACGGCGTCGTGTGATGCGGCGCCGGCGCCGTGACGGCGGCCGCCACCGCCCGCCGTACCGCCCCGGGATCGACCGGCTCGTCGGTGAAGGACCGCACCGTCCTTCGCTGGGTGACCGCCAGCCGCACCGCCTCGGACGTCCCGAGCCGGAACATGTCGTCGCGCGCGCCGCGCACCATGACCCGCGCCCCGCCCAGCGCACCCCTGTCGGCCCCATCGGCTCCGGCGGCCCCGGTGTCGTCGGCCACGACGACGTGTCCCAGCCCCCGCACCACGGCCACGGGCAGCCCGGCGGCCTTCCCCTTCACGAGGTCCCCGGCACCGGCCAGTTCGTCCGCCGTGGCGACGACCGTCGCGCCCAGCGGATTGCCGTACGCGTCCGTGCCCCCGCGCAGGTCGTCCAGCACCCGCACCCCGGCCGCGCCGATCGCCACATCGGTCAGCCCGGCGCGCCAGGGCCGTCCGAAGGTGTCGGTGACGACGACCCCGACGTCCACACCGAGCGCGTCCCGCAGTCCGGCGCGGATCGTCCGCGCCGACGCGTCCGGGTCCTCGGGCAGCAACAGCACAGTCCCCGCAGGGGTGTTGGAGGCGTCGACACCGGCGGCGGCCATGATGAGCCCCTGCCGGTTCTCGACGATCCGCAGCGCCCCGCGCCGGGCCACGACCCGTACGGTCTCGGCGTCGATCGCGGCCTCGCGGTCGTCGGCCCGGACGATCCGCCCCTCCGCCTTGGACACGATCTTCGAGGTGACGAGCAGGACGTCACCGTCGGCCAGGCCGGGCTCGGCGGCCGCGATCAGCTTCGCGAGGTCGTCCCCTGGCCGCACCTCGGGCAGTCCGGCCACGGCCCAGACCCGGTAACCGGTGTCGAAGGACCCGCTCATGCCCCGCGCACCTCCTCGGCCAGAGCCAGCGCCTCCCGGGCCATCTGCGCGGTCGTGTCGAGGTCGCTCATCATCAGCGGGACGGCCCGGCAGCGGATACCGGCCGCCTCCACCCGCTCCACGGTGCCCGCGTCCACGGTGTCGACGAGCCAGCCGTCCAGCAGACCCGAGCCGTAGTGCTCGGCCACCGCCGCGGCCGTCGACTCCACGCCGACCGCCGCGAGCACCTTGTCGGCCATGCCGCGCACGGGCGCGTCCCCGACGATGGGGGACAGGCCCACCACCGGGACCCCGGCCTCGGCGATCGCCTCGCGGATGCCCGGCACGGCGAGGATCGTGCCGACCGAGACGATCGGGTTGGACGGCGGGAAGAGGATCACGTCCGCCGCCGCGATGGCCTCCAGTACCCCCGGCGCCGGCTTCGCCTGCTCGGCGCCGACCGGCACGACCGCCTCCGCCGGCACCGACGCCCGCAGCCGCACCCAGTACTCCTGGAAATGCACGGCCTTGCGTTCGCCGTCCGCCTCGACCGCGACATGGGTCTCCACCCGGTCGTCGGTCATCGGGATGAGCCGGACGCCCGGCTGCCACCGGTCGCAGAGCGCCTCGGTCACCGCGCTGAGCGGGTAACCGGCGCCGATCATCTGCGTCCGCACGATGTGTGTGGCGAAGTCCCGGTCGCCCAGCCCGAACCACCCGGGCCCGGCGCCGTACGCGGCGAGCTCCTCCTTCAGGTGGAAGGTCTCGTCGGCCCGCCCCCAGCCCTGCTCCTCGTTGATGCCGCCGCCGAGCGTGTACATCACCGTGTCGAGGTCGGGACAGACCTTCAGCCCGAAGAGGTGGATGTCGTCGCCGGTGTTGCCGATGACCGTGATGTCCGCGTCCGGCACGGCCTGCTTCAGACCGCGCAGGAACCGGGCACCGCCGATGCCGCCTGCCAGAACCACAATGCGCATGAGGGCAAGTCTCGCAGGCGGCCACGACAGCCCGTCGGCCGGTTGTGGACAACCACCCGCCTGTGGATATCCGGGGATGTCCGGCCCATCCGTACGCGCCGACGGCGCACGGCATCCGCTCACGCGCGGATCACGAGCTGACGACGTCCACCTGTCCGTACGGGTCGGGCGCCGCGCAGGCGACGGGGGTCCTCCCGGCCGGGTACAACCGGGACCGGGGGTGCATGGGCATGTCCGTCAGGCCCGGGAAGTACACGTGCAGGCTCACCGCGGGCTCCAGCGCGTCGTTGACGACCTCGTGCGCGTACCCCGGCGCGAACACCCGCTGCACACCCGACCCCAGCACCCGCTTGCCGCGCTCGGTGCGCTCGGTCAGCTCGCCGTCCAGGACGGTGAGCACACCGGAGGAGCCGCCGTGGTCGTGCAGCCCGCTGCCCTGGCCGGGCACCCAGGACAGCAGCCACACCTCGTAGCCGGGACCGGTGCGCAGCCGGTGGTACCAACGGGTCGTCGCGTCGTAGCGGACCAGGTGCTCCCACTGGGAGCGGTCCGCGGCGATCGAACGGGCCAGGCCGACGAACTCGGCGACGGTGGCCGGGTGCTCGCGCGGTGCCTGGAGGAGGTGCGGGACTTCGAGGATGTCGCCCGCGATCTGGAGGTCGCTGTCGCTGTTCATGGGGTGCGGTGGTTCCTCGGCGGAAGAGGGGGAAGAGTGGGGGGCCTGCTGGGTGTCGCGTACCGTCCGCCCGGATCACGGGTGGAGCAGGAGAGCCCTGATCTGGGCCGACGGGAAACAGCAGCCGAGTCGCGGTGGACTCAGGAGGAGCAGCCGGAGCGCGTTGGGCTCAACAGCTGGAACGACGACAACAGCTACAGCGAGCGCGGGCAGCACCGTGGGACCCGGCGGAGCCGGTCGAGGTGAGTGCCAAGTTCGCGAGCATGCCCATAAGGACAGCGGTTCACACCTTCACTGTCAACTCGACGCCCGGTATGTGGGACCGGGTTCACCTCATCCGGTCCATCTGACAGGTGAAAGGTTTGTGCACACGTCCTTCGGGACACATGGCGCACAAGCCGGGCGCGCAAGCCTCGTGGCGATCCCGTGATCCGAATGTGATCAGGTTCGCTTCCGCGCGCGTGCCGCAACGAGATCGCACCTCTGGGCGTCCTTCTCCGTGCAAGCGCTGTGCGGGGCGGGTGGTCCTCCGGGGCTTCATCTGCTTGTCAAGGTTTATGGCGATTTGAACACTTACCGCATGGCCTTGGTTCCGCAGAGTGAATAAGGGGCCCAATAGCAGATCTCGGCTTGACTCGCCCGGAGCAGCACACTTGTAATTTCACTCGTGTCGTTCAGCCGAAATCGGTAACGGCCAGGTCACGGGGACGCGAAAGACAGAGCGAGGGGCGCACATGACCGAGCTGGTGCAGCAACTGCTGGTCGACGTCGACGACGCGGACGAGGAACTCGGCTGGCAGGAGCGCGCGCTGTGCGCCCAGACCGATCCCGAGTCCTTCTTCCCCGAGAAGGGCGGCTCCACCCGCGAGGCGAAGAAGGTCTGCCTCGCATGTGAGGTCCGCTCCGAATGCCTTGAGTACGCCCTTGCCAACGACGAGAGATTCGGCATCTGGGGCGGCCTGTCCGAGCGGGAGCGCCGCCGGCTGAAGAAGGCGGCGGTCTGAGAACCGCCCGGTTCGACAGCGCAAGGGCGTCACGGCATCGAGGTACGCACGCAAAAAGGGTCCGAACGGCCCGTCGCACGTGGGTTGTCCACAGGCGGCGGGCCGTCGTCCTGCCCAGCCGATAGTGTGGGCGCTCGTCCGAGACACCCCGCCGCACCACACGGCGCAGGCGTCCACCGCAGTCCACCGAACCGGGGCCCGTACCTCGATGTCCGTGCACAGCCACACGGCAGCCCATCAAGACCGCGCTGCCACACCTGAGTTTCCGCGTCATGTAGTGACCGCGGTGATCGTCGCCCACGACGGTGCCCGCTGGCTGCCCGACGCGCTCGCCGGGCTGCTCGGCCAGGAGCGCCCCGTCCAGTCCGTCATGGCCGCCGACACCGGCAGCTCGGACGACTCCGCCCGCCTGGTCACCGAAGCCCTCGGCGACGACCGCGTCCTGCACCTCGCCCGGCGCACCGGGTTCGGCCAGGCAGTGGAGGAGGCCAACCGGACGGCCCCGGTCCTCACCCCCGAGGAACTGCCGTACCTGAAGCGCCCCAGCGGCTGGGACCCCGTCACGCGCACCTGGCGCGACGACAACTACGACCTGCCGGAGCTCCCGCACGGAGAGCCCGTCCAGTGGCTGTGGCTGCTGCACGACGACTGCGCCCCGGAACCGGACGCCCTGGCGGAACTGCTGCGCGTGGTCGACAACGAACTCGAACTGGGCCGGGACGACGTGGCCGTCGTCGGCCCCAAGCTCCGCGGCTGGTACGACCGCCGCCAGCTCCTCGAGGTCGGCGTCACCATCGCCCACTCCGGCCGCCGCTGGACCGGCCTGGACCGCCGCGAACAGGACCAGGGCCAGCACGACCACGTCCGGTCCGTGCTGTCCGTGTCCACCGCCGGCATGCTGATCCGCCGCGACGTCTTCGAACAGCTCGGCGGCTTCGACCGCCGCCTGCCCCTGATGCGCGACGACGTCGACCTGTGCTGGCGCGCACAGGCCGCCGGCCACCGCGTCCTCATCGCCCCCGAGGCCGTCGTACGGCACGCCGAGGCCGCCTCCCGCGAGCGCCGCACCGTCGACTGTGCGGGCCGCACCAGCGCCTCCCCGCACAAGGTCGACAAGGCCGGCGCCGTCTACACCCTCCTCGTCAACAGCCGCACCGCCCTGCTGCCCTGGATCCTGGTGCGTCTGGTCCTCGGCACCCTGCTGCGGACCGTCGCCTACCTCGTCGGCAAGGTCCCCGGACAGGCCGTCGACGAGATCCGCGGTCTGCTGGGCACCCTGCTGCGACCCGAGCGGATCATCGCCGGGCGGCGCAGGCGCGGGAAGCCGGCCGTCGACAAGGATGAGCTGCGCCCCCTGTTCCCGCCCCCCGGCGCGACGGTGCGGGCCACCGTCGAACAGGTCGCCGGCGACTTCTTCGGCTCCTCCGACCCCGAAGCCGTGTCCGGCGCGGGCCGGCACGGCGGTGCCGTCGAGTCGGGACCCGGCGGTGACGACGCCGACTTCCTCGAGATCGAGCAGTTCGCCCGCCTCAAGCGCATCGCGCGCAAGCCCGGCCCGGTGCTCTTCCTGGTCCTGCTGCTCGTCTCCCTGGTCGCCTGCCGCAACCTCCTCGGCGGTGGCGCGCTCGCGGGCGGCGCCCTGCTGCCCGCCCCCGCCGACGCCTCCGAGCTGTGGTCGCGCTACCTCGACGCCTGGCATCCGATCGGCGCGGGCGGCACCCCGTCCGCCCCGCCCTATCTCGCGATCATCGCGACGCTGGCCACCCTGCTGTTCGGCTCGACCGGACTCGCCCTCACCGTGCTGCTCGTCTGCTCGGTGCCGCTGGCCGGCCTCGCCGCCTACTTCGCCTCCCGGCCGCTCGTCGAGTCACGCCTGCTAAGGGCCTGGGCGGCCGTCGTCTACGCCTTCCTGCCCGCCGCCACCGGCGCCCTCGCCGGCGGCCGGGTCGGCACCGCCGTCCTCGCCGTCCTGCTGCCGCTCATCGCCCGCGCGGGCGTCGCCGCGAGCGGCCTGACGCACGCGTCCGGCGCCCGCGGCAGCTGGCGCGCCACCTGGGCGTACGCGCTGCTGCTGACGATCACCACCGCGTTCACGCCGATCGTCTGGCCCCTCGCGCTCGTCCTCGGCATCGCGGTCCTGGCCGTCCGCCGTCGCGAGATCACCGCCTACGGCCTGCGCTTCCTGGCCCAGCTGGGCACCCCCCTGCTGATCCTCGCGCCCTGGTCGCTGTCCCTGCTGCCGTTCGGCTTCTTCACCGAGGCCGGTCTCGACTACGGCGCGTCGACCGCCACCGCGCTCGACCTGCTCGGCGCCAGCCCCGGCGGCCCCGGCACCGTCGACGGCCTGATGCTCATCGGCATCGTGCTGGCCGCGCTGGCCGCGCTGCTGCGCTCCGAGCGCCACTTCGGTGTCTGGGCGGCCTGGGCGGTCGCCCTCGTGGGCCTCGTCTTCGCGGCCCTGTCCAACGGCTCCACCTGGGCCGGGCCCGCCACCCTCGTCTACGGCATCGCCCTCCTCGCCGCCGCCGTCATCGGCGCCGACGGGGCACGCACGCGGGTCGCCGAGCAGAGCTTCGGCTGGCGCCAGCCGGTCGCCGCCCTCATCGCCTTCGCCTCGGCCGCCGGTCCGCTGCTGGTCGCCGCCGGCTGGATGATCGGCGGCGCCGACGGCCCCCTGGAGCGCCGCGACCCCGTACAGGTGCCCGCGTTCGTCGCCGAGGAGGCCGGCAACCGCGACCAGGCCCGCACCCTCGTCCTCGACAGCGACTCCGCCGCCCACGTCGCCTACATGCTGGTCCGCGGCTCCGGCGCCCGCCTCGGCGACGCCGAACTCGCCGCGGCCGACGGCGAGAACAAGCAGCTCGACAAGGTCGTCGCCAATCTCGTCGCCGGCTCCGGCGCCGACCAGGCCGACCAGCTCGGCAAGTTCGCCGTGGGTTACGTCCTCGTCCACAAGGGCGCGCCCCGCGATGTCACCCGCGTCCTGGACGCCACACCCGGCCTGAAGCGGCTCAGCCAGCAGAACGGCAGTGCCCTGTGGCGGGTCGATCAGGAGGTCTCCCGCGCGGCCGTCGTCGCCGCCTCCGGCAAGGGCACCGCGACCCCGGTCGCCGCGGGCCCCGTCGACATCCACACCACCGTCCCCGACGGCTCCGGCAGCCGCGTCCTGCGCCTGGCCGACACCGCAGCCGAAGGCTGGACGGCCACCCTTGACGGCAAGCCCCTCACCCCCACCACCGTCGACGGCTGGGCCCAGGGCTTCGAACTCCCGGCATCCGGCGGGAAGCTGGACGTCACCTACGACGACCCGTTCACCCACACCGTCTGGCTGTGGGCGCAGGGCTTCCTCGCTCTCGTCCTCGTCGTCCTCGCCCTCCCCGGCCGCCGCCGCGACGTCGACGACGACCTTCCCGAGGAGGAGCCGGTCCCGGCCCAGGCGGTCGACGGCGAGGGCCGCCGCGCCCGCCGCCTGCGCGCCCAGGCCGAGGCCGAGGCCGAAGCGCCCGGCCACCAGGAGGAGTTCCCGTCCGCGCCGCAGGAGGAGTCCCCGGTCGCGATTCCTCAGCAGCAGTCGTACGACATGGGAGTCCCCCCGGACGCGCAGGGCGGGGAGTGGGGCGGCGACCGGGCGGGCTACGCGGACGCCGAGTACGGCGGATACACGGGCGAGCAGTACCAGGGCGCCCAGCAGTATCCGGCGGGCGGCTACGACCAGCAGGCCTACGACCCCTACCAGGCCGGCCAGTACGACCCGTACGCCTACGACGGCCAGGCTCAGCAGGCGCCGTACGACCCGACCTACCAGCAGCAGCAGGGTTACGACCCGTCGGCCTACGACCAGGGCGGCTACGACCCCGCCTACGACCCGGACCGGCACCCCCACGGCACCGGCAACGAGCGCCCCGACGGGAGCCAGCAGTGAACCGCACCACCCTGTCCCTGATCGCCGGCACGGCCGCGCTCGCCGCGGTCACCGGGTTCGCCACGCTCAACCAGCCGGACGCGGCCCCCGCCGACACCGCCCAGGCGGCCGCCGAACTGCCCGTGGAGCGCACGAGCCTGCTCTGCCCCTCGCCCAGTACGTCCGACCTCGCCGACACGTCCTACACGTCCTTCACGCCCGTCACCAAGGGCACGGACGGCGACGGCACGGCCGAACTCCTGGCAGCCACCGCGGAGTCGGCGCCCGCGACGACCGACAAGACGGACAGCGAGACGGACAGCAAGACGACGGACAAGACGACCGACAAGGCGAGCGACAAGAAGAAGGCGACGAAGCCCGTCGTCACGCCCAAGGCGCCCGGCACCCCGGCCGTCGGCGAGACCTCCGGCGGCGAGACGCCCGCACTGCTGGGCACCGCCGAGGGGAAGTTCGCGCCCGGCTGGACCGTCCAGGAGACCACCGAGGTCACCGCGGGCAGCGGCCGCGGCCTCCAGGGCGTCACCTGCACCGCGCCGGACACCGAGTTCTGGTTCCCGGGCGTCAGCACCGTCGCCGACCGCACGGACTACGTCCACCTCACCAATCCGGACGACTCCGCCGCCGTCGCCGACATCGAGCTCTACGGCAAGGACGGCGCCCTCCAGACCACGGTGGGGGAGGGCATCACGATCCCGGCGCACTCCAGCGAGCCGATCCTGCTGTCCACGCTCACCGGCGAGAAGCAGGAGGACCTCACCGTCCACGTCAACGTCCGCAGCGGCCGGGTGGGAGCCGCCGTCCAGGCCCTGGACGAGAAGCTCGGCGGGGACTGGCTGGCCGCCTCCACCGACCCCGCGGGCACCCAGGTCGTCCCCGGCATCCCCAAGGACGCCACCGCCGTCCGCCTCATCGCCTACGCGCCGGGTGACGCGGACGCCGACCTGAAGGTCCAACTCGCCTCCCCCTCGGGTCTGATCACCCCGGCCGGACACGAGACGCTGCACGTCAAGGCGGGCATGACGGCCTCGGTCGACCTCGGTGACGTCACGCGCGGGGAGGCGGGCTCGCTGGTCCTGACCCCGACGGACCAGTCGGTGCCCGTCGTCGCGGCCGTCCGGGTCCTGCGCGGCAAGGGCGCCCAGCAGGAGTCGGCGTTCATCACCGCCACCGCCCCGGTCGGCACGCGCGCGTCCGCCGTCGGCAACAGCGCCAAGGGCTCCACCCTCTCCCTGACGGCCCCCAAGGGCACCGCCAAGGTCAAGGTCACCGCGTCCGCTGGCAGTGGCGGCGGCACGGCCGCGTCCCAGACGTACACGGTCAAGGCCGGCACCACGCAGGAGGTCGAACTCCCCGTACCCGCCGGCCTGAAGGGCACCTACGCGCTGACCGTGGAACCCCTCACGGACACCCCGGTCTACGCCTCCCGCACCCTGACGGCCACCACGGAGGGCGTCCCGGGCTTCACGATCCAGACCCTCCCGGACGACCGCGGCACGGTGGCGGTCCCGGAGGCCGACGAGAACGTCGCGGTGCTGCAGAAGTAACCCGGAAAGGCTGTCGAGGTACCTCGTAAGGGGGGCGGGGGAGACGGCGCGGGGTGAGGGGTTCAGTCCTCGCCGTAGCGCGGATCCACCGTCTCCGGAGTCAGCCCCAGCAGCTCCGCGACCTGCTCGACGACCACCTCGTGCACCAACGCGGCCCGCTCGTCGCGCCCCTTGGTGCGGATCTCGACCGGCCGCCGGTAGACGACGACCCGTGCCCGCCCGCCCTCGCGCGCGGGAATCGTCCCGCCCAGCGGGACCGCCTCGTCGTTCCACGGCTCCGGCGCCGCGTCCAGACGCGGCACCTCCAGCACCATGAAGTCCATGTCGGCGAGCTGCGGCCACCGCCGCTCCAGCCGTTCCACGGAATCCTGCACGAGATCCGCGAACACATCGGCACGGCTTGCGGCCAACGGAACCTGGGGCGGCGCGATCGGCCCCCGCATGCCCCGGCCGTGGCGGTCGCGACGACGGGGTCCGGGGCCTGCGGCGGGGGGCGGTACGGGGCTGTCCATCACTACTGAAGCGTAGTCCCCGCAGCGATCCGGTGCCCGGCCCCACACGGCAGCCCGGCCGCCGCCGACGGCCGCCGTGCCGCGCATGTCGCGGGATGACCATTCCAGCCAACGTTGGGCTCGATTCCGTATCTCTCCGGGACCGGCGAACTCATCGCAATTGATGCCGTTTGTGTCGAGTGGTGACCACGGGCCGAGGCCTTCGTGTGTTTAGGGACTGGTGTTCGCGCAGGTCAGCGGGGTATGACTGGAGAGGCGCGTGGGGCGTTTCACAACCCGACACGGTGGAGTGACCTGGTGGAGAGTCGTCGCGGCCCGCTCAAGAGTGCGGTACCGTCCAACGTCGTGAGCCCTGTACGTCGCTGTTCGCGAACTGCCTGCGGCCGACCCGCCGTCGCGACGCTGACGTACGTCTACGCCGACTCGACCGCGGTCCTCGGCCCGCTCGCGACCTACGCCGAACCCCACTGCTACGACCTGTGCGCCGAGCATTCCGAGCGCCTCACCGCCCCGCGCGGCTGGGAAGTCGTCCGGCTCCTCGACGGTTCGGCTCCCGCGCGCCCCAGTGGTGACGACCTGGAAGCCCTTGCCAACGCCGTCCGTGAGGCGGCCCGCCCGCAGGGACGCGCGGCTGGGCCCGGCGGCTCCCGCGCGATCGACCCGATGGAGGTCGCACGCCGCGGCCACCTGCGGGTGCTGCGCTCGCCGGACAACTGAGCCGGTCTCCCCTCTCGTCCGCACGGACCGGTGCACACCCAGCGACGCGCCGTTGTCGCGGACACGACCATTCCGTTCGGCCGAAGAACCAGAAATCGCTTTCCGCATGACGGAAGCGTGACCGGAAGCCCGCCCGGCACGGCGGCCGGAATCGCGACCGCCCACGCGACCAGCGGAACGGCCGTAAGGCGACCGCCCTCGTCGTCGCCCTCGCCATCGCGCACGTGACCGTCGGCGTCATCGGAAGCGCGGGACCGGAAGAGCGACCGGAAGCGTGATCGGTATCGGGGGACGCCCGTGTACGTGCAGGAACCGCAACCTGTCGCCGACTCGCTCGGCCTGTCCGCCCTCGTCACGGCCCTGCCCCTGGTGATCGTCCTATCCTGCTCGGCGGCGTCCGCCTCAAGGCCCATCCGGCGGGACCGACGGGTCTGTCGGCCGCCGTCCTCGTGGCCTGCCTCGCCGTATGCGTCACCGACCTGCCGCTGGACAGCGTGGCCTCGGTGGCGGACTGTCAGACGCCGTTGCTCACCCTCGTCGTGCCGCTCGTCCTGGCCGGCCTGGTGAACGTCCGACGAGGTCTGCGCGAGGCCCGGGTTCCCGCCCTGCCCGCGGAACCGCCTGCGCTGTAGCCCAGTTCGCCGCCTCCGACTACACCTCCGCGCAACTCGCCGACATCAGCGCCGCCTTGGCGGGCCTCGCGGCTGGGCCGACGTACCGCACACGCGCGTGCCCGTACGTCCCTGAAGCGGTGCGCGCTTCGGTGCTGACGGGCACCCGCAGCGAGGAGTTGGACGAACGGGGCCCGCGCGCCGAGGTCGTGCGCGCCTACACCCCTACGCGCTGATCGTCGTGGCTTCGGTGGCCCAGATCCCCTCTGTCAAGCCGGCTCGCGCGGGTCACCCGGACCTTCGATCGGCCCTTGCTCAACGGGGGTACCCCGGACGGGAATCCGGTCGGCGGCAACCTCTTCACCTGGCCGGTCGTCTCGACGGGCGGCACCCTCGTCCTGCTGGCCGGGATCGGCGCCGCGGCCGTACTCCGGCATCCACGCGCGCGTGGCGCGCAGGGAACGGGCCGCGACAGTGCACGAGTTGAGTTACGCGATCCTCACCCTGACCTCGGTCCTGGCCCTTGCCCACGCCATGAACCTCTCCGGACAGGCCGTCACGATCGGCCACTTCGTGGCGGCGGCCGGCGCGGGCTGGCCTTTCCCTCTCGTGCTGGGCTCGCTCGGCGTCGCCGTCTCCGGCTCGGACACCTCAGCCAACGCGCTCTTCGGCTCCCTCCCGGTCACCGCGGCCCGCGAGACCGGTCTCTCCCAGGAGCTGCCGGCCGGCGACAACAGCTCCGGCGGCGTCCTCGGCAAGATGATCTCGCCGCAGAACCTCGCCCTCGCCCTCGCCTGCGCCGCAGCCGGCCTCGCGGGCCGGGGGGGGGGCGACCTGCTGCGCAAGGTGCTCCCGTTGGAGCCTCGGACTGCTCCTTGTGATGTGCCTCCTGTGATGCCTGATCGTGGTCGGGCAGAGCTCACCCGTACCGGACTGGATGCTGACGTAGCGGCCCCACCTCGGACGACGGCGGATCATGGCGGAGCGGTTACGTCTGTGGGTCCACTCGGCGGCCCCACCGCGGGCGGTGAACCGGCCCGGGTAGTTTGTGGTGACCTACAGACTCCAGGAAGGCTGGCCGTGGCTGCTGATCTGTCACAGATCGTGAAGGCGTACGACGTACGCGGGGTGGTCCCGGACCAGTGGGACGAGACGCTGGCCGAGCTCTTCGGCGCCGCGTTCGCCCGGGTGACCGGAGCCGAGGCGATCGTCGTCGGCCACGACATGCGCCCTTCCTCGCCCGTCCTGACCGGCGCCTTCGCGCGCGGGGCGGCGGCCCTCGGCGTACACGTCACCGAGATCGGCCTCTGCTCGACGGACCAGCTCTACTACGCCTCGGGCGCGCTCGACCTGCCAGGCGCCATGTTCACGGCCTCGCACAACCCGGCCCAGTACAACGGCATCAAGTTGTGCCGCGCGGGGGCCGCCCCGGTCGGCCAGGACACGGGCCTGACGGAGATCCGCGAACTGGTGGAACGCTGGATGGACTCGGGAGCCCCCGCGCCGGCCCCGACCCCGGGAACGATCACCACCGCCGACACGTTGAAGGACTACGCGGCGCACCTCCGCGCACTCGTCGACCTGACCGCCGTCCGCCCCCTGAAGGTCGTGGTCGACGCGGGCAACGGCATGGGCGGCCACACCGTCCCCACGGTCTTCGACGGCCTGCCCCTGACGCTCGTCCCCATGTACTTCGAGCTCGACGGCACCTTCCCCAACCACGAGGCCAACCCGCTGGACCCGGCGAACCTTGTGGACCTACAGAAGCGCGTCCGCGAGGAGTCCGCCGACCTCGGCCTCGCCTTCGACGGGGACGCCGACCGCTGCTTCGTCGTGGACGAGCGGGGCGAGCCGGTCCCCCCGTCCGCGATCACGGCCCTGGTGGCCGCCCGCGAGCTCGCCCGCAACGGCGGCCGGGGCACGATCATCCACAACCTGATCACCTCCTGGTCCGTCCCGGAGGTGGTGAAGGAGCACGGCGGCACCCCTGTCCGCACCCGGGTCGGCCACTCCTTCATCAAGGCGGAGATGGCCCGCTCCGGCGCGATCTTCGGCGGCGAGCACTCCGCGCACTACTACTTCAAGGACTTCTGGAACGCCGACACGGGCATGCTGGCCGCCCTGCACGTCCTCGCGGCCCTCGGCGGCCAGGACGGCCCGCTCTCCTCCCTGGTCGCGGAGTACGACCGCTACACCGGCTCCGGCGAGATCAACTCCACCGTCGCCGACCAGGCGGACCGCATCGCCGCGATCAAGGCGGCCTACGGCGACCGCGAGGACGTCACCCTGGACGAACTCGACGGCCTGACTGTCACCGCCACCGACTGGTGGTTCAACGTCCGCCCCTCCAACACGGAGCCGCTCCTCCGTCTCAACGCGGAAGCGCGCGACGAGCCCACGATGGCCAAGATCCGCGACGAGGCACTGGCCATCATCCGAGCCTGAAGGCCCAACAGGCCCAGCAGGCCCAGCAGGCCCAGCAGGCCCAGCAGGGCGTCACAAGGCGTGGCGGAGGCTCGAGGGGGCAGCGCACGGCTGGAAAAGGGGTTAATGGGGGCGAAATCTCCAGGGGGTCGAAGGGGCCAAGCCTCCGGAGGTGGGAAAGGGCAAGGGCGGCCGGGGCCCAAAGCCCGAGGCCCCCGACGCCCCGACGGGCCGATCATCAGCCCCGTCCCACGCGCGCCCCCTCCCACCCCCCGCCCCGTCTCGCTCAACCCCCACGCCCCAACGCCACCAGCGGTACCCTGACCAGGCACATCCGCACACCCCCGAAGGGACACCCCATGCCGCTCGAAGCCGGCCTCCTGGAGATCCTCGCCTGCCCCGCCTGCCACTCCCCCCTGGAGGAGCAGGACACGGAGCTGATCTGCACGGGCCAGGACTGCGGCCTGGCATACCCCGTCCGCGACGGCATCCCCGTCCTCCTCGTCGACGAGGCCCGCCGCCCCGCGTAACAGCGCTCCGCGCGACCCCACACCGTGCCGCGCGACGGGACAAGGCGCCGCCCCCGAGCCGGCTGCCGTCCCGGCCCGAGCGCCCCGGCGCCCGAGCACCCCGGCGCCCGGCCGCGCCCGGTGCCGAGCACCAGGCCTCCCGGGCGACGCCCCGCCACACCCCACCCGGCCCGCAAACCGACGACGCCCCAGGCGATCGGAGACTGCCGACATGCTCGACGACTCGCTGCTCGACACGCCGGAGGCCCTGGCCGAGGCCGATCACCGGGCCCTCCTGCGCGGAGCGGCCGAAGCCGGCGCCCGCGTCCGCACCGCCGCCCGGTACGCGGCCGAGGCCGGTGTCCACGACCTCCAGCCGGACGGCCGCCCCCGCGCGATCCTCATCGCGGGCCCCGGTGCGGCGGCCACCTGCGTCGCCGACCTCCTCGGCACGCTCGCCGGCGCCGCCTGCCCCGTCATCCGACTGACACCCACCGGCGTCGCCCCCGCCGCAGGCGCCCTGCGCTGGGAACTGCCAGGCTGGGCGGGCTCCGTGGACCTCCTCCTCATCGCCACCCCCGACGGCAGCGAGCCCGGCCTCTCCCTCCTCGCCGAACAGGCCTACCGCCGCGGCTGCACGGTCGCCGCGGTGGCCCCCGCCGACTCCCCGCTCACCGAAGCGGCCGGCGCCGCCCACGGACTGTTCGTGCCGCTCGCGACCGCGCCGTACGAACAGGACGAGGGAGTACCGGACGCCGCCTCCGCCCCCGGAATCCTCTGGGCCCTGCTCACCCCCCTCCTCGCCCTCCTCGACCGCGTCGCCCTGCTCTCCGCCCCGCCCGAGGAGCTCGAACGGGTCGCCGACCGGCTCGACCAGGTCGCCGAACGCTGCGGCCCCGCCGTCGCGGCCTACAGCAACCCGGCGAAGACCCTGGCCGGCGAACTCGCCGACTCCCTCCCGGTGATCTGGACCGAAGGCACCTCGGCCGGCCCGGCGGGCCGCCGCTTCGCCGCCGCCCTCGCCGAACTCGCCGGGCGCCCCGCCCTGGTGGCCGAACTCCCGCAGGCCCTCGCCGAACACAACGCGATCCTCGCCGGCCCCCTCGCCGCCAGCGCCGACCCGGACGACTTCTTCCGCGACCGCGTCGAGGAAGCGCCCGCGCTGCACGCGCGCGTGGTGCTGCTGCGCGACCGTCCGATCGGCGGCCTCACCGCCGCCTCGGCCGCCCGCGAACTGGCCCTCAGCCACGACACGCCGATCAGCGAACTCGAGCCCGAGGCGGGCGACGCCCTCGTCACCCTCGCCGAACTGATCGCCACCACGGATTTCGCCGCCGTCTACCTGGCCCTCGCCTCAGGATCCTGACGATCCGGACTCGACCCGTCCGTCGCCCGAGAATCACGAGATACCAGGCGGCGGACGCCAGACGGCGGACATCAGACGGTGGACCATATACGGCTGACACCGGACGGCGGACGCCAGACCGCGGACACCAGGCGGCGGACGACAAACGGCTGACGACAAACGGCTGACGACAAACGGCTGACGACGCGCGACAGACGGCAGAAAGACCTACGGACCGCTAGAGCTCACAGACCTACGGACCGCTAGAGCTCACAGACCTACGGACCGCTAGACCTCCCAGACGTACGAACCGGCAGACCTCCACACCGGCAGACCGACCGGCAGACCCGACCGGCAGGCAGAGAGAACCGCATGGACCGCCTCGACAACACCATCCGCCCCTACGCCTGGGGTTCCCCCACCGCGATCCCGCACCTGCTCGGCACCGAGCCCACCGGCGAACCGCAGGCCGAGATGTGGATGGGCGCCCACCCGGGCGCACCCTCACGCACCGACCGAGGCACCCTCGTCGAGATCATCGCGTCCGATCCGCACCAGGAACTCGGCGCGGCGACGGTCACCAAGTTCGGCCCCCGCCTCCCCTTCCTCCTCAAGATCCTCGCCGCCGGCGCCCCCCTCTCCCTCCAGGTCCACCCCGACCTGGCACAGGCCAAGGAGGGTTACGCGGACGAGGAGCGCCGCGGCATCCCCGTCGACGCACCGCACCGCAACTACAAGGACGCCAACCACAAGCCCGAACTCATCTGCGCCCTCACCGAGTTCGACGGACTGTGCGGCTTCCGCGCCCCCTCGCACGCGGCCGACCTGCTGGACGGCCTCGGCGTCGACTCCCTCAAGCCGTACGTCGACCTGCTGCACGCCCAGCCGGAGGAAGCCGCCCTGCGCGAGGTCCTCACCGCGATCCTCACCGCCGACCGCGAGGAGATGGCCCACACGGTCGCCCAGGCGGCGGCCGCCTGCGACCGCCTCGGTGGCGACTACGCCCCCTACGCCGGCATCGCCCACCACTACCCCGGCGACCCCGGCGTCATCGCCGCGATGCTGCTGAACCACGTCCGACTCCAGCCCGGCGAGGCCCTGTTCCTCGGCGCCGGCATCCCGCACGCCTACCTCGACGGCCTCGGCGTCGAGATCATGGCCAACTCCGACAACGTCCTGCGCTGCGGCCTCACCCCCAAGCACGTCGACGTCCCCGAACTCCTGCGCATCGTCCGCTTCGAGCCCGCGGACCCCGGCGTCCTGCGCCCCGAGGCCGCCCCGGACGGCGAAGAGGTCTACGACACCCCCATCGACGAGTTCCGCCTGTCGCGCTACGTCCTCCCGCCGGGCGCCGCCGCCCACGACCTCACCCTCCCCACCCCGCAGATCCTGCTCTGCACCGCGGGCACCGTCCGAGCGGGCGAGCACGCGCTGACGCCCGGCACGTCTGTCTTCGTCCCCGCGGGGCACAAGGCCGAAGTGGGCGGGGCGGGTACGGTCTTCCGGGCCACGGTCGTCGTATGACTCCCGTCGTGACGACCTGACGCACCGCTGCCGAACAGGGCTGCAAGAATGGCCCCCCGGCAAAGGACGGGCAAAGCCGAAGTCGGCCCCGCCCTGCACGGCGTACGCACGTAGGCGAAGGGACAACGCGAAAACATGAGCGCGTCAGGCGGCACCAAGGCGATCGTGGCGGCACTGGGGGCCAACCTCGCGATCGCGGCATCGAAGTTCGTGGCGTTCGCGTTCAGCGGCTCGTCGTCGATGCTCGCCGAAGGCGTGCACTCGCTCGCCGACTCCGGCAACCAGGCCCTGCTCCTCGTGGGCGGCAAGAAGGCCCAGCGCGAGGCCACCCCGCAACACCCCTTCGGCTACGGCCGCGAGCGCTACATCTACGCCTTCCTCGTCTCCATCGTCCTCTTCTCGGTCGGCGGCATGTTCGCCATCTACGAGGGCTACGAGAAGATCAAGCACCCGCACGAGATCGAGCACTGGTACTGGCCGGTCGGCGTCCTCGTCTTCGCGATCATCGCCGAGGGCTTCTCCTTCCGCACCGCCATCAGGGAGTCCAATCCCTTGCGGGGCGAACACTCCTGGACGGAGTTCGTCCGCCGGGCCAAGGCCCCCGAGCTTCCGGTGGTCCTCCTGGAGGACCTCGGCGCCCTCGTCGGCCTGATCCTCGCGCTCGGTGGCGTCGGCCTGGCACTGCTCACCGACGACGGTGTCTGGGACGGCATCGGCACGCTCTGCATCGGTGTCCTCCTCGTCCTCATCGCGCTCGTCCTGGCCGCCGAGACCAAGTCCCTCCTGCTCGGCGAGGCCGCGACCGCCGAAGACGTGCGGAAGATCGAGGCGGCGGTCGTCGACGGCGACACCGTCACCCGCGTCATCCACATGCGCACCCTCCACCTCGGCCCCGAGGAACTCCTGGTCGCCGCCAAGATCGCCGTCCAGCACGACGACACGGCCTCCCAGGTCGCCACCGCCATCAACGCCGCCGAGGCCCGCATCCGCACCGCGGTCCCCATCGCCCGTGTCATCTACCTCGAGCCCGACATCTACAGCGAGGCCGAGGCCGCCAAGGGCTCCGACCGCGAGGCGACCCCGGGCGGCCCCGCCCAGCACCCGACCGAGCACTGACCCGTACCACCCCGGCAGGGCCCGCCCCACACCAGGCGGGCCCTGCCGCCGTTCCACCCGCCGTCCCTTCCTCCGCCCCCTCGCCCTCCCCAGCCCCTCAGCCCCTCAGCCCCTCAGCCCCAGTACATTCCTGATCGCGATCGGCTCGATCTGATCGGAGGTGGACTGGGGCCGCCCCGCCACTCCGGTGTAGCTTGGAACGGAGCCAGACGTCGCTGCTGATGGCGGTCGGGCGGTCCCGGTACGGACCGTCCGAGGGAGAGAGGGCCTCCGACGGACTGCGCTGCGCGCACTCGGGCATGCCCATGCCCTTCATCGGGCACCCCTGTGTCCGCCGCCGCGCAGACCAGCCGTACTCCACTCTCTCGACCAAAACCCCGAGGAGCAGCTCACTATGACGACTGTCGACAAGCGACAGGACTTCAAGGTCGCCGATCTCTCCCTGGCCGCCTTCGGCCGCAAGGAGATCACCCTCGCCGAGCACGAGATGCCCGGCCTGATGGCGATCCGCAAGGAATTCGCCGCCACCCAGCCGCTGGCCGGCGCCCGGATCATGGGCTCGCTGCACATGACGGTGCAGACCGCCGTGCTGATCGAGACCCTGGTCGCCCTGGGCGCCGAGGTCCGCTGGGTGTCCTGCAACATCTTCTCCACCCAGGACCACGCGGCCGCCGCGATCGCGGTCGGCCCGAACGGCACCCCCGACGACCCGCAGGGTGTCCCGGTGTTCGCCTGGAAGGGCGAGACGCTGGAGGAGTACTGGTGGTGCACGGAGCAGGCGCTGACCTGGCCGGGCAGCCCCACCGGCGGCCCGAACATGATCCTGGACGACGGCGGTGACGCCACCCTGCTGGTCCACAAGGGTGTGGAGTACGAGAAGGCCGGCAAGGTTCCCCCGGCCGACACGGCCGAGAACGACGAGCACCGGGTCGTCCTGGAGCTGCTGAACCGGACCATCACCGAGGGTTCGCAGAAGTGGACGCGGCTCGCGTCGGAGATCCGCGGTGTCACCGAGGAGACCACGACGGGTGTGCACCGTCTGTACGAGATGCACCGCGACGGCAGCCTGCTGTTCCCGGCGATCAACGTCAACGACGCGGTCACCAAGTCGAAGTTCGACAACAAGTACGGCTGCCGGCACTCCCTGATCGACGGCATCAACCGCGCCACCGATGTCCTGATCGGCGGCAAGACCGCGGTCGTCTTCGGCTACGGCGACGTCGGCAAGGGCTGCGCGGAGTCGCTGCGCGGCCAGGGTGCCCGGGTCATCGTCACGGAGATCGACCCGATCTGCGCGCTCCAGGCAGCGATGGACGGCTACCAGGTGACCACCCTGGACGAGGTCGTCGAGACGGCCGACATCTTCGTCACCACGACCGGCAACAAGGACATCATCATGGCCTCCGACATGGCCAGGATGAAGCACCAGGCGATCGTGGGGAACATCGGCCACTTCGACAACGAGATCGACATGGCCGGTCTGGCGAAGATCCCGGGCATCGTCAAGGACGAGGTCAAGCCGCAGGTCCACACCTGGAAGTTCCCCGACGGCAAGGTCCTCATCGTGCTGTCGGAGGGCCGTCTCCTGAACCTGGGCAATGCCACCGGTCACCCGTCGTTCGTGATGTCCAACTCCTTCGCGGACCAGACGCTGGCCCAGATCGAGCTGTTCACCAAGCCCGACGAGTACCCGGTCGACGTCTACGTGCTGCCCAAGCACCTCGACGAGAAGGTCGCCCGTCTCCACCTGGACGCCCTCGGCGTCAAGCTGACCACCCTGCGTCCCGAGCAGGCCGCGTACATCGGTGTCGAGGTCGAGGGTCCCTACAAGTCGGACCACTACCGCTACTGAGTCCACGGCTCCACCCGCTGAAGACGCGCCCGTGCACTGACGCGCTCCTCAGCACCAGGTAGCTCCTCCGAGGCAGGCCCCCGCACCCCCGTGCCGGGGGCCTGCCCCTTCGGCCCACGGCCGGACCGGCCGTCAGCCTGGCTGGCCGACCCGTCGAGACGGACCCGACCAGCCCGTCACACCCCAGGACCCCGATGCCCCGCGGCCGATATTCGCTCCACGATCCGCACGATCACACCCCCCTCGCACACGAGCACTTCCAATGCGCCCCCGGCCCCTCCGGCTGGCGCTACGTCTCCCGACTGACCACCCCCGCCGGCGAACACTCCGGCTCCGTCGATCTCACCCTCGACGACCTCGGCCGCCCCCTCCGCCTCGAACTCCACGCGAGCAGCTGGCAGGTCCGCGGCGCAGCCCTCGACGGCGTCACCTGGGTGCGCACCGACCCCACCGGCACTCAGGCCACAGAAGGCAACGTCCCCGCCCACGCCTTCACCGGCACATCCCCCGCATTCCTCATCGCCACCAGCCGGCTCCTCCGCCTCACCCCCTCCTCGTCCCCCTCTTCCCCGGCGACCCGAGTACGCCTCGTGGCCTTCACCGATCCGGTCCTCGCCCCGCGCACCGTGGACCAGTCCTGGGCCTTGCTGAGAAGAGAAACACACGCCACTGACAACGGCCCCCTGACCGTGGACGAATACCAGGTCACAGCCCTGGACACCGGGGAACAGCACATGGTGCACATCACCGGCGACGTCGTCCTCGCAGCCCCCGGCATCGAGCTCGAAGACCTCGAAACACCCCCGTCGACCTTCGACTGACGCCACTCCTGGTGGCCCCACCCGGGCGGGGCTACGCCGGCGGCGCGAACCCCGTGGCAGGCCCCTGCGACGGTTCGTCAGGCGACTCCTGCACCGGCCCCCCGGGCCGTCCCGCGTCCGCCGACGGAGCCCCAGCAGCCACAGCGGACGACTGCTCCGCAGCAGGCCCGTGCACCACAGGCGGCCCGTACGACGGCGCGTACGACACCGGCGGCACGGGCTGCCCGTACGGCACGGGCAGCCCGTGCGGCGTCGGCGGGCCGTATGGCGTGGGCTGTCCGTACGGCATCGGCGGGCCGTAGACCCCGGGCGCACCGCCCAGGCCTCCGGCCCCACCCTGACCCCCGGGCCACCCCGCCACCGGACCGTTCCCGAAGGCCCGCCGCGCCTCCCGGACCTGGCGCTCCTGCACCACCGCCGCCAGATAGGCGGCCGCCGGCACCCCTTGCGGTACCGGCGTCCCCGTGCGCGCGGCGAGATCTCCGGCCAGCCGCGCCGCCATCGCCCAGCCGACCTGCGGGTCCAGCTGGTTCATCCGCCCCAGGTACTGGCGCACCGCCAGCCACAAGCCGTCCGGCACCGACGAAAGATCAACCGACTGGAACCGCCCCGCCAACCACGGCGGAGGCGGTGGCACGAAACCGTTCCGCGCCACGGGCACCCGCTCCCGCACCACCAGCGTCCCGGCGAAGACATCCCCGAGCCGGCGCCCCCGCGCCGACACGAGCGAGGCGATACAGGCCACCACCCCGATCGTCAGCAGAATCTCCACCACACCCAGGGCGCCCCGCACCAACGCGTGCCGGAACCGGATCGGCCCACCGTCGTCCCGCACCACCCGCAGCCCACACGCCATCTTCCCGAGCGACCGCCCATGGCTGAGCGTCTCCACCGCGATCGGCCCGCCCACCAGCACCAGCAGAAACGTCGCGATCGACAGCGCGATCTGCGCCGCCTCGTCCAGGGAAGCCGTAGCCGCCACCAGAGCGATGCTCACGACGACGTAGACCACGAACGCCACGGTCACGTCCAGCAGCACGGCCAACGCCCGACTGGGCAGCCTGGCGGGCCGCAGCTCCAACGCCACGGCCTCACCCGTCACCAGCTCACTCACGCCCGTCGTCCCTTCCCTGGCCACCCCGAGAACGGCCAGTCTGCCAAGCTGAGGGCACATCGCGCCGCAGTACGACAAGCTGACATCCATCACCGGCCGCCGACGAACAGCCGAGGAGCAGGCACACCGATGGACCTCGACGTCTTCGTCTCCGCCCACCGAGCCGAATGGGACCGTCTCGACGCCCTCCTGCGCCGCCGGCGCAGCCTCACCGGCACCGAGACCGACGAACTCGTCACCCTCTATCAGCGCACCGCCACCCACCTGTCCCTGGTCCAGTCCAGCGCGCCCGACCCGCAGCTCACCGGCCGGCTCACCCAACTCGTGGCACGCGCGCGCAGTGCGGTGACAGGAACCCGTCGCGCCTCCTGGCGCGATGCGACGCGATTCCTCACGCAGGGCTTTCCCGCCGCGGTCTACAGGTCACGCCACTGGTGGGTGCCCACCGCACTCCTGTCCACCGCCGTCGCCGTCCTCCTGGGCTGGTGGATCGGCACCCACCCCGAGGTCCAGTCCTCCATAGCGGCGCCCGACGAACTGCGCGAGCTCACCCGACCCGGCGGCCTGTACGAGACGTACTACTCGAGCCACCAGGCCGCGGCGTTCGCCGCCCAGGTCTGGACGAACAACGCCCAGGCCGCCGCGATGTGCCTGGTCCTGGGCGTCTTCCTGGGCCTGCCGGTCCTCTGGATCCTCTTCCAGAACATGCTCAACCTCGGTATCGGGGCCGGCCTCATGTCCTCGGCGGGCCGGCTCGACACCTTCCTCGGCCTCGTCCTCCCGCACGGCCTGCTCGAGCTGACCGCGGTCTTCGTCGCGGCCGGCACCGGGCTCCGCCTGGGCTGGACAGTCATCGACCCGGGTCCACGCACCCGGCGCACCGCCCTGGCCCAAGAAGGCCGAGCCGCGGTCGGCATGGCGATCGGCCTCGCACTGGTCCTCTTCGTCTCCGGCGCCATCGAAGGCTTCGTCACCCCGTCGGGCCTGCCGACATGGGCCCGCATCACCATCGGTATCGCAGCCGAGCTCGCCTTCCTCGCATACGTCTATGTCCTGGGCGGCAGAGCCGTCCGGGCCGGAGAGACCGGCGACCTCGAGGCCGCCGAGCGCAGCGCCGAGGTGCCGACGGCCGCCTGATGTGCGGAGGGCCCCGCCGGGCTGCTAGTCTCCTCTTCGCCCCACAAAAGCCGTTGACACGGAGCGCGTGGGGAGGTAGATTCGAACAGTTGCCTGGAACTGGACAGAGTCCGGTCGGCAGCGGTTAGTATCTACGAGCCTCGCGAATCCATGATTCCGCAGAGGCACCCCCGATAAGTCGGAAAATGAATGGCCGGTCAGACCGCCCAGGAACTTCTGATAAAGTCGGAACCGCCGGAAAGGAAACCGCGAAACAAAAGCGGGAACCTGGAAAGCACCGAGGAAATCGGGTCGAGAAAAGATCTGATAGAGTCGGAAACGCAAGACCGAAGGGAAGCGCCCGGAGGAAAGYCTGAGAGAGTCTCTCGGGYGAGTACAAAGGAAGCGTCCGTTCCTTGAGAACTCAACAGCGTGCCAAAAATCAACGCCAGATATGTTGATAGAGTACAAAGGAAGCGTCCGTTCCTTGAGAACTCAACAGCGTGCCAAAAATCAACGCCAGATATGTTGATACCCCGTCCCCGGCAGTGATAGCCGAGGATGAGGTTCCTTTGAAACAAAACACAGCGAGGACGCTGTGAACGGCCGGGCTTATTCCGCCTGGCTGTTCCGCTCTCGTGGTGTSSACCGGATTACCGGTAAACATTCACGGAGAGTTTGATCCTGGCTCAGGACGAACGCTGGCGGCGTGCTTAACACATGCAAGTCGAACGATGAACCACTTCGGTGGGGATTAGTGGCGAACGGGTGAGTAACACGTGGGCAATCTGCCCTTCACTCTGGGACAAGCCCTGGAAACGGGGTCTAATACCGGATAACACTTCCACTCGCATGGGTGGAGGTTAAAAGCTCCGGCGGTGAAGGATGAGCCCGCGGCCTATCAGCTTGTTGGTGAGGTAATGGCTCACCAAGGCGACGACGGGTAGCCGGCCTGAGAGGGCGACCGGCCACACTGGGACTGAGACACGGCCCAGACTCCTACGGGAGGCAGCAGTGGGGAATATTGCACAATGGGCGAAAGCCTGATGCAGCGACGCCGCGTGAGGGATGACGGCCTTCGGGTTGTAAACCTCTTTCAGCAGGGAAGAAGCGAAAGTGACGGTACCTGCAGAAGAAGCGCCGGCTAACTACGTGCCAGCAGCCGCGGTAATACGTAGGGCGCAAGCGTTGTCCGGAATTATTGGGCGTAAAGAGCTCGTAGGCGGTCTGTCGCGTCGGATGTGAAAGCCCGGGGCTTAACCCCGGGTCTGCATTCGATACGGGCAGACTAGAGTGTGGTAGGGGAGATCGGAATTCCTGGTGTAGCGGTGAAATGCGCAGATATCAGGAGGAACACCGGTGGCGAAGGCGGATCTCTGGGCCATTACTGACGCTGAGGAGCGAAAGCGTGGGGAGCGAACAGGATTAGATACCCTGGTAGTCCACGCCGTAAACGGTGGGAACTAGGTGTTGGCGACATTCCACGTCGTCGGTGCCGCAGCTAACGCATTAAGTTCCCCGCCTGGGGAGTACGGCCGCAAGGCTAAAACTCAAAGGAATTGACGGGGGCCCGCACAAGCAGCGGAGCATGTGGCTTAATTCGACGCAACGCGAAGAACCTTACCAAGGCTTGACATACACCGGAAACGTCTGGAGACAGGCGCCCCCTTGTGGTCGGTGTACAGGTGGTGCATGGCTGTCGTCAGCTCGTGTCGTGAGATGTTGGGTTAAGTCCCGCAACGAGCGCAACCCTTGTTCTGTGTTGCCAGCATGCCCTTCGGGGYGATGGGGACTCACAGGAGACTGCCGGGGTCAACTCGGAGGAAGGTGGGGACGACGTCAAGTCATCATGCCCCTTATGTCTTGGGCTGCACACGTGCTACAATGGCCGGTACAAAGAGCTGCGAAACCGTGAGGTGGAGCGAATCTCAAAAAGCCGGTCTCAGTTCGGATTGGGGTCTGCAACTCGACCCCATGAAGTCGGAGTTGCTAGTAATCGCAGATCAGCATTGCTGCGGTGAATACGTTCCCGGGCCTTGTACACACCGCCCGTCACGTCACGAAAGTCGGTAACACCCGAAGCCGGTGGCCCAACCCCTTGTGGGAGGGAGCTGTCGAAGGTGGGACTGGCGATTGGGACGAAGTCGTAACAAGGTAGCCGTACCGGAAGGTGCGGCTGGATCACCTCCTTTCTAAGGAGCACTTCTC